>JAUWOR010000018.1:0-7282 GCA_030612025.1 Dehalococcoidia bacterium | reverse complement strand
AGCCAAAATGTAGCGTTATGGTACGGTGGCCAGGAAATATTAACGCAGCAAATCCTGGCCATAGATGATGTTATTTCTATTGTGGATGCCATTACCATAGATGAGCTAAAAGAGGTGGCCAAGGAGATTCTAACCGAAAGTAGACTTAATTTAGCTGTAATAGGACCGATTAAGAAAGACAATCTTATCAAGGAAAAGTCTTTAAGGCAATTGTTTGAGATCTAATATGAAGGAGGAGGAACCGCCATGAGGCGGTTCTTCCTCCTTCTGGTGAGTTTAGTTGAATTCCAGCCACAGAGGCTACATCATGCCCTCGTATCCTCCTCCTCCCGGTGGCATAGCCGGCATTTTCTCTTTCTCAGGAATGTCGGTTACCAAGGACTCCGTAGTCAGAATCATAGTAGCAATGCTGGCACCGTTCTGCAGAGCACTCCTGGTGACCTTGAGAGGGTCTACAATACCCCTTTCTACCATATTTACACCTAGTTCGTCTTTGAATGCATCATAGCCTATGCCAGGCTTGCTTCCCTTTATGGCATTTATCACCACTGAGCCCTCTCGGCCACTATTTCCAGCGATGCACCTCAGAGGTTCTTCCAGAGCTCGTTTTAAGAGATTCACTCCAGTAGCCTCATCACCCCCCATCTTTAGCTTCTTCAAGGCTGATAAGGCGTTGAGAAGGGCAACACCACCACCGGGCAGGATACCTTCCTCCACAGCAGCTCTAGTAGCTGACAAGGCATCCTCTACACGGTGCTTTTTCTCTTTGAGTTCTGTTTCCGTAGCCCCACCTACCTTAATCACTGCCACGCCACCCGCTAGTTTAGCCAGCCTTTCCTGTAACTTCTCCTTATCATAATCTGAGGTGCTGATATCTATCTCAGCCCTGATTTGCTTGATCCGAGCCTCGATATCTTGGGCCTCGCCCTTGCCTTCAACAATGGTGGTATTATCTTTATCAGCAATCACTCTTCTGGCTCGCCCTAAATCTTCAATGGTAACCGAATCCAGTTTTCTGCCAACTTCCTCAGATATAACCTCGCCCCCGGTAAGAACAGCTATATCCTGAAGCATGGCTTTTCTCCTGTCACCAAATCCAGGTGCTTTCAGCGCCAGGGGAGATAAAGTGCCCCTCAGCTTATTAACCACTAACGTAGCCAGCGATTCGCCTTCGATATCCTCAGCAATAATAACCAGATTCTTGGACACTTGAACAATCTTTTCCAGTGCCGGCAATATATCGTTTATGGCGGAAATCTTCTTATCGGTGATGAGGATATAGGGGTCTTCTAGCTCTGCCCTCATCTGTTCGGCGTTGGTGATGAAATAAGGACTGATGTAGCCACGGTCGAACTTCATACCCTCAACATATTCAGTCTCGAATTTCAGCCCCTTGCCTTCTTCGACAGTGATGACACCATCCTTGCCCACCTTTTCCATGACATCAGCAATCAAATCGCCAATTTCCTGGTCAATAGCCGATATGGCAGCAACTTGAGCTACCTGCTCTCTACCAGCTACCGGTATGGACATTCTCTTGAGCTCGTCAACTAACGCTTCTACCCCCTTGTCAACCCCGCGCTTTAGGGCCATGGCATCAGCGCCGGCCGCTATGTTTTTGAAGCCCTCACTAATGATGGCTTGAGCTACGATAGTAGATGTACTGGTGCCGTCGCCACAATCATCGTTAGTTTTGGTAGCTGCTTGCTTGACTAGCTGCACCCCCATATTCTCAAACGGGTCAGGCAACTCTATTTCTTTGGCTATAGAAACGCCGTCGTTAAGCACTGAAGGAGCACCCCATTTCTTATCCAGCGCCACGGGTCGCCCACGGGGGCCCAGAGTCACCCTGATCGCATCAGTCAGGGTATCTACACCGCTCTTCAAGGCTTTCCTCGCTTCCTCGCCGAAAATGATTTGTTTTGCCATTTGGCTCACCTCCTTTTTTATTTATTATTAACTTTTCTTGGCCAGAATATCGCCTTCACGCATGATAACCAGCTCTTCGTCTTCCAGCTTAAACTCAGTGCCAGCATATTTGGAATAAATAACCTTGTCCCCCTTCTTCACCTCCATAGCTATGCGTTTGCCATCCTCAGTCAACCTGCCCGGACCGACAGCAATAATTTTCCCCTCCTGAGGTTTTTCTTTAGCAGTATCCGGTAAGACTATCCCTCCTTTGCTTACATCTTCTTTAGGTGTGGGTTTTATCACCACCCTGTCTCCTAAAGGTTCAATTTTAACCATGTTCCCTCCTTTCTGGCATTAATTTTAGCACTCTGCCCTCGAGAGTGCTAATTTCCATTATATCAAGAAAAATCAAAAATGCAAGAGGGTTTTCCTAAAATCTGGTAAATTTTTCTTGAATTTTTACACTAAATCGTGTATAATCCTAAGTGATGGAGCGGGAAAAAAGAAAAAAAAGACAATGGAGTAAAGAAAAGATCAAGGGACTGAGGCAACATCTAAACCTAACACAGGTAAAGCTAGCCGAGGAATTAGGCACGCGGCAGCAAACAATCAGTGAATGGGAAAAGGGGATGTATCGACCTCGCGGGGCATCGGCTACCTTGCTCAGCATAGTTGCTGAGCGTAGTGGCTTTACTTACAAAGCTGGAAAGAAGCATGATGAACCAAATTAAGGTCGGCTGCTGCGGTTTTTCCAAGGGCAAGAGGAAATATTGTGAGCAATGCTCTAAGGTTTAAACAGACAAGTAATTTTTTTACGCCATGATTACACGTAATCGGATAAAATTCCCGGAAAAGCAAGCAGTTCTAATATGGCAACAAGTGGTGGGAAAGGAGCTGACCTCCTCGGAAGACGAGCTAGTCAGTGTAATCTATCCTGGAAGGACTAATGGTGATAACGGCCCCGATTTTCGGGATGCAGTTATCGTGAGCAAATCTAATTTGATGCAAGGGGATGTAGAGGTTCACGTTAAATCCAGCGATTGGTATAGCCATAAGCATCATGCTGATGCTGAATATAATAATGTCATCCTTCATGTTGTGATGTGGCATGATTGTAATTCAGCTACCTTACTACAAAGCGGCAAGCCAGTTCCCGTGCTATGTCTGGCGAAGGCATTGCGGCACCAAGCTTATTTGCTGCCCTACCGGCAGCTTCCTTGTTCCCAGATACTGGATCACGTGGATAGGCAAACTTTAGGAAAGCTATTGAACACTGCCGGTGAAGAAAGGTTTACGCAGAAGGCGATGCATTTTCAAGCCGAGATTCTTCGCTTCGCTCAGAAAGAAGAGGCGGGGCAGGTGCTTTTCCGAGGCATGATGAGGGCCCTGGGTTATGCTAAAAACACAAAGCCCTTTGAAGACCTTGCTGACAGAATACCCCTCAACTCCATCGAATCCAGAGCAGGCTTGGCCCAAAAACAAGCTTTGTTGTTAGGCACAGCCGGGTTATTACCCTCTCAAAGATGGCCAGGAAAGCTTTCCAGGGAAAAAGAAGTCCAGGAATTGGAGCAAATATGGCAGTCGGCGGGTAAAAAAGTTAAAACCATGAAAGAAGGTGACTGGAACTTATCACACATATATCCCAACAATTCCCCAGTGCGACGCATTGTCGCCCAGAGCTACCTTCTCGAGCGTTACTGCGAAGGAACTTCTCCTGAGCCTGTCGAAGGAAAACTCCTGGCAGGGATATTGCAGCTAGTGAAAGAGGCGCCCCTGCCCGGCGGGCACCGCGTGCTGGAGAACGGCCTGACTGTGGCTGGCGATGGCTACTGGCGGGACCATTTTGATTTTGATGTTAAAAGTAAAACAAAGATATCGGCTCTTTTGGGAACTAGCAAAGCCGGTGAAATTGCAGTAAACGTGGTATTGCCTTTTGCCTTTTCCTGGGGAGAGCTAGCCGCTGAGGCAAGGCTAGCAGAGAAAGCTATTGAGCTTTACCGTAACTATCCCAGATTGGCTGGGAATTGTATAACACGCCATATGACGAAACAGCTTTGCCTTGAAGAGCCTTCTGATTTTACTGCCTGTCATCAGCAAGGGCTCATTCACGTCTTCAGGAACTACTGCCGAGAGGGAAGATGTTCACAGTGTCCCTTAGTCAATTAAGCATCCTCGTGATAATTCCGGAATTGGGGTAAATGTTATCAGTACAAAGTGGGCACTGCTAGACTGAACAAAACGCTAAAAAGTTCAATATCCAAGGTTATGGCCTTATAGACTCTTAGACTTATCACTTGATGAGTACTAATATTAGCTTTACAATTTGGAGAGGAGCTTGCTGATGATATGGTCATTGAGAATGCAATAAATATCTATACTGATGGCTCCTCTTTTTCCCATCCTCGTTTGGGTGGCATAGGAATCCGTCTTGTTATTGTCAATAAGGAGGGGTTTGAGGAAATCGAGAACATTTCACCACCTGGATTTACTGGGGCTACGAATAATGAAATGGAACTTTATGCTTGTGTAGAAGGCATCAAACAAGCAATGCATCATTCAGCTTTTAATAGCTTTTGGCATATCGCTATCCACACTGATTCACAATATGTGTTAGAAAACTATAATAAAGCCATTTATGAATGGTCAAGAAACAAATGGTGTAACTACCATGGTAAGCCAGTTGCTAATGTAGAGTTATGGAAAAAGTTAATAAGGATGTTAAAAGCATTAGATAGAAATCAGAAAAAATTTAAGTTCTACTGGGTTGAAGGGCATTCAAAAGACAAACATAATAGAGCCGCTGACAAACTAGCAAAGGAATCCGCTAAGAAAGCAACTAACCCTCCCTTAAGTGTAGTTAAGGCAAGGAGGAAACTCTCTTCCAAGTCCGTCGAACCAGGTTGTGTTCCGATGTCAAATCAAAGGCTTTCTATTCGGATAATAACTGAATACAATCTTAAAGCCCAGAGGCTTTTCAAGTATAAATACGAGGTTGTTTCTGAGGATAGTCCCTATTTCGGAAATATCGATATTGTGTATGCGGAACGAGAAATCATGCTAAGAGCGACGCATTGTTATTCGGTCAAGTTTAATGACAACCCTAATAATCCAAGGATAGTAGAGATGATTGAGGAATTGCCGAAAGAATAGTATACCTTGCTTAAAACGGTTTTCTGTTTACCCACGGCCACCAATTTCAGCGACACAAAAGTCAGGATTGTGTAGTAGGTTTCCTGCATCGCAGTGGATTGCTCGTGCCCTTACGAATAAAGCACCCTAAAGTCTAAAGTGACAGACTTCGGTATTTAGGTGTAATATGATAGCAAAACCCCTACATGGACTATGTCGAATGTCTGAAGAGAAGAAACAAGGTTTGCCTGACCAGCCAAGTCCACCATTTCAGAATCGAGGCCTATTTTCTGACCACTTTCTACAGGCACGTCTACCTGAATGGAAAGAATGGAAAGTCGACGCGGAGTTAGTTCCTTTCCGAAAAGGTCTTCAATCACTGTATGATTCCAAAAAGCCAATCTTGCCTAACCTTAATGAAGCACAAACAGAGATGGAGTTTGTGCAACCGGTCTTAGACATTCTTGGCTATGCCAACAGCTATATAGTCCAAGCTCCTACTAAGGTTGGGCAGCATATAAATCGCCCCGATTATGCCTTTTTCCCGGACGTAAAGACCAAGAATAAGGCCTATCAGAAACTGGATCAAAACGATTATTCCCTCTGTATCGGCATTGCTGATGCCAAATACTGGGAACGTGAGCTTGACTTTGCAAAGTCAAGCGACCGTGACACGTTCACAAATCAGAATCCATCATTTCAAATAGCTCAGTATTTGACCGGCACAAAGCAAAACTGGGGAATTCTCACTAACGGCAGACTTTGGAGGTTATACAGCAGCAAGTCTCATTTACCCCTGGGTAATTATTATCAGGTTGACCTCGTCCGACTCTTAGAAGAGGCTCCTGTAGAAGTCCTGAAATACTTCTATGTTCTCTTCCGTAGGCAGGCTTTGCTTCAGGTAGAGGGTAAGTCACTTTTAGACCGTGTTCTTGAAGGCAGTGAGGAATATGCGGTTGAACTTGAAGCTGATATTAAAGAACGCGCTTACGATGTGGTTGAACTCTTGTGCCGCGGTTTTGCCGCCGACTTCACACAAGAACAACTGACTGATACAACTCTAAAGGGTATCTATGATAACTCGCTAACTCTTCTCTATCGTCTCCTCTTCGTGTTCTACGCTGAGGCTAGGGAACTGCTACCCTTAAGCGCCAATGCAAGTTATCGTGAGAATTACAGCTTACGAAAGTTGACTCATGACATTGACGAGATATTCAAGAAGGGATATGAACTCAGCGCTACCTCACCGCAGTACTATCGCTATATTGGCAACCTCTTTCACTTGATAAATAATGGTGACCCTAAGCTGGGCGTACCGGAGTACAATGGTGGGCTTTTTGACACAATAGAGCATCCGTTTCTTGAGAAGCAAGTGATTTCTGATGCCTATCTGGTTCGAGCAATTCACCAGCTAGCTCAAATTACCGACAAAAAATTGAGACGCGAGGTAGCTGTCGATTACAACACCCTGAGTGAGCGACATTTGGGGAGTATCTACGAAGGTCTGCTTGAGTTCAAGCCGATGATAGCACCACACAATCTAGTAGTTATCAAGGATAAGGGCAGCGTAAAATATGCGCCAGTTAATAAGCATCCTGGTAAGAAAGTTGCCTACACAAAGGACGAGCTTTATCTTGCCAATGACAAAGGCGAGCGAAAAGCGAGTGGTTCTTACTATACACCTGAGTACACAGTCAATTACATTGTGGAGAATACGCTCGACCCACTGGTAGAAGAGGCACACGAGAAGGTAAAAGCTCTGAAACCCGAAATGGATAAGGCGATTGCAAAATGGCAGATGCTGAAAGAACAGAAGCAAGGATTAGAGCCAACAGAGAAATACGAGCGCAAGATAGCTGAAGAGAGTGAAAGACTTCTTGAACCATACCTTGCACTGAAGGTGCTCGACCCGGCTATGGGCAGTGGACACTTCCTAGCACGGGCAACGGACTTTCTAGCCGAAGCAATTGCTACTGACCCAGACATTAAATCGCCTTTAGAACTCACCGAAGAATCCGAGTTAACTTATTACCGCCGTCGTGTTGTAGAGAGCTGCATCTATGGCGTTGACCTGAACCCATTGGCTGTCGAGCTTGCCAAGCTTACGCTGTGGCTAACCACTATGGCTAAATCGAAACCGCTCTCTTTCCTTAACCATCATCTGAGGGTAGGGAATAGCCTGATTGGCGCCAAAGTAGCTGACCTTGATGAGCTACTAAAGGTCAAAAGCAAGAAGAAAGCC
>JAUWOR010000010.1:0-75101 GCA_030612025.1 Dehalococcoidia bacterium | reverse complement strand
CCCATAGCCGATTTCTTTCTACCACACCGCGACGCAGGTGAGCAGGGGAAGGGCTTAAGTCGAAAGGACATCTTTGAACTGAACTTGCAGCATCTGACATCATCAATCATAGTGGTAGGTCTACTGGATGGCCAGGACACCGACAGCGGAACCTGCATCGAGCTTGGTTATGCCTATGCCAGGGGCAAGAAAATCTTCGGGCTACTTACTGACTTCCGAGCACATCACTCTGCCGATATTGAGCCACATCGCCCCAATCTCATGGGCTGGGGAGTATGTGAAGAGGGTGGCACTCTCTTTGACGACCTCAATCCCCTCGCAGAAGCCTTCGCTGAATACCTGCGAACCCTCGGGTGAAGGATTATCCCCTAAAGGCCTTCCCTCCCATGTTTCCAGGGTCCAAAGCTGACTAATTTAACTTCTTTCTATCTCCATCTCAGCTTTCATGTTGCCCCTGGCTTCCTCAAACGCTCGTTCCATCACCTCAGCTTCGGCATAAAGCCTCTCCCATTCATGTGTAAGCGATTTGGTATCCTGTTTTAATTTGCGATGTTGCTCAACAGCCTTCATAACCTGCGCGCTATCGCTATAATGGGTTGGGTCGGCAAACAGGCTCTCGGTTTCCTTGAATTGCAGCTCAAGATGGGAAAGCTCGGACTCTATTTCAGCGATGCGTTTTTTTATGGGGGCGCTCTCCCGGTAGTATTTGTTTCTGAGTTCACCTTCGGCTCGCTTGCGCCGGCGTAATGCATTTGTTGCCGAGGCTTCTTTTCCAGCGTTGGCTTTTCTATACACGGCGGGTTCTGGACTTTCTCCCGCCGAATGTTCCTTCCAGTAGAGATAGCTGTCATAATCCCCCGGGAATACCTGAAGCCTGCCATTCCTCACCTCGATAATCCTGTTAGCAATCTGCCGAATCAGCGTGCGGTCATGCGTGATGAAGCACAGCGTGCCCCGATAGGCTTCAAGGGCATCGGTGAGTATCTCACGCGAGGCGATATCCAGGTGATTGGTGGGCTCGTCCATCAGCAGGAAATTCGCTGGCTGAGTCAACATTTTGGCTATTGCCAGTCGGCTTTTCTCTCCACCCGAGATGACGGATACCCTTTTAAATACATCATCGCCGCTGAACAGGAAGTTACCCAAGATTCCCCTGATTGTCTGTTCTGTTTCACTCGGAGCCACACGCCACAACTCATCAAGGACGCTATTTTCCAGATTAAGCAGCTCAAGCTGATACTGGGCATAATAAGCCATAGTCGCATTATATCCCAGCTTGCGCTCTCCTTTTTCGAAAGCAAGCACGCCAGCCAGAATTCTGAGCAGGGTCGTTTTCCCAGCGCCATTGTGACCCACTAGAGCTACCCTCTCCCCCCTATGCAAAGTTAGATTGAGGTCTTGATACACAACGTTCGCATTATACGCCTTGAAGATATGCTTAAGAGCGATGGCCTCTTCCCCGCTTCTAGGAGCCTCGGGGAAGGAGAAGTGCACCTTCTTCGTCGCTCTGGGAACTGCCACCCTTTCCATTTTTTCCAGCTTCTTAATTCGGCTCTGAGCCTGGGCTGCCTTGGTAGCCTTATAGCGAAACCGCTCAATGAAACGTGTCTCCCTTTTTATCTTCAGTTCCTGTCTCTTTGCCGTGGCTTCTCTGACCTCCATCTCCTTCTGCTGTGCCATGACAAAGCTATCATAGTTGCCATGATGAAACACAACCCTGCCTTGCTCGATGGCCAATACCTTGCTGATCGCTCGATTCAAAAACGCCCGGTCGTGTGAGGTAACCAGCACCGCACCCTGGTAGCTTTTGAGGTAATTTTCGAACCAGATGAAGGATTCCAGATCCAGGTGGTTTGTCGGCTCATCGAGGAGCAGCAAATCGGGATTGAGCAGTAGAAGCCTGGACAATGCGGCACGCATCAGCCATCCGCCGCTGAACTCATTCAAAGGACGGGAAAAGTCCGATTCCGCAAAGCCTAACCCAGAAAGGACAATTCTGGCCTCATGTTCGGAGCTATATCCGCCGGCCGCCTCAAATTGACTCTGAAGCTCGCCGAGCTCTCGCAGCAACTTTGCCGAATAGTCTCCACCCTCATCCTCAGCCAGAGCTTGGTGAATAACATCAATACGGTGCGCAATGCCACTTATCCTGGTTGAGGCGCTGGCGGCATAGTCGAGCAACCGCTGTGTGGAAGAAGGGCTGATATCCTGCTCCAGGTAACCTACGGTAGTCCCCTTCCGTATGCTGGCGCCACCCTCATCAGGGCTTACGCTTCCCGTGATGATCTGGAATAGCGTTGTCTTGCCCGAACCGTTCGGCCCAATAACAGCTATTCTATCTCTGGCGCCGACGTGAAAGCTGACGCCGCTGAACACTGCCTGAGTTCCAAAGGACTTGGAGATATTTACGATATTCAGCATAACGGCATTGCCGCAAATTCACACAACTACCAGTACCTCAACTTCTTCCGCAAATCTCTAGCTAAATCAGCAATCTCCCCCTTACAGTTAAGGCAATCCCCGCAATAAAACCCACAATAAGCAATCAAATTCTCGTCCTGTTTGCTCATCCTACTATCCTCCCTTTTCCCTTTCATCAAACATATCACCGGCAAGTATGACCGCTTCGGGTTTTTCTGCTATGACCTGGCTGACAACCTTGGTGAAGTTTTTAAGTGGGATTTCGCCCCGCGGAGACCTGTAATTCTCGTCCCTGAAGCGCTCGGCCTGGATTAAAAGATGTGCATCGCTGAGGATGGCTATTCTGGACATGGATTATTTTGACCTAATTACCCTGCTTATTCCTGATTTAAGTATATCATATGACAAACCAAGCGAGGTTGCCCTGCGCAGTGTAAATCCAGTTACATCCAGCCATAGCGGCCCTCACCCTCAATAAGCCTCCCGGATGCAATATACCACCCATGCTTTTCCCCCAAGAGTGTTACATTGACATTGTCCCGATATTCATTGCCGGACCACCCGTAGATCCACCAACTGTTTCTGCCCTCTAGCTCAATGTAGATTGAGAATTTGGCATCTGGAGATGCCGTATAATCTGCATAAATGCGGCTCTCATATTCATAACAATTAGGAGGGGCCCGCCTTTCTGGATAGGGTAATTCGCAAGTAAAGCGAGTTAAGTTATACTCCGGAGACAATAGGGGCTCATTTCCAATTGGATTCTTTGTGTTTATGTCATGATCTGCAGCCACCGTTACTGAAATACCTTTAGAAATTGACGCCGGAGTTTCCTCTTCTCCTGGTTCTATAGATTCAGGAGGTAGAGGTACAGGAAGAGGATGAAACTCTGGGGCTATCTCCTCTGCACTGATTTCAAGCATCTTGCCGTGTTCTGTTTCGACAATGCGGCAGTCCCAATCATCTCGCTTTGAGGCGTTTCCGGCCATTATCTCGTTACCTATCTTTGATTCTCCCTCAAATACAGGCAACGGCACGAATAATGTAATGTTGTGCAGGACTGAATCAGATTGTATCGCGATTCCATAGTGATATTCGCTTCTATAACTTTCCTCATAGAGTCCGTGAGCATGGTACATCCATAAGCCAACAAGCACCACTATTGCCGCTATTATTCCAAGTCCAACTTTCTTAATCTTTGTCATCCTGTTAACCTGATTCTGTTGTTTACCCCACACGATTCATTTCTACGCGCCGCCCAGCATTTCCTCACCATCGAGATATACGAACTCTATGCTTGCTTGGTCTAGCTTGCTCTGTCTCGTGCCGCATCCTCAATATATCACAATTACAAACAAAGCTAGTTTCCATTTGCTGGGCGGGTTTCAGTTTGAGATGGGTATTCCAGTAGCGATCTGGTTTGATTTGCTTTTTATCTGCCGTTGGGCAAAGCTGCTATCCCCTGAATCCCATTTATAGGGGCAGGTCGTACCTCTCTTGCGTGACGGTCTTCCCCCAGATGTGGTGAGTTATGGCGTCCGTTTTCTTAAAACCAGCCGAATCGTACAGATGATGGGCGGCACTTAATTCTCTCACCGTCCAAAGGAAAGCAGTTTTGTAATTGTGCTCCTTGCAGAACCGAAGTGCTTCAGTCAAGAGTGCTCGACCAAGGCCAAGGCCTCGATAGGCGGGATGGACAAGGAACCAGCGAAGCTGAGCCTCGGACTCTGAATGCCCGACAATAGCAATCGAACCAATAACTTGACCTTCTACCTCTGCTAACCAGAGCCTATTGGTGTCTGTATTGAACGATTGGATGAACTCAGCCAGGCCAGCAGCAACATACGCTTCGAACGTTTGGTCGTAGCCACACTCTTGGGCATATAAGGTCCCATGAAGAGAAACGATGTAACCTATGTCACCCGGTTGAAGAAAGCACCGTAAGGTCCACTTTCTTGATGGTTCTGCTGATGCATGGTTGGTAAGCATTATGCTATCCTCCTTCCACACTATCAGCTAAGATAAGCAGAGCCATTCATTTCACTATCGGCGATGCTTTTTGATCAAAAGGATTGGTTCTTACGGCGAGAGAAAAGAGATAGGGGTAGTTATCCTTCAAATATCTCATATAATCCAACCATTGACGGACAAGTAAAACATACACTCTTTTTATATCACCAGCGAGATGCTCACGGTCGGAAGTGGGCAACTTTCTCGTATCTTTCCGGGCGGATAATTCCTCAGTCAAATGAAACACCGCTCGAAGTAGCTCTGTAAAGGCCTCGTGCTCCAATAAAGTCGGGTTTTCCAGTAGCCTCAGTAAGAAGTTGTTTTTTCCTCCAAGGAAACTTCGTAAATCTTCTAAATCCACCTTTTCCATCTCGACCCCGTAATCGTAATTCTTGAGGCGCTTGCTGACACCAGCAAATTCTTGTTCAGACCAATCGCTGGTCACAACAAGTTCTTTTCTGATTTCATCCAATTTAGGGTCAGAGTCGGAAAGAAAAGCCAACAGTCTTGTTCCAACTTCACTAAAGAACGTTCCTATGACCATATCCAACTTTTCCAGCCGGGCTCGCTTTTCTCTCTTACTCAGCAACTGATTTATTATCAGAGTAACAAACAGGACCGAAATAGGGAGAAACGCAAGGCTTGTCATACTCCAAAGGAAGATATGGCGGGGATCTCTAAAGATTGCATAATGAAAGAGATAGAGAATTGCAGATATTGCAATTAGTGATAAGCCTAAGATAATCTGCGACCTGGGACGTTTCATCTGGCCTCACCCCTTCCTTTATATGATGCAGTAATTATTGCTGCATCATATCCCCCAAGCTTTGCGAGCATCCGGGCGAACGAAGTGCCAGCAAAGCCTGAGTTTTACAGGCGCAAAGACAGGGGAGCGAACCAACCACAAAGTTATAGGCCAGGAGCGCACTTCAATTTCTAACCAGTTTGCCACAAAGCATCAACGTTGCAATATACTACTTCAATAATTCTTCAAGCCTTTTGTTTACTTCATCCCAGTTAACGATGCTCCAGAAGGCATCGACAAATTTGGCTCTTTCGTTCTTGTAATCAAGGTAGTATGCATGTTCAAAGACATCGAGAACCATTAGAATTCGAAACATAGGGTAGATGTTAGTATTGTGCTTCTCTATCTGCATTATTATTGGTCTATTGGTTTGCTTGCAGAAAGTAAGCGCTGCCCATCCGGAGCCTTCCACGCTAATAGCGGCTTGAGTGAATTCCTTTTTGAATCTCTCAAAGCTACCAAACTCTTTCTCTACTATCTCGCCGAAAACCCCGCCTGGCTTTCCACCGCCTTTGCCAGTTGGCGCTAAGTTGCCCCAGAACAATGAGTGAAGTAAATGCCCTCCTATGTTGAAAGACAGTTCCTTTAAGGTGGCTCTGATATCTAGGGCAGCATCCTCTTTTCGTGCTTTGTCGAGCTTCTCAAGTATTGCATTTGCGCCATTAACATATGCTTGATGATGCTTACTGTGGTGAATCTTCAATTGTTCTTCAGATATATATGGCTCTAGGTCCTTGTATTCATAGGGCAGTTTTGGCAAAGAGTAAGACTTGGCTGTTTCCATATTCCCCCCCCCTTTATTTTATTAACTCATCAACCTCTTTCTTGCCCTCTTCTAATTCCCTTTTTTGCTCTTCATCTTGTTTTAGTAACAGAGCTTGAAATTCTCCTATATGGGTCTTTTCCTCTTTTGCTATATCCAAAAGAAGCTTCTTAATATTTCTATTTTCAGTCATGGCTGCCAATTGCTCGTAGAGATTTACAGCATCTAATTCAGCTATTATTCCGACTCTCAGTGTCTCTCTATCCAAATCTTCTTTTCTTACCTTGTCAAGATTTATCGGTATTGTTGATAGCATTTTCCCACCTCCTACTTGTTTGTTATAAATTCGACCCTTCTTAATGTTTTATCATTTTCCAGGCCCAATGTCCATGATTTCATATCACGTTTTGCAGATAAGGGAAGTTCGTGCACTGGCAAAAACATTAAGCATTAATTGTTGTTGGAACTATCTTTTTTGTATCACCTGCCTTAATGCATTCACCCAAGATAAATAATGCCGGTAGCATTATATATAGCTTTGATAAGGAGGTTTTAGCTATATCTTCAATCAGAATCACTGTGATAATTACAATGGCAAAAAATATTATTACAGCATTGCGGGAAAGAGATATTTTTGCTTCTTCTTTCATAATATTTCCTCTATTTGGTGGATTAATAAATTAAGATATGAATATTCTGGTTTTTAGGTCTTTCGATTTCGTTTAACATCGAAATATACGAACTCTGTGCGTGTCTCGGCCTAGCCTGCATTATCTCATGCCATATCTTTTAATATATCACAATTATAACAAAGCCAGTTTTATGCTAGTTGGGTGGTTTTCAGTTTGAGAGGAGATGGCAAATAGGCGATAAATGTAAAGTATCCCGCCCCAAGCTGCGGCTAAATAATGCTATGTTTAATTCCGTGTTTATTTAAGATTGATTTGACCTGGATTTGGTTTGGCACTTCGCTTGCCATGCGAATATTCCGCAACCAAATAATAGGGATTTCCCTTTTATTGGAGGCATGGGTTATCACTGATGTTAAGTCCTAGATTTGACGGTATACTTCCCGGCGGTGGCCTATAGCAAAAACTGTGATTATGCCATCCCTATCATTAATGGTGTATAGGATTCTATATTCACCGAGTCGAAGGCGATATTCTTCCCGACCACTGAGTTTCTTTGCTCCTCTAGGTCTAGGATTGTTTTCTAGGGAGAGGATTTTCCTGCTGATACGGGTATGGATAGGTGCGGGGAGTTTGTCCATTTTCTTCTCTCAGCCAAGTATTCCCTAAAAGGTCGTGAGGGTTCTCCTTGACGCTGTTGGAAAAGCGCTAAATCAAGAATGTCTTCCCTTAGTTTTGCGTCTTCTAACAAACGGGTAAGCACTATCTCCTTTTCTGCCTTAGAGAGAGATTGCAAAGCCATCAGATAAACTTCAGCCCTTGACTCAATTGCCTTCACCTAGATACCTCCGCTTATATGATAACACAATAAGTAGCGATATTTTCCCTACCTTTGTTGTTCGAGAGATGGTTTTTGATCCCCTTTTTGATTATCCAGTTGGTATTGGGATTTCCAAGGAGTGCCCATTTCTGGCATAGCTCAAATACTAGATTTGGATTGTATCTTGAGGCATTTCTGAGCACATTGGCGACGGATTTCTTGACATAAAGGTTATCATCCTTCTTCAATTTCTCAATAACAGAGAGCACCTTATCAGGGTTTCTTCTAGCAGCATTTCTTAAGCCCTCACTCGAAGCTCTTCTAACATTCGGGTTACCGCCATCAGCCCAGTGCATCATTTCTTGAATCACTTCATCGGTTTTCTTCTTACTAATTTCAACCAAGCAAGTGGCGGCTACCTCTCGCACCTTCCAGTCATTGCTCTGGGCCAACTGCTTAATTCTAGGAAATGCTTCTTGGGGTTGTTTAATTCCCAGCTCAACCAAATTTTTAACCTCCTCTACTTTAGTAACCACTTTTATCCTCCCTTCTTTCTAAGTTTTAACTCGATGCCATATTCTTGAGCCAAGCCTTGAATAATTCCCCTGAGTGTGGTTGCCTTGGCTTTTATGTCCGAGTTATCGATCTGATTGATAGCCAGTTTTTCCTTCAACTCATTTATCGCTTTATCAATCAGTCCAGAAGGCATAAGTGCCACAGCCAAGCAATAGAAGCTCATTGACCTACCCTCATTATAATTGGTGAGCAGATTTTCCAGTAATAGCCGCCGCCTTCTCTGCTCCTCCAGCCAACCTCTCATCCCAATTTCCTTAATGCTATTTAAGCTCTCCTGGGCGGTTCGTGTCCATTGGTCTGTTCCCCAACCCCTTCTAGAATACCTTTCACAGGGATATTCCTCACATTCAGCGCAGGTAGTGAATCCTTTCTTCATCACGCAGCACCGGTAGATGCTACACCACGAGTGTTGCTCACCTAATTGGCAGCCGATACACCTGCTTGGCGCCTTCGACTGGTATTTGCTACACAAACCACAGAATATTCCGCAGCAACCTGCGAGATTAATTTCTTCCATTACGCTCATTTTACTCTAAGGCCTGAACATCGTGCATGATGTCTATGGGAATCTCACCTTTGAGGTGGAAGGAAATCAGTGCAAAACCTAGGCTATTTTCGCTGCGTGAAGCACCCATAACACTCCGGCTACCAACATGGGCAGTGGATAAACCAAGAATATCCATAGAAGATTCATTGGCCTGTCTATAAGCCTGATGGTAAAGAGTATTCCGGTGATAATGCCACCTATAATCAACCACCAGCCACCAATTCGCTCATGATTCCACGCTACAGTGGTAGCTGCAATCATTAGGGCCGGGAATGTCTCCAAAGCCTCCGCTAAAGCCCTCGCCGATGGCAAAAGTCAGGAACAACAATCCAAAGGCAATACCTATTCCTAGGGCGGTGTAGCGTATCCACTTCATAGAGTTCATCACCTTTTGCATTATGACATAGCAAATTTGTCTACCTCTTCCTTGACTTCGCTTGCCCTTTTACTTATACTCGTTAGCTTATATTTGGAACTCAGGCATAGGAAAGAAATCTCATCAGGAGGTACAAAGAGTGGGAATAGAAGGAAATATCGTTTATTTCTCAACGCCTGGTCCTGAGAATACAGATGACGTGCTTCGCATAGCTAAGGCCAGAGCGGAAGAGTTAGGCATCAAGAACATTGTGGTGGCGTCCACTACTGGAGATACTGCGGTGAAAGCTACAGAGGCATTCCGGGGAGCTAGGGTAGTCGTGGTTAGCCATTCTGCCGGCTTTAAAGAACCAAATACTCAGGAGTTCAGTGAGGAAAACAAGCAGAAGGTGGAAAGTAACGGTGCTGTAGTACTTACTGCTACACATGCTTTCTCAGGGCTGAGCAGGGCTATGCGCAAGAAGTTCAACATGTATCTCTTTGAAGAAGTAGTGGCCAGGACCCTGTACGTTTTTGGACGGGGTATGAAGGTAGCTTGTGAGATCGCCATCATGGCAGCCGATGCTGGTCTAGTATGCACTGATGAGGATGTCATAGCCATAGGGGGCACCCACAGAGGGGCAGATACTGCTCTTGTGCTGAGACCGGTTACTTCGCAGGACTTCTTTGATCTCAGAGTGAAGGAAATTCTTTGTAAGCCGCACTTCTAGTGATTGACAGGCAGTTTCACTGCCAATCTTTTTGTGGTAGGTCATTTAGCGAAGTGTAGCGCATCCAGTTCACGGTATTCCTTGCCTCTCAATATTAGTCACTGTCTATTTCTCCTGCGTTGCAAAAAACTTCTTCCAGGAGTTATATACTGGGTGTAGGCCCGTAAGTAGTTCCATCGTAGGGTTGAAGGCTGATTCCTCGCGCTTGCTCAGTTCATCTAGAATTCCTGAAATCTTTTCTTTATATACTAGCTCAACTTTGGAACGGTTAGGCATCTTTTTTAGGAGACCCTTTTCCTCCAAAGCATCGTACTCACCCAAGGCTGTGAGAAATTCATCCATTCGAGGTATCCCGCGATGAGCAAATAGGTTCCGTGGCTCACGCAGTGGTGATACAGCAGAATCCAGTTGTCGTAAGATTCTATCAATCCCTCTCTCGTGGACCCAAGCGTTCTGCATAATAAGGTCTGAGCGGCATTGTTTCTCAGCAATGCCAAGCCGGAATACATTGCTTGTCAGGATTAATGCGATGTCAAATATACCCACCAGAATAACAGCATGGTTGGAAGAATGATATTCGATGTAACTCGTTCGAGTGATCCCGTCTTGCCTATATTGCTTGGAAATTCTAATGTGAGCCAAGTAAGTTCGTATGTGTTCCAGACGTGTGAAGGAATCACAGAGGTTATGTATATAGAACCGTACGGACCAAAAGTAACGCTCTGGCTCTGAGCGCCTCGTGGGACGCTGCTTCGGGCTTAATAACTGCCGTAAGACAGGCCCACTGTCAGCAATAACTTCGTCAACAAAGGGATGGCTACGTATTTGCTCGCTATGCTTCTCCATGCGGTGGACCAAATTGATTTTACTATTAATATCTGTCTTTTACCATCTCTGCTTGCTCGCACATAACTGAGGTCCCGATCTACCTATTTCTTCCTGATAGGGTATCGTATGAGGGTCTTCTGGACTTTTGCATCAAGGCTCGTGAGGTATTCCTCCTCATGAACGCCGGCTATTTCGTAGCCGCTGTCTGCAATGAATTTATGCAGGCGCTCAACCGTGGCTCCCTCTTCACTATAAGGCCCGATGTGGAGAATTTGTGCTACTGTGCCGTAGTCCCACTGCTCGATCTTGACTTCGATGCCGGGGACTTTTTGTGGCAGAGAAGTCGTGTCTTCGGGAATAGGCAGGCCACAGATTCCCAGCCATTCGTCTTTAGGGACAAGATGGGCATTAGGCCATCTTGCTCGCAGCTTGTCCACTTTAAATTCGATGCCTTTCTTTTTGAGTTCGAACTTCAGTTTGTAGACTGAACCATAGAGCGCTGGCAGGAATTGGGGCATTACCTTGTTTGGGTCACCCCTCATATAGACTACAGCCATCTTTTGTGATGGCATTTCCAGGATTTGTGGCTCTTTTGTGGGAATTGATTTTTGTGGCATCATGTGAATACCTCCTATTCTATCTATAAATCTAGTGCTGAGGTAGACTTAACTCGGAATCAAGCCAAGGAGCTAAGGAAAATCATCAACTGGTAGAAAAGAGCCATGGTTAAGCGGTGAGGTTAAGCTCGTGGGTATGTATAATGTTCTTCGTTCTAACTAGTCGATTTCGTTGCAACCGAAGTCTTTTATGTACACTTCATATCTGTCAAGCTTCTCAAAGTCAAGAAAGCTGCCTGTGTGGAACTCCCACACTTCGCCAGGAGCTAAGTCACATATACCATCACCTCGGTTATCGATCAGAACACCCTGCTTGTTGTAGAGCTTGACACCAACCGTAACCCAGCTGTAGGTAAGCTCGCTTTCATTCTTAACGTGACCAACTATAGCAACACCCCCTAAGCTATCTTCAAATACCTGGCAATCGAGCACAACCGGTGGTGCTGGCGCTTTCGTAGGAGCTTGTGTCACCTGCTCCTCTTCGCTGCAACCGAAGTCTTTTATGTACACTTCATATCTGCCAAGCTTCTCAAAGTCAAGAAAGCTGCCTGTGTGGAACTCCCACACTTCGCCAGGAGCTAAGGCACATATACTATCACCTCGGTTATCCATGAGAACACCCTGCTTGCTGTAGAGCTTGACACCAACCGTAACCCAGCTGTAGGTAAGCTCGCTTTCATTCTTAACGTGACCAACTATAGCAACACCCCCTAAGCTATCTTCAAATACCTGGCAATCGAGCACAACCGGTGGTGCTGGTGCTTCTTTAGGAGCCTGTGCCACCTGCTCCTCTGGCACATAGCAAGCAGCGCAAACTATCCCTAAAACGCTTGCGATAACCAGGATGTAAGTGATCTTGTGCTTCATCTATCAGCTCCTTTCTCAGAAGTCTGCTGCTCTTCCTGCAAGGCCATCCTCGCGTCATTCCTGAGCTCTTCAACAGAATTCGGCATATTGCTGCTACGAAGGTAGATCTCAAACATCCCAAATTTTCAACTCAACCCTTGGCTCAGTCCTAGACAACTTAGCCGGCAGATCGGCATTAAGTACAATATCGGCATCTTGAGTGGACCGACATACGCCGCCAGGATCGTACCGGAATTTCATGCCCCCCTTCCTTTCCGTGTGGACGGAACAAAGAGTTATCAATCCTTCCTTTGATAGTATCTTCATGCCATTCCACACACGGAATCCCCGCGATTCGTGGCCAAGAACGATGGCAGCATTCAAATTTTCCTTGTGTCGGACAATATGGCTGCGGATGCTCTGATTGAAAATCTCACCGCACATTAGAATCTCAACCCATCCATCCTGAACTGGAAGACGCCGTTCTTCAGAAAGAGCATGGGCTGGGACTAAAGAAGCGTTATCGTGCCTAGTTGATCTCTCTCGCCAGCAATTTGATACATTGTCCTGCTTAGGAGTCCAGCAAATGGCAAACAAAGGGAGAGAATAATGTCGGATGAGGATGTTCTCATAATTATGATCCCATGGCGGCTGCCTCTTGGCTGAAAGGTCTATACCGACTGCCACAGCGATGTTCCGTTTCTTTGCCTCAGCCACTAAGATCGCAGCTAGTTCATCCTTCTGGGTATCGTCTTTGACCTGTAGATAGCCTCCGGGGAGGCAGACAAGGTCTACTCTGTAGAGAGAACTGCGATCCAATATACGGCGATAGAGAGCGAGAAGCATCCCATTTTTACTCGGATCGCTGTAGCCAAGATAGCCAACCGTTCCAGTTGCGATCCTCATATTTATACTCCTTTTCGTAAACTTGCTGCGATTATACAAGGCATGACACATTTGGTAAAGGAGAAAGCAGCGGGCAGGTTGCTCAGTGTTGGACAACGTTAGCTCAAGGCTATAGTTTACTTGGTACACTTTAGCACGACTGAGGTTTCAACCTGCCTGTCAGGAATGTTCCAATATGTTCGCAGGAGTCTATCCTTTTCCTCGAGTGGTACTAGCTTGAAGCTGTGTTTCTCATAAAATTGGATTGCCCAGGTGGCATCGGCCCAGGTTCCCACCAGGATTTCAGGAGTCTCGGCTAAGCCTATCAGGTGTTCAAGTAACCTGCTGCCAATCCCTTTTCTCTGGCATTTTGTAGCTACATAGGTATGCCTGATCAGCGTAGTATCTTTAATAGGTTGGATTCCTGCTACTCCAAGCAAACGGTCATCTTCTATCCATCCGAAGAATCTAACACCAGCTTCAATTCCCTCTTTTAGTTCCTCGGCTGACATATAAGGTTCCTTCCACCTATCACTCGGAATTACACCTTTGTAAGCCTGTGCGGCGTCGTTTATGACCTTTAGGATAGCGTCGAAGTCCGAGGGCGATAGACTGCGAATCATTCTTGTTTTTTACAGTTTTTTGGTCATTGCTATATGTGGAATTCCCACTTCTTCAAATGGCTCTCCTTCTTGTCGGAAGCCGAGCTTTTCATAAAACCCGGCGGCGTACTGCTGCGAATCCAATATTACTTCTAATGCCCCTTTTGTCTTAGCCAATCCCAGGGATGCTGCGATTATTCTTTTACCGATTCCTTGGCCGCGATAGGGCTTTAACACAGCAATCCTCTCAAGCTTCGCCTGGATACCATTTTTGTACCTGATTCTGGCAGTTCCAACTGGAACGTTCTTATCATAGGCAATAATATGGTCTGAATTCTGGTCCAGCCCATTAATGTCCACCTCTCGTTTTATTCCTTGTTCTTCGGTAAAGACTTGGCGTCTTACTTCCTGGGCGTCACTTAATTCTTGTGAAGTCTCAACTGGTTTAACTATCAAGTTAGCCATGTTTGGTGGTGGATGTTTATTTAGCTTTTTGGTCATTGCGATGTGTGGATTCTGGCCATCCTAACCAAGTGGTCACCTTCTATCTACCCGAATAAGCTACTGCCAGTTTCGATTTCTTCATTCAGTTTCCATTGTAACTAGGTTGACTCTGCCTCCCGGGCCCTGGCTCGTCGCGCCCTTTCTGAGACTACTACTGCTCCCAAGCCAAAGAGGATGACAGCCAGTCCAATGAAGAAGCCTAAGTAGGGGATTAGCCTCAAGAGCCTAAGGATGACAAGTCCCAAAGCTAGGGCTCCGACCATGATGGCTTTGCCCTCCACCCCCCTGAAGTGGCCAATAATCCACCGCCCGACAAATAAGCCCACAGGGATTTGGGCCAGGTAAATAGCTATCCCCCAGAGAGCTAGAGCAATTAGCCCCACGGGTATACCTATAATTGTGATGCACACTATTATAGCGGCGATAGGAGTAACAAACAGGATAAGAGCTCCCCAGCCGGCGCTGGCCCCGAGCCTGGTGCGGATAGACTCGGCGATAGATGTCAATCGTCTTGGGGCAAGGAGAATGATAACTAGCCCTGCTATCAAAGCCATTATGAAGCCTGTTACCTTGCCTCCTATGCCAGAGAAAAGGACGAAGGGGAAGGGTTTAGCTCGTTTTTCCTTTACTTCGGGCAGGTTATGAGTGGTCATGCCACCAATTTGGGCACCGGATTGGATGTCAGCTTCTTCTTCACAGGTGTAGGTTAGGTCGCCTTGGATATTTGCCGTAGGCAATATTGTCAGGCTCTCAACTTTGAGAGCAACGTTTCCCTTTACCCCGTTGCTTATGGTGACCTCGCTTCCTCCACCCTTGATGTCACCCTCAATAAGTCCATCAATGCGTGCAATTCCAGCGCCGAAAAGGAGGTCACCACCAATTTTGGCTGTACTGGCTATATTCACCTGGCTACCACCAACTATTACATCGCCGCTAACATCGCCATTAATGATGATAGTTTCGCCTCCTGCTCGCACAGCGTGACCAACATCGCCATTGATGTTAACTGTCCTGCCAGCAGCCATGACACTGCCTTTAACTGTGCCATTGACGATAATAGCGTTACCGGCAGCCCAGAGGTCGCCCGCAATGGTGCCGTCAACGATAACAGTGTTGGCGCCTACATAAAGGTCATCGTCCACTGTCTCTCCACTAGCGACGGTCACCGTCGCTCCACTGCGAGCATCAAATGCTAAAACTGGCACTACAGTGAATATCATTAACAATGTGACTATAAAAATGGCAGCCAGCCCTCTAAAAATGTGTTTTACCATACCCTTCTCCTTATGAGCCCCATATTTGGTTAACCATGCTTATAGGCAATGTCATGGTTTTTGCGGTTGCTGAAATTGTATGGAGATCACTTCGCTTCCCGCCTCAAATAGCTGTGACTTGATTTCATGCACTAAACCCCAGGATTGCGCTTCCTCTGGGTTCAGAGTTGTCCTTTCAAGCATGGCATTCGTCACATCCTTTACGCTTTTACCCGTGTTTGCCGCAATTACTTTCGCTATGTTCTCGATATCAATCCTCAATCCCTTTAATCTTTCTTCTAGCTGCTTTTCTTCCAAGTTCTGGTTTCCCTTAAATTGGGCGTTAACACCGTGAAGCAAGAATCTCGCTTGGGGCACTGACAGCCTCCTTGAGCCGGCACAATATAGGACGATGCCTATTGAGTCTACGCTACCGAAGTTGTGTGTAGTTATCGTGGCTGGCAACCCCTTCAAATAATTGTATGTGCTCAAACCGTGAATAACAGAGCCACCAGGTGAGGAGATAAGGATGATGAAATCTCTTATCCCTTGCTTCATTTTCTGGTCAATAGCATTCATAAGAGCGTTGACTGTAGCATCTATGACAGGGGCGAAGAACTTAATTACCACTGGTTTCATAGCCATGTTTGCACCCTCCTTAAAATAATGCTGATATTGCCTAACATATCGTGAACCTTCCGTCATCTTTTGAGGTTGAAAGTTTATGCACGTTTTTCTCCAGCCATCCTATTTTCTCTACTTTTCTTATGTCGAATTCTGGCACATAAGGCTTGATATCCAGAAGGGGAGTTCCGTCTACGATGTCTACATCTTGAATATGGAGTATATTCTCTTCAATCCTGACAAGACGCACTACCGAGATGCCAATTGGGTTTGGTCTACTTGGACCTCGCATGGCAAAGACTCCATGCGCTTCGTTATCCATATACGGCTTTACTTTTAAGGAAAATCCTTTGGATAAATGAAAGTGGTATATCAAAATAATGTGAGAAAAGCCTTCAGCATCTTTTAAGCCTTCAGTATATTCCGAGAATACCTCAACTGTTCCATTGATACCCTTGCCACCCGCAGGCTGTATAGGTGTTCCTTTGGGTTCTTTGAACGGAGAATGGATAACTCCGATTGGCTTGTACTTTATTTCATTCATAATTTCATTTCTGCGTAGCTGCTTTGATTATAGCAAATATCAGTGGATTTAGTAGTTCATTTAGCAACCCCCCTCCTGTCATTCTGAGCAAAGCGAAGAATCTAGACCCTTCGCTATCGCTCAGGGTGACAAAAGAAATGCTCTCAGAGTTAGTAGTTTGGGCATTGGCTGGGAGTAAATTGGGTTGGATAGCTTTGCTGTGCTATACTTATAGATAGGAGTTAGCTGTGCGAGATAGGGATAAGGTAAATCTTAAAGGCAGGCTAGAATCTTTGGCTGAGAGCATGGGGGCAACTTACTTCGGCATAGCTGACCTTACTCCTGCCAGGCAGAGCATTTCAGAGCAGGGGGGAGAATTTCTAACTCGGTTTCCGCGAGCTGTTTCCCATGGCTTCATTCTTATGGATAGCATTGTAAATGCGCTGGGCTCTCATAACAATGTTGCTGCCCTATATACTTATCGGTATCACACACATCAAGCTGTAAATCCTCGCATAGACTCGATTTCTTTGATGTTAGCTCAATCCCTAGATAAAGCTGGTTTTCAGGCTTTCATTATCCCGTCGTCTCAGAGAGTGGGCAAAGCTGAACTTGCTGGTGTGTTCTCCCACAAATTAGCAGCTCATTTAGCTGGACTGGGTTGGATTGGCAAGAGTGCTTTGCTCATTACACCAAAACACGGCCCCCGTGTGAGGTGGGGTACGGTGCTCACAGATGCTCCGTTGGAAGCTGGAATGCCTATGGATGAGATGTGCAAGGACTGCCGCGCATGCGTGGAAGCTTGTCCCGTGCATGCTTTTACCGGACAGGCTTTTGATGGGCCCCGACCAAGGAGCGAGATATTTGCTGCTGAAGCATGTGATCGCTATGTTAGCGACCAAGAGCAGACTATTGGTGTGCGCGCCTGTGGTATGTGCGTTTATATCTGCCCGTTCGGGCAAAAGAATTAACTAAAACTTTCCTTGGCAATGCCTATAGCTTGCTTTTCAAGTCTGCGTTCGGTAAACGGCATTTCTGTCTGCCTATTTTAGCTATGGTATATTATAATTGATGGGGGTCTTATGGGAGATATAACTAACGTAAGGCAGCGAATAGAGGAGCTACGGGGTTTAATTAACTACCACAATTACCGTTATTATGTGCTGGATAGCCCCGAAATCAGTGATGCTGAATATGATGAACTGATGAGGGAGCTTAAACAGCTCGAGTCTGAGCATCCTGAGCTTATCACCCCCGATTCGCCAACGCAGAGGATTGGTGCCCCACCTGTAGAAGAGTTTGGAGTGGTGGAGCATCCTGAGCCTTTGTTGAGCCTGGCTAATGCCTTTTCTTATGAAGAATTAGCTGCTTGGCATAAAAGGGCGAGTAACCTCTTGGGTGGACGTAGTTTTGACCTTGTTTGTGAACCTAAAATTGATGGGCTGGCGGTAGCTTTGACTTATGTTGATGGCTTGCTGGTCACTGGCGCAACTCGAGGTGATGGCTACCGAGGTGAGAACATCACTCAGAACCTAAGAACTGTTAGAAGCATTCCTCTTTCTGTGCCTAAGGAGGCACCTCCAAGGTTTGAGGTAAGGGGTGAAGTTTATCTCCCCAAAGCTGGCTTTAAGAAGCTCAATGAGGAGAGGGCTAAAGAGGGTTTGCCCCTTTTTGCCAACCCCAGGAATGCTGCTGCTGGCTCGGTAAGGCAGCTTGATTCTAATGTCACTGCCAGACGTCCTCTGGACATATTTATCTATGGTTTGGGTTGGGCTGAAGGGAAGGCGGTGCCTGATACCCATTGGGGGATTATGGAATACCTCAAGTTTTTGGGCTTCAAGATAAATCCTAACATTGCTCTCTACCATACCATTGATGAGGTGGAGAAATGTCATCAGAACTGGGTGGAAAAGCGGGATGATTTACCTTACGAGGCTGATGGTATGGTGGTGAAGGTTAATCCAATTGCCTTTCAGCGAGAACTTGGCACAGTAGCCCATGAGCCCAGGTGGGCTATCGCTTATAAATTCCCCGCCATCCAAGGCACCACGCGTCTTGTTGATATTGGTGTAAATGTGGGAAGGACAGGAAGCCTTAACCCTTATGCCATTTTGGAGCCGGTTCGGGTAGGAGGGGTGGTTATTAGCCAGGCAGCATTGCACAACGAGGAAGACATCCATCGCAAAGACATTCGTATTGGCGATGTTGTTGTTGTGCAGCGGGCTGGCGAGGTTATTCCTGAGATTGTCGGGCCTATAGTCAGTCGCCGCACGGGGAAAGAGAGAGAGTTCTCCATGCAAGAAAAAACCTGGGAAATTTACAGAAAAAGGAAAGGCATCGCGGGGGAAGAAAAACCTCCCGACCATCCTATTTGTCCTGTTTGTGGCGCCGAGGTGATAAAGCCTGAAGGCGAAGCTATGCATAGGTGCCCTAATGCTGCCTGTCCCTCTCAAGCTCTGGAAAGAATTAAGCACTTCGTTAGCCGTGGAGCTATGGATATAGACGGTGTGGGTGAGAGATTATGCGCTGCCTTGTTTGCTGCAGGATTGGTGAAGGATGTAGCCGAGCTTTATCAGCTGACCGAACAAAAACTTAGAGAGACAAAGAAGAAGGTGGAAGCGGTCGTTTCCAAAGTAGAGGAGGCTATTATTGCCAATCAAGACCTCGCTAAGGCTCAGCTTACCGCCTTGAAGAGAGTAACCGACAAAACCCTCTCCAACAGGCGAGAACTTGAGGATGTTTGTGCTAAATACAATCTTACTTCGAAGGCGGTTTTAGCTTTAAAGGAAAAGATAGAGCAACTCCTCCCTGAGATATTGAGGAAGGAAGATGTTAGCCAGAACCTCACCTGGGAGTATGTCCTCACTTTGGAGAAGTTAGCAGATAAGAGTATCTCCAATGTGCTCGAATCTATTGAGGAGAGCAGGCGCAACCCTAGACCTTTAGCGCGAGTCATCTTCGCTTTGGGTATTTTACATGTTGGCGAGGAATATGCTGAGTTGTTAGCAGAGCATTTTCACAGCATCAAAAAATTAGAAGATAAAGCCAATAAAGAAGACAAGGGAGAAGAGCTCAGAGAAGAGCTTTTATCCCTTTTATCCATTGGACCAAAAATAGCTGATAGCATTGTGGCTTTCTTCAGGCAGGAAGGGAACAGGCATATTATTGAGAAGCTGAGGAAGGCTGAGGTGAAGCTGGAGAAGGAAAAAGCCGAGAAAGTCAAGCCTGAGGAGTTGCCCTTAGCTGGGTTGGAATTTGTGATTACAGGAAAATTGGAATCTTTCGCTCGTTCTGGAGCCGAGGCTAGAATCAAAGCATTAGGTGGCAAGGCAGGCTCTGATGTCACCAAAAAGACATCTTATTTAATAGTGGGTGCTGACCCTGGCTCCAAATTAGCTAAAGCGCAAAAACTAGGAATAAAGGTCCTCAATGAAGCTGAGTTTTTGCAGTTGCTGAATCAAAAGCTGTAGTGGAATCAAGAGATTTGATTTTTAATAAAGCATATTTGACCATAGTGGGGTGTAAGATAGTAGTCTCTCTATATATAGCTTTATTCTTGCAGCACTGCTAGGATTTTGCCACTTTATGCTAAAATCTCCCTGAAGAAAAGCATGGTAGCTTGAGGAATCATTAGATTTATAGTCTTCGCTGTTGGCGTGATAATGCTCATAGTCAAATTTGCAAGAAAAAGGCGGCTGCGGATTTGGGGAATTGTTGCTGAGTGTAGTCTTGTGCTTTTTATCCTCAGTGCTTGTCTTTCTGGGCCAGGAACACCTGCAGAAACTCCACAAACAGAAACTCCGCAAGAAGAGGCTAAAATAGGCATGAGCCGTAGTAATCCTGTGCCATTAGGCCAGTCTTACCGCTATGACGACTTGGAAGTAAAGGTTCTGGACTTCGAACGTAGCGAGGGTTATCTGTCGGCACAAGCTGAAGCCGGGGGCAGCTTTGCAATTGTAAGCCTCCAAATCAGGAACGTTGGAGCACCTGAAAAAAGCCAAGGGTACAACACCATTAACTTTGCTGTGGTAGGTGACAGGGGGAAGGTCTATGACGATTGGCAGACCGATATCGTGTACGACCTATACGAAGGGGAGGCCCTGCGCAGTGGTGAGTTGTATGGCGGTGATAGTGTAACGGGAACCATTGTTCGCACAGTAGATACGGATGACTCCTATCTGGTGCTAAGGTGGTCAACTGGTTTCCGTGGCGCAAAGGAACATTTCCTCGCACTAGAGTGATTATTTAGCTAAGAGTGCTGATATCCCGCCGATGATTAGAAGAGGCCCACCAAAAAGGTAACCCATTGACATAGCAATAATTTCCCCACTTCGCTTACAAGCATAAGGAAACAAACGCATTATTGAGAAATTGCGCAGGGCAGGCTCAGATGTTAGCAGCAAGACATCTTATTTGGCAGTCGGCGCCGACCCTGGCTCCAAATTAGCTAAGGCGCAAAAATTGGGGATAAAGACACTCAGCGAGGCTGAGTTTATAAAATTGCTAAATCAAAATACTTCCTCATTTTGAATCTCTTCGATGACATCTTTAAATAGGTTGACATAATAAACAGGCAATTCAGCTATATCAAAGAATCTCGCATCCTCTACTTCTTCTCCAGGGGTTAATTTTCCACCATTTGCCTTAACTAGATATTTCACTACCAGCATATCTCCATAAACCTCCTTGTCTTCCCGTCTGACTGCTCCGATTAATTTTACTATCTTCCCGGATATTCCAGTCTCTTCTTTTAGCTCTCTCAGACAAGCTTCTTCTGGCGTTTCTCCACTTTCGATAAAACCTGAAGGAGACCCCCACATTCCTTTTCTTGGTGGTAACCCTCTTCTAATCAATAGAAACTTCTTATCTTTTACTGCAACCGCTAATGCCACTGGCAAAGGATTTTTGTAATCAATAAAATCACATTTAGGGCAATATTTTCTCTCCCTTCCTTCAAGCATTCCTGCTTGAAGAGGAGTTCCACAAATTGGGCAGTAGTTATATTCTTTCATCCATCTTCCCAATAAGAATAAAACATATCTTCTTTTAGTCTATAATATATCATGAAATAAGGTATATACTAATGAAACTTATTGTTGGGTAATCTCGGCGGGATTTATGCGCGTAATCGCCATAATGTTGGCTTTCACTGCCTAAATTAGCAAAAGCACATGATGGACTTACCGAAATTGAGGGAGGCAGTAAAGTCTGGCAGGTTTGAGTGGAGGAAACACATACTTGCTCGACTTGCTGAAAGGGACATCTCTCAAGATACAATCATCGGGGTAATCATGAAGGGAGAAATCATCGAAGATTACCCTCATAATGCCCCCTTTCCTAGCTGCCTTATCTTGGGATACGTGGAGGATAAACCTTATCACGTGGTTGTAAGTTTTGATGAAACCTTAGAGATAGCGTATATTATTACTGCTTACGAGCCAAGTTTGGATAAATTTGAGCCTGATTTTAAGACGAGGAGGCGATAATATGGCTAATTGTCCACTGTGTGGGGGAGAAAAAAAGCTAGGCAAAACCATCTATAGTGTAGATTTAAGGGGTGGAGTTGTAGTGGTGCGTGATGTACCCGCTCAGATTTGCTCCCAATGCGGAGAGGAATGGATTGATGCCCAAACAGCCCAAGTTCTTGAAGAAATCGTAAACGAGGCTAAAAAACGAGCTTGCCAAGTAGAAGTTCTTTCCTTTTAAGAAGCAAGTGACTGACTAAGCTTGATGGGCAAACTAAGCAGTGCCCTATAGGCAATCTAAATTCAATGAAACTCGTTGTTGGCTTGGGCAATCCTGGCAAGGCTTATGCTCATAATCGCCATAATGTCGGCTTTCACTGCCTAAATTATTTTGCCAAGCTTCATTCTATTCGTTTTGACCGCAGGCAGTGCCAGGCTAGGATAGGCACCGGCGAATTAGGAGGCGAGAAACTGCTGCTTGCCAAGCCAAGAACATTTGTCAACCTTAGCGGCAAGGCAGTAGGCTGCTTGGTGAATAAGCATAATGTTCCTCTAGGTGACCTTTTAGTAATTCATGATGACCTCGATTTGCCTCTGGGCAAGATTCGCCTGCGTCCCGGTGGTGGTTCGGGTGGGCATAAGGGGATGAAATCTATCATTTCTGTCCTGAAAAGCGAGGAATTTCCTCGGCTCAGGGTAGGCATTGGGCATCCTCAAGTGGAGGGATTATCTAATACTGGTGAAGATGTTATAGTCAGTTATGTGCTCAGCGACTTTACTCCTCAAGAGGAAGAACTAATCAAGCCAGTAATTGCTAGTGTAGCTGAAGCTATTGATTGTTTCCTTAATCAAGGGATGGAAGTGGCGATGAGCAGGTTCAATTAGCGAATCAAGGCTCTAGTTGATAGTATGGTATAATTTGTGAGTTGAAAAATGATCATTGCTATTATTGGAGATTCTTCCTGTTCCACAGAAGAAGCTAAGGTAGCTGAAACTGTGGGTGAGCTACTGGCACAGCGGGGTGCCATTATAATTTGTGGTGGTTTGGGTGGTGTGATGGAAGCAGTCTGTCGTGGGGCTAAATCAAAGGGCGGCTTGACTGTTGGCATTTTGCCTGGCGAAGATTCAAGCATGGCCAACACGTGGGTAGATATTCCGATAGCCACCGGCGTAGGCTATGCCAGAAATATGGCGGTGGTGAAATCAGCTCAGGCAGTGATTGCCATTGGGGGTAATTATGGAACACTCAGCGAGATTGCTTATGCCTTAAAGAGAAACATCCCAGTTATCGGCTTAAACACCTGGGCGCTGTCTCGAAATGCTAAGGAGGATGATCCTATAATCAGAGCCCATAGCGCTGTAGAGGCGGTAGCTAAAGCTATTTCTTTAGCTAAAAAGAAAGGTGGGTCGAGTTTAAGATGGACAACATAAAAATGGCTACTATCGAGCGTATTAGGGCCAGGGAGATTCTCGATTCGCGGGGCAATCCTACGATAGAGGTGGAGGTGGCGTTGGTTGATGACACTGTTGGTGTAGCTTCCGTTCCCTCAGGGGCAAGCACTGGCAAGTATGAAGCTGTGGAACTGCGAGATGGTGACAAATATAGGTATGGTGGACTCGGGGTTCTCAAAGCGGTGAGCCATGTTAACGATGATATAGCTCCAGAAATAGAGGGTATGTCGGCTTTGGAGCAAGCGGCTATAGATCAGAAACTGATTGAACTTGATGGCACGGCGAACAAATCTCGTCTCGGAGCCAATGCTATCCTGGGGGTGTCTTTAGCAGTAGCAAAAGCTGGGGCTAATTTTCTGGGTATTCCACTGTATCGCTATTTGGGCGGAGCAGAAGCCAATTTATTACCTGTCCCCATGCTAAATATCCTGAATGGTGGGAAGCATGCTTTGGACTCTACTGACTTTCAGGAGTTTATGATAGTGCCTCTGGGCGCAGACACGTTTGCTAGAGCTATGCAAATGGGCAGTGAGGCGTACCATTGTTTGCATAAAGTTCTTAAAGATAAGGGTTTAAATACCAACGTAGGTGATGAAGGTGGTTTTGCCCCCAAACTTTCTTGTAATAAAGAAGCACTAGAGCTAATCCTGGCAGCTATTGACTTAGCTGGTTATAAAGCTGGTGAAGACTTATTTCTTGCTCTTGACCCGGCAGCGAGCAGTTTCTATCAAGATGGTGAATATGTTTTGTCCAGAGAAGGTGTTGCCCTTACTTCAGTAGAGATGGTGAACTATTATGCTAACTGGGTATCTAATTATCCTATTATCAGCATAGAGGATGGCTTGGCGGAGGATGACTGGTCTGGCTGGATACTGCTTATGGCTAAATTGGGCAAGGAGATTCAGCTTGTGGGCGATGACCTTTATGTTACCAATATCGAGCGCCTTGAGAAAGGCATGGCAGAAAAAGCCTCCAACTCAATCCTTATTAAGCCAAATCAAATAGGCACGCTTAGTGAAACCTTAACAGTTATCAAAAGGGCACAGAAAGCGGGATGGACGACTGTCATTAGTCACCGCTCTGGTGAGACTGAAGATACTACCATAGCTGATTTATCGGTAGCAAGTGATGCTGGATTTATTAAGGCTGGTGCTCCGTGCCGTGGTGAGAGACTGGTTAAATATAATCGCCTTCTTAAGATAGAGCAGGAGTTAGGGGATAGTGCTCGCTACGCGGGCAAAAAGGCTTTTTATAATCTGGAGAAGATGAAGTCGTGGAAGTAGTAGCTGGTGTGCATCGGATAAAGCTTCCCTTCCCGGAGGGCATTCCAGAGTATACCAATGTGTATGTAGTGGAGGGAAGCCGGGGCAATATACTGGTTGATAGTGGCTGGGGCAGCTCAGAGGTGCTCTGGGCTTTTAGGGAGGGGCTAAGAGAGAATTGTCTTAAGTTCCAGGATATTAATTGGATTGTTATCACCCACATCCATCCCGACCATTACGGTTTGGCAAGCAAGCTAAAAGAATTTTGTGGGGCTGAAGTGGCTATGCATAGAGTTGAAGCGGGACTTATCAATTCAAGGTATAAAGATTTTGCTGGACTGCTCAAGCAGATAGAGGAGGAACTCAGCAGAAACGGCGTTCCTCAATTTGAGCTGTCTAAGTTAACTGAGGCCTCGATATGGATGAGGCAATTTGTTTCGCCTGATTTACCTGATGTTATGCTAGATGATGGTGATAGGCTTTCTAATGGTTCATTTGAATTCGAAGTATTACGAACGCCAGGGCATTCACCAGGTCATATATGTCTTTATGAGCCGAGGAAGAAGTGGCTCTTTTGCGGAGACCATGTTTTGTTTAAAACTACTCCTCATGTGGGCTTCCACCCCCAATCAGGAGATAATCCCCTGGGAGACTATATCAATTCCCTAGAGAGGTTAGAGGCGCTTAAGGCTAATTTCATCTTTCCGGGGCATGGGCCAGTGTTCAATAGCCTGAAGCTGAGAGCAGCAGAAATACTCCAGCATCATGCACAGAGGGAAAGAGCCATTATAAAGGCCATGAGTAGCGGTTTCAGAACAGCCTATCGAGTGGCTACTGAGATTCCCTGGAAACTTGAAGCAGGTGGTATTGCCTTTAAAGATTTAGCGCCTTGGGACAGGCGATTAGCTATATTGGAAACTATTGCTCACCTTAGGTTATTAATGGTTGAAGGTAAAGTAGGCAAGTTTGACCAGGAGGGCGTTTCTTTGTATTTAGCTAAGGACTAGATAAGGGTGTTTAAAAATGTTGCACGAGGCTTTAGCCTCGTGCACGACCCTAAAGGGTCGCACTACGAGAATCCTGGGTGAATGGGCATTAAAACTGGATGAGGCAAATCTACTTTTGAAGCTGGGGCAAAATTAAACAGCCCATAGATAAAGAGGAGGTAGAAATGGCAACGAAAGTAGGAATTAATGGCTTTGGGCGCATTGGTAGATTGGCTCTTAAAGCAATAAATCAGCGTGTAGCTAATAAATTAGAAGTGGTGGCGGTGAATGACCTTACTGATGCTAAGACTAATGCTCACCTTTTCAAATACGATAGCAATTATGGTGCCTATCCTGGCAGGGTGGAGGCTAAAGATGATTCCATCATAGTGGATGATAGGGAGATAAAAGTCTTAGCTGAACGTGACCCAGCCAAAATTCCCTGGCGGGACTATGGGGTCGATATCGTGATTGAATCAACGGGGCTTTTTACCCAAGCCGCCAAGGCAGCTAGCCATCTTCAGGGTGGAGCGAAAAAAGTGATTATTTCGGCGCCAGCCCGGGAGGAGGATATAACTGTTGTCCTTGGTGTTAATGAGGAGCAGTATGATTCGACCAAGCATCGCATCATATCCAATGGTTCTTGCACCACTAACTGCATTGCTCCTGTGGTCAAAGTTCTCCACCAAAACTTTGGAGTCAATCGCGGGCTAATGACCACCATCCACTCTTACACTAATGATCAAAGGATTCTGGATGTGTTTCATCGTGACCTGCGTCGGGCAAGAGCCGCTGCTACGAATATCATACCTACTACTACTGGTGCTGCTCGTGTTGTTGGCATAGTCATTCCTGAGCTCCAGGGGAAGCTACATGGCATTGCCATAAGGGTGCCTACTTCCGTAGTGTCTATCGTTGACTTTGTGGCTGATTTAGATAGAGAGGTAACTGCCGAGGAAGTTAACCATGCCTTTCAGAGAGCTGCCGAAGGGGAACTCAAGGGAATTGTAGAATATTGTGATGAACCTCTGGTGAGCTCAGATTTTAAAGGCAATTCAGCCAGCGCTATTTTTGATGCCTTGAGCACCATGGTCATGGGTGGCAACATGGTAAAGGTGTTGGCCTGGTATGATAATGAATGGGGCTATAGCTGCCGCCTCGCTGACCTTGCTGCCTATATTGCTAGCAAAGGCTTATAAGGTATGCAAAACTGTGATATGTGCTATACTTGGATATAGGAGGTGAGATATGTTTTGTCCCAAATGCGGCACTGAAAATCCCGAAGGGACTAAGTTTTGCTCCAAGTGCGGTGCAGAACTTGGTGTTTCTGTTCAATCATCCGGCAAATCCTCTGAGACCAGCGTCGGGCTGTCAGCCAATGTAGCAGGGCTTCTGTGTTATGTTCTCGGTTGGATTTCAGGAATAGTTTTCCTGGTGATTGAAAAAAGGAACAAGTTCGTCAAATTCCACGCCTGGCAATCCATCATGACCTTTGGCGTATTGACCGTAGCAAGCTTGGTCTTGGGCTGGATTCCCATCATTGGTTTGGTTTTTGGCTGGATTATTGGAATTCTGGGCCTTGTTTTATGGATTGTCTTGATGATTCAAGCGGGGACAGGCAAGATGTGGAAACTGCCCTGGGTGGGTAACTGGGCTGAGAGGCAAGCTAGCAAAGCTTCTTAGGCTTCGTTGCCCTTTTTGAACTCCAGCCAGCTTCTTAGCGTCGTTAATGTAAAGGCTTGTTTCTCCAATTCTTCGTTCCTTGTCATTGCGAGCCGAAGGCGGGGCAATCCCACTTTGTAGTGGCGGGATTTATCCCCGCCTTAGCGGTTGGGGACAAGCCCCAACCCTACAAGATTGATTCGGGACTTCGTCCCTCGCAATGACATAGAAATGTGATATTGCTGAGATAAAGAGAAGCCAGTTTCTATGACAAAACTTGTAAGGTTTAGTATAAATTCCCCGTATTTTTCCTTGCTGTGAATTCAACGCTTGGCTGCTTTTGCACTGACTATAAACTTTTTCCCCCTCTTTTCGTTTTCCTATATAATAGACATCAGACTGATGTTTATTGAGAAAGATGTAGTTTCCCGAGCAGTAAAGGGAGAGAGTGAAGCCTTTGCTCAACTTTACGAGGAACATTTCGATAGGATTTATCGTTATGTTTACCTCAGAGTGGGGAATCAAGCCGAAGCTGAGGATTTAACTCAGGAGGTATTTGTTAAAGCTTTGGAGGCGATTGGCTCTTACAAGTGGCGGAATTTACCTTTCGTGGCTTGGCTATTTCGCATTGCCCATAATCAGGTAATAGATTATTTAAGAAAGCAAGGTAGAGTGGAAAAGGTAGCTTTGGAGGACGATATAACCTTAGTTAGTGGGTCAAATCCAGCGCTTATGGCTGAACGGGAGCTTGAAATTGAGGAATTGATTAACAATGTAAAGAAATTATCTCCGGCTCAGCGGGAGGTAATCTCACTCCGTTTTGGAAGTGAGCTTTCAGTCGCAGAGGCAGCTAAAGTTTTGGGGAAAAACGAAGGTACAGTGAAAGCTTTGCAATATAATGGCATAGCGGCGTTAAGGAAAATGCTCTTGGTGGATAAATAAAAATGACTCGAAAGATGGAAGATATTCTCGACAATTGTTTGGAGCGCATATTTAAGGGTGAAAGCATTGAGGATTGCCTCAAGGCTTATCCCGAGCAGACATCTGAACTAGAGCCTTTGCTTAAAACTAGCCTTGTTTTTATGCAAAGGTCCTCTGCTATTCAACCCGACCCTGAGTTTAAGGCAAGAGTTCATTCTCAGCTTCAAGCAATGCTTTATGCCAAACAGAAGAAAGCGGAAAGGAGAGCAAGGATTCCTATTTGGCAGAGGAGGTGGGCTTTGGCTATGACTGCTATTCTAGGTTTTCTGCTTATTGGAGTGGGAACACTTGCTGCTTCAGCATATGCTTTGCCCGATAGGTCTCTTTATCCTGTCAAGTTAGCTGGGGAGCAGGTGAGGATGACATTAGCTTTTTCTGATATAGACAAGGCAAAGCTTCATATCCAATTTGCTGAGCGTAGAGCAGGCGAGATGGTTGAGATGGCTCGCCAGGGCAAATCTGATGAGATTTTTATGCTAACCGAGCAAGTTGCCAATCATTTGGACAAGGTGTATGTGATGGAGCAACCGCCGGAGGTTGAGGAAAAAGGGCCTAAAATGCTGGCTCCAGCTCCATCCGAAGGAGCAGAAGCTTATAGTAAAGGAAGGGATGCTAAGGAATTGGAGATAGTGCTAAGCCAAAGTCGGGCAAAGAGTTTAGCTGCATTAAGGAATGCCTTAGACAAAGCCCCTGAAGAGCTAAAACCAGTTTTACAGCAGGCTATTGAGAACATGGAAGAGGATTACAATAAAACAATTTCCATCATAGAAAGTGGCTCAAGTCTGTAATTTTGGTAAAAATCTTCCTTCATTAGGCCGTGAGGAGTATAATAAGGTTAGCATATGGGCTCGGAGGTTTTTTATCGTAAGTGGCGTCCGCAAACCTTAGCTGAGGTGGTGGGGCAGGAGCCGGTGACTCAGACTTTACGCCATGCTGTGGAGAATGGGAAAGTAGCTCATGCTTATCTTTTTTGTGGTCCTCGAGGCACGGGGAAGACTAGCAGCGGGCGTATCCTAGCTAAAGCGGTTAACTGCCTTAATCAGGTAGATGGTGAACCATGTAATACTTGTGATATATGTCGCTCAATCACTGAAGGCAAATCTTTAGACGTAATAGAGATAGATGCTGCCAGTAATCGTGGTATCGATGAAGTTCGCAGCCTCAGGGAAAAGGTTAACTATGCCCCCAGCCGTGCTCGCTATAAGGTATATATTATAGATGAAGTCCATATGCTTACTGAGGCGGCTTCCAATGCCTTGCTTAAGACTTTAGAGGAACCACCTCCTTACGTCATTTTCGTCCTGGCTACTACAGAACCTCACAAGGTGATACCTACTATTATGTCGAGGTGTCAGCGATTTAACTTTCGTCGCCTGTCCCAAACAGCGATAATCGGTAAGCTGGAGTTAATATGTCAAAAAGAGAATATTCATGTTAGATTGGAATCTCTAAAGCTTATTGCTCGGGCAGCTACAGGAAGTCTCCGAGACGCGGAAAATATATTGCAGCAGCTCATTGCTTACCATGGCAATCAAATTGATTTGGAACAAGTTCAGACAGCGCTTGGTGTCAGCAGTGACCCTCGGGTTAGGCAACTGGCAAAGCATATTGTCAATAAGGATGTTTCTGCTGGTCTTCAAGTTATAAATAGCGTCAATAGCGATGGCGTTGACCTTCGCCAGTTTAATCTGGGGCTAGTGGAATATCTCCGAGGGTTGTTGCTGGCTAAGTCCCAATGTAATGAGGCTTTGGATGTTACTGCGGAAGATTTAGCTGAGATGAATGGGCTTGCGGCTAAGGCCACTTTTGAATATCTACTCAAGGCGGTCAAACTTTTCTCCAGTGTAGATTTTCGCAGTGATAATTATTCCACTTTGCCTTTAGAGTTAGCTTTAATGGACTGTGCCTTATCTCTGGTGACTGGACGAGATGAGTCAACAATGACGGAACTTCCAGAGACGTCTCGGGAGTCAATCCAGCCCACTCAAGAAGCTGAAATTCCTGTAGCGGCAAACAATATTGAGACTTCATGCCCCGTGAGATATTCACTATCTCACGGGGCAAGCACAGAGGTTTCTCAAGATATTTACTACTTGCGTAGTCGGTGGAAGGAATTCATTCAGTCTTTGCGGGGGGAGGGCTCCAGCGGCAATTTGGATGCCTTTTTGCGTAGTGCCTGTGAGCCAGTAGCTCTGGAGGATGATACTTTAGTATTAGGGTTTTACTATTCTTTCCATAAAGAGAAGATCGAAGACCCCAAATATCAACATCTGGTGGAGAGAAAGCTTAAAGAGGTTTTTGGTCAGCCTTACAAGCTGAAGTGTATCTTAGTTGACTACAAAAGGAAAATCCCACCTCAAGAGAAGGAGCAAAATCCTTTGATTAAGGCTGCGCTGGAAATGGGAGCTGAAATAAGAGAGAAATAAAAATGGTAACCACTGCTGAGCCTGTAGCTAAATTAGTTGAGGCATTTAATAAACTACCTGGGATTGGGCCCAAGAGTGCACAGAGATTAACTTATTATTTATTGGGCCGGCCAGGGGAAGAAGCCAAAGCTTTAGCTGAAGCTATTTTGGCTCTGAAGGAAAAGACAAGGCTGTGTTCAGTTTGTTTTAATATCACTGATTGTGACCCTTGCCGCATTTGCCAGGATAGAGAGCGTGACCATTCTAAAATTTGTGTTGTTGAGAGACCTTCAGATATTCCTCCTTTGGAGCGAACTGGGAAGTATAATGGTGTTTACCACGTGCTCCATGGGCCCATTAGCCCAGCGCAGGGAATAGGGCCTGGGGAGCTAAAGGCAAAAGAGTTTTTATCCCGTCTTCAGGATGGTTCGGTAACTGAAGTGATCTTGGCAACCAATCCTAATCTAGAGGGTGAAACCACTGCTATGTATCTTCGGCGCATGATCCTGCCTTTAGGCATTCGCATTACCCGTTTAGCTCGTGGCTTGCCATTTGGTGCTGACCTAGAATACGCTGATGACATGACCCTGAGTCAAGCTCTGGAAGACAGACAGGAATTCTAAAAGGGTATGGATGGGAGCACCTCGAAGTTATCAAACTCAAGCTATCATTATCAAACAAACCAAGCTTGGTGAAGTTGATAAAATTCTTACTATTTATACCCCCGAATTTGGCAAGCTGAAGGCGGTAGCTAAGGGGGGTTGCCGCCCGGGAAGCAAGTTGGGTGGCAATGTGGAACCTTTGACTCACAGCTTGCTGATGTTAGCCCGGGGACGTAACCTAGACATCGTTACCCAAAGCCAAACCATTGATGGGCTTCTAGTTTTGAAAAGTGATTTATGGCGCATGGCTTGCGGCCTTTACGTCTTAGAGCTCATTGATTCCTTTACTGTAGAGAATAACGAGAATCATCCCTTGTTTGATTTACTACTTGATACCTTACATCGACTGTGTCAAGGAGACAATAGTGAAACTGTGTTACGTTATTTTGAACTTCATCTTCTTGATTATCTTGGCTATCGTCCTCAGTTGCACCGATGCGTTGGTTGTAATTCACCTATCAAACCGGTGGTTAACTTTTTCAGTTCTAGCCAAGGTGGCATTCTGTGTTCCTATTGTGGGCAGAAAGAGCCTGATTCACGTCCTCTATCGGTTGGTGCTTTGAAAATTCTTCGTTTGTGGCAAAGTTTTGATTATGCCACGGCAAGGCGGGTGAAAGTAAGATCAGAGTTGAGGACAGAGTTAGAACAAGTGATGCCGGGGTATATAAAATATCTTTTGCAGCGAGAAGTTAAATCGATGGCTTGGCTACGGGAGCTAAGGAAAGAGTCAATAGTTGACAACAATTGTGGGAGGAATTAAAATCGCCCAGCAAGTGAAATTAATTATGGGATGGCTTAATTTTGGATACGAATTGGCATTCCAAACTTGGCGATAAATTTGCTCGCCGTCCTCGAGCTAAAGCTCATCTTTCGAAGGGATGAGCCAAAATTTTGTGACGGAGGTAACAAAATGTATCTTATAATAGCCGGCTTAAGCGGCATAGGGAAAAGCCTTGCTGAGCTTCTTGTTAAAGAAGGGAATGAGGTGGTGATTGTAGACTCAGATGAGGCAAGGTGCACTGAAATGGCAACATCCTCTGACGTGATGGTGATAACCGGGGATGCTACTAACAAGTCAGTTCTGGAGGAGGCGGGGGTCAAGAGAGCAGACGCTTTGGTTGCCTTAACTAATGATGACTCAGATAATTTAATGATTTGTATGTTAGCCAAAGAAATGGGAGCAAGGAAAGTGATTTCTCTAGTGAATGACGCAGTGCATGTAGAAACTTTTAAGCAAGCTGGGATTGGCTTCCAGGTTAAGCCCCATGCTGTGGTAGCCAAGCATATTTATCGCACGATTTTGCAGCCCTATGTGAAGGAATTCCTCTCTTTTGAAAGGGCAGAGATCTTCGAAATAGAGGTTGAGGAAGGCATGAAGTGTGTGGGCAAGAAAGCCTCCGAAATAGGAACTCCAAATGGTATGAAAATACTTGTGCTGGAGCGAGCGGGAAAATATTTGAATGAAGATACTAAGATGGAGCCCAAAGATTGGCTGACTCTCATTGTAGATTGGAAGTCTACCAAAAAGGGAATCGATTTTATGAATAGATGGTTCACCAAAGGATAAAGTTAACCCTCCATATCCTTGGTTCATTTCTAAAATACCTCGCTTTAATCCAGGTTTTTCCCTTATTAGTCGCTGTTTATTATGGCGAGGATTGGCGGATTTTTTTATATTCGCTATCGCTTACTTTAGCTATCGGGCTATTTCTTGAATTTGGACTTAAAACCGACAAGGAAATAGAGCGTGCCGATGGTTTTACCATAGTGGCTTTCACCTGGCTTCTTATGCCGCTCCTTGGCGCCGCCCCTTATATCTTTCTGGGATGGGATTTCCTCAATGCCTTTTTTGAAGCCATGTCAGGCTTTACTACCACCGGTGCTACCATACTGGAGAGGCTAGAAGAACTACCTAGAAGTATGCTCTTATGGCGTAGCCTTACTCAATGGTTGGGTGGGATGGGGGTAATAGCTCTTTTTATTGCCATTTTACCCAGACTAGGAGTAGGAGGCTCTCAGCTCTTTGAACGAGAATTTCCCGGTCCTTTGCCTGAAAGACTTCGTCCCAGAATTAAAACCACGGCAAGGATTTTTTGGGGAATTTATGTGGCTTTCACCGCTGCTGAGATAGCGCTACTCTATTTCCTGGCTAAGCTTCACCTCTTTGACTCAATTTGTGTCTCTCTCTGCACTCTCCCTACTGGTGGATTTACCCCCACTACTGGAAGCATTGGAGCTTACGCTAACCCCTTAGCTGAATATATCATCATGGTCTTTATGTTCCTAGCTGGCACAAATTTCATAATTCATTATCAAGCTTTAAAAGGAAACTTCAAAATATTTAAAAATGAGGAATTCAGGCTTTACTTAATTCTTTTGATGGTAGCTGCGCTACTGTTAATCCTCTCTCAAGGACTTGGCTCATATCGGTATAGTCTTTTCCAGGCGCTCTCTATCATGACTACCACCGGCTTTGTCACCTGCGATTTTGGCTCTTGGCACTTTGGTGCCAGAATGGTGCTTCTAACTTTGATGTTCATTGGAGGCTGTGGTGGCTCTACCGGGGGAGCGATAAAAGTAGTGCGGACTTTAACCTTGCTGAAACATAGCGGGGTGATGATGAGGAAGGCTATTTCTCCCAAAGCTGTGATTCCAGTGAAATATAACCAAAAACCTCTCTCAGAGGGGATAATCCGAGATATAATCTCTTTCTTTTTTCTCTACCTCCTTGTGGCAGTTGTCGCTTCCATAACGCTTGGTTTCTTAGGGCTTGATTTAGAAACATCAATCTCAGCGGTGGCAGCTACTTTAGGGAATGTAGGACCTGGCTTGGGTGGGGTGGGTCCAGCTTTAAATTATGCTTGGCTTCCTGGGGCGGGGAAGATCCTTTTAATTATCTGCATGTGGTTGGGGAGGTTGGAGCTATTTACAGTTTTGATGATATTTTTGCCCCGCTTCTGGCAAAGATAATTTATAATGGAAAAGCGGAAACAACCAAGCTATACTTAGTGGAACAATGATTAAGGTTGCTTTTCAAGGAGAAAGGGGTGCTTTTAGTGAGGATGCTGCGGTGAAGCTTTTTGGTGAGGGCAGCGATTTTTTGCCTTGTATCCACCTCCGAGACGTTTTCCAGGCTGTGTTGGAAGTCAGCGTTGATTTTGGCGTAGTCCCTGTGGAGAACTCTCAAGCTGGTACATTAGCTGAGACCTATGATTTGTTACTAGCATATCCTCTTAATATATTTGCTGAGGTCATTCTCAGAGTAAGCCACTGCCTAATGGCTTTGCCTGGGGAAAATCTGACTAGTATAAGAACGATTTACTCTCATCCCCAAGCTTTGGCTCAATGTGAGGAATTTCTAACCAAATTGAAGGTCGAAGTTGTGCCTAGTTATGATACTGCTGGCAGCGCCAAAATGATAAAGGAGAGAGAACTGAAGGGATGTGCTGCTATAGCTAGTAAGAGAGCGGCTAATATTTATGCTTTAGAGATCTTGGCACCCGAAATTGAAACTAATGTTAATAATTACACCAGGTTTTTTGCTATCTCAAGGGAGAAAACTAAGCCAGCATTAAAAAACAAGACCTCTCTCGTCGTTGCCACGGAAAATGTGCCTGGTGCCCTATATAAAGTCTTGGGCATATTCGCCATTAGGAATATAAATCTGACGAAATTAGAGTCCAGGCCAAGTAAAAGCAAACCGTGGGAGTATGTTTTTTATACCGATTTTGAAGGGCACATAGATAGTGAAGTTTATCAAGAGGCTATAAAAGAGCTTGAACAAGTAACCACCTTTGTCAAAGTTCTAGGCTCTTATCCTCAAGCTGAGTAGCAATTTACTCAATAGCGACCCTTAGCTTTTTATAAGTGGCAGCTAACCCCTCTGATATTACCCTGGTATTGGACAATACGGGCATAAAGTTAACATCACCTTGCCATCGGGGCACTATATGAGTATGGAGATGTTCTTCTATTCCAGCTCCAGCGACCTTGCCTATGTTTAAACCTATGTTGAAGCCATCGGGATTAAGTATCTCTTTTAAAAGAGCCAAGCTTTTCTTCACCAGATTGAAGTGGTCTGTTATCTCGGCATCTGATAAGTCCTGCAGATTTGCTATATGGCGATAAGGGGCTATCATTAGGTGTCCCGGGTTATAGGGGAAGGCATTCAAGATTATGAAGTTATTTTGGCTGCGGTGAAGGATGAAGTTCGTCTCGTCCTTATTTTCTTTAGATTTTTGGCACAGGATGCAGACGGTCTCCTTCGGCCTAGTAACATATTGTATTCGCCATGGTGCCCAGAGCTGTTCCATAATCGATTTATCCGATACAAGAGCTAACCAATTTGGTAGCGCTTACTCTAAATAATCCCTGAGTTTTCGACTCTTGCTAGGGTGGCGCAACTTGCGCAAAGCTTTAGCTTCAATCTGGCGAATCCTCTCTCGAGTTACATTGAATTCTTGCCCCACTTCTTCCAAGGTTCGGGTATGTCCATCCTTGAGGCCGAATCTGAGCTGTAGCACCCTTTTCTCCCTTGGGGTAAGCTCATCAAGCACCCTATCTATCTGTTCTTTGAGTAACTGCTGTGAAGCAGCTTCGATTGGCGCCAGGCTAGTACGGTCTTCGACAAAGTCCCCCAGGCGACTGTTCTCCTCTGCGCCGATAGGTGTCTCCAGCGATATCGGCTCATGGTGAAATAGGCCTATAATTTCCTCTACCCTTTCGGGAGTCATATTTAATTGGTCGCCAATTTCTTTATAGCTTGGTTCGCGCCCAAGTTCCTGAGTTAGCTGTCGCATCGTCCGCAGTAACTTATTGATTGTTTCTACCATATGCACTGGGATGCGAATAGTGCGAGATTGGTCAGCTATGGATCGGGTGGTGCCTTGTCTGATCCACCAAGTGGCGTAAGTGCTGAACTTGTAACCTTTTCTATGCCGAAACTTGTCTACCGCTCGCATAAGGCCAATATTCCCCTCTTGGATAAGGTCGAGGAGGGACATACCATGTCCGATGTATTTCCTGGCTATGCTAACCACCAGGCGCAGGTTTGCCTCAGTGAGGTGTTCTTCTGCCCTTTTTGCCTCAGCCCTTACCTCTTCAAAGTGGGTTTTAAACTGCTCGTTATAGGAGTGAAGCTGGGAGAGGAATTTGTTGCTAGCTAGGAGAGCCTTTATCTCTTGCCCTGAAGTTTTATCTCCAATAAGGACCAACGATTGTGGTGGCAAGAGGCGGCTGTTCAAAGAAAGGTTTATTATGGCTTCCTCTGCTGCGGCAGTTTCTTTGCCTGTCTTTTGGGCAATGGCTGTTACCAATTCTAAGGCTAGCTCATTATCGATAGCAGCGCGAAATTTAGGATTTGTGCTTGTCTCTGCTAGACTACAAGAGTTCTCGATGCCACAGTGCTCTTTGACGACTTCCATGATAGGGTAAGCCCGGGATAGTTGAGAAATTAGATCAACTACTATGTCAACTGCTGAAGGAAATTTCCTGTGCTTCTTGAAGTGTGCGTCTTCAATTTTCCTCAAGTGGTTTCTTTGCTCTATTTTGCTGGATAGTTCCTTCTCTTCAGCAGCTGTGAGAAGTGGCACCCTGCCGATGTCGCGAAGGTACATGCGAGCTAAGTCATCAATTATCTCCTGTTCCTCCGCCGCTATTACTTGTGGCTTAGCTTCTTTAGTGGTCACTTCCTCCGCAGTCTCTTCCTCAAATGCGGCACCACTAACCTCAGCTTCACCCTCGTCGGCGGGAGTCTCTTCTGGAGGTGATTCCTCATCCTCATTTATGCCAGGAGTTCTGCCTTTAATTAAATCCATCATCTAACCTCTTTTGTTCTCGCTGGTTTCCCTCGTTTAATGAAGATCTCCTTGAGTTGCTCACTGGAACTTATTCCCTGTTCATCCAGTTTAGCTAGCTCGGCATTCAGGCCCTCTTTCTCCCGGGTAAGATTAAACATTAGTTCTCTACCAGCCTCCAACCTTCTTGAGAATCTCTCTTGCAAACTAAGAATGCAATCGTCTAGAGCGTGTTGCCGCTCCCAGTCATTTTCATCCAGAATTGGCTTATTCATTAAGTAGTTTAAGTGTTCTAATAGATTAGCGTCAAGTTTCTCTTTAAGCTTGGAAATATCTTCGGTGCGTTGCCACTTGATGAAAATCTCGCGATTCTCGGTGCTTTCGAAGTGCTCCACCGACAGCTCTTGAGCTAGCTGGCGGAGCTCGGGATACTGGAGGAGCAGGGCCAAACAATATTCCTCAACAGGGTTGGACACGAGTTGCTGAGTGAAGCGAGATTGTTCTATTGCCTCACTTAATCGTTGTCTTTTCTTAGCGGCTGGTGATTTTCTCAAAGTGGCTGCCAGTATAGATTCGCTAATGGTTAGTCGGCGGGCTAATTTTTGCACATAGTGAGCTTGCCGTACGGGGTCTTTTATTTCATAAACTAAGGGCAGCAATTTCTGTATCGCTAGAGACTTATCCTTGGCTTTATTGAAATCAATCTTACTTATTATAGTCTCAAAGGCAAAATCCAGCATAGGTAGGGCTTGTTCCACTAGGTTTTGCCAAAGGTCGGGACTCTCATCTATCACTTTATCGGGGTCTTTGCCCTGAGGCAAAGGAATAACCTTTATCTCAGCATTAAGAATATTTTCGTATTTTACTAATCCAGACCAGGTAGGGATTGGCGTTACCTTTTTTTCTAGGGAATCAATTAATACCTCGGCACTTCGCAAAGTAGCTTCCTCTCCGGCAGCATCGGCATCAAGAGATAGAGCTATATTTTTGCTTGACCTCTTAACAATGGCTACTTGTTTTTCAGTCACGGAGGTTCCCATTGAGGCAACTACATTTTGCCAGCCATGTTGATGGGCTCTAAGGACATCCATATAACCCTCGACGATTATTACCAAGTTTTTTTGTCTAGCAGCGAGCTTAGCCTGGTCAATGCCGTAAAGGTTGCCGCTCTTATCAAAAATTGGTGTCTGAGGCGAGTTAATGTATTTAGGTAAAGATTCATCTAATACCCTTGCTCCAAAGCCAGTGACCCGGCCTTGAATATCACATATGGGGAACATCAATCGGTTGCGAAACCTATCATAATTACCTCCCCCCTCCTTCTCTATTATCAAGCCAACTTCAAATAGTTCCCTTTCTTCATATCCTTTGCTCATTAAGAATTTCTTTAGTGCTTCCCAACTATCGGGGCTAAAACCTAATCGGAATTTCTCCATAGTTTCGGGTGTGATCTTTCTTTTGCTGAGATAAGCTCTAGCTGGCTCACCGGCTTTAGTATTTAAAAGTAAGTGGTGGTAGTATTCAGCTGTTGCCTCATTAATCTGGAATAATCTCTCCCTCTTTTTATCTTCAGCGCTTCTTGATATCGCGGGTGAAATTAGAGTTATACCTGCTCTTTGAGCTAAGAGGCGGAGAGCTTGACCAAAATCAATTCCTTCCTTCTTCATGAGGAAGGAGAAGACATCGCCTCCGGTGCCACAGGCGCCAAAGCAGTGCCAGGTCTGTTGTTCTGGGAAGACAAAAAAGGAGGGGTGTTTCTCGCTGTGAAAGGGACATAAAGCTTTAAAATTACGCCCTGCTTTTTGTAAAGCAATGTAATCAGAGATGACTTCTACAATGTCCATTTTTTGTTTTACTTCGCTGATGACGCTCATTTGAATATCTCCTCGGCTAATCGTAGCGCATATTGGTCAGTCATTCCAGCAATGTAATCGACAACTTTGCGTTCCCCGGTATCGTCCAGGGAGGCAAATTCTGGGGGTAATTCATCTTCATGTTTCAGGAAATAGGAGTAGAGAAGGTGCAGTGTTTTTTTTGCCTTGGCTGCTTCTTTGGTGGCTAAGCTGGGATTATATACTTTTTCAAATAGGAACTGGCGGAGGCTATTAGTTGCCCTGAGGACTTCCGGGCTCATAGAGATAATTGGTTTTGCCCAAGAGCAGTTCACAACATCGCAGACCAGGGTATTAATTCGTTGGGAATGTGTATGGCCTAGGATTTTCACTGCTTGCTCAGGCAAGTCGTTTTCGCTAATGATGCCAGCCCTTATAGCGTCACCAATATCGTGGTTAACATAAGCAACGATATCTGCTAATTTGCATACTTGACCTTCTAGGGTGCTCATATTTTCCCATTCTTCTCCTAAGATATCTGCTTCCCCTTTGGAATGTTTAAGGATGCCGTCTCGCACTTCCCAGGTAAGATTAAGTCCCTGCCCATCTTTCTCCAATAGGTCAACTACTCGCAAGCTTTGCTCATTATGTCTGAAGCCACCGGGGTAAAGTTCGTTTAAAACCTCTTCACCTATATGACCAAAAGGAGTATGCCCCAAGTCATGTCCTAAGGCGATAGCTTCGCTTAAATCCTCGTTAAGATTCGAGGCTCGTGATATAGTTCTGGCAATTTGGGAGACCTCCAGGGTATGAGTAAGCCTGGTGACATAATGGTCACCTAAAGGGGCAATAAAGACCTGTGTCTTATGCTTGAGGCGGCGAAAAGCTTTGGAGTGGATGATACGGTCACGATCGCGCTGAAAGCAAGTTCTTATAGGACATGGCTCCTCCCATCTCAGCCTGCCCCGGCTGAATTTGCTCTTAGCGGCATAAGGGGAAAGGCTTTCCTCTCGCTCCTCCATTTGCTGCCGTATGCCCAATTCGTGAACCATCAAAGCCTTAGTTTTGCTTCTACGCCTCCCTTTGCCGTGATGGTTGAATTGTATCACGTGGGGTGGGGTCAAACAAATGCTTACACTGAGCGATATGAGATTCTTCGGTCACTGTCCCTTCGCTCTGCTCAGGGCTTCGGCTAATCCCTCAGAATGACAAGGAATGAAGGACTCAGAATGACAGGTAATAGTTGTTTCTAAACAATTCCAAATCGTAGTAATTGAAAAGGAGCCAATTTTGGCTAAATCGGCTAAAATAGTTGACTTAAGTTTATTTATTCAGTAGGATTTATAGGGGTAAAATAAAAGCTTGGCTAAAGGGGGTGTTACTATGATAGAGATGGAAATTAATCAACTCCGGGCAACGGCAATGAGGAATCAGTGCGTGGTCATTTTGAAGGAGAAAATGGCTAACCGGTATTTGCCTATCTGGATTGGTCCTGACGTGGCAGATGCTATTGCGGTAAAACTGGCGAATATCGAGTTGTCCCGCCCCCTGACACACGATTTGTTACAATCTGTCATTAGTGCTTTAGGAGCTTCGGTTAATTTTATTGTGGTTAATGAACTTCAAAATGATACCTTTTATGCCAAGCTTTTTCTTAGCGTTGATGGCACGGAGGTCGAGATTGATTCTCGGCCTAGCGATGCTTTAGCCTTAGCGGTAAGAACTGGGGCGCCGATATATGCTGAAGAATCGGTACTGGATAAAGCTGGCATTACGCTTGAAGAGGAAACAGGTAAGCCTATTTCTAAAGGCAAGGTCAGCGAGGAGGAACTGAAGAGGTTGTCGGCGTATAAAGACTTCATAAATACACTTGATCTAGAAGATTTTAAGAAGCGCAAATCTTGAAGATTCATGGGTTGGCTTCGTCTCGGCATTGGCAACAGCTTTTTAAATATTGCTGTATTCCATTTTGAATTGGCATCTGGGTTTCTTTTAAGCAGCTAGATTTTTAGCTATGGGTTTCACTGCTCGTATAGGGAGTATTGGTCTAGCTAGCGATTGTGATTGGCAGGATTGCATTTCGATTTAGGCGTATTGAGAGTTGCAGGCATATTGGCGCTATTAATCGTCCCATATCATAAACGAACTCACCGCCCCACCCTTGACGAAATATGCCATTTTTAAAGTTGGGGAGGCAAAATTTAATGCTCCATAAAAGGGGCAGGCAAACTAGTGTCCTGGTTACAATATTTCTAATCTGACTCTAGTATCAGCCCTGGCTGCCTTTACTCGGAGTAAAGTGCGTATCGCTTCGGCTACCCGTCCTTGTCTACCGATAACCCTGCCTTTATCCTCCGGAGCGACTTCCAATTTGATCAATAAGCCTATATCACTATTTTCTTCAGTAATGTTTACCTTGTCTGGCTCTGCCACGATGGATTTAACAATGTATTCTACTAACTCCTTCATTTTGTCTCCTTAACAGCTAATTTTGGTTTGAGGTTTGCTGTTGCTTAAATTTATCCATAATGCCTAATTTGCGCAATAAGCTATAAACAGTATCTGTGGGCTGAGCCCCACAGTTAAGCCATTTTAATGCTTTTTCCTCGTTAATATCAACAGTAGCCGGGTCGGTTAAAGGATTGTAATGTCCGATGGTCTCGATAAATTTGCCATCACGAGGTGACCGGCTATTAGCTACTACCACTCGGTAGATTGGTTTATGTTTCCTTCCTACCCGGCGTAATCTGATTTTAACCACTTAACTATTATCTCTTAAGCAATTGTAATTGTCAATGGTTTTGTGGCTTTAAGGTTTGCCATTGGGGAAGAATGCTTTATAATTCAATAAGATTATGAAAGTAAACAAATTGCATGGGTGGGAGATGAACTTTGCTCAAGCTAAGGAGATACAATTGAGCTTGGCAAGAAAAGTAGTGACTAAGAACCAGGGCATTAATCCACATCTTGTTGCCGGCGTTGATATATCTTCTCCCAACTCTCAAGGCATAGCTCGAGGAGCAGTGGTGGTCCTTAGCTATCCTGAGTTTAGTGTAGTGGAAATTAAAACTGCTGAAAGCAAGATTACTTTCCCCTACATACCAGGCCTATTATCCTTCCGGGAGTGCCCTTTAATACTGGCTGCTTGTGAAAAGCTATGTAATACCCCTGACTTTGTTCTAGTTGATGGTCAAGGGATAGCTCATCCCAGGCGGTTAGGGCTTGCCTCACATTTGGGACTTTTTCTCAATGTGCCCACCATAGGTTGTGCTAAATCTATTCTTTGCGGCAGGCATGAGCCTGTAGGGGCGAAAGTTGGTTGCCATGCTGAGCTGGTTGATAATGGCGAGATTATTGGAGCAGCATTAAGAACTAAAATTGGAACGAAACCGATATATGTTTCTGTAGGTCACAAAATTGACCTTGCCTCGGCTCTATACTGGGTGACGAAGTGTTGTCGTGGCTATCGTCTTCCTGAGCCTACTCGTTTAGCTCACCTCGCTGCTGGTGGCAACCTAGTCTTTGAGCCAAGTTATCAAGGGAAGTTATTTAGTTGATATAAGGAGGATAAATGGAGGAAGAAAGGGAAAATTTAGAAGCTTTACACCGCCGAATCTCAGATATAATGGTGCATCTTTGACATTCCTGGTAAAGAGAAGGAGATTGCCCGGGTAGAGGCAGAATCAGCTAGTCCCGATTTCTGGCGTGACTCGGCTAAAGCTCAAGCTATTATGCGTCAGCTCGGGGTGAAGAAAAATTTAGTCCATAATTGGCGCCAGCTGGAGAGGGAAGTCGCTGACCTTTATGATATGGCAACTCTAGCTGTTGAGGAAGGTGATTATTCCCTTAAGGCGGAGATGCAGCAGGAGTTGAAGAAATTGGCCTCTCAGTTTGAGCGATTGGAGAGCCAGTTGATTTTCAGTGGTGATTACGATGCCAGAAATGCCATGCTTGCCCTTCATAGTGGCGCTGGTGGCACGGAGTCTCAGGATTGGGTAAATATGTTACTCCGGATGTACCTCAGGTGGGCAGAGCGGCATGATTATCAAGCTGAAATATTGGATGTCTCTCCTGGTGAGGAAGCTGGCATCAAAAGTGCCATCGTGGAAGTTAAAGGGGATTACGCCTATGGCTATCTTAAATGTGAGCATGGAGTTCATAGGTTGGTTCGCCTTTCTCCCTTTGATGCTGATCATGCTCGGCATACCTCTTTTGCCTTAGTAGAAGTTCTTCCTGAAGTAGAGAAGGAATTGGATATCCAAATCAGCCCAGAAGATTTAAGAATAGATACCTTTAGGTCCAGTGGTCCTGGTGGGCAACATATGCAGAAGACGAGCAGCGCTGTTAGGATAACTCACTTGCCTACCGGGTTAGTAGCTGCCTGTCAGAGTCAGAGGTCTCAACATCAGAATAAGGAGACTGCCTTGAGAATCCTTTATACTCGCCTCCTCGAGCTAGAGCGCGTGAAGAAAGAGGAGGAAAAGGCGAAACTTAAGGGTAAGCGTATCGAGGCTGAGTGGGGGAGTCAGATTAGAAGCTATGTCCTTCATCCCTATAAAATGGTAAAAGACCATCGCACTAACTATGAGGTAGCCAATGCTGAGGCTGTATTGGATGGAGATTTGGATGGATTTATCACTGCCTATCTTCGTTCCAAAGTAGGCGAAGAGAAATGATTAAGCGTATTAGCTTAGTAGCTCTACTTCTTTTCTTACTATTCACCCCTTCCCTGGTCAAGGCGGATAGTGGCATCGCAGTCTTGGATAGCAGCGTAGAGGTGCATTTTCCCATTGCGCTTGTCTTCACTATCGAAGCTGAGAGTGAGGCTGATATTGTTGATGCTCGCCTTCATTATCAGGTGGATAGGATGAATTACGCCCAGGTTACCAGCGAGGGGTGGCCTGACTTTGCTCCAGCAACCAGAGTAGAAACTAGTTGGGTTTGGGATATGAGAAAATCGAGCTTGCCTCCTGGGGCAGCTATATCATATTGGTGGACGATGCGAGATGCTGCTGGAAATAAGCTTGAAACTCCTCCAGCCGAAGTGCATTTTGATGATGGCCGCTATGATTGGCAAAGCCTAAATAAGAGTGATTTAACCCTTTTCTGGTATGAAGGAGACGATTCTTTTGCTCAGGAATTAATAGATGCTTGTGAGCAAGGGCTTGCTAGATTGAAGCCTATCAGTCATTGCGAGGCGCACAGTGGCGAAGCAATCTCGAAGCCTATTAGAATATATATCTATGCTTCAGCCGGAGACTTGCAAGGAGCCATGATTTTCCCCCGGGAGTGGACCGGGGGTGTTGCTTTTACTGAGTTTGGCATAATTGCCATCGGCATTTCACCAAATCAACTTGATTGGGGCAAAAAAGCTTTAGTTCACGAGCTGACGCATTTAGTCGTTCACCAGGCAACTTTCAGTCCCTATGGCGAACTGCCCACCTGGCTTGATGAGGGCTTAGCTATGTATAACGAGGGGGAGCTCGACCCTTATTTCCGAGCCTACTTGGGCAAGGCTATCTCTGAGGGTAAGCTAATTTCTGTCCGCAGCTTGTGCAGTCCGTTTTCCGCTGAACCAGAAAAAGCTTATCTCTCCTATGCTCAGAGTTATAGCCTGGTGGAATACCTTCTCCGCAATTATGGCGAAAATAAAATGCTCAATCTATTAACCCTCTTCAAGGAAGGTGACACCTACGATGGAGCTTTAACCCAGGTTTATGGTTTTGACATAGACGGGCTTGATAGCCGCTGGCGAGAAACACTGATAGCTCCGGTGGTTCAGGCTGAGATGGTATGGCTACATCCTGCCTTAATCGCCGTGTTATCAGCTTTGGCCGCATCACTGGCTTTAGCCGGTGCTTTAGCTTTAGAAGAATGGACTTGGCGGCGGTCATATAGGAAAGTTGGAGGGTGTTTAAAAATGTAGTGCGAGGCTACCCCGTGTAGTAGCGAAGATTACTACACGGGGTAGCCTCGTGCACGACCCTGAAGGGTCGCACTACGAGAATCCGGAGATGAGCCAAATCTAGTTTTGAATCTGAGGCAAAATCAAATAGACCGAGGTTAGTTAAGGAGATAGCTTATGAAAAACTCTTTTACCGTTCATGACTTGCCTCTTAGTGAGCGTCCCCGGGAGAGGCTGCTTAAGCTGGGTAGTGAAGCTCTCTCGGCTCAGGAGATTTTAGCTTTAATCTTAGGTCGAGGGGTTAAAGGCGAATCCGTCATGGTAACTGCTCAAAGGCTATTGAGCCGATTCGGTAATCTAAAGGGGGTTGCCGATGCCTCCATAGAAGAACTGACCGAGATAAAAGGTATTGGTCCAGCCAAGGCAGCCCAGATTAAAGCTGCGGTTGAATTGAGCAAGAGGCTGGAGAGCCCTGTCGATGTGAGTGGGAAGCCAGTAATCAAGTCCCCAGAAGATGTGGTAAACGTAGTAAAGAGCCAATTGAAAGGCAAGAAGAAGGAGCACTTTTTGGTTCTTTGTTTAGGCACTAGAAACAATGTCATAAATTGCCGGGCGATCTCTATGGGCAGCCTGGATACTAGCATTGTCCACCCCCGCGAGGTATTCAAGGAAGCTATCTCCTCCAGCGCTGCCTCGGTAATCTTTGTGCATAATCATCCTTCAGGCGACCCAGGGCCATCAAAAGAGGATATCGAGTTAACTAAGCGGCTGGCCAAGGCGGGTGAAATCATGGGCATTGATGTCCTGGACCATATTATTGTCTGTGATAAAAGCTATTCGAGCCTGAAGGCCAAGAATTTATTCTAGAAATGAAAAGAATCTGGCAATTTGTATTATTACCCCTGCTTATTTGTGCCTTATTGCTTTTGCCCTCGGTTGGCTGCCAGCCTTGGGAGTTGTCTTCCGGCCAAGATATTCTTAACCTTTGGGATATTGGTCCCATAACGCTTGACCCAGCGATTTCCAGCGAAATGACCTCTCATACCTATGTGATGCAGATCTTCAGTGGTTTAGTTCGGCTTGATGCTGAATTAGAGGTAGTGCCTGACATCGCTGAGAGATGGCAACAAAGCCAGGATGGCAGAACATACACCTTTTACCTTCGCCACGGGGTAAAGTTTCATGATGGCCAAGAGGTTAAGGCTGCCGATTTCAAATACTCCTGGGAGCGAGTCTGTGACCCTGCCACCGGCTCTCAGACGGCAGCCACTTATCTGGGCGACATCGTTGGCGCTAAGGACATGCTGGCAGGCAGAGCGAAGGAAATTTCGGGAATCAGAGTTCTTGATGATTACACTCTCGCGGTTACCATCGATGCGCCCAAGGCTTATTTCCTGTGCAAGCTGACATATCCTACTGCCTTTGTGGTTGACAGCACCAATGTGGAATCAGGAGAGGGTTGGTGGCATCAGCCAAATGGAACAGGTCCTTTTAGGCTAAGGGAATGGGTACAAGGACAACTTTTGATTTTGGAGCGTAGCCAAGTTTATTATGGTCAACCGGCTAAGGTAAAGCAGGTCGTTTTTCATCTTCTAGCTGGTATGCCCATGGCTATGTATGAAAAAGGCGAGATTGATGTCACTCCCCTTTTCCGGAATTATATTGACCTGGCAGAGGATGAGGCTAGCCCATTCCATCGGGAATTAGCCGTAACGCCTGAACTCAGCCTTTATTATATTGGCTTTGACACCACCAAGCCTCCCTTTGACGATGTCAACATCCGCCGCGCTTTTTGCCACGCTGTGGATAAGGAGCGCATTGCTAGGTTGATATTGAGGGGTATGATGACTGAAGCGAAGGGCATTCTACCTCCAGGCATGCCTGGCTATAACGAAGAGCTGAAAGGACTTGACTACGATGTGGGGAGGGCGAAGGAGCTTATTGCCGCCTCAAAGTATGGAGATGTTTCCAATTTACCACCGATTGCTCTCACCGTTTCCGGTTATGGCAATAATATTCCAGATTACCTGGGAGCCATCATTGAGGAATGGCGGGAGAATCTTGGAGTTGAGCTGTTAGTGAGGCAACTAGAGCCAGAAGAATTTCTTTATCATCTAAAGCAGGAAAGGGACGAGATGTTTATGCTTGGCTGGGTAGCTGATTACCCCGACCCACATAATTTCCTGGATAACCTTTTCTATACTGGAAGTGAGAACAATATCTTTGGCTATAGCAATCCTGGGATAGATAGCTTACTTGACCAAGCTGCCATTGAGCCGGACACAGTCCTGAGCGATAGCGAAGGATCTACTCGCCTATCTATGTATCAGCAAGCTGAGCAGAAGATAGTGGATGAAGCTCCCTGCTTGCCCTTATGGTTTGGTATCAATCATATCTTGGTTAAACCTTACGTCAAAGGTTATGAGCTCAATGCTCTGGGCATTCCTGACTTGAGCCAAGTATATCTGGAGCAACGTTAGTCTGCTTAGCACGCTTATGGCTGAGAGGGGTCCAGACTCAGCCTGGAAAGCTAGGGCTTTCGTCCTACGTGTCAAATCATTTAAGTAGCTAACCCAACTCGAGGTTGTTCTCAACACCAATGTGGTTTAGAATATGAAAAAAGTATGAGGATATTCTTGGTGCCAAAACTCAGGCTCTGGCTGGAGAGAGAAGGACGATGAATGCAACACGTGGAGGTGCATAATGGTTGCTATCATTTTACCCAAAAAGCTTGATGAGAAGTTAAGGGAGAGGGCTGGGGAAACTGGAACCTTGCCTGAGGAATTAGGAGTTGAGCTAATTCGCAATAGCTTGCATGAAGAGCTGGACCCTGAGGAACTTATTGAACACTACCAATCCCTGAGCGAGAAATACTTCGCTGAGGCAAGGGAATTTTTGAATAAGGGAGATCTTGTTCAAACTTCTGAAAAGCTATGGGGTGCTACTTCACTAGCAGTTAAGATGGTAGCTGCTAAGAGGGGATTAAAATTGGAGAAGCACGGGAGCTTGTGGGATTTTATTAACACACTGGCGAAGGAAGGCAAAGATAAGGACTTCATCAGGCTTTTTCATGTAGCAAATGGCCTACATAAAAACTTCTATGAAAATGAAATGGCTCCAGAAACTGTAGAAATTTCAGCGGAAGGTGTTGAGAAGTTAATCGCTAAATTAAGAGGAATCTCATAGCGAAGGGAATTAAACCAGTGTGGAAAGCAACTTGTATTCGTTTGGCTGTTTGAAGAAGCAAAGCAGCCAAGATGCCTTTCGATAAGCCTTATCTCTTTAACCAAAATCCCTCCAAAACCCATTGAGAAATTCCTTTAATAGTGTTATGCTCGTATAGGAAAGTCGGAGGTGACATATTGCGGAAGTGGGGCTATTCTCATTCCTATCATGTTTATCCCAACAAGCACAGGTGTAATCTGCGCTCTTTTTGTCCTTGCCTAAGTGAGTTGATTAGTCCTTCGTATAATTCCCCCAGCGATTATCCTGAAGCTTATAAAGCAGCTTGGCAACGTGCCAACAGTGAAAACTAATTTGGCCGTCATGATGAAAGAAGGATGTTAAACATGAAGAACGGGTGGTCGGCGAGAATTCTAAACCTCATTTTATGCCTCGCTTTAGCCTTTTCGGTTATAGGAGGTGCGGCTACTGGAAGTGCTTCGGCTGATGATGAGGATGACATCTTATCGAATCTTAATGCCCTCCCAGAGATTACTAAGGGACATCCTAAGCTGGGGTCGCGGCTGGACCAACTGGTTGCGGCTTACGAAAAAGGTGATTTGAGCGCTTTTGCTCAAAAATCTGGCATAGATGTGGAAGGTGACTGGACCAGGGTGGTTATTGAGGCTGTGGGTGGGCAGGAGGATGAAGTTATGCGTATCGCCGAGGCTCTCGGTGCCGATGTAGAAACTAGCTATAAGGATCTGGTACAGGTTGGGATACCCGTCGCTCAGGTTGAGGCATTAGCTGATGATGCTAGTGTTAAATTGGTGCGCTTGCCTTTCAAACCCATACCATCAGTTATCAGTGAGGGTGTAAGCCTGATTAACGCCGATGACTGGCATAGTGCTGGCTTTACGGGGACCGGAGTGAAGGTCGGCATTCTGGATGGTGGTTTCTCTGGATATGATTCTCTCTTGGGTACGGAATTGCCTGCCACGGTTGCAAGTTGGTGGGCTCCAAGCTATGGAAATGAGGGAACATCTGTACACGGCACTGCCTGTGCCGAGATCGTGTACGACCTTGTTCCCGACGCCCAGTTTTATCTGGCCAACTTTGACAGTAGTGTCGAGATGGGTAATGCTGTTGACTGGCTTATAGCTCAGGGGGTTGATGTTATCTCCTGCTCCATGGATTGGCTCCCAGGAGGGCCAGGGGATGGCACTGGACTGTTCTGTCAGATGGTGGATGATGCCAGAGCTGCCTGCATCCTGTGGTCTCAGGCGGCGGGGAACTATGCCCAGCGTCACTGGCAGGGAGACTTTGTAGATAGTGATATGGATGACATCCACGAATTTAACCAATCACCCTTTGATGAGTCTAATGCGATCACTGCCAACAGCGGAAATGACATTGTAGTTAGCCTCAAATGGGATGATCCCTGGGGCAATTCTGGCAATGACTATGATTTATTGTTGCTTGATAACAACTCTTTTCTAGTTGCGTGCTCTTGCAGGATACAAGATGGTAATGACGACCCGTACGAATTTTTGTCGTATACCCCTACATACACAGGAATCTATCACATACTAATAGCTGCCTGGGGTGAACCGGAAGTAGTCAACTTCCACCTGACACGCACACGCTACAATCTACAATATCAGGTTGCGGCTGGCAGCCTGTGTGTACCCGCTGACTCGCCCAGCGCTATGACCATGGGAGCTGTGTTCTGGGACGACCCTACAACGCTGGAATCATTCAGTTCTCAGGGGCCAACGGTGGACGCTAGGACAAAACCCGATTTGGTTGCTCCTGATGGCGTGAGCACCTCCACCTATGGAGCAGAGAATTTCTATGGCACGTCAGCTTCGGCTCCTTATGGGGCAGGGGCGGCGGCGCTGGTCAAGCAACGCTTTCCCTCTTACACTCCGGAGCAAATACAGAATTATCTTGAGACGAATGCCGTTGCTCTCGGTGCTTCTGGGAAAGATAACCTGTATGGAAGTGGCAGGCTTTACTTGCCGACACCCTCACCAGCGCTAACGGTGACTACCAATGCCGCAAGCTTGGTAGAGGAGAACTCTGCCACCCTTAATGGCATGGTAAGCAATGATGGTGGTGAAGCCTGCCAGTATCGCTTTGGCTATGGCACGACCCAGGGAGGACCGTACACCTACACTGACTGGAGTGTGGAAACTAAAACCACAGGCCAGTCCTTCAGCGAAGCTATTTCAAGCCTTAATAAGGGAACTAAATATTACTTCAGAGCACAGGCCAAGAATAGTGCTGGAACCAGTAGTGGCTCTGAGCTAAGCTTCCTGACCAAACCTGATGAACCAACCAGCTTTACCGCCAGCACAGCCAGCACCACTCAGATAAATTTGTCCTGGACTAAGGGAGCTGGTGCCCAGAAGACAAAGATACAGAGGAAAGAAAGTAGCTACCCAGCGAATAGAAACGATGGCACTGAGGTTTACTTCGGAACAGGAACCAGCAAATCTGATACAGGACTAACGCCGGGGACAACTTATTATTACCGAGCCTGGTCATACGTCCAGGGAAGCGAACAATGGTCTGATAACTATGCCCAAGACCAGGCTACCACAACATCAATAGGAGCGCCAACGGTAACCACAAATGCTGCCACCTCTGTTGAAGAGACTACAGCTACTCTTCACGGCGCGGTAACCGATGACGGTGGTGAAGTCTGCCAGTATCAGTTTGGCTACAGCACCACCCAAGGAGGGCCTTACACCTACACGGGCTGGAGTGTGGAAACTAAAACCACCGGACAGTCCTTCAGTGAAAACATTTCTGGCCTTAACAAAGGGACCAAGTACTATTTCAGGGCACAGGCCAAGAACAGTGCTGGCACAGGCAGCGGCCCTGAGTTAAGCTTCCTGACCAAACCCGATGCGCCAACCAGCTTCAGCGCCACCACAGCCAGTACCACCCAGATAAGTTTGTCCTGGACTAAAGGTGCCGGAGCTCAGAAGACAAAAATACAGAGAAAACAAGGAGGTTACCCAGCAAATAGGGACGACGGCACACAAGTTTATTTCGGCACTGCAACCGGCAAATCAGACACAGGACTGGTGCCAAGCACAACCTATTACTACCGGGGCCTGGTCCTATGTCCAAGGGAGTGAGCAATGGTCGGATAATTATGCCCAGGATTGGGCCACCACAGCCGGCGCACAGCCTGACGCGCCTGACATCACGGTTTCTCCCACCAGCTTCGAGAAAACGCTGCCGCCAGACACAACCCAGGACTACACTCTAAATATAGGCAATGTTGGCAATGCGGAGCTGAACTACACTCTCAGCGACACGGAAACAACAGGTGGGGCTAGCACAGGGAAGGCTGAGAACCTGCTCCTGAAGCCAGGTAGCATGGTCTTGGAAATTCCGCTAGAGGGCAAGACGGTTGAGCCAGAGGAAACTGGCAAATTTGGCAGTGGCTGGCAGAACATAATGACCGAGGATTTTGAGGGGGTATTTCCAGGGTCTAAGTGGGACGTGTATTCTCAGTCGCAGGTGGATGCCTACTGGGGAAAGGACAGCTACAACCCCCACAACGGATCATGGAGTGCCTACTGCGCCAAGAGTGGTACAGATGGGGTCGACCCCCCAGCTTGGTTTCCTTACAGAATGTCTTCCGCGATGGTGTACGGCCCCTTCAGCCTAGCTGATGCTACTGATGCCGAGCTGAGGTTCCATTTGTGGTTGGACTCGGCCGGAATACAGGTGGAGCCGTATAACATTCCTGGCGATTACCTCCTCTGGGCAGCGTCAATTGATGGAAAATACTTCGGTGGAAAGACCATCGCCGGACATTACCGGCACTGGATGGAAAAATCTTTGGACTTCACAGAGATTCCCTATTTGGGGAATGTCTGCGGGCAGCCTGAAGTGTGGATATTGTTCACTTTCAGTGATGTTATGCCTGGCTCTAGCGGTCAGGGAGCCTTTATTGATGATGTGGTGCTGAGCAAGTATGTGGGAGGAGAAGCCGAGGACTGCCCCTGGCTGGATGAGGAGCCCAAATCAGGCATGGTGCCGCCAGGAGAGGAAGATGACATAACGGTTACCTTCGATACCACTGGCCTCGGCAGCACTTACACTGCCAATATAGTAATATTAAGCAACGACCCCGATGAGCCAGAAGTGACGGTGCCGGTAACTCTAACTGTGACCACCGGTGTTGCTCCTTCAGTGAGCATTAGTGCTCCAGCCGAGGTAGGCGCTGGTAGCGATTTTATTGCCAGGGTTAACATTGATGGGGTGGAGAACTTCGATGCTGCTAACTACGATGTTGTCTTCGACGACACGGTGCTTCGACTGGATGATGTGACTGCCGGTGAGATAGATGGGACGGCGATACCGGTTGACATCTGGAATCTGGAAGATGGCGGGTCATGCACCATAGTTCAGAACGTCCCAGGGTTAGCTGGCGTCACTGGCTCCGGCACCCTGGCAGAACTACACTTCCATGTTATCGGCGCTGAGGGTGACAGCAGTGACATAGGTTTGCAAAACGGCTTTCTGGGCGATAATGGGGCAAATGAAATAGAGGCAACCTGGACAGGCGATTCAGTCCACGTCTCCTCAATCCTGCCTGGCGATGCCAATGGAGATGGCGTGGTCAATAGCCTTGACATCACCAAGGTCGAGAGGATTATTGTTGGACTCGATGCCGAAACTCCCGGCGCTGATGCCAATGGAGATGGCGTGGTCAACAGCTTGGACATCACCAAGGTGGAGAGAATTATTGTTGGTCTGGACTAATCCAGGGGCTCTTTGCGGCGAGTATAGCATAAGATGTAAGAGGTCAAATTATATCAAGGGCGTGCCAGAGTTTGGTCACCTTGGCTTCAAGCTGGGGTATATCGCCATCGTTGTAAATTACTTCATCGGCATATTTCATCTTTTCCTCTGCTGGCATCTGTGCCTTGAGGCGAGTCAAAGTTTGAGCTTCGTTGATTCCTTCATGTTGGGTGAGCCTTTGGATTGCTACATTCTCTGGAGCTACTACTAACCAGACCTTATTCACCAAATCTGTCCACCCTGCTTCAATGAGCAAAGTAGCCTCTACGACAATGGCTTTAGCCCCCTGGCGATGGTAATCTTCGATTTTTTCTTGAGCCATACGATATGCTCTAGGGTGCACTATCTGATTCAGCTTGGCTAAGGCATCGGGGTGAGAAAAAACTATCTGCCCTAATTTTTGGCGGTCAATTTCTTCGTTAGCCTTAAGTATGTCTTTACCAAAGGTGTTGATTAGCTCTTGCCAGGTCTGGCTATGTGGCTTGTAAGTCTTGTGTGCCAGCTCATCGGCATCGATGATGGTAGCACCAAGCTTGGCTAAAACTTGGCATACCGTGCTTTTGCCACTGCCTAGATTGCCAGTCACGCCAATGACAGTCATTTCTCCTGAATTATAGTATGTGGCGTGAATTAGTGCACGGTGCCAGGATGTTCCTGTAGTGCGACCCTTCAGGGTCGTGCTTATCTGGCGCGAGGCTAAAGCCTCGCACTACGGAGTAAAAGGGAAGCCTCGCACTACAAGTGGCGCTTGTTAGCTGCGGTGAGCCGAAGCCCTGAGTGTAACGAAGGGGCAGTGTGGTAATCTTGGTGGAGGGATATTCTTAGAGATTGCGGAGCTTGTTCCGAGCGTAAGCGAGGAATCCCACTCCGAGTTTGCTTCGTCGCTGAAAAGGATCCCGCTCATCCCCTCCCCTTACTTGGCAGGGGACTGCTCCTCGCAATGACAGAGGGAGGCGAGGGAGAGGAAATTCAGCCTATCACAATGATGTAGCGAGGTCATTTTTGCCGGATATATTGTAATTATATTGAGATAAGCCGCGGTGATATAATAGCCCCTAATGGAAAGAGAAGCGATGCTTTATGAGAAACTCTCGGGTGGCAGGGTGAGATGCCACGTTTGCCAATGGAGGTGCATTATAAACCTGAGCAAGATGGGTGTCTGCCGCATGCGCCTTAACCGGGATGGCACCTTATATACCATGAATTATGCTGAAGTCTCTTCAGTAGCCGCTGACCATATTGAGAAGAAGCCCTTATTTCACTTTTTCCCAGGGACTTATGCCCTTTCCTTGGGCACCTGGGGATGCAACTTCCACTGCCAGGACTGTCAAAACTGGGAGATTGCCTGTGTGGATGTTCCTGATACTTCACAGCAACTATTGCCTGAGAGGGAAATAGAGTTAACTAAACGGTATAATTGTGCTGGCATTGCCTGGACTTATAATGAGCCTACGGTATGGTTTGAGTATACTTTGGATTCTGCCAAGCTGGCTAAGGAAAATGGTCTATATACCGTTTATGTTACCAATGGCTACATCACTCCTGAGGCTTTAGATACTATCGGTCCTTACCTCGATGCCTGGAGGGTTGATGTCAAGGGCTTTAGCGACGGTTTTTATCGTCGGCTCTCAAAAATCTCTCACTGGCGTGGTATTCTGGATGTAGCCAAGCGCGCTAAGGAGAAATGGGGTATGTGGGTTGAGGTGGTAACCAATGTCATTCCCACTATGAATGATGATGAGGCACAGCTCAGTGGCATCGCTACCTGGATTCGAGATAACTTAGGTGAGCTTACTCCATGGCATATAACTCGCTTTTACCCCATGCGTAATTTGAATTATCTGCCACCCACCCCGGTATCCACTCTGGAGAAGGCTTACAGAATTGGCAAGAAAGCAGGGTTAAAGTTTGTCTATCTGGGCAATGTTCCTGGGCATGAGTATGAAAATACCGTTTGCTATTCTTGTGGCAAGACAGTTATTCGCCGCATTGGTTATGATACTCAGGTAGTGGGACTGGATGATTCTAAATGCAAGTTTTGTGGCAGTGAGCTTAATTTCAGAACAAGGCTGAAGTAGGATGTTTAAAAACGTAGTGCGATTTATTGGGCGATAAGGGCCTGATAAATCAGGCAACTACGAAATATTGAATAATACCGTGTGTTAACAAATGAGGGTGTTTAAAAATGTAGTGCGATTTATTGGGCGATAAGGGCCTGATAAATCAGGCAACTACGAAATATTGAATAATACCGTGTGTTAACAAATGAGGGTGTTTAAAAACGTAGTTGCCCAATTTATTGGGCGAGAAAGGCCTGATAAATCAGGCAACTACAGGTTGTATCAGAATGATGGAAGGTTAAGGATGAGAGCGGTTAAAAATATACGCTTAAAAGATTATGATTACTCCTCAGACGGCTTTTATTTCATAACAATTTGCACTAATTACCGAAGACCTTATCTGACGGGCGAAAACAAGGAAATAGTTGCCCAACTTATCGAACAATTACCCTACAAGATAAGCGGAGTAAAATTAGATTACTACCAAATAATGCCTTCTCATATTCATCTAATATTGGTTTTGGAAGACTGCCAACTTAAGCTAGCTGAGATTGTTAGAAGGTTGAAAGCGGTAACCACAAAGCAAGTTCGATTTAAGCTATGGCAACCAAATTACTACGAGCATGTGATTAGAGATGATAAAGCGCTGGCAAAGATCCGAGAGTATATTCAAAACAATCCACTAGTGGAAAGGATATTGTAGTTGCCCAATTTATTGGGCGAGAAAGGCCTGATAAATCAGGCAACTACGAAATATTGAATAATACCGTGTGTTAACAAATGAGGGTGTTTAAAAATGTAGTTGCCCAATTTATTGGGCGATAAGCCTGATAAATCAGGCAACTACTACGAGGATTTGGAGGAAAGGCACCTTAGTCCTCTCCCTCGAAGGGAGAGGACTAAGCGAATGTTGTCTCCCATCAAGGGAGAGGGTTAATAATGAGGTAATATTAGGATACTACAATCCTCCCTCCCCTGGCGGGAGGGAGTTAGAGGGAGGTATTTATGAAAGAGGGACTTCATCCCATAGTGAAACTAGCTAGGGAAACGGTGGAAAGCTATATCCGTGAGGGTAAAATACCTCAGCCGAGAGAACTGACTCCTGAGATGAGAGAACGAGCGGGCGTTTTTGTTTCCATTCACAAGCAAGGCGAGTTAAGAGGCTGCATTGGCACTTTTGAGCCGACTAAAGCCAGTGTAGCTGAGGAGATTATGACCAATGCTATTAGCTCGGCTACCAGAGACCCTCGTTTCCCGCCAATAGCGGCATCCGAGCTGGGTGACCTGGAATATAGCGTGGATATTCTTACTAAGCCTGAGCCGGTAGGCGATGTAAGTCAACTTGACCCGAAAAAGTATGGGGTGATTGTGGAGAGTGGTTTCCGGCGAGGGCTTTTGCTGCCTAACCTGGAGGGTGTGGACACAGTTGAGAGGCAGATCGAGATTTGCCGACTCAAGGCCGGGATATCCTTTGACGAACCTGTTAGCCTCTATCGTTTTGAGGTAAAGAGATTCAAGTAGCCGGCTGGTTGACATCATGACATATATCTGTCATAGTGAGCAAAGATAATTAAGCTATAGGAGTTAAGCATGAAAAAAACTATGGTTTATATTAGTGAGGAGAGTCACCAAGGGCTGAAGAAATTAGCTTTTGAGAAGAATGTTTCTATTGCTGAGCTCATTCGGAGGGCTATTGATATCGTCTACGGAGAGGATATTGAAGACATTAAAGATATGGAGGAGGAATTAGCTCGATATCAAAGCCAAGCTGGCTCGGCAATAGAGTTGGAAGAGTATCTGAGCCGGAAGAAGGCATGTGCACAAGGTTGAGCTTACTCCTAGGGCCCAGCATGAATTAGATAAGCTTGGCAAGGTAGAGTTTGAGCGTATAGTTGCCGCTATTCGTGCGCTGGGGGCTAATCCTCGCCCTTTAGGAGTAAGAAAGCTCAGGGGGCCTATTTATCGAATTCGTGTTGGCGATTGGCGTATTATTTACGCTGTGTTTGATAAGGATCGACTGGTGATTATCGGTAAGATAGCTAGACGTTCCGAAGATACTTATAATAAAGGTGATAGGCTATTCTAAGGTTTTCCTGTGTCTCTTTTGAAGGACTAGTAGTTGCCCAATTTATGGGGCGATAAGGGCCTGATAAATCAGGCAACTACAAAAAGATGAACGTGAAAATCCTAAGCACTAAATACGAAATACTAAACAATACTAAAGCACAAATGAGAAAAATCCAAAACAAAACGAGTTTTGGTATTTGAATTTGGAATTTAGAATTTGTTTAGAGTTTAGAAATTAGGATTTAGAATTTAAGGTTGTTGAGATAGCTGAAATTGAACAGGGAATCAAAATTAAACAGCCTGATAGCAACAAAGGAGGTGATGTGTCACTAATCATATGGACGTCTACAAACGACTTCTCATAATAAGGTGTGCTATGATATACTGCGAGGTAGAAATAAAAGAGCGCCCTCGTCCGCCCATCCCCTTATCTGGCGAGGGAGGGGAGTTATATTTTGGCTAAGTTCCTAATAACGCCCAGAGATACGAAGTTTTATGACTTGTTCGAACAGGACACTGCTAATCTAGTCACTGCCGCAGAAAAGCTAGTTGACTTCTTTGAGAACTACGAAGATGTTGAAGTGAAAGCAAATCAACTCAAGGATTTGGAGCACCAGGGTGACATCATCACTCACGAGATAATACAGAGGCTGCATCGCACTTTCGTGACTCCTATTGATAGGGAGGATATTGCTCTCCTGGCCCAAACCTTGGACGACGTCATGGATTTCATTGAGGCTGCTGGCAGAACTGCCTTCCTTTACCACATTACCCAACCCACGGAAAGGGCACGACAGCTAACCTTAATCGTAGCTAAGGTAACCTATCAATTGAACGAGGTACTGCCTCGCTTACGTCACCGTGACCAGTTCCCGCGGATTCTGGAGCAGTGTGTGGAGATCAATAGTCTGGAAAACGAGGCTGATGATGTGCTTCATGCTGCCTTAGCTGAGCTATTTGATAACCCGATGGATGCATGTGAGATAATCAAATGGCGCGAAATCTACCAACACTTGGAAGACGCTACCGATCGAGGCGAAGATGTAGCCAATGTTCTCGAAGGTATAGTATTGAAGCATGCCTGACCTCTTGGCACTGCTAATCCTGGTGATTATAGCGGCCATTGGCTTCGGCATTGTGAACGGGGTTAATGATGCTGCTAATGCCATCGCTACAGTGATCGGTACTCGTAGCCTCTCTCCTCGGGCGGCCATAATTATGGCCGCCTTTCTTAATTTCGCTGGGGCAGCCACAGGCACTGCCGTGGCCCTAACCATTGGCAAAGGGATTGTTGACTCTGAAGCCTTGACTATGAGTATTGTGCTTGCTGCAAGTGGGGCAATTATTATCTGGGCTGTTGTCGCCACACGCTATGGCATGCCCATAAGTTTGACCCATGGGTTGGTGGCGGGATTGGTAGGGGCTGGCATTGCTACTTCGGGTAGTAAAATCATCGTTTGGGGGGTTCTGGGGAAAGTGCTTTCTGCCGTCGGCATCGCCCCTCTCTTAGGTCTTAGCGGTGGTTTTTTGGTCATGGTGGCTATAATGTGGCTTTTCCGAAGAGCCGCGCCGGAAAAGATGCGAGGTGTCTTCAGCAACCTGCAGATCCTTTCGGCAGCCTTCCTGGCTTATAGTCACGGCAAGAATGATGGTCAGATGCCTATTGGCTTAATCGCCATGGCTTTAATGGTCTATCATGGATACGGCGAATTCTATATCCCCTTCTGGGCTGTGGTAGTTTCCGCAGCTTCAATTAGCTTTGGCACTCTTATTGGTGGGTGGCGAGTTATCGAAACACTGGGATTGAAGGTGACCACCTTGCGTCCCGTCCATGGATTTGCCGCCGAGGCATCGGCGGCTACTGTTATTGAGGTTGCCTCACACTTCGGTATTCCAGTAAGCACCACGCACTGTATCACCACGGCGATCATGGGGGTAGGTGCTACAAGACGTCTCTCCGCAGTGCGGTGGGGGATAGCCAGAAATATTGTCTTAACCTGGATTTTGACCTTTCCCGCCTGTGCTATCCTCGGCTGGATTATAGCCTTTGTCTTAAAGCTCGCCTTTTAAGGCGGGGATAACCCCCGGCACTCCTCCTGAAATATTTCGTAGTTGCCTGATTTATCAGGCCCGGTAGCCCAAATAAATTGGGCAACTACAAGCATAAATAGGTCAAAGGATTGCTTACTACAAGTTAGGCAATTCCTTGCCTAGGTCACTTAAGGCCTGGATTCTCTTCTGTGTTTCCTCTATCTGTCCTTTATGTTCCTGTCCATATTGGACGGACGTCTCGTAAAAGTCTTTTATCTTGGGCACAAAAGACAACTGGGATAATATCAAGGTGACATCAATGAAATGCTTTTCTCCGGGGAAATCGCCACCTCTGATTACGGCATTGGGGGCAATTTCACTGATGTAATTGCTCACGCTCTTGATCATGTCCATATTCATTTCTTTAGCTGGGCCAGCCATAATATACAAAGCCTTGGCAGCATCCTTAGGGTTGCAGGTAATGGAAAGGTCGGATACGGTGGCATCCAGGGCCTGCGACCCTCTGAAGCTTTCCACAGCCTTCTCGCGGAAATGTTTCTTTCTTATCTCCCAGGGAAAGCGAAGGGAGGGGAGTTCAGTTCTCCCGATGCCAATGGTTGTCCAGCCTTCCAGAGAGGCGATCAAATCCCCGGCATCTATCGTTCTGGCGCCGACATACTTACGCTTGGTTACCTCGCCAGCGCACATCAGGTCATAGAAGGGCTCGGCGATCATCCGGTTTATCCTTTCCATGTTATTAACCAGGCTGGCATCCTTTCTGACATATCTCTGGTTATCAGCCAGAAAGATGGCATCCACTAAGTCATAGGTAGATTTAAGGCAGGTAGCGCTATTGTATACACTCCTTGCCTCGCTGAATTGCTCATGTTCAAAGGGGAGAACAATAAGGGCATAAACTGGCTTGTTGAGGTATCTCTCCTTAATCATCCTGGCAATTACTGGTAGGCCGCCTGAGCCTGTGCCACCAGCAGCGCCAGCGATGAGCAAAAAGGCGTGCGTCTCATAAAACCTTGGCTCGGTTTTCATGGCATCCATCACCTTATCGCCATCCTCCCGGGCTAACTCAGCGCCCAGCTCATTTATCTTGCCCACTCCATGTCCCAATGTCTGGCGCAAGCCGATGAGTATGCGGTGCATATAATCCTTCTTGATAAACCTTAGCCCGGTTAAGTCCGCTTGGTCCGTGTTTACCCCAATAACGATGGGGGATATGGTTACCTTGCGTTCGGCATGTGCCTTGATGTTGAGCCGGGCGAAATTGTCAGCAATCCGACAGCCACATTGCCCAAGTCCAATAACTGCTAATTTCATTTTTCCTCCTTAATTTTAATCTATTTTCTCCCACACTATATAAGTTCTCTTGTCATTCCAACCCCTCCCCCCTTGTCATTGCGAGCGAAGCGTGGCAATCTCTGAGACCCTTCGCTGCGCTCAGGGTGACAAAAAGGGGCCATTGCCAGCCGAAGGCGAAGCAATCCCTCAACCGGCTGTTTAATTTTGATTGCCTGTTCAATTTCAGCTATCTCAGAGGGGTTTCAGCCCCAAATTTTTGTAGTTGCCTGATTTATCAGGCACGGCCGCCCAATAAATTGGGCAACTACATTTTCAAACCTCATCATGTAGTGCCGCTTCCCCAAGATATTTCGTAGTTGCCTGATTCATCAGGCACGGTCGCCCAATAAATTGGGCAACTACATTTTTAAACAGCCTTCTCAATCATATGGTGCCCTTTTTCTGATGCCAAAGACAAAAATCAGGGCGCCAATGAGCACCACTATTAGAGCCACTATAGCAATAAAGGCCCATAAAGGCAAAAGCGCAGACTTAAAGGAGTAGGCGGTAGTCCAGTCGCTAGCGTTTTGAGCGCCATCTATGGCCTTTACCCTCCAGTAATAGCTGCCATAGTCTAGGGCTTCTGCGCCGGCTAAGGTATAGGTGACCTCAGTTAACCCTGTCTTAGATATTAGCACCTGGGCAAAATCAGCGCTGGTTCCTATTTGGAGATTATAGCTGACCCCGCTGTCATCGGTCACTGCCGACCAGGTGAATGTAGGAGTTTGCTTGCCGAAGAGTCCCACTCTGCTGGCATTGACAGGTGAGCTGAGCGTAGGCTTAGCTGGCGCCGTTGATTCCATAATGAACTTGGTGCTAAGTGTAGTAGTATCATAGGTAGCTACTACAGGATGTTCTACAGTGTGCGTTGTCTGGGTATGTGTGGCTTCAAAGCTAATACCGGAAAAGCTGCCTTTGCTATTGGTGGTGACGCTGCCTTTGGTCACTCCATCGTAGGTGATGGTTACCGATTTATTAGCTAGGAAGCCACCGCCGCTGATGGTTAGGCTTGTGCCCACATGCCCTTCAGTGGGAGACAGCACCAAGCCCGGCACTACCTCAAATTCCACCTCCTCGATGTCTTCTTTATCGGTCTTTCTTCCCTCAGCGGTCACATCGTATTTGCCCTTGGCAGCCTCGGGCACCTCGAAAGTTGCCTCCCATATGCCATCATCATCAGCCTCAATATCCTCCTTTACTGCATCGCCATCGAACAATATCTTGATTCTGGTCTCGTCCTCCTCAAATCCGCTGCCAGTCACGGTTATAGTTTCACCAAAACCGCCGGATTCTTTATCCAGGCTTATTCCCGGCAGAACCTCAAATTCTACTCCCTTGATTTTATCATCCTCAATATCATCAGACTCATCCCCCACGGCATATATCCAATGGTCTCCCTTACTGGCATGGGGCACCTCAAAGGTAACATCTTCCCAGCTACCATAGTCATCAACCTCGATATCCCCACTCTCGCCCTCTACAGGCCATACCACCTCATATAGGTCATCATCATCGTAGTCATCATCAGGGTCTTCCAGATAAAACCTTATCTCGATCTCACTCTCATCCTCATCCCAGGCAAATCCTGTCACCTCAACCTCGGTCCCGGCTGGTCCTTCACTTTCATCTATCTCTATTGAGGGATAGACAGTGAACTCCAGGGTGTCAACATCCTCATCGGGGTCATCATCATCGCAGATTAGAATTTCGTGCACTCCAGAGCAGCTTTCTGGTATCTCAAGATCGTAGTCAAAAGAGTAGGTCTCGTTCGTATCATCGTATTCCTCATAGCCTACCTTCTCGTGATGCCAATCCTCTTCATCCTCGCCATATAGTTCGTAGTAGATGTAGATATACCGGCCATGAGTCTCATCCCACGAACCATATATCCTTACCTCATCCCCTATATAGCCCTCATCCCTGTCAAGGCCAGTATAGCTCGTGGTGTTTCTAAGGCTGAAGCCTGGATGGGCCTCTACCGGAGTAGCCAGCACGGGAATGGCCATAAGGCAGATGACCAGAGCGATAATTAGTCGAGACAATAACTTCATTTAACAATCCTCCTATTTAATTTTTCTTTCCTAAGTGGTTCCTTATTATCCATTTAGCGAAGCTAAATCTTACTTTCTTAATCCTTTTTATCACCCTCACCTTGTTCCTCTCCCTTCAAGGGAGAGGCTAGGTGAGGGTCGGGGAGATAAACTCCGCCACTACGATTATTCCCTCCTACATTCCGTAGTTATTTGTCAGCTTCCCCACCTGTCATTGCAAGCGAAGCGCGGCAATCTCGGTGGCCGAGCACTCATGGAGATTGCTTCGTCGAGTTCCTTCGCTTTGCTCATAAAATCTCGTAGTGCGACCCTTCAGGGGCGTGCCCTTTTCCATTTACCATCCTGCACGAGGCTAAAGCCTGGCACTACATTTTTAACCTCCACTATTATAAACGAAAACACCCCCAAAAAGTAAATGGTAAAAATTGCCTTTTCTGGGATAAAGTGGCAAAGGAGCCAAACAAGATTACCTGATGCGGATTGAATTCCTTTACTATTTCTCGGCAATATTGTTCTATTTGGTTAGCAATCTCTCCACGTTTTTCAAGATTGATGTTGCATATTTAAAACACCTGTTTAGCTACCTTATCCTCCATCAGCCAAATCCCTTTGAGCTTGAGCTAGCCACCTGCGGCCTTCCTCAAGGTTCTTTGACATATAGACTGTAAGCCTAACATAGCTGGGCTGCGGGGTCAAATTAAAAAATGTAGTTGCCCAATTTATTGGGCGAGACTGTGCCTGATAAATCAGGCTCCTCACAATGACAAAGAAGGGCGCGACTGGCAATGACAAAAATAGTCATTAGGCGCCAGCCATTGGGCAGAACTTTGTAGTGCGAGGCTTAAGCCTCGTGCCCAGGTAAATTGCACGACCCTGAAGGGTCGCACTACGACTATATTACCAAATGTAGGGTTGGGGCTTGTCCCCGACCGAGGTATAGGGGCATAATACGCCATATGGCGGGGATGAACCCCGCCACTATGATTATAGGGAGAAAGAAAAAGGGGCGGCTTTTAGCCGCCCCTTTTTGGAGTCCCCTTTCCTCTCTCTTGAAGGGAGGGGATTGAGGTGAGGGTGTAATTACACCCGCCGTGTTCTGAAGATGAGCACTATGACCACGATCACCAGAACAGCGCCGAGGCCGATAACTACCCATACCCAGGCTGGAGTTACAGGCGGTGGTGGAGCTGGGTGCGCCTCAGCAATGTGTGCCTTCAGAGCTGCTTCGGTGGGGAAGGTCAAGCCACATTGTGGGCAGGTGTATACCGCCGCAGGTATCGTGTAGAAGGTGCTAACGTCACTCTCGGAGAAGACATTACCATCCTTCATTGCCGTTACCTGCCAGAAGTAAGCAGTGTCGTAATCCAGGTTTCCAGCATAAGTGTAGGCAGTACCGGTTAACCCTGTCTTGGTTTCTATGGGACTGGACAGGTCAGCGTTGGCTGATAGGACGAAGTCATAGCTGTCAGCATCAGCAACCGACGACCAGGTGAAGCCAACATTGGTTATCGGCACATTGAGCTGGTTGGGCTCCGGAGCTATCAAATTAATGGCCACAGTAGGACCGGCTTCAACGGTGAAGCTCCAGGTGTCAGACCAGAAGCTCCGGATTATCTCGGTAGTCTCAGCATAGCGAGTTCTCACTCTCCAGTAGTAGGTGGTGTTGCAGTCTATGGCGCCCTCCCAGATTACCACGCTGGGCTCTGCGTTCTTGGGCGGGTCATAGGCCACTGTTCCCGCTAAGCTTGGGTACTGGACCATAATGTTCCCTTCGTCAAGGACTATCTGAGTGAAAGCACTGTTCAAGGAGATGTCAATATCGTATTCACACTCGTTGCACAGGCGCTCCCACTCGAGGACGAACTTCTCATTGGCGCATTCACAGGGGTCGGAAGCCACCATATCGCCATCGCCAACAGCAGTGAGTTCTACGCCAAATTTGCCGAAGCAGTCCTCGTAGACCCACGGGGTGCCATCCTTGCCGTCGGACATCTGGTAGTCGTCGTTGTCGATTGCCCACAGGTTGCTGTTGGTGGCGGAGGTGAGACAGCCGCAGATCTTGAGCGCAGTGGGCTCAAGGGTGAAGGCTGCATCTGCATCCAGCTTGGCGGTGAGGTAATCCCAGCTCAAGTCGCCACAGCATGTTGCCGCGGCTGGACTGAGCTGTCGAGCTACACCACTGCCAGCGCCATCGTAGTAAACGGCATAGAGAACACCGCCATTGGCGGCTTTAGTCTTAGGATTGCCATCCTTACTGAGCTCGGTCACTACGCCGAAGTAATCGACGGTAGTCCATGCATCCATATCTTCAAAGTCGGCATCAGCTATGGTGGTGCGGTAAACTCCGCTATCGGCTCCGCTTATCGCGGCGTAAACATAGTCGTTCTCGTCGAAGTAAGTGTCGAAGGCGCAATGGACAAGTCCATCGCCAATGTCATCCAGCTTGGTGAAGCTGGACGCAGAATCATCGGAGTAACCGACCTTGCCAGCCGTGCCGCCGACCAGAACATGCCCGTCGCGGCAGACTATGGAGTGACCATCGTTGACTTTGGCATCTTTGGCTGAACTCCAGGAACCTGGTCCACCATGCTTGGCGGATGTGCTTACCTTGCCGTTGGCGGACAGCGCATAGATGGTGTCTTCGCTCTCAACTGCGAGATCCCAGACATTGTCCAGAGTAGAGGCTTTCCTATTTGACCAGTTGGTCAGGCCGCTGTCATCGTTCCAGTAAATGACCTTGGTGCCCTGGTCAACCAGGTAAACAGTGAGAACCTCCTCTGTCTCCTCGGGAGCGGTGCGGATAAGACCAAAATCATTTGTCAATGACTTGCAGAATACCCTGAGGTAGCTGTCGCCATCATCGGTGCTGCTCCACACGCTGTCGCAGCCACAGTCTCTGGCGTGGTCGTTGACGCTGAAGAGGTAGATGGTGCCACAGCCAGGATTGACCGCTACATCAGACAGGAAGTCTATGAAGGTGTCAACCAGACTAGGCTGATTCCAGTACTTGCCCACTTCCTCTACCTCGCTCAGGGAGAATGCGCTCTCGTCGTACGGGAGTCCAGTGGTGGAGCATTCGCTGGTGGCTGCGTATGCCTTGTCTCCACCGGCGACATAGCTCACCAAACAGTTTGCCTGTCCCGTGGGTGGTTTCTTGGCTGAGGACCACTGCGGACAGCAGTAGTCTATGGGCCATTCGCTGGTGCGGTAAACCTGTACGCCCTTGCAACAGTCTGTTTGACCGGTCAAACCTACCATCAGGTTACCATCCTCTATCTCGCCATACATTGAGATGCTGGCTATCAAGGGGTAGGTTGTGGAGGTATCCCAGGGCTCACAGCGGATACCAGCGTACTTTACTGTGCTGCCTTTGATTCTGAATACCTGGCCGACCTCATCAAAGGCGGTCTTGAAGCTTGCCGGAACAAAACTGGGACTGTCATCGGCATCGTAGTTCAGGTAGACCCAGTTGTGTCGTAGTCCGGAGTCATAGCCGGTGAAGTCCTCTGGCATAGCTATACCTGCCGGGAGATCCCATTCCTGGTAACCGATATTATAGATGCCCACGTAGGGTGGGGCGTCCATTATCCGGACTGCGTTGGAGGGAAATGGATCGCCAGCTATGTTATTCCAGGCTTTGGTTGTTCCCCATATACCCGATTGCTGGTAGGTGTTGTTTCCATCGGTGGTAATAGCCACGACGGTGTCATCACCAGCGAAGTTGGGGGAGAAGGCTACAGCGACAACCGCAGTGGTTGCACCGGCAGAGCCGGTATCCCAACCATCATAGGTGATGGTGTCCTTCCATGCGCCACCGAAGGTCCCGCCGACTTTATAGCGGTAAAGTGAACCAGCGTCGGTGCCCACAGCAACGTTGAATGCGTCGTCTGCCTCAGGGGCCACTGCTATACATAGAATCCGCTCTGTAGTGGCAGTGAAGACCATGTCGGAGAAGTCATTGCCGCCGTCATCAGAGCCGATTACCATGGTAGCGTCATCAACCTTGGGCTCGATGACACCATCGTCATTTGTGTCACCGTAGCCGGTCACGAAGGCAAAGTCGTCATCGTCGGGAGCCACCTCCACCATCATGGGGGCCATCATGCCCTCTTCCTGTACCTCATCGGTGATGTCGTCCCAGGTCACACCGGCGTCCTCGGATTTGAATACGGCGTCGCCGAAGCCATCCTCGAGGACATCCTCTACATTACCAGTAGCGCCGCCTTCAACCCAGGCTGTACCGTCCCAGTCGTACACGCCATCCAGAACGGCGTATATCACATCACCGGTGGCCCCGGCAGCGAAGCTGATAACATCAGCATTCTGCACGATGACTTTATCTTCCTCGCTGGGGGTGGTCACCTTGCTCCACTTGGTCAGGCCTGGGTCAGCGTCGGTCTTAGCTGGTATTGCTACCAACACCAGGCTCAAGGCCAATGCCAGGGCAATAAATATGTAAGTTACCCTAACAGGCCAACTTATTGTTTTACTCATTCGATTTAGTTCTCCTTTCAAATTTTTACTTATTCTAAGCCTCAACCCGAAGTCGACCTTCTTCAGATTCAGGTTTTCCGATTTGTTTCTGGTAAACTCAAGGTTGTTTAAAGCCTGCCTTAAATCAGGCTGCCCCTCTGTAGTGCGACCCTTCAGGGTCGTGCACGAGGCTAAAGCCTCGCACTACATTCGTGCCCCGGGACCAGGGCTCTTTCCTCTCCCCCGCAGCAAAACGCTTTGGGAATGTTTCATAGGCATCACCCCCTTTAATTACATAAACGCATACTAAACCAAAAGGTTTAGACAACCTTACACTTTAGCCAATATTTTGTCAATAGGTAAAAGGGAAAAATTAAATTATCTAACTTTGCTTTATTCCTATTATATCAGCAAGTTTTATCTTGTCAATAGCTACCTCTTATTACGAGGTATGGCAACCCTTCTTTCATTGCCCTTTCTCCAGACTCCTGGCATCCCGGAAATAAGCGCTTGCCCCTCTAATCCCCTCGGCCCTTTAGCCCATACTACCTCGAAACTGTGAACAAGCTGTATCAGCCGGGACTCGTTGCTATGATTACTGAGACATATCGGCTTTTATCCCTCTCCCTTGATGGGAGGGGGTCAGGGTGAGGGTGGAACAATGAACCTAAGCTCCTGCCGGGCCCACGTAGCCCGAGGCTTTAGCCTCGGGCAAATCAACGAGCACGGCCCTCAAGGGTCGCACTACGAATATATTTCCCCCTCCCTCTAACTCCCTCCCGCCAGGGGAGGGAGTAATATTTTGTGTATTTTCCCTCTCCCTTGATGGGAAAGGGGTATTCATCCCTTTTTCCCTCCTCTCCCTTAATGGAGCAGGATTACTCACCCCTGTTTTTCCTCCTCTCCCTTGACGGGAGAGGATTAAGGTGAGGGTGAGAGAGGGAGAATCAGCATAGATTGCTTTGAGATAGCAACGGCCGTTTAAAAATGTAGTTGCCCAATTTATTGGGCGAGAAGGGCCTGATAAATCAGGCAACTACAAAAATTTGGGGGTGAAACACCTCTGAGATAGCTGAAATTGAACAGGGAATCAAAATTAAACAGCGAGATAGCAACAAAGGAGGCGATGTATCACTAATCATATGGACGAGCACAGGCTATTGACTTTGGGAATTCATATCGTGTATCATTCTCGGTTGTGAATAAGCCACTGTGGCCTTTGCTTATCTGCCTGCCACTGCTAATCACCTCATGTGCCACCGTGGCTATGCCGAATCAAAAGGCAAGCTCACTGCTCCTGTTCCAGATTGAGCTGAGGCAGCAGCAAATAGCTAGCCCGACACCGGAAAGACTGCAGCAGATGAAGAATATGGGCCTGAATGTAGATAATTTAGCTATTCAGCGGATATTCATTTACCTTGGCGAGCCGATAACCCCGGCACAGGTACAGGAGCTGCAAGCTATCGGCATCACCCTTTATCTCGACTCCTGGATACCTCCTGCGGGCGAGCACCATGAGGGATTCCTCGTGGCAGATATGCCGCTAAACAAGTTAGCTGAGCTCGCCGCCAAGGATTATGTGCTTAGATTGGATAGCGCCGAGAAAGTAGCCCAACCACAATAACCAAATGAACAAGATTGCCAAGACTTTAAGCCTGCTCCTCATCTTAGCTCTATTAATCCTCAGCCTCCCTCAAATACCTGCTATGGCTCAAAATCCTCAGCCCAGCTCTAAGATCAGCAGTCTGCTCGCCCTGCAGGTTGAGACTAAGCTGCGCCTTTCCCAAGGAGACCTCCCTGAGGGTATGGTGAATATCCTCGAGCTGAGCCATAACGGTAAACAGCTCACAAGTCTATCCCCAGACGCAGGGGAATTAAGCACTCAGCGAGTCTTTGTTTACCTTTCCCAGCCACCATCTCAACTACAGATAGAACAATTGGAAGCCATGGGCATTACCCTTTACCTCGACTCCTGGATTCCTCCACTGGAAAATCACCCCACAGGATTCCTGGTGGCCGATATGCCCGTAGATAAACTGAATGAGCTCGCCGCCAAGGATTATGTTCTTAGCTTGGATAGCGCCGAGCGGACAGTTCAGCCACAAAATGACCTGGCAGCCATGAGGATAAATGCCGCTGAGGTCTGGGATACCGGCTATGATGGCCGCGGGATAAAAATAGCCATCCTCGATTCCGGGCTGGACGTTAACCACCCCGATATTCCCACGCCTATAGCAGCCAAGGATTATTCCGACTGGCCCGATTTAGACGACACCATTGCTAACAAGGTTACCGGCCATGGCACTCATGTCACCGGCACCGCCCTGGGAAGGGGAACGCAATCTGAAGGGCAATATCAAGGAATGGCACCCGGTAGTGAGCTCATATTTCTCAAAATAGGCAATGACAAAAGTGCCGGCGCCTCAACACCGGCCGTAACCTATGCCCTAACGGCGGCAGTGGACCTCTATGACGCCGATATCATCACCATAAGCTACGGCGGCTGGGGGCTGTACCATGACGGAAGCAGCCCCGAAGCTCAAGCGGTGGACTATGCCTTTGAGCAAGGTGCCGTGGTATTCATCTCAGCCGGGAACGAAGCTACCGCCGCCAGACATTATTCAGACACCGTGCCTGCCGGAGCGGAAACGGACTACATCCCTGTCACCGTTAGCACCGGCCAGTTTCCCTTTTCAATGCTTTACTTCGAACTGGTGTGGCATGATGGCCCGGGAACTACTAATGACCTTGATTTGCACTACTATGATTTCTATTATAATGAATTGACCGATATCACCGGGGCACAATCCGAGAGCCCGCGAGGCACCGAGTCAGAGCTCTCCTGCTATAACTACTTCGTTTGGCCTGGCACCTATTACTTGAAAGTGAAAAACAATTCCACCAGTTCCCAGTCGTTCCACATTTATGAATGGAAGGACTGGGGTTCGGTAACTTTCCCCAACTCCGACCCCTTTTACACCATGGGCACACCCGCTGACGCTGATAACGCCATCGCCGTAGGCGCCTACACCACCAGAAAAAACTGGACAAATTATGAAGGAAATTCCTACTCCTATCCTGAAACAGTGGATACCGTAAGCTCATTCAACAGCCGTGGACCAACGGTGGGCGGCGTTCAGAAGCCGAATATCTTAGCCCCCGGAACCACCATAATCTCTTGCCGGGATGGGGCTATCTACCCCTGGCCCAATCCTAGTTATGACCCACTTATCATCGACAACGATGGCTTGAATGATGGAAATGGCCCGGCCGACTACTTTGTTATGCAAGGCACCAGCATGGCCTCTCCTATGGCTGCTGGCGCCGCCGCTTTGCTGCTCCAGGCACATCCTGAGCTAGAAGGAAATCCTTCTGCTGTCAGAGACAGATTGCAGCAAACAGCCAGCATGGCTGACTCGCCAGATCATATCTCGGGATATGGACTGATAGATATTTACCAGGCAGTAGGCGAGGTAGTGCCAGGTGATGCTAATGGAGATGGGGTGGTCAACAGCCTTGACATCACCAAGGTGGAAAGAATCATCGTCGGACTGGATGCCGAAACCCCGGGGGCTGATGCCAATCAAGATGGCGTGGTCAATAGCCTTGACATCACCAAGGTGGAAAGAATCATTGTCGGACTGGATTAAATCCCAAAGACAATCCGACTCATTTGTGGTAACATATTCATGGCACCAATAAACAGAACACCAGCAAAAACGAGAGGAGGGCAGGATGAACAATAGGTACAGGTGTTGCTCAGTTTTCTTTCTTGCCTTAGTAGCAGCTAGTTTGCTCACAGCCTGCGGTCAGTCAACACCTTCACCTTCTCTTCCCACCATAGCTGTCAGCCCATCAATGGCCATTGGCTTTAACGCTGTTGAAGCAGGGGCCAACCCGCCAAGCCTGACATTAGAGATACACAACTCCGGCGCTGGCACGCTAAATTGGTCTGTAACGGATGACGCCGACTGGCTCACTCTAAGCCCCACCAGTGGTAACTCCACTGGAGAAATAAACAACGTAACCGTAGCGGTGAACATCGCTGGGATAAGCCCTGGCGACCATTCTGCCACCATCACTATCTCGGCACCAGGGGCAGCAAACACTCCTCAGACAGTGCCGGTAAACCTCACCGTAAGTTCCCTCCCGAATAACCCCCCAAATGAGCCGTCTAACCCCTCACCACCAGACGGCGCTACCGGGGTTTCCATCAGTGTTGACCTTAGCTGGACTGGTGATGATCCTGATGTTGGTGATACCGTAACCTACGATGTCTACTTTGGCCCAAACTCAAGTCCAGCACTGGTATCCAACGACCAATCTGATACGACCTATTCGCCAGGCACATTAAGCAACGATACCAAATATTATTGGCAGGTGATTGCTGCAGACAACAAGGGCGCAGAAACTGCTGGCCCGGTATGGACTTTCACCACCAGCGGCGCTACCGGGGTTACTGCGGCTACTGTGCGCATCGACGCCCCGGCCAAGGTAGTTGCGGCTAGTGACTTTACCGTCAAGGTGAAGGTCACTGAGCTAATCGATTTCGATGCTGCTAACTATGATGTCAGCTTCGATAGCTCAGTGCTCCGCCTGGACGACGTAACCTCGGGGTATATAGATGGAACCACAGTACCAGTCGATGTGTGGAACAAGCTCACCTCAGGAAGATATAGGATAGTCCAGAATATCCCCGGTGTAGCCGGTGTCAGCGGCTCTGGCTCTCTGGCGGTATTGCACTTCCATGTTATTGGCTCTGCTGGTGATAGCAGTGACATAGACCTGCAAAATGGAGTGCTGAATGATAATGAAGGCGTTGAAATACCAACAATCTGGAGGGGCGATTCAATAACCGTGGCTGAAGCTCCGCCGGCAGGAGCTACTCAGGTTAGCATCAATGCTCCCGCCGAAGTAGCTCCGAATAGTGACTTCACCGTCACTGTTGACATCAGCGAGGTAACCGACTTCGATGTTGCCAGCTATAATCTTGTTTTCGACGACTCGGTGCTTCAACTGGATAACGTAACCGCTGGTGAGATAGACGGAACGGCAATACCAATCGACGTCTGGAACGAGATTAGCCCGGGCATATATACTATAGTCCAGAATGTTCCTGGCTTAGAGGGGGTTAGTGGCTCTGGTCATCTGGCGGTGTTACATTTCCACGTCAAAGGTATCAGTGGCAGCTCAACATCTATCGGGATACAGAATGGCTTGTTGGGCGACAACGAGGCTAAGGAGATAATTGCCCAATGGATTGGCGATTCGGTGGACGTTTCATAAAGCTCCCACTTTGCGGTTGCAGGTAGGCTCGGATTCCTGCGTGGCTTCATCCAAATTCGCCGAAAGCCTCGTTGGTTAGTCGAATCGCACCAGCTTTATCACCAACAATAGCGGCAATAGTTCAATGCAGTTCCGCATGGTGATGTCGCTACTGCCGTGTCCGCCTTCCTCGCATCTAACCCATAGTATGCCACATAAGTTTTTACAAGGTCTCTCTCTTAACGAGACAGAACTATTCATTCCTCTTTCCCCTCCCCCTCCCTCTAACTCCCTCCCTCAAGGGGAGGGAGAATTATTTTAAGTAGAGTTCCTCTCCCCTGATGGAGCAGGACTATTCACCCCTGTTTGCCTCTCCCTCGATGGGAGAGGATTAAGGTGAGGGTGGTGGTGTCCCTCTGCGGGAAAGCTCAGATGTCTTAAATTCAGTCATCTTCTCTTAAACAATGCAAAAGTCAAAGGTCAAAATTACAGAGCAAAATTCAAATTTCCTTTTTGCCTTTTGATTTTTGATTTCTGGTTCAATTTACGCATTTCGTAGTTGCCTGATTCATCAGGCTCCTATTGCCAAATAAATTGGGCAACTACATATCATTAAAAAGCCTCTCCTCTCCCCTGATGGAGCAGGACTACTCACTCCTGTTTTTCCTCTCCCTTGACGGGAGAGGATTAAGGTGAGGGTGTATTCTTTTCCCACTTGGTGGAGAGGGCTAGGGTGAGGATTTATCTAGCACGGGACGTGAGGGTGAAACAATGAACCTAAGTTCCTGCCGGGCCCCCGTTGCCCGAGGCTTTAGCCTCGGGCAACGCAACGAGCACGACCCTTGAGGGTCGTGCTACGAATATATTTCCCCCTCTCTCAAGGGGAGGGAGAACCATTTTGGGCAGCTAGACATAGCGATGCATATATGCTATCATTGAAAGGTAAAGAACTATGAGCAGGATGTTAAAGCGAACCACAATTTTTTTAACTGAGGAGCAGCATGAGAGACTCCGCCGCTTGGCCTTCGAGCAACGTACCTCCATGGCTAAGCTTCTTCGTGATGCTGCCATGGAAATACTGGAGGATGAGGAGGATATTCGGGAAGGGTTAAAAGCTCTGTCCCGCAGAGAAGGCACGGTAACCTGGGAGCAGTATCAGCAAAGCAGGCGGGAGCGCCAGGGTGAGCTATGAAATTAGGCTAACGCCAGTAGCTCAGAAGCAGTTAGACAAGACCACAGGTCAAGACTATCAAAGGATTGCCAGAGCTATAACCGCCCTAAGGCATGAGCCTGGACCAGCGAGAGTGAAAAAGTTAGCTGATAGCGGGCTTTGGCGTGTTCGAGTAGGACATTACAGGATAGTATATGCCATAGATGCTCACGAACAGCTAATCACTATAGCACGAGTAGCTCGGCGTACTGAGAGCACCTATAAAAGAATTTAAGAGAATAAGGCGGGGATGAACCCCGCCACTACGGAGAAGCTCTTTTCCTCTCCCTTGACGGGAGAGGGTCAGGGTGAGGTAAGGTGAGGGTGTATTCTCCCTCTCCACTTGCTGGAGAGGGTCAGGGTGAGGTAAGGTGAGGGTGATACAAAAGAGGTGCGGGGCCAAAAGCCCCGCACCTTTAAAGCCTTCTGGCTATATAGAGCCTTTAGGCAACTACCTCAAAGTCTTCCGTAACCGGGTTACCTTCGGGCGTCATGTTATCTAGTTCATCCGCAGCCCAGGCTTCCACGGTATACGTCCCGGCCCAGCCTGGTGCAAAGGTAAGGCTCGCTTCATCACCGAAACTCACTACCACTCCGACAATGTCCTCGTAGGCCACTTGCGGAGCGGCCATCCCTACACTCAATCCCCCAAGCCAGGGACTGGAAACCATGAAGTATACCATAGCCACGCCACTGGGGTCGGTAGCAGTCACCGTTACGGTTACTGGCTCACCCACCGTTGGGGTTGATGCCGTAACCTCAATGTCTATCTCCGGTGGAGTTACATCTACACCGACGGGAATCTCATAGTAGACAGTCACGGTGTAGCTGCCGCCCTCATAGGCGAAGACCATCAGGTCGTACGCCTGGCCCAGTGGACCATCAGCGGTGATATACTCCTCACCACCGTCGTAACCACTATAGCCGAAGTCGTCACCTTCATAGCTGCCACCTGGTGCCGAGTCAATCACGCCTATATCGCCGATCACACAAGTGCCATCGTCATATAGCTCCAGGTCCATGTCGGGCCCGGGAGAAGCCGCCGTAGTAAGCTCGATAGCAAGATTGGTAGCTCCTTCAGGTATGCGGCAAATGGGGTCACGTAGCCCTTCAGCTAAGGCGGTCGGGCCAAAGGTCTCCTCGAATTCCCCGCCCACCACATCCACTGCACCATCCAGCCAGAATGCTTCTATTTCAACTCCGACATTATCGCCCAGCAGTCCGTTTTCCAGGTCTATGTCACTCTCATCACCAGCATCTCCGATAACATGGAACTGTAACTCCGCCAGAGTGCCATCTCCGCTAGCACCAGCGAGATCAGGGACATTCTGCACTATAATGACTCGCCCGTCTACCAGATTCGAGGCGCCCACCGGTATCTCCGTTCCGTCTATGTCACCAGCGGTTACATCATCCAGTCTGAGCACCGTGTCGTCAAAGACGACTTCGTAGTAGGCAACATCCAGGTTCTCCACATTGTCAATGGCAACCGCAGCAGTAAAGTCACTATCCTCAGGCACCTCGGCTGGAGCATCAATGGTGACCACTACTCCTTCCACCACCCCAGCAACTGTCACGGTATCACCTAGCCAGTTTGCCACTTCTATTTCAACTCCGACATTATCGCCCAGCAGCCCGTTTTCCAGGTCTATGTCACTCTCATCGCCAGGGTCTCCGATAACATGGAACTCTAATTCCGCCAGAGTACCATCTCCAGTGACCCCAACTACACCACCAGCGGCCTGTACTACGCGCGCTCGCCCGGCCTCTATTAGGTTCCAGGCCCCAACGGGTATCGCCGTTCCATCTATCTCACCAGCGGTTACGTCATCCAGCCGGAGCACCGTGTCGTCGAAG
>JAUWOR010000019.1:0-6317 GCA_030612025.1 Dehalococcoidia bacterium | reverse complement strand
TCTACCTGGAAGATTGAGAGGGTAGTCAGAAGATATAAGCTTTATCCTGACCAGAAGAAGGCAGAGAAGACTGCCAGAAAGAGAGCCAGAGCTCGTCAGAAACCAAAGAAGAGAATAACTCAGCTAGTGAAGGAAGGGAGAGCCTGTTTCCTCTTTCAGCTTGATACCATTGTTATCTACTGGAATAGCCTTAAAAGATATATCCTGACTGCCGTGGACCATGCCACCAAGTTAGGCTATGCCAGGATGTACAAAAATAAGAGCTCCCGGGCAGCAGCAGATTTTCTTTATCGTCTCCGCTACCTTGTTGGTCAGCCCATAGAAAACTTGCAGACGGATAATGGGAGTGAGTTTGCCTGGGAGTTTGAAAGGGCTACCGCCAAATTGGGTATTCAAAGGTACTTCTCCAGAGTCAAAACCCCAAAGGATAACTCTGAGATAGAGAGATTCAACCAGACCTTAGAGTATGAATGGCTTTACAACTTTAATCTATCTTTAGACCCTGAAGAGCTCAATCCCGGGCTAACTGAATGGCTTATAGAATATAATTTTAATCGTCCACACCAATCACTTGGCTATCTTGCCCCTGTGGAGTATATTGAAAGGGAACTTGCTAAGATCCGTAGTCCAGTGTTACCTATGTGGTCAGCCAGCACAGATGCTTGACAAATTTCCAGGGGTATGTTAAATTTAAAAGTGTCCCGAGTAATCAAGCTGGAACTTGGTGGACAGAGGGGCCAAACACTGGGAAGCGGAAGCTGAAAAGCGTAAGGAACTAAAAGGCCAAGCGCAAGGTAGGCGGAAGTGGGAAAGTGGGAGGTACCGGAAGCTAAGGAAGGGTGAGGTTACTTGGGACATTTTTCATTTTCGCCCGCAAATTTCCATTGCTTCTATAATTCCTTTCTTGTTAAATATTAACTGTGAAATTCTCGCTCGTCGGCATCGTCTCGCACTTGAGAAAGGAAAATTCGTCGGGAGCTAAAATTCAGGGTGCTATAATTTATCCTCTTTAATTAACTCAGAACGGAGGATACCAATAAAGGGCAAATTACGATATTCACCCTTGTAATCCAAACCATAGCCAACTACAAACTCATCAGGAATTTCAAAGCCTATATAGTCGAGAGGAACATTTATCAATCGGCGCGCTCCCTTATCGAGTAAGGTGCAAACACGAAGACTGGCTGGGTTATGAGCTAAAAGGTGGCCAAGAACATAATTTAGCGTCATGCCTGTATCTACAATATCCTCAACCATTAATACGTGTTGTCCAGTTATGCTGCTATCAAGGTCTTTCGTTATTTTGACCACCTGGCCATCGTCACCACCATAGTACGAGATGGCCATAAAATCGACTGTGACCGGCAGAGAAAGGTGTTGCATCAGGTCAGTCATGAAGCAAACGACTCCCTTTAAAATACCGACCATGACCAGCCGCTGACCAGCGTAATCATGTGATATGCGCTTAGCTAAAGTTCGTATCCTCCGCTGGATTTGACTATGACTATAGAGAATTCGGCTGACTCCCTCTATCTTAGCTTCACCTAGAGGACCATAACCATACTTGGCTAGCAGCTTATGAAAATCGTCCTTGCTAAGAAGCTTAATTTTGATTTCCGGGTAGAGCTCCTTGAGCTGACGTAGCTTGCGGTTCTTTTCCGTTATCAGGTTTTGCTTTAACGTAGTGAGCTCAATATAAAGGTCTAGCTCGGGTAAATAGAAATCAGGGGTGAACATTTCAGCTATCTCACCACCCTTCCAGCGAAGAGGGAAGGAGCGAGGCTCGTAAAGCCACTCAATGCGGTAGAAATCCAAAAGTCTGGCAAACTCTTCCTCGCTAGGATGAGCGAACTCCGTTGGCCTCAGCGATGTGGTGGGCAATTGAGGCACTTGAACTAACTTTGCTTGCTTCTCATTCACCCTGTATCCTTTTTCCAGCAATTGATGAAGCTCTGCTCTCTCTAAGAGAACAGCGCTTATGTTGGCAACACTTGTAAGGAAGCTTTTATCAGCCTCCGAGAACTGATGAGGTTCACGAGTATACACTCTGATTTCACCGATAACTTCCTCTCTCTCAAGTATAGGAGCTCCGAGTATAGAACATACTCTTTGTGTTTCTGCTATCTTAGGATGCTGAACTCGTTCATCTTTGGTGGCATCGGGAATAACTACCACTTTGCCAGCGAGAACTTCGGGAAGACTCTTGTGAGCATCAAGCGGACCTTTTCTAAGATAGAGATCGCTGAGACCATGAGTACCTACAGTAAGTAAGTATTCCTTTTGGGGATCAAGGAGAGAAACACGACAACCATTCGCTCCCATTGCCTTGGCAGTGGTTTTAGCGATAGAATTACAAATCTTTCTCAAACTAAAAGCTGAATTAGAAACTTTAGCTATCTGTTTTAGCGCTAAATAATAACTACCCTTAGAACTCCTCATTTTCCCCGCAGCCTACTCGCATTTGGTGAAACCGCAATTAGGACAAATATTACAACCTTCTTGGTAAATCAACTTACCACCACACTCAGGACACTGTCCCGCCCAGCTCTTGACCACTTCAGCTATCTTAGAATTGTTAGCATCCTCTTCTTTGGCATATTTTTGCAGCACACTAGCAATAGCATCAGCACAGGACATAACAGCATGGCCTTGCTCCCAAGCAATGGAAGGACAACGAATGCTGCGCAAATGTCTTACAATAGAATCCAGCCCTACTCCTGACCTTAAGGCTAAGGAGATAAGGCGGCTAATAGCCTCGAGTTGGGCTGCAGCACAGCCTCCGGCTTTCCCTAAGATAGAGAAAACCTCGGCTATGCCCTGGTCATCAAAATTCACCGTTACATAAATATAACCACATCCAGTGCTTACCCTCTCAGTTATTCCCTTGGTAACTTTAGGTCTTTTCCTGGGAACTAGTTCACCTTCAGCCTTTTCCTTCCTTTTACCCAGGGTAAGAACCTGGCTTTCCCGACTCCTATCGCGGTAAATAGTTATTCCTTTTAAGCCCTCATGGTAAGCCAGCATATATACTTTGGCTATATCTTCAGGCATTGCTTCATAGGGGAAGTTGACCGTCTTGGAGACAGCGCTATCGGTAAACTTCTGAAAGGCTGCCTGCATCCTAACATGCCATTCTGGAGATACGTCATAGGCAGAGACGAAGAGTCTCTTTATTTCTTCAGGAACGCCCTCTATGTCCCTCAATCTTTTCCCCTCAGCTAGCTGTTTCATTAACTCGGATGAATAGAAATCCCCCCTTCTAGCCGCCTGCTCAAAGTAGGGGTTTACCTCTATGAATTCCTCACCTTCGAGGATATGGCGCACATAGCTTAAGGCAAAGATTGGTTCAATGCCACTGGAACAATTAGCAATTATACTCAAACTGCCGGTAGGAGCAATAGTAGTTCGAGAGGCATTGCGAAACTGAGGGCCACCAGGCACATCATAGATGCTTCCCTTAAAGGCGGGGAAAAAACCTCTCGCTTCAGCTAGCTCTATTGAAGTTTTATTTGCCTCCTCGGATATGAAATGCATGCTCTCCTCAGCTATGTTGAGCGCTTGCTCGCTGTCATAAGGAATACCAAGCTGAATCAGCATATCGGCAAAACCCATCACCCCCAAACCTATTTTTCTAGCGGCCTTCGTCCTCTCAGCAATCTCAGGCAAGGGAAATTGGTTGACATCGATAACGTTGTCGAGGAAGCGGACTGCTAGTTTAACCGTCTGAGCTAGCTTAGCATAGTCAATCTCGAAGTGGTTATTCCGGCAAACCACCATTTTAGATAGATTTATAGAGCCTAAATTACAAGACTCGAAGGGAAGCAAAGGTTGCTCACCGCAAGGATTGGTGCTTTCTATTTTACCCAATTTAGGTGTAGGGTTACGCCTGTTTATTTCGTCCATAAATACGATGCCCGGGTCACCGGTGCGCCAAGCCATATCAACTATTTTGTCGAACACCTCCTTGGCATTAAGCTTACCAGTTACCTCCCCTGTTCGCGGGTTTACCAAGTTGTAGTCAGTACCTTTCTCCGCCGCTTCCATAAAGCTATCAGTTACAGCTACGGAGAGGTTAAAATTGGTCAAGACCTCAGGGTCATCTTTAGCGGTAATAAACTTTAGAATATCAGGATGGTCAACGGCTAGTATCGCCATGTTAGCCCCGCGGCGCATACCGCCTTGCTTTACCACATCAGTGGCTATATCAAAAACTCGCATAAAAGAAACAGGGCCGCTAGCAATACCGCCGGTAGAGCCAACTCTATCTTTCTCCGGCCTGAGTCGGGAAAAGGAAAAACCAGTACCACCACCGCTTTTATGAATTAAAGCAGTATATCTCACCGCATCGAAAATGGATTCCATAGAATCACCGATGGGGATAACAAAACAGGCTGACAGTTGTCCCAATTCGCCACCAGCATTCATCAATGTAGGGGAATTAGGTAGAAATTCTAGATTTGTCATTAGCTGATAAAATGCCTCTTCTAAAGAGGAGACATCAGCTTCTGAGTGGTAAAGAAGTTCGGCTGAGGCAATGTGCTTGGCTACGCGGCGAAACAGCTCTTGTGGAGTCTCAACGAGCTTTCCCTCCCCATCCTTCTTCAAATATCTCCTCTCCAGGACTCTTAAGCCATTCTGGCTAAGCTCAATCCCTGTTTGGGATAAAGTCTCCTTTTCAGCTAGAGCTTCCTTTACTGCTACCTCAATTTGGGAGGAAGTTAGAGGATGCTGAGGTTTCGGTGAGACGAACTTCTCCATGCCCGGCAAGGGGCGAGCAGGTTCCAACCTCTGGATTATCTGACTAGAAAGTTCCTCTAACATTTTTCTATCGCTTATACCCATGGATTCAGCAGCAGAAAAAACAGCTCGAGCTACCTTATCTCGACCAATAGATTTTTGGTTGTCTTTCTTACGACTTTTGGGCATTCTTATCTTCCTTGACGACTAATCGGGGAATCCACCGCCTCAGGAGACAACAGTGGCAACAACGTCTCTGACAATTTTGGTGTGATTGCGAGACCTTCACCGTTCTTTCCCTCATGAATATTATTTGATACGGTACCCTCCAGATTTAGTATTTTGCCTTGCTTCATCTAGCGGGAAAAGCCAGAGAAATAACATATCTCGTTTCACCATAACCAAAACCTTTGGATTCAACGGGTAAACGTTTAACACCAGCATCAAGTCTAAAAAGCTTGTGGCATTTAACAGGATTGTCGTATTGGTAGGCTTTGTACAATGTGGATGTACGCTTAATAAGTGCATGCACTGGCATGTAATTAGCTTCACCTCTCGATTTTTTCGCTGGACCTACACGCCGCGATAGGTGAAGCGCTTTGGACTTGGTTCCTGGCCGTGAAAGCCACAGGAGGGCAATGCAAGGCTCTGCGCTAACCTCAGCAATCCGAAAGGCAGCGGCGCGAATAGAAACTCTGAAGATACTGGCCAACCATTCAATCGATTTAATAGAGACACCAAAACCTGACAAATATTTCTTGAAACCCATCTCTGGCATGAGTAGTTCTGTGGCAGCGACATTACATAGACGTTCTTTAGCTCTTGCACGAGCTATTGCAGGAGCTTGTGGATTGAACGTTCGAAACTCAACGTCCTCTATACAAAGTTCTATTTTCAGCTCACTAAGTAAGGCATGCCCAATTTCGTGAGCACAAGAAAAGTTTTGTCTACTTGGGTGGTGCTTTTCGTTCACCTTAATCACGTCCCCATCATGTAATTTGAGTAGAACAGCGCTTACTTCTCCCAGATCCACTTTCTCAATTCTTTTAATGCCCCGCAAACGAGCGTATTCTTCTGACAAAAACGGTGGCCTGTCGTGTCCTCTGCCCTCAACCAGTTGATTCACAAGTTGTCTGGCTCGTTCAAGAATAAGGCTCGTAGTCTGTTCCAAATTCAAAGCCATGGCAATACCTGTTGTGCTATGCCATCACTAAATAAGGAGTATACGCCCATTAATCACTCCTGTGGCTCCAGCTAGTACTTATATAAATCAGGAAGCCTCTCACCAAGAGTCAGTGGCAGTGGCGAGAAGACTTTCCGCAGCTCCTCATCTGGCATGAAGTCGAGTGGATCAATAGAGTTTCTTCCTGCTACCATACTCTCCGGTAAGTATAGTTTGCGATAGAGATCCCTACGTTGATTGTAGGTTGTGGGATGAGTTGGTGTGCATACCAGATTTTGTAGCACGTCTTTGTCGAAAGGTTGTAGATTCTCATACCTCTGTTGCGGAATTCCCCTTTTCTCCAGCCACAAGCGAATCTGTCGCTCAATTGCTTCCATGTCCCCATGTTTCGACATTT
>JAUWOR010000012.1:0-22442 GCA_030612025.1 Dehalococcoidia bacterium | reverse complement strand
ATTTGTAGTTACCCGCCAATTTCTAGCTTCCGGCGGTGCCTGGCTTAGCCTTGGCAACACTCAAATACTTCTCGATCCCGGCCCTGGCAGTTTAGTTCAAGCTGCTAAGAGAAAACTTGACCCCTCTAAGCTAGAAGCTATTATTTAATCTCATAAGCATCTAGACCACAGTGGGGATATCAATATTATGATCGAAGCTATGACCAACGGTGGCAAAAAAAAGCGGGGCATAGTCTTTACTCCTGCTGATACTTTAAATCAAGAGCCTGTTATCTTATCTTATTTGCGCTCCTACCCCGAAAGGGCAGAAATTTTGACTGAGGGGGGCTCCTACAAATTAGCTAACATTTCTTTTGAGACGCCAATTAGGCATCGGCATCCTGTGGAAACATATGGCTTTATCTTTCGAACAGCACGACATACCTTCTCTTGGATCACTGATACTAAATATTTTGATGAGTTACCTAGTTATTATACGGGAGAGTTACTGATTATCAATGTTGTCAGGTTAACTCCCGGAGCTCCCATTGATCACTTATCTCTCCCTGAAGCCAAGGGAATAATCGAAGAAATAAAACCAAAGACAGCCATAGTTACTCATTTTGGCATGACCATGTGGCGAGCTAAGCCTTGGGAATTAGCCCAAAAATTAACCATGGAAACTGGAATTACAGTTATAGCTGCTCGGGATGGCATGCGCTTCGATTTGGCGCAATTGAAATAAAGAGAAGCTTCCTGGCAACGGCCTATTTTCCCAAAGGGTTGCCCCTTAAGTATCGTCTGCGCTGGAGCGTTTCACTTCCGTATTCGGGATGGGAACGGGTGGTTCCACTCCGCTCTAGTCACCAAGAAGCCCCTCTGATTAAGGAGTATAATGTATTTTAAGAAGAATATGCAAACAAGTGAATTAATCAAATGCTGATATTCACTATTGGTCACAGCAACTTACCGCTAGATACTTTTACAAATCTTTTGAAGCAGCATGTTATCACAACTCTTGTTGATGTGAGAGGTCAGCCATTTAGTAGCTATAGTCCGCAATTTAATCAACGCAATTTAGCTAGTCATCTGAAGCTTAATCACATAAAATACAAGTTTTTGGGGGATAAACTTGGGGGGCGCCCCAAGCATAAAGGATCCTCTAGCCCCGGTCACCTTAGAGTAGAATCAACACAGGTATACCAAGAAGGAATCACCGAATTAATCCAAATTGCTGAACAGGAAAGGACTGCTATAATGTGTAGCGAAGGTGATTTTAAAGAATGCCATCGTTACCACCTAATATCCAAAACATTAGTGCTCCAGGGAGTGGATGTGAGGCACATTCAAAGTGATGGCTCGCTCTGTGATAACCCCGGAGTGCAACTTTCCCTACAAGTTTGAGTATGGATAAAATATATACCATTGGACATAATAAGAAGAGCCTTCGCAAATTTATTGAGTTGCTGCATCAAGCTCAGGTCACCAAGGTCATAGATGTTAGGCTGAACAATAGATCCCAACTAGTGGGGTTTGCCAAGAAGGATGATCTTGCTTTTGTTTTAGAATTAGTTGGCATTGAATATGAGCATCTGCCTCAATTAGCACCTACTGAAGAGCTGCGTAAAAAATTTAAACAGGACAAAAACTGGGATGCATATGAGAGGATATATCTTCAATTGCTAGACGAGCGAGATGCTCTTGCTCTCTTTGAGCAATTTTTTGTAACTAACCAAGTGATTTGTTTCCTATGTTCCGAAGATAAGCCCGATCAATGTCATCGACGCTTGCTCGCTGAATATATGCAGTCTCATTTCTCTAATATAGAAGTTTACCATCTTTGAGGCTCTTTTATTTTAGGATGAAGAAGGAAGTAAAATCCTTGAAGGATTCCATTCGAGCTTATGATGTTGCGAAGGTATTTGGAGACGATGCCACCTCTTTTCTACGATGAACGGGAGTGCTTTACTTTGAAGGAAGATCGCTATGAGAGAAATAGATAGGTTAGGACCATATGAACTAGGTGAATCAAGTGAGGAAAGTGCTATTCCTAGATTAATAAATTTTCTTTTATATGGCAGGAATAATGAAAAACGACTAGCAGCTTCGGCTATTAGAAAACTGACACCAAAATATCCTGGTAGGTGCCAAGAGGCAGTGCCATTTCTTTTGGCAAACCTCAAGGAGCCTGCTAACTAAGTCCGTCAATACACTTTTAAGGCGCTACTTGGACTAAAAGTCCCTTCAGAGGAGATTAATTTATTAAATAATATCGCTATGGCGGATGCTGCCGATTACAGCAGAAAGTTAGCAGCAAGAATTCTATGGGAACAGCATAAAATTAAGGTTCCTTACAGTAAAGCCAAACAAAGAGGTGTTACCTGAGTCAAGGTTAGCAAAACCGAGGATAAAATCTCCGCTTGAAGCACCAAAGCGGAATGCGAGCAAGACATCAAAGTCCTTGAGTTTTCAGGACACTCGAGAGGAGATGAGGAAAGAAGATATATTAATTCTGGCCGTAACTCGGATGCACTCGGGAGTTTGCTTAGCCGGGATTAACATAACAACACATCGCTGGGAACATTTTATCCCTCACTTTTTGGCTAAGAGGATGGCTCCTGAGACTTACCGTTGGGTCAGGCTAGTCAAATCCTATGGAACTCTTCAGCCGGATGATCTTATAGACGCCGGTGGAAAGAGAATCAGCAATTTTGATATTGTTAAGATGAACTTGCTAGCATGGCTCCCAAAAACACCGCATATAGAAGATTGGGTCATAGACTTTGATCGTGCAAAGCCAGTCATTTTGAAAAATGTTCCTGAATATCAGCGTGCTGAATTACTAGATTCTCTCCTAGATGCTTCCCCGAACGATGTCTTACAATCTCTTCCTTGTCGCTCCTTATGTCTTATTAAGCCTGACGAGATTAAAAAGGTAATCTTTGATCCGGGTATTCGTTATGGCAAGTATGAGGCACGTGTTATCTTTGACTTTGCCGGGCAAGATTATTTAGGGACTCCAAAAAGTCCAGGTCTTCCCTGCACTGACTTGAAATTCAGAGCATTGGGGAAAAGATTGCTTGGGGAGAAAGCCAATATTATTAACTTGACTGAGGGGCAACTAAAGGAACTGCTCCACTTTGAAAAAGTCTATCTGTCTATAGGATTAGGGCGTGAATATAAAGGCAAGAATTGGCCTATGGTTCTTGGCTTTCATGCCATTCCAGATTATACCGCCTACATTGACTTTAGCTCGCCTTAAGAGGATTCAAATGGTATCACCAAAATATCATATTGGCACTAGTGGTTGGCATTATGACCACTGGCGTAGCCTTTATTACCCCGAAGGATTACCCAAATCGAAATGGCTGCAATTTTATGTCAAGCAATTTAACACTGTAGAGCTTAACAACAGTTTTTACCATCTCCCTTCTGAGAAGGCTTTCGCCACCTGGCGGGAATCTGCACCTGAAGACTTTATCTTTGCCGTTAAGGTAAGCCGCTTCATTACCCATATAAAAAGATTGAAAAATTTGGGCTCAGCAGTGGAAAACTTCTTATCACGGGCTTGTTTGCTCCAAGATAAGCTAGGCCCCCTTCTGTACCAACTACCACCTAACATGAAACGTAATGATGAGGTATTGGAAAGCTTCCTATCTTCATTACCTCAAAAATATCAGCATGTGTTTGAATTTCGCCACGAATCCTGGCTTGATGATTCTATCTTCCACATCTTCCACATCTTACAACAATACAATGCTGGCTTGTGTGTCTTTGATATGCCTGGCTTTACTTGCCCTCTTGTAGCCACTAGCGACTTCGCCTACATCCGTTTTCACGGCAGTGCTAGCTTATATTCAAGCTGCTACTCTAATGAGGAGCTTTCCCACTGGGCACAAAAAATCGCTCGATTAGGTGAAAAAGTTAAAGCCGTTTATATTTACTTTAATAACGATGCTGAAGCCTTTGCAGTTAAAAATGCTTTGACTTTAACAAAACTTATAAATATTGCTTGATCCTCTGAGCTAGAGCTGGGGGTATTCTTTCCACTTGGCTGAGCTGATTAATTGAAGCCTCTTTAATGGCTTCGATTGAGCCAAATTTCTTCAGCAAGGCTTTCTTCCGTTTCGGACCAATACCAGAAATATCATCTAGGATGGAGGCTGTGCTTCTCTTACTCCGCAATTTTTGATGATAACTTATAGCGAAGCGATGTGCCTCATCCCTTGCCCTTTGCAGTATGTGAAGAGCAGGAGAACCTTTAGGTATATTAACTGGGTCAGGCTCGCCTGGTATGAAGACATCCTCATTTTCTTTAGCCAAGCTAGCCATAGGAACAGAATCAACTCCTAACCCTTGCCTTACTTCTAAAGCAGCATTGAGGTGTCCCTTACCACCGTCAATAAGGATAAGGTCAGGCGTAACTGCCCAGCTACCCTCACCAGCTATGCCTCTCTTGAATCGGCGCCTTAATATCTCTTGAATCATGGCATAATCATCAGCCCCGGCTACCATTTTCACTCGAAAACGACGATAGAGACTTGGTTTGGGTAAGCCCTTTTCCAGAACAACCATGCTGCCCACAGCCAAAGTGCCTCGAATATCAGAAATATCATAACCCTCTATCCTCAGCGGGATTCTTGGCAAGCAAAGCCTATCTTTTAACTCTTGCAAGCCTGAAGTTATAGCCTCTAAATTTATTTGTTTAGCTTTAGCCAATAGCAAACCTTTATCGGCGTTTTCAGCTACCATACTTACTAGCCGTTTTTTAGCTCCTCGCTGTGGCACTTGAAGTTTCACCTTCCCTCCCCTTCGTTCCTTAAGCCATTCAGCCAGTACTGACATTTCGTCCACGGGATATTGAAGTAATATTACTGATGATATATAGGAAGCTGAGGCATAATATTGCTTTACGAAACTTGCCATTATTTGACCTGGCATTTCATCATGGATACCTTCCATGATGAAATGGTCACGGCCAATAAGCTTATTATTGCGAATGAAAAAGACTTCCACATAAGCCTGCCCCTCATTTTGCACCATAGCAATGACATCTTGCTCGCCTTTAGCCATGATAGCAATCCTCTGCCCCTCTATGATTCTCTCTATTGCCCGAATTTGGTCACGGAGCAAAGCTGCTTTTTCAAATTGAAGTTGCTGGGCTGATGCTCTCATCTTACTACTTAATTCACGAAGCACCAGTTCCTGCTTACCTTGCAAAAATAAAATAACTTGGTTTATTACCTCCCGGTATTCCTGTTTACTCACCGCGCCAATGCATGGCCCGAGACAGCGGTGAATATAATAGTCAAGGCAAGGTCGCTTATCTCTGCCATCGATGGACTTGGTGCAAGAGCGAAAGGGAAAAATTTTCTTTACCAGCTTCAAGGTTTTACGTACTGACCCAGCACTAGCAAAAGGTCCAAAGTATCTCGCTCCACCACCCTTAAAATGGCGCGTGATGTAAACGCCTGGCCAATCTTCACTAATATCTATCTTAAGGTAAGGGAAGGTCTTATCGTCTTTAAGGCGCACATTGTACTTCGGGTGATATTTCTTTATCAGATTGCATTCTAAGATAAGCGCTTCTTGCTCAGAGTCCGTAACCATAAACTCGAGGTCATTTATCTTCAACACCAACTGTTGAATTTTTGATGACAAGTTACCAGAGGCACCAAAATAGCTCCTTACCCTATGGCTCAAATTGGCAGCCTTACCGATATAAATAACCTTACCTTGGTTATCCTTGAATAAATAGACTCCTAGACTTGCTGGCAAGGCTTTTATTTGTTCCTCTAACTGTGCCTGCATGGTAAATTTTATTGTAACAGGAGACTTGGATGCAGACAAAAATAGTCTGAGTTATGCTAAAATAATATTTAATGAAGGAAGATATTGAAGCTTTCCTTGGCTATCTAGCTAAGAAGAAAAATTGCTCACAGAATACCTTGGCTGCTTATCGTAATGATTTGAACCAGCTAATGGCTTACACTGAAGCAGAGAGGGCAAAAGGAATAATTAAGTCAAGTGGCGAGCTTTTAAAGAGCTATCTGCTTAACCTCAGGGAAAGGAGATATTCCACTGCTACAGTAGCTCGCAAAGTAGCCTCGGCCAAGTCTTTTTTTAAATTTATGGTTGCTTCAGGCAAGCTAAGAGAGAATCCAACAAGGAATTTAATTTCTCCTCGAGTTAGCAAGCATTCGCCTAAATTTTTGTCTCCGTCTGAGTATCGCTGTTTGCTGGCAGAGCCAAAAAAACTATCCACTCCAGAAGCCAGGAGAGATGTGGTGATGTTAGAGTTACTTTACGCTACTGGTTTGCGTGCTAGTGAGCTAGTATCTCTAAACGTGAAGGATATAGACTTGGAGCGTTCTTGTGTACACTGTGCCCATGGTAGCTCTAAAAGGCAGATCCCCTTTGACCACCATATAAACCAGATATTAAGAAATTTCCTTGAGAATGATAGACTTGATTTATTATATGATGAAAAGGAAAAAGCGCTATTTCTCAACCGGCGTGGTGGTCGGCTTACCCGGCAGGGATTTTGGCAGATTGTTAAAAACCATGCTTCTAAAGCTGGGTTTAGTGCTAAGATTACGCCGCACACCTTGCGTCATAGCTTCGCGGCACGCAAATTACAAAGTGGTGCTGACCTTCAATCCATCCAGCGAGCTTTAGGCCATGCCTATATTTCCAGTACTAGAATCTACAAGCAGTCCTCGCCCTTAGCTAAGGTAAGTGAATAATGCCTAAGAAATCGCGTCGGGCTAAAGCGAAACACCGTGCCAAGTTAGCACAAGAAACACAGAGGAAGTATTCCCAATCACTCAAGCCAGTAACTGCCCAACTTCAATTAGCCGGTAAGGTGTCTCCTGAGGTCAAAGATCCTGCAAAATACTATCAATACTTGATGCCTGAGCTACGACGCATCGGTATTCTTGCCGGAGCGATAATACTGGTCCTTGTAGTGCTATCCTTTATCCTTGGCTAATTTTTTTGTCATGACCGGCATAGACTTAGAGAAAGCCAAAGCCGCGCTAATCAAACATCTCAGTTGGGAGATTGCCGATAAGCGTGTGGTTGAAGCCATGAAGCGTGTTCCACGTGAAGCCTTCGTGCCTCAAGAGTATTACCATGCCGCTTATGAGGATAGGCCGTTAAGCATTGGTTTTGGGCAAACCATTTCCCAACCTTTCATTGTAGCTCTGATGATACAGGCCCTAGAGCTTAAAGGTGACGAAAAGGTCTTGGAGCTAGGTACAGGAAGTGGCTACGAAGCGGCTGTATTAGCCGAGCTAGCCAAGCAAGTAGTTACTGTAGAAATTATACCTGAACTAGTAGAATCGGCTAAACGAGTTTTGGAAAAACTTGGCTACTCCAATGTTGAAGTTCACAGCGCTGGCAAGACCTTGGGTTGGCTGGAAGATGCGCCCTATGATGCTATTATAGTTTCTGCTGGTGCCCCTTCCATCCCTCAAATCCTGTTGGGACAACTATCATGGGGTGGCCGATTGGTAATTCCGGTAGGCTCTCACTGGCAACAAGAGCTGATGAAGATTAGCAAAAACAAGGAAGGAAACAAAGTGGAGAACCTTGGCGCCTGTTATTTTGTGCCACTTATCGGTGAAGGCGCTTGGAAGGAATAGACTTAAATAGCGGGTGTTTAAAAATGTAGTTGCCCAATTTATTGGGCGATTATGCCTGATAAATCAGGCAGCTTAAATAGCGGGTGTTTAAAAATGTAGTGCGAGGCTTTAGCCTCGTGCACGACCTTAAAGGGTCGCACTCTTAAATAAAAGTAGGTAAAAGGCTGATGGAGGTGCTTGAAGCAATAAAAACAAGGCGTAGCATTCGGCATTATAAACCCGATGCCATATCCGAAAAGAAACTCAACACAGTTCTGGAAGCAGCTCGCTGGACACCTTCTTAAAAGAACAGTCAGTGCTGGAGATTCGTAATAGTTAAGGATAGTGAAAAGAAAGCTAGATTAGCTGAAACTCTTGGGCCTGGAAACCCAGCGCGCTCAGCTATTAAAGAGGCACCAGTAATCATCGTGGCCGGCGCAGAACTAGGCAAATCTGGCTTTCACGAAGGTAAGCTAGTCACAGACAAGGGTGATTGGTGGTATATGTTCGATGTAGCTTTAGCTATGCAAAACCTCACCCTGGCCGCTCACTCGCTTGGTTTGGGAACTGTACACGTGGGCCACTTTGATGCCCAGAAAGCTGCCTAGCTTTTGAATGTGCCACAAGGTGTAGTCGTAGTTGAGATGACTCCCTTAGGTTACCCTGCGAAAGAGGCAAAAACACCGTCCAGGAAGAAATTCTCTGAACTAGTATTTCGTGAAAGTTACCGCTAAAGGTTAAAAGATTAAAATGCCCCCAAGGGAATTCGAACCCCTGTCTTCAGCTTGAAAGGCTGACGTCCTGGTCCACTAGACGATGGGGGCAAGAACATTCTAAGGGCAAATAGCTAGAGCTTCAAGGCCAGTTGTCTCAGGTAAATTAAACATCAAATTCATATTCTGAACAGCTTGCCCTGCCCCACCCTTCACTAGATTATCAAGGCAGCTAATAACTATGAGCCTCCCGGTCTTTAAATCGATAGTAGGGTAAATAAGGCAAAAGTTATTTCCCCAAGCATGTTTGGTCTGCGGAGGCTTATTTGTTACCCGAACAAAGGGAGCATTTTTATAAAATTCCTGATAGAGCTGCTGTAGCTCTTCTTCAGCCTTAACACTTTCAGCTAGTTTACCACCTTTTAATTTGGCATAGCAAGAACTTAATATACCCCGGGTCATTGGCACCAAGTAAGGCACAAAGGTTATCAATAAGGAAAGCCCAGGATTTAATCCTCTCAGTTCTTGTTCTATTTCAGGTAGGTGGCGATGACCCTCAAGGGAATAAGCACATGTATTCTCATTGGCTTCAGAATAATGGGTAGCCAGGCTGGGAGTTCTACCAGCACCGGAGATACCCGATTTGCTGTCAATTATTACATCAGGGTAAATGAGCCCTTCCTTAACCACTGGTGCTAATGCCAGGATAGCGCCGGTGCTATAGCAACCAGGATTAGCCACCAGAGATGCTGAGGCAATCTCACCTCCGTGCAGCTCAGGCAAGCCATAAACTGCCTCCTGTAGTAGTCCAGGTAATGGATGGTCAAAACCATACCATTTGGGATATTCAGCGGCAATCTTTAGCCTGAAATCAGCGCTAACATCGATAACCTTGATGCCTTGCCTTAGCAAAGATGGCACTACACCGACACTGGCTTTATGCGGCATCGCTGAGAAGGCAATATCGATATCGCTATCGAGCTCAGTTTTTATTAACTGGCCAGTATCGGCAAGATGCGGGAAAACATCACCCAGCTTTTGACCTGCAGCACCTCGCCCGGTAACCGACTTGAGCTCTACTTGAGGATGTTGATGGAGCAAGCGAGCTAACTCACTTCCCGCATATCCGCTGACATTTATAATGCCTGCTTTTATTCGTGGCATAGCAAATCCTATTATACTATATAGCGAATGGTGGTCAATAAGCCAATTTTTTGCCATCCTTGACACCGACACCCCTCTAGTTTGATAATATATTTAATTGCGGGTGTAACTCAGCGGTAGAGTGCTTGCTTCCCAAGCAAGACGTCGTGGGTTCGAATCCCATCACCCGCTTTCTCATTTTTAGCCTCATAGCTATCCCACTGAGATTGCTTCACTTCGTAGTGGCGGGGTTCATCCCCGCCTGAGCGCATGAAATCCGGAATACCAAATCCTAAGCTAAGCAAGCTCAAATATCAAAAACTCAAAACCGTTTTCGTTATTCGAATTTTGGCATTGTTTAGAAATTAGAATTTATGGTAACGTTTCCACACAGTGTTATAATCTAAAGCCAGACAGAGAAGACAAGATGCCAGAAAGAAGCAGTGATTGGATCAAGCAAGCTTGGAGAGATTTAGATAGTGCCCGAGCATAGATGGAAGACGGTTTTTTTGAATGGTCCTGTTTTATAGCCCAACAAGCGCCAGAGAAGGCGATTAAGGCAATTTACCAAAAGATGGGAGCTGAAGCATGGGGACATTCAGTAACTGATTTGTTAAAGGTGAGTAGAGAAAAGATAAATGTTCCGGACGAGTTGGTGGATGGAGCCAAACAGTTAGACAGATTTTATATTCCGGCCAGATATCCCAATAGCTGGGCAACTGGCATTCCTGCTGAATATATAGATAGTAATAAACATGTAGTTGCCCAATTTATTGGGCGACTGTGCCTGATAAATCAGGCAACTACAAAAATTTGGTAAAATCTTGTTTGAAAGGTAGCTAAGTGAGCGAGCAACCAAGTCAGAAGGGTAAAATTCCTCTTGCAGCTATAATTGGTATAATTTTATTCATCCTCTGCGGCATCTCATTATATATACGCATAGCTCTGCCCTATGACCAGGTTTTCGTCAATGGTTCAGTCTGGTTCAAAGGAACTGATGCCTGGTATCACATGAGATTGGTGGATAACCTGCTCCACCACTTTCCTCACCATATCACCTTCGACCCTTATACCTTCTATCCCCACGGCACCACAGTGCCCTGGCCTCCATTCTTTGACTGGCTCGTCGCTGGCGTTATTCGGCTTGTTGGCTTAGGTTCACCAAGTCAGCATACCATAGACCTCGTTGGTGCCTATATTCCCGCTATTTTGGGCACTCTAACCATTATCCCGGTCTATTTCATTGGCAAGGAGTTATTTAACCGCTGGGTGGGTTTGTTATCGGCTGCCTTAGTCGTTATACTGCCCGGCGAGTTTTTAAATCGCTCCCTGCTTGGCTTTACCGACCACCATGTGGCCGAGACTTTGTTTACCACGCTAACCATACTATTTTTGATTCTGGCGGTCAAAACAGCCAGAGAAAGGGAAATATCGTTTGCTCACTTAATAAACAGAAGTTGGCAGATTATCACCAAGCCTCTCATCTATACCTTGTTAGCTGGCATCTTCCTCGGCATTTACCTTCTCACCTGGGTGGGTGGGTTGCTACTTGTGTTTATCATCTTCACCTATGTAGTAATTCAATTCCTCATAGACCACCTGAAAGGTAAACCAACTGATTACTTATGTATCACCGGCACCCTATCCTTCCTTGTTGCCTGCATAATCTCCCTTCCCCTCTTAGGTCAAATTTGGGTATCGACTATCCAGCATGCATCTCTGATAATTGCCATAGTAACACCCTTGGTGCTAAGTAGTATTTCGCGACTTATGACAAGCAAGGCCATAAAGCCCATTTATTACCTGCCAGCAATATTTGCCCTCGCTGCAATCGGCTTTGCCGCTTTCTATATCATTAACCCTTCTTTGCTGCACTCGATGCTCGGCAGATTTCGCGTCTTCACTCCCGCTGGCGCCTCGCTGACTATCCTAGAGGTGCATCCTCTTCTTTTCCCCTACGGTCACTTCTCTCTCCAAATAGCCTGGTTTAACTTTACCACTACCTTTTTCATCTCCTTCATTTCACTCGGCTGGCTCATTTACCGCAATATCAGAGAAGAAAGTGCTGGCAAGACGTTGTTCCTGGTATGGAGTATCGTCATGCTGGCAGCCGTCCTGGGGCAACGCCGCTTCAGCTATTACTACGCCATAAATGCTGCTTTGCTCACGGGATACTTCTCCTGGAGAATCCTCGACTTTGCTGGCTTAAAAAAATTGCTCGCCCCGCCTGCAGCGGTAGTCGAAGTGGTCAAGAAAGCCAAGAAATGGAGGAAGGCTGAAGCGAGGGCACGAGAAAAAGCACTGCAGCAACGCAGAGCCACCTGGACAAAGGTGCTTGCAGCCGGCGTGGTTATCTTTTTCCTGGTTTTCTTCCCTTGTATTGGACTCCCTGGCATTAAGCCCTACACCAAGGTTCTGGGACTACCTGTTAAGTTGACACAGCCACTTGCCAGTGAACCTGCTCTCATTGACCATGCCTGGTATGACTCCCTTCTGTGGCTCAAGGATAACAGCCCCGAACCCTTTGCTGACCCCAATTCTTATTATGAATTATACCAAACTCCATTCCACTACCCGGAATCTGCCTATAGCATAATATCCTGGTGGGATTATGGACATTGGATAACTCGTATTGCCCACCGCATACCCATTTCTAACCCATTTCAGCAGGGCGCCTCAGAGGCAGCCCGCTTCTTCACTGCTCAAGATGAGGGCTCGGCTAATCAGATGATGGACAAGCTGGGCTCAAGATATGTCATAATTGATTATGCCATGCCCACTACAAAATTCTATGCCATGCCACAATTTATTGGCGGCAGCCCCGATGACTTTCATGGAACTTACTATGTGCCGCAGGAAGGGGGAGAATTAAAGCGGGTATCCTTCTTTTATCCCAGCTACTATTGTTCCACTGTTGTCAGGCTATACAATTTTAATGGCCAGGCTGCCGTTCCTTCGGAGAACTCCACCATAGTCATCTCCTGGGAATGGAAAACAAGCAAAGAAGGGGTACAGTATAAGGAGGTCAGCAATTCTTGGTCCTTCCCCGGCTATGAAGAAGCCAAAGCCTACATCTTGAGCCAGGAATCTGGGAAGTATGTCATTGGGAATTCTGACCCATTCGTTACTCCTGTGCCCCTGGAAGAAATGACGCATTACCAGCTGGTTTATAGCTCAGCACAGAAATGGCAAGGCAAGCCAGCGGTGAAGATATTCGAGTACATTAGAAGTGAATAGCGCATAGTATCTACCCCCTACCCGCTATATGCTAGAAAGGTAGAATGAAGATAAAGAATTACAAGGATTTATTAGCTTATCAGAAAAGCTACAAAGTCGCACTTTTAGTTTATCAGGTGACCTCAGGATTCCCTTCTTCTGAGTCAAATTCAAGAAAGTTTATGAAATGAATGAGGAAGTGGGACGACTTTTATCGAGCTATATTAGTAAACTAGAGGGTAGCGGATAGTTTAAAAATGTAGTTGCCCAATTTATTGGGCGACTGTTTACAAATGTAGTGCGAGGCTTTAGCCTCGTGCACGACCTTAAAAGGTCGCACTACGAAAATCTGATTGAGGCAAAATTAAACAGCCTGTTTAGCCGGCTGGAAGGTGATGGATAGTGAATATGCACATAGCATCTACCCGCTACCCGCTACGCGCTACACGCTAGTTGAGGTTGCTAAACTATGAAATGCTTAATACTGGCTGGCGGCTTTGGCACCAGGTTATATCCCTTGACCATTAACCGGGCAAAAGCCTTACTGGGATATAAAGGCAACCCGATAATAAGCCATATCGTGGCTAAGATTCCCAAAAATATAGACATCATGGTTAACACCAACAAAAAGTTTGAGGCTGATTTTCATCACTGGCAAGGAACAATAAACAGAAAGGTGGAAATCCTGGTAGAGGAAGTTTTAAGCGAGGATCAGAAGCTAGGCGCTGTTGGCTCGCTTAACTTCTGGATTGGGAAAAAAACCATAGATGAAGACCTCTTGGTTATCGCCGGGGATAACTATTTTGAGTTCGATTTGGCTCAATTCATAGCCAGATATGATGGCAAGCATACCCTGGTAGCTGTTTACGATATCGGCGACAAAGGTAAGGCCAGCCAGTTTGGCGTGGTGCAACTGGATGGGCACAGGATAGCTGAATTCCAGGAAAAGCCAGCCAAGCCCAAGTCAAGCCTTGTTGCTACCGCCTGCTATATCTTCCCTCAACGGATATTTCCCCTCCTCCACCAATATTGCCAGCGGGGCAAAAGAGATAACTTGGGCAGCTTTATCGTTTACCTGATAGATAAGGATGAAGTCCACGCCTACCCCTTCACTGAATCCTGGATTGATATAGGAAGCCTGGAGGACTTATCATAACGAGGCGATATTGAAATCAACCAACTTCACTTTCCTCAAGGTAGTCACTGAAGCCATAGATACCATTACCTCCAGACGGAAGCTGAAGCAAGTTGTTACTACCCCCCTTTATAGCAATGCCTTTTACCTCATGCTCAATACCGCGGTCATGGCTTTTTGTGGCTTCTTCTTCTGGATGGTGGTGGCTAGATTTTATCCCGAAGCCGAGGTGGGCTTCAGCTCCGCCATAATATCAGCCATCAGTCTCATCGCCGCCATAAGCCTGGTCGGCTTAAATACCTCGCTTATCCGCTTCCTGCCTCAGGCAGACAAACCACAACAATTGATAAACTCCTGCTATACCCTGAGCGGCCTCGTCAGCCTGGTGGTAGCCAGTATCTTCATTGTTGGCCTGGGTTTCTGGTCGCCAGCCTTAGCCTTCGTCAGGCAAAATGCCATCTTCACCGCAGCCTTCATCATTTTCGCCTTACTCTGGACATTATCAAGTTTAGTAGACTATACCTTCATAGCCAAAAGGCGAGCCGGCTTTGTCTTATCCAAGAACACCATCTACTCGGTGCTCAAAATCCCCCTGCCCATTCTTTTCGTTCTATTCTTCCGCACCTTTGGCATAGTTGCTTCTTGGGGCATCGCCATCGCCGTAGCTCTAGCTATTTCTATTTTCTTGTTTCTGCCCAGAGTCCAGAAACTTTATAAGCCCGCACCCAATCTAAGGTTAGGCTTAATCAAGGATATGTGGCGATATTCTGGAGGCAATTACTTAGCCAATCTATTGGCATCCTCTCCACCACTTATCTTACCCCTAATGGTGGTCAACCTTCTGGGCGCTGAGCAAAATGCTTACTTCTACATCGCCTGGGCGATAGCTGGCTTGCTTTCCGCCATCCCTCTAGCAGTTTCCCAATCCTTATTTGCCGAGGGCTCTCACTTCGAAAACAAGCTGAGGGAAAATGTAACCAAATCTCTCAAATTCACCTTCCTGCTCCTGGTTCCGGCAGTGACCGTGCTTATTTTGGTGGGCAAATGGCTGCTGCTTGCCTTTGGGCAAAGCTATTCCTTAAATGCCTTAAGGCTGCTCTGGATTCTGAGCCTCTCCAGCCTGCCGTTAGCGATTAACCACCTATACACCAGCATACTGCGGGTAAAAAGCAGACTAAAGGAGCTCATGGCAATCTGGGGATTTATCGCTTTAGCGGTGCTTCTAGTCAGCTATCTAATTATGCCCGCCAGCGGCATAATGGGCATTGGCTATGCCTGGCTTGGAGCCCAGGCTGCAGTAGCCATCTATGTCCTTGCCCGCAGACTCTCCATATAGCTGCTTGATAACTACCTTCCCAAACTTTTAGGTATGGACGACATGAGAACTTAGCAAGAGGCGCTCAAAGGTTATATGATAGAGAAAGGACATATTAAACAATGAGGGTGTTTAAAAACGTAGTGCGAGGCTTTAGCCTCGTGCACGACCCTAAAGGGTCGCACTACGAGAATCTTGGGGGTGAAGATTATTAAAACTGGACGAGCAAAATTAAACAGCCTAAAACTTCTAAATCAAGGCTCAAGCCCCATCCACAAAAAGAGCAATCCTAGACATTCAAACTTGCCATAGCCATTCTATCTTTAGAGTAATAAATTCTATATAATGCGCGGTAGTGGAAAGGGATAAATGATGAACAATAATTTGAGAGAAGGTTTAAGGTGGCTTGAGCAAGCAGAAGCCGACCTGAAAACAGCTCAAGATTGCCTCCGAGACGGAAACTACTACGCCTCTGCATTTTTTAGTCAGCAGTTGGCTGAAAAGGGACTTAAGGGGATTTTATATTCCCAAGGATTCAGGGCGCTGATAACACATTCAGTCGTTGATTTAATTGAGGAGTGTTCAAAATTTGGGGGAAAATTCAGGCAATTCATCGATTTCGCTAAAGAGCTTGATAGGCATTATATAGCTTCAAGATATCCCAATTTTTACCCCTCCGGTGCTCCATATAGATACTATACCGAGGAGATGGCCAAGACATGCTTAAGCTATGCAACATTGATATTGGCAGAAGTCAAGAAATATTTGAAAGAATAGAAAGATATAAAAACAAGGTAATCCAGGAGCTAAAGCCGAAAAAAATCATCTTGTTTGGCTCTTTGGCCAAGGGGGATTTCAACGAGGGGTCTGATGTTGACCTGATTGTGATATCTGCTTGGCAGGAAGATTTTCTTGACAGAATCAAGGTTTTACTGGATATGAACCAGTTTGGGCTTCCTCTCGAGCCCATTGGCTATACTGAAGAAGAGCTAGAAAAAATGTCCGCTGAGGGAAATCGCTTCATTACCGAAATCATCGCCACAGGAAAGGTTCTCTATAGCCGGGAGAAAGACCAAAGATGAGAAAACAAGAAATCAAAATATTCCAAGAAAGGGCTGCTGCATTTCTAGACACAGTTGCTGAAATCTCTAAAGAGAGAAGGAAAAATTTTGACAACTATAAACATTATGCCAAATTAATCAAGGACACAGTTAATTTAGAGAATGTAGAAGTAGGAATTCTTGGTTCTGTTATAGAAGATAAACATACCATGGCTTCGGATATAGACGTTTTGATCATCTCTGATGATGTTCCTAAGGGATTAGATGAAAGGGCAAAAATACTCTCTAAAATTAACAAGACATTAGGATATTTCCATCCATTTGAATTGCATTTAGTAACGAAGAAAGAATCTGAATGGTATAAGAAGTTGGCAAGAAATTATGTGAGTGTCTAGGGTCAGAGCCTACCAGGAACATGTTACTAGACGACCCTTATCATTGACCCTTTCGACAATGATATACCCTACGACTGGGCCCCGAAACAAGGCTAAACATGAGACTATTAAAAGAATACAAATGTGATAAAATCTGGCAAGTGAAGATGATGCTAAGCTTAGTAGAGGCCGTTTAAAAATGTAGTTGCCCAATTTATTGGGCGACTGTGCCTGATAAATCAGGCAACTACAAAAATTTGGGGGTGAAACACCTCTGAGATGGCTGAAATTGAACGACGAATCAAAATTAAACAGCCTGTAGTAGAGTAGGGGGTGATTAAAATGTCCAGTGCTTTAAAGGAAATGGATAGGGCTGAACTGGTTAATCTCGAACGACTGGCTCATCTACTGAAAGGTCTTAGCTCAGCAGAGCTTGAAACCCTGGAGTTTCTACTACAACCAGAGCTAGCAACCGAGCTTAAGCAAAGGCGACGTAAAGCAAAGGTAGAGCTTAAGGAAGGGAAAACTTTATCCAAAGTAGAGCTGTTTGTTGACTAACAGACCGACGTATACTATCAAGTTTGCCAGTGCCGTCAAAAGCGATATCCGTAAACTAGATAAGCAATTACAAAGGATAATCAAAGAGGAACATTTTGCTAATATTGAGAGGGACCCTTTTGAGGCTGTCCCTCTTCTTTATGAATTTAAAGGACTCTGGTCTTATCATCTTAATTATAAGGGAACTCAATATAGAATCATATATGAGATCTATCCTGAAGCTCGAATTGCTCTGGTGATTATGATTGGAAGTAGAGGGCGACTTTACGAAGCTTTGAGACGGCGGGTTAAGTAGCTTTGGAGGCTTTGTTTAACACCATCAACTAACTTTATAAGCGTAGGAAAACTGATGAATTCCCCATCGACCCCTTCGATAACGATATCCCCTATGCCTGGACATTGAAGCAGGGTTAAAATAGACATAGAAAAGATGCAAAGAGGCTGGAAATGAGAAAAGAAGCAGAGAGATGGTGGCAACAAGCTTTAAAGGATCTCCAAAGTGCTGAAAAGAATCTAGAAGTGGAAGAATATTATTTGGCAGCAGAGCCAGAGGGGATGAGTTTAAGGAAAGCGATTTCGACATATTACTAGTGAGTAAGAAATTCGAAGGGGTGCATTTCCTGGAAAGGATTTTCATGCTTTATCAGCTCTGGGACCACGACTATGATTTAGATATCTTAGGATATACGCCAGAAGAGTTCCAAAGGAAAGGAAATAGGTCTAGTGAGACAGGCGATAAAGGAGGGAGTAAAGGTTTAACTAAATGCAGCCCGCCTATGTGGTAAATACCGTCACCCAGCCTTACAATCACCAGGAGCCCGATGAATTCCACATCGACCCCTTCGGCAACGATATTCCCTATGACTGGTCTTAATTACTCTGTCACCCTGAGTCAAAGCTCTGAGCGAAGCGAAGAGGCAAGCGAAGGGTCTAGATTCTTCGCTTTGCTCAGAATGACTAGAGGCGTGGTTGCTAAACAACTCCCTATGATTGGGCACTGAAGCAGGGCTAAAAAAGTGGATTAGGAACTTCACCTTCGTAGATATGATGTTTCCAAAGACGGGATTTTGAGCTATAATTGTTAAACAAATGAAATTCACACGTATTACGGTCGAGTCGAATAAGATGGGTGGACTTCCTTGTATTCGTGGATTGCGTATCCCAGTGGCGACGGTGGTAGGAATGGTAGCTGACGGGATGAGCGAGGAGGAGATATTAAAGGCATATCCCGATCTTGAGACTGAAGATATTCACCAAGTTCTACGCTACGCTGCTGAGGCAGTAAGGGAACGTGAACTTCCGTTGGTGCGCATTTCGTGAGGTTCTTAATAGATAATGTGCTTTCGCCTATCATCGCTGAAGGATTAAGGCACGCTAGATATGATGCTACATGTGCGGGATTATGGAATACAATCTGCTTCAGACGAAGAGATATTTAAACGTGCGGCAGCAGAAAACCGTGTACTGGTTTCAACAGACACGGACTTTGGCACACTGCTAGCATTGTGGCATGATGAAAAGCCTTCGGTAATCCTGCTACGCCATCCGTATAAGAAACCTGAGTCACAGCTGGCTCTGTTGCTTGCTAATTTGCCCACTATCAGGGAATCGCTGGAGCAGGGCAGTGTCGTGGTATTGGAGGCAACGCGCATACGCCTGCGTTCATTGCCAATTGAAAAGCAAGAGTGAGCCCCCTTAACATTATAGCCATGATGAATTCCGCATAGACCCCCCTTTGATAACGATATCCCCTATGACTGGGCTTTGAAGCAGGACTAAACTCTACATCGGCTTTATTGAGTAATGAAATAAGGGGGATGATAAGCTAAACAATGGAAGAGATAAGAGCAGTAAGAGAAAGATTAAGGAGACTAAGCTACCTATGAAGGGAAAACAAAGGGAATGGCAAGCATTATAGAACAAAAGTGTGGATTGATTATTCCAATCAGGTGAATCGGTTCTAATGAAAAACTGGAGTTATGGCATAAATTCAATCTATAAGAAGGCAAACATTTATCTTGAACAAGCCCCCTGGTGGGTATTTACAATAGATAGGATTGTTGAGTTTTTATGTAACCTTAGCCCCCCTATTCCTTTGCCCAAAATTAAAATGAGGCTAAAAGATAGAGAGGATATCGAATTGAATGGGGGAGGTAATTGGACAACCCTAAGGGATTGGTATGGTGATCTGAGCCAGGTTTTTCACTGTTTTGTCCACATGCCTGTCTTTGACTTTTGTCAAAAGAGGATTAAGTGCAAATCTACGGAAATTGATTACGCTCGGGCCAAGAGGATGTTTTACGAAGAGGACAAGAAGTTCTGGGATAAGGAAATATTAGCCCCTTAAAGGATTTCACTATCGGAGCCTGTGAAAACGACACCCCTCTTGTCATTGCGAGGGGTGAAGCCCCGAGGCAATCTCAAGGCGAAATTGCTTCACTTTCATACCTCAGTCGGGGACAAGCCCCGACTCTACGAGACACTTACCCCTCACCTAACCTCTCCCTTGAAGGGAGAAGGCTGTTTAATTTTGATTTTCCGTTCGATTTTGGGCGTTTTGGAAGCCTTTCACCCCCAGATGTTTGTAGTTGCCTGATTCATCAGGCACAATCGCCCAATAAATTGGGCAACTACCCTCTCGCTTGAAGGGAGAGGAATAAGAGCCCGTCCTGAGTTTATCGAAGGATGAGGGTAAATGCAGCGGGGTTTATCCCCGCCTTACCAAAGATTGCTTTATCCCTATTAGCTTGCCTATAATGTGAATAATGAATCTCATCGTTATCGGCCTGGGCTATGTTGGCTTGCCTTTGGCTTCGGCGCAAATAGTGATAAAATGAGAAGCAAAAAAGCTATGTGAAAAACCTTACCATTACGAAGAACTGGGAATTTATGTTATGGGAGGTAATTAGAAATGGTGTCAAGAGATTACATTATAGAAAAGCTAAGGTCGCTGCCTGAGGAAAGCCTCGAAGAGATTGCCGATTTTATCGAGTTTGTGGGGACGAGGAAAAAGAGGAAGCCGGAGGCAATACCTGAGAGCATGGAGAAAGAGAAAGCTGAAACCCTATCTCAGGTAATTGGAATCTGTGAAGGCCCTTCAGATTTAGCAGAAAGGCACGACAAATACATCTATGGAACGAGGTAAGCTGGTCTTCATAGATACCTGGGCATGGCTAGCGTTAGCGAATCGAAAAGATACCCACCATGAATGCGCCAGGGAAGGTTATGCGGAGCTAAAGGCGAAAGGGCGGAGATTAGTTACCTCAGATTATGTGCTCGATGAAACAATAACTGCTTTATTCCAAAGCGTTGTCTATAGTAGCGCAGTCAAATTTATTGAATCTCTACTGGCTATGATAGAAAGCGGCAAACTGAGGCTAGAAGTAATAAGCGAGCCAAGATTTAAGGCTGCTTGGTCGCTGAGAAAAAGATACCAGGATAAGCCAGACGTCTCTTTTACCGACCTGACCTCTTTTGTTTTAATGCAGGAGCTGGGAATAGCCAAGGTGTTTACTGGAGATACCCATTTCGAAGAGGTAAACTTGGGATTTGAAATCTTACCAAAGAAGCAAGATTAGCAAATGAACCAACTATCTCAACCATCTCAACTATCCCAACCATCTCAACCATCTCAACCATCCCAACCATCCCAACCATCTCAACTATCCCAACCATCTCAACTAACTTTGCATGACTTGAACGCTTGGCAAGAAGCACTCAAGGATTATATGATAAGCAAAGGATATATTGGTAGCCAAGACAAGGCAGGATAAATAATTCAGGGAGGTTTTCGATGATTACTAGATATTTGCGTGAAGCTACACGTCGGGCCAAATATAAAATCTTAGAAGACGGGACTTATTATGGGTGGATTGAGGAGCTGCCTGGTGTGTGGGCTGCTGCTAATAATCTTGAAGAATGCAGGGATGAGCTAGCGTCGGTGGTTGAAGATTGGCTGCTTCTAGGTCTAAGGCTGGGGCATAATATTACTCCTTTAGGAGACATTGACCTGAATATGGAGGTTAAGGTGACCCAGTCAAAATGACTCAACGCCTTACGCCAGTATCTTGGGACACCTTGGTGCGAAAGCTACGCAATATGACTTTTGAAGGGCCTTACCGCGGTGGGAAGCACTATTTCATGCTAAAGGGTGATTTTAGGTTAACCATTCCTAATCCTCATGCTCAAGATATTGATGTTCCTCTATTGAAGGAGATACTTAAGCGTGCCAGCATAAATCGAGAGCAATGGTTGACAGGTGGCAAACGAAAATAAGAATCTGGAGGCATGAATGCCAGTAGTAGGCAAGAATGAAGCCAAAATCAAGCAACTAATACACGGAACCCAGATAAAGCAGCAGAAATGAAAACACCAACTCAACTATCCCAACTATCCCAACCATCCCAACCAACCAAACTAACTCGCTTCGAAGACATCATTGCCTGGCAAGAAGCCAAGGCTAGTCAATCAGCCGCTAGTCCACAGTCAGATAGTCACAAATGAAAATAGAGAAATTCGAGGACATTCAAGCATGGCAAAAAGCGAGAAAGATGGTGAGGAGCATATATGAAATTACAGGCGGAGGGGATTTTGCTAAGGAGACTACAGCCTGAAGGACCAGATTAGAGGGGCTTCCATCTCTGTGATGAGCAACATCGCTGAGGGCTATGCACGACAAACCGACAAAGAATTCATCCAGTTTTTGTATATCGCTTTGGGTTCTGTCGCCGAAGTTCAGAGTCAGCTTTATATAGCTCAAGACCTGAACTATATTTCAAAAGGGGATTTCGATAAAATTCACGAGCTAGGAACTGAAACGGCGCGGCTTATCGCCGGTTTCATAAAATACTTAAAGGGAACTGGCTAATGACTACTAGACTATTGACTGCCGACTTCATCGCAACTAAGGTATCCAAGTTAATCAATGCTTTTATGACCTATCTTCGCTCTCACCAAAGATCAAAAGGAGCCAGCAAATGAACCAACCATCTCAACTATCTCAACTATCTCAACCATCCCAACCATCCCAACCATCTCAACTATCTCAACCATCCCAACTATCTCAACCGTCTCAACCGTCTCAACCATCTCAACCATCTCAACTACCCCAACTGAACTATTGACTAATGACTATCGACTGATGACTATTGATGGATGTGGTAGAATTTATCAAAGGCAAGGTGACAAAATTGAGAGCAGCCGTTTAAAAGTGTAGTTGCCCAATTTATTGGGCGACTGTTTACAAATGTAGTGCGAGGCTTTAGCCTCGTGCACGACCTTAAAAGGTCGCACTACGAAAATCTGATTGAGGCAAAATTAAACA
>JAUWOR010000008.1:0-93848 GCA_030612025.1 Dehalococcoidia bacterium | reverse complement strand
AGACTTAAATCAGTGTTTTGACAGGTTGAACAGAAATGTTGCTCGGTTAAATGCACAAGAGCTACGTCATGCACGGTTCGCTGGAGTATTCATCACTTATGTAACCCAATTAGTAGATGATCCATTCTGGCGTGATATGGGGATATCTACTACTTCAAGAATAAGAAGGATGTTAGACATTGAATATGTTTCGGAAATATTTTTGGTAGTCATGCACGGAATCACAGATGGTAGAGACCATTTAGATGGTTACTATGCAAATTATGATGATGATATTCCAGATTTAGATAGCAATAGAAGGAAATACGAAGTATGTAAGGATCTGATTGCAAAGCTAAAGGTATACAAAACACGTTATAGTAACCTTGCAGATCTCTATTCTTTATGGTCTGCAATGTCTAAGTTATATGATGAGAGTGGTGGTGGATTAGAGGTAGATGTTGAAAGGACGAGAGAAAACCTCTTACAGTTTGCAGATAAGATCCGAGATGAGCTGAGTGATGAGCAAGCTCAAGTCTATGCATGGGCGGTTAGGCAAGCGTCTAATAGTATTAAAAGTAGACAGACTCGTGAGGATACATTAAAACGACTCATTGTTGTAAAGGGAAAATGGTAATCCCTAAGACTATTGAAGTATTCTACGGTAGAATAGAAAACTCTTTACATGTTCTTAAGTACAATATTGACCAAACGCTTGGGAACATAGCTGACTCATTAGATATTAGGTATGTTCCAGCAAGGCCAAAGCCAAAAGAGAGCTTGATGGCGAAGATAGAGAAAGAAGGATATAAAAATCCGGCTGATGAAATTGAAGATTTAGTTGCTTGTAGGCTAATAGTTAAGAGTAACTCTGATATTGGTGCAATTCTCGAAAAAGTAGAGGAGAGATTCAATGTAGAAAGAAGGAATTTCAGGAGCTATCGCCCGAGCGAGTTTATATATGATGACATTCAATTAATATTGAGTTTTAAAGATAATCCCTTGATAAGTAATAAGGAGATATTAGGGAAAAAGTTTGAATTACAAATTAGAACTGGTTTGCAGGATGCTCTAGCTGAAGTGATTCGTGCCCAGACATACAAGACGGATATATTGACTTGGCAAAAAGAGAGAACAGCTAGTGAACTAAGAGCGAATCTTGAATTAGTAGATCTGATGTTGTCCGATTTCCTGAAAATATCATCTATCCAAGAGGAAAAAGACTACAAACCATATCAACGGCGGAATGAGATAATAAAGCTACTTAAAGACGTTTGGAGTACTGAGAAACTACCTGAAGATTTACGAAGAGCGAGCATTATTATCGAGGAGTATTTGAGGCTAGCTGAAGCAAATGTAGAAGACTTATCCAGTTGGCTAAATATTAGTAAGTACACTAATATTGTTAAGGCAGTCTCAATTACCCCGTGTCAGATAATATTGATTATCTTGTTCCTAGAAAAGGGGGCTTTCCTTAATAACACAAGACAGAAAAATAGGCACTTACTTATAACTGACGAGATGATAGATATATGTCCTGAACTTAAAAAAGTAGACTCATCGTGTCGCGTGAACATTGACTACTAGGGACTTAGCTAGGGCTGAACTTGTAGAATACTTATATAAGGTAACCAAAAATGCTTGATAGAGACGTAGTTGAAGAATTCCTTGATTGCCAATTTGAAGATATGGAGTTAGAAATTCCCAAGAACATTTCAAAGGAAGACCTCGTAGAGGCTTTCTGTCAATTTGTTGAAGATGATTATTACGAGTGGCTGAAGGATAACTTTAAATCTTTCTTCAACCATGGCGATCCTGATTGGGAGTGGATAAGGGAGAAAGTTAAGGTCTTAGCACCTGAACACAAATAGTGTACAACTGAACATAAACTGTTTTCAGTGGGTCTGAGATAAAGCCAGTGAAAAACACCGCTATTGCCAAAGTATTCAGTGATATTGCTGACCTTCTGGAGCTTAAAGGCGAGAATGCCTTTAAGATTCGCGCTTACCAGAAGGCAACTCGGGCTATTGAGCATTATCCTAAGGAGATAAGGATTATGCTTGATGAAGGGGAGGACTTAAGGAATATCCCTGGAGTGGGTGAAGCAATAGCTAAGAAGACTACTGAGCTAGTGACTACAGGAAAGCTAGGCTACTACGAGAATCTGAAAGCTGAGTTCCCTGAAGGGATAACCAATCTTCTAGCTATTCCAGGAATCGGGCCTAAAACGGCTAATAAGCTCTCTAGTGAGCTAGGGATAAGCTCGGTTGATGCCTTAGAGCAAGCGATTCATGGTGGCCGAGTAGCAAAGCTTTTTCGCCTTGGTGACAAGACAGCTAGCAACATCCTTCAGCAGATTCAAGCCTTGCGCCGCAAAGACCAGCGCATTCCCATTGGCGAGGCTTTGCCCATTGTGGAGCGAATCCTTGGCTCGCTCCGCTCTGTTCCCGGTGTGAGGAATTTAACCTATGCTGGCAGTCTGCGTCGCTTCAGGGAAACATTGGGTGATATTGACCTTATGGGCACTGCTGATAATGCCAGGGAGGTTATAGATACTTTTGTTTCTTTGCCTCATATGGGACAGGTGTTGGCTCAAGGTTCAACTAAGGCAAGCGCTATCGTTTCTGGGGGATTACAGGTTGACTTAAGGATGGTAGAGCATGATTCCTTTGGTTCCCTACTCCAGTATTTTACCGGGAGCAAGCAGCATAATATTTCCCTGAGGGAAAGGGGACGGAGGCAAGGGTTAAAGTTGAGTGAGTATGGCATTACCGATTTAGCTACGGATAAGCTGAAGAAGTTTGCTCTTGAGGAGGAGTTTTATCATCGGTTAGGGCTTCAATATATTCCTCCTGAGCTTAGAGAAGCCCAAGGGGAAGTGGAGAGAGCTGAGCGAGGAACTTTGCCAAAGCTTGTGGAAGTATCCAATATGAAAGGGGACCTTCACATGCATACCGACTGGAGCGACGGACATAACTCACTTGAAGAGATGGCTTTGGCAGCTAAGAATTCAGGCTATCAGTATATAGCCATTACCGACCATTCTGTGGGGCGGGGCATTGCTCATGGGCTTGATGTGGAAAGGTTAAGGAAACAAATGGCTGAGATCAGGGCATTAAATGAGAGGGTGGATGGCATCTATGTGTTTAACGGCATCGAGGTTGATATTCGGGCAGATGGCAGCTTAGATTTGCCACATGAAATACTCTCCGATTTGGACATAGTCATTGCTGCTGTGCATTCTGCTATGAATCAAAGCGAGGAGAAGATGACCAGGAGGGTATTGAGTGCCATAGAAAACCCAGACGTGGATATTATAGCGCATCCTACTTGCCGTCTCTTGTGCGAGCGTGAGCCTATTGCCATGGATTTGGAAGCTATCTTCCGAGCGGCAGTTAAGAATAATAAAGTTCTGGAGATTAATGCTATGCCTGAGCGGCTTGATTTAAACGATGTTCATACTTTTCGAGCCAGAGAGCTGGGAGTAAAGCTTGCCATCGAGACTGATGCTCATAGCGTTACCCACCTGGGTTTTATGAGGTTTGGAGTTAGTGTGGCTCGGCGAGCCTGGTGCGAGCCTCAACATATATTAAATACTCTGCCTCTAGAGGAATTGCTTGCCTTTTTTAAATAGAGATAGATGAGTAGCATTCTGGCTATTTTTGATCTGGATGGGACCTTATGCTCAGGACATATCTGGGATGGCTTCCTCAAATATTACCTTGTGCATAAGAAGAAGAGAGCTTGGATATTAGCATTTTGGTCTACTCATTTACCCTTATGGTTATTGAGCAGGTGCAAATTGCTCAACAGAGAAAAATATAGGGCGAAGTGGATGGAGGATCTGAGCGGCATTTTTGAAGGAGCAAGTGAGGAAGAAGTGCTAGAAGTCTTTCATTGGGTTACTGATAACTATATACCTAAATCGTTGCGCCGCGATGTAGTCAAGATTCTAAAGCAGCATAAGCAAAGTGGGCATTTGGTGATGATTATCTCTGCTGCATTTAGCGAGCTTTTAGAAATTGTGGGGCAAAGGTTGGGCGTGCCCAATTTAATTGGCACAAAACTCGAAGTTATTGATGGGAAATATACTGGTAAGATTATTAAGCCTTTGTGTTTTGGTGAAAATAAAGCTAAGTTGCTTAAAGAATTCATTGATCGAAATGGGTTGGAAGTAGATTGTTCATCGAGCTTCGCTTATGCCGATAGCATGTTTGACATTCCATTATTGAAGCTGGTAGGTAACCCAGTGGCAACTTACCCTGATAGAAATTTGCGTCAATTTGCTGAGCATAATGGCTGGCGGATATTGCCTTGAGCCCTCAAGGGTGACAGGGATATAATTGATATAAAATTAGGGAGTGTTAGGGGTGAGTATGATGTCCTCCAGTGCCGGCGATACCCAGGCAATTAAACATTTAAAAGAGGCTATTGCCGCTGGCAAGCATTGGTATTTAGCCTTGCTTGAAGCCATCAGATTGTGGACTAGTCCTGAGGAAGATTACAAGGGACGGCACTATCGGTATCTCATTGACAATGAAGCTTTTGATTGGCTGGTTCTGGCGGAGCGGTTATGTGAAGAAGTTGATGGGCTTATCCCGGAGAATGAACTAATTCCTCTCCTTTTCTTTGACCGGCCACCAATAGAATTGACTAAAGAAGAATTTAGAGAATTGGTTGGTAAGGCCAAGTATCTAGCTTATCTCAACTATCTTTATGGTGTCCTTGTGGAGCAAATTTTGCTTTTAGCTATAGCTGAAGAAGTCCGCAAAAGAAAGCGGGCTTTGGGCTTGGTCAAGGATGGAGGGGTAATTGACGAGGCGTATCGACGCATCTACGGTGCCACTCAACAGGAGTTGGTTGCTCGCTTCAGGAAGGAGAAACATTATCCTAAGCGTAAGTCTATGAGTTTGACTGAGGTTAATGAATTTACCTATTGGTTATTTAAGCAGCGTCTAAAGAGAAGTGACAAATCCTGTGTTGCCAGTGATACCCAAAAAGCCTTAGTGAAGCTACACTATTATATGGGGCTAAAAAACCGCAAAGTTTCTTAATCGAGCTGAGATAGTTCTGATTTTAATCTTTGCAATTTGTCTTTAAGCAGGTAAAGTTTCTGTTTTTCCTTTTCCACGATATGCGGTGGTGCTTTGGTCAGAAAAGCATTATCCCTTAACCGTGTATTAAGTTGAGCAATCCTGGCTTGGGTTATTTTTTTTTCCTTTATTAAGCGCTTCTTTTCAGCAAGCTGATCTATCATGCCTGTCCAGGGCAAAAGCACCTCGGCTTCTTTCAAAACTAGAATGAGTGCCTTTTCTTTACCAGCTTTCCTTTCTTGTCGATTGAGAATAGCTAAGGGGTGGGCTCGAGCCAATGTTTCTATAGCTTTGGCTTGAGAAGTGATATAAGGCAAGTGATCATCTGCATAGACCTGAGCCTTAATCCATTTAGCCGGTGCTACTTTATATTGGGAGCGAGCATTACGGATGGAGCGGATAATCTCTATCACGGCATCCATAGCCTGTTCTGCTTCGGGGTCGATGGCTTTCTCATTAGAGGTAGGATATGGAGCTATCATTATGGAAGCTGGCATTTGGCTTTTATTGGGTAGCCGCTGCTTTAAGCTTTGCCAAAGTTCCTCGGTAATGAAAGGCATAAATGGGTGCAGGAGGCGGAGCGATATTTCCAGGGTGTTTACCAAGAAAGGTAAAGGTGAGGGAGGTGATTGGTTGCCAAGGCGTATCTTGGCAAATTCAATATACCAATCACAGAATTCTGACCAGATGAAATCGTGGATTTGCTGCTCTGCTTCGCCAAATTGGAAGTCTTCCATCAGTTTGGTAACATTGATGATAAGGCGGTTGAGCTGGCTGTGAATCCAGCGATCTTCCACCCTCCGTGATCCTTGAGTTTGCTTCGCTTCGCTCGCAATGACATCTACTTGTAAGGTGTGGCCTTTTAGCATTTCGGCATCTATACTCTGGAAGATGAATCGGGTGGCATTCCATAATTTATTGGCGAAATTGCGGCTGGATTTCAGTCTCCCTTGGCCCAGGTTTATATCGTTCCCGGGAGAGCTAGCGATGATCAGGGCGAAGCGAAGAGCATCAACACCGTATTCACTTATAGCTTCAGCGGGGTTAATGACATTCCCTCTTAGCTTACTCATTTTCTCTCCATTTTCGTCTCGAAGCAAGCCATGGAGGTAAACGGTATGGAAGGGAATTTCACCAGTATCTTCCAGCCCCATCATGATCATTCTAGCGACCCAGAAGAAAAGGATGTCATAGCCAGTTTCCATTACCGAGGTGGGATAGAAATAACGAAGGTCATCGGTATCATCTGGCCAGCCTAATGTGGAGTGCGTCCATAACCCTGAGCTAAACCAGGTATCAAGGACATCGGGGTCTTGGACAATTTGATTTGAGCCGCAATGCTCACATGCTAAAGGCTCATCTACCGATGCGGTTAGCTTGCTGCAGTCTTGGCAGTGCCATACCGGGATGCGGTGTCCCCACCATAGTTGTCGGCTGATGCACCAATCCCGGATATTTTCCATCCAGTCAAAGTATACTTTGGTGAAGCGCTCTGGAATTATGGTGATATCACCCTCTTTAACAGCTTTAATAGCTGCTTCGGCCAGAGGTCTGGTGCGAATAAACCATTGCTGGCTGGCTTTAGGTTCGATCATCGTTTGGCAGCGGTTACAGTGCCCTACTGAATGGGGGTAGGGCTCGATTTTCTCCAATAATCCTTTATCTTTTAGGTCAGCCACTACTTTGTCGCGGCAAACGAAGCGTTCCAGGTTTACATAAGGTCCAGCATTTTCGTTCATAGTAGCGTCGAGGTTCATAATATTTACCAACGGCAGGTTATGCCGTTCAGCTACTTCAAAATCTGTAGGGTCATGAGCTGGAGTTATCTTTAACACCCCGGTGCCAAAGAAGGGGTCAACAGCATCATCAGCGATGACGGGTATTTTTTTATTTACAAGAGGAAGGATGACGTCTTTTCCCACCAAATTCTGGTAGCGCTTATCTTTGGGATTTACCGCTACAGCGGTGTCACCAAGAAGCGTTTCGGGGCGGGTAGTAGCTACGGTGACAAATCTGAGAGATGTCAGCTGAGAGCTATCAGCTGTCAGAGGGTAGCGGACATAATAGAGGTGTCCGGTAATACTCTTGTAATCTACCTCGAGGTCGGAAAGAGCGGTCTGGCAACGTGGGCACCAGTTTATTATTCGTTCTCCTCGATAGATCAATCCTTTGTTATAGAGGCGGACAAAGGCAGTGCGGACGGCTCTGCTCGGACCTTCATCTAAGGTGAAATGGTCCCGCGTCCAATCACAGGAAGTCCCCAACATCTGGTGCTGAGAGTTAATATTCCTCCGACTCTTATTTGCCCACTCCCAAATTACTTTTAGAAATTTTTCCCTACCGATAGCATTCTTGCTCAGCCCTTGTTTAGCCAGCTCCTGCTCTACAACCACTTGTGTGGCAATGCCAGCGTGGTCAGTCCCAGGCAGCCACAGGGTGGGCTCTCCCTTCATGCGGTGCCACCTAATTATAATGTCCTCTAGTGTATCAGTCAGGGCATGCCCCAAATGGAGTTCGCCGGTGACATTGGGTGGCGGCATAATAACAACGAAAGGTTTCTTGCTGGGGTCTATTTTAGGGGTAAAGTAGCCTTGCTCAAGCCAGAAGTTATACCACTTCCTCTCTATCTTGCCTGGCTCGTAGGCTTTAGGAATCTGATTTGACATCTTCTAGCTATGTCTGGTCTTAGGCTTCGTGGCGAGTAATGCAGCTACCTTATCCAAGATTTTGTCAGCTACCTCTCTTTTAGGTAAAAGGGGCAAGCTATCAATCTTACCTTCTCGGTCAATTATGGTTACCCGATTGTTGTCAGCACCGAAGCTGCTAATGTCATTAGCCACGATGAGGTCGAGCTCCTTTTGTTGGAGTTTCTGTTTAGCGTTTTCTACCAGGTTGCTGCTTTCAGCAGCAAAGCCCACTCTAATGAACTCTCCTTTTATACTACCTAAGATATCTGGAGTGCGCTCTAGCTCCAATGTCAAGCGATTGCCTTCTTTCTTGATCTTGTCTCTGGCTACACTTAGAGGGCGGTAATCAGCCACAGCAGCGGCCATTATTAGAGCATCAGCTTGAGGGACAACGTTTCTTACTGCTTGATACATCTCTTGAGCAGTGCAGACATTGACTATTTCCATGCCAATGGGCTTAGTGAGCGAAGTGGGTGCTGTAATTAGCGTTACTTTAGCTCCTCTGTCGCGAGCTGCTTCAGCTAGGGCATATCCCATCTTTCCCGAAGAGCGGTTGGTGATACAGCGAATGGGATCGATAGGCTCTTGAGTGCCACCGACGGTGACCACGATGCCTTTATCAGCCAGGTCTCCTCCCCTTCCTAGTACTTGGCAGGTGATTCCTATAATATCATTGGTATCAGCGAGTCTTCCTAAACCTTCCTTGCCTGAAGCCAGTCTGCCTGAGGCTGGTTCCACAATAATAAAGTTACGTGCTTTCAATTTAGTTAAGTTATCTTGGGTGATAGGATTTTCATACATATTGATATCCATGGCTGGCGCCACAATTACAGGTGCTTTACTCGCCAGCACGGTACAGCATAGCATGTCATCAGCGATGCCAGCAGCCAGCTTGGCAATAATGTTAGCTGTAGCCGGAGCAATGACTATCACACTAGCAGCTTCTGCTAGTGATACGTGCTCAACGTTGAACTCTATGTCCAGGTCAAACATTTTAGTAGCTACAGGCCTACCTGTAATGGCTCGAAATGTGAGGGGGGTGACAAACTCAGTGGCTGCTTTAGTCATGATTACATCCACCTTTGCCCCCGCCTGGGTTAGCTGGCTAGCAATGTCCACTGCTTTATAAGCAGCAATGCTTCCTGTTACCCCTAAGATGATAGTTTTTCCTTTCAGCATGATGTCTCCTCAGCTACTGCTCAATCTTATTCATTTCATAAACAAGACGCAACCCAATTAAGGGCAAATCGGGATTTATTATTTCTACTGCTGGTATTTCTTTGGCTAAAGGATAGGCATAGCCGCCGGTGGCTACTACTTTTGCTTTGCTTCCCAGTTCCTGCTCTATCCTCTGGATCATGCTTTCAATAAGCCCGATGTAACCGAAGATTATGCCTGATTGCATGGCGGAGATGGTGTTCTTGCCAATAGCTTGCTTGGGGCGAGTTAGTTTTATTCGGGGAAGCATAGCAGTGCGAGTGAACAATGCCTCACTGGCTATGCCGATTCCTGGGGCAATAGCTCCGCCAAGATAATTGCCTTCCTTGGAGATGACATCAAAGGTGGTTGCCGTGCCGAGGTCGAGGACTATTACTGGCTCTCCATAAAGGTGATGAGCGGCAACAGCATTCACCACACGATCAGGTCCAAGCTCCCGAGGGTTATCTACACAGATGCGTACTCCCGTTTTTATGCCGGTTTCAACTATCAGGGGGGAAGTACTGAAATATCTTTGACATACTTCTTGAAAGATGGGTACCAGTGGCGGGACAACGCTACATAAAGCTGCTCCGGTGATCTTTGAAGATGGCAGCCTTTGGCGTTGGAGAAGGGTAAGTAATAGAGCACCATATTCATCTGCCAGGCGGTGAATTTCGGTGGCTAATCGCCAAGTTGCCTTTAACTTATCATCGTCAAATATACCCACGATGATCGCAGTGTTTCCAATATCAATAGCTAATAACATAGCTAATTCACCTGTGCTAATTACCAGTTTACAGCCTTAGTCCTTGAATTGCCAACCATTTCGATTTAGTCCCCGCCACCATTGCGGAACTCGGGTTAATATATTGAGGCCATCACCTTCCATTTGCAAGATTCTCTAATTCCTTAACCATTGCTTGCCAGTGTGTGCCTTGCCAGTAGATGCGATGACATGAAGGGCATTCGGTATATTGTTTTTGTGTTTTAAAGACATAGGATGGAACCAAGCTTTGCACCTCGTCTTTGCTGCGAGGTATGAGTGCTTGATTGCATTCAAGACAAAGAGAAAAGGGTTTGAAATAATAGTCTAGTTTCAAGGTTTTCACCGTTTGCTGTAATTGGGCTTTAGGGTCATCATGCTTGATAAATATTGCCTTGAGCTCGCCATTTGTAATTAGGCGTCTTTTCATAATCTGGGTGTCTTTGGTCAAGATAACTCTTCCCTCCTTAAGGGCAATTTTAATCAATTTGCTATCATCCTTTTCTTTGAACAGCAAGGTGTCATAGCCAATCATCCTTAGCCATCTGGCTAACTTGCCAACATTGCTATCAGCAATAAATTTGATTTGCATGGCTGACCTTGTGGAAAGCAAGAGCAGCTTAATTTAGCAGTGGCTATTATAAAGGTTAAATCCATTTCCGGTGGCGTAGGTAAGCAAACATGCCTGCGCCCACGAGTGCCATAACTGAAAGCAGTATACCGAGGGGTAAGAGCCTGCCAGATTCTATCCCTCCCGGTAAAGGGATATTCATACCGAAAATGCCAGACAGTAAGGTAGGCGGTGCCAGAATTGCCATGATAATAGTTAATACCCGCATTATCTCCTGAATTCGGTGTGAGGTTAGCCAATTGCTAGTCTCAGCAAGTCCATCAACGACCTCCTTACAGTCTTCAAGCCCATCCCAAATCTTGCGAGTATGGTCAGCAATATCGCCGAAATAAACTTCCTGCTCTTCCTTAAAAAAGGGGTATTCTTCTCCCTCTAGCGTCTCAATTACGGCAATCTGGGGGCGAATAACGCGGCGGAAGGAAATGAGGTCACGCCGAATCAGGGAAATTTGGCGCACTGTTTCAGGGACAGCTTTAGTGAAGATAACATCCTCTATGTCGTCAATACTTTCTGTAATCTTACCAAGGATAGGAAAGCAATAATTGACCAATCTATCAAGGATGTGGTAGAAGAGGAACGCAGAGCTTCTCCCTAGGTAGGTCTGGCGACTTTTCTCATGAATTTGACATTCACGGAAGAATTTGGCTAATGGCTTGAGGTCAGCAGAACAATGTACAGTAACGACATAGTTCTCCCCAATAAAAATATCTACCTCACTGGGCCGCGTTATGCGATTTTCCCTGTCAAATACCGGGAAATGAAGGACTATAAACAGGTGGTCTTCATATTCATCGATTTTAGGGCGTTGTATGCGGCTCAGGACATCATCTAGGTTGAGAGGGTGGAAGGTAAAATGCTGCCTTAGAAATTTAACTTCGTTGTCGGAGGGTTTTTCAATATAGACCCAGGTAAGTTTGCCTTCACTAATTGAATCTACATTTAGCTCTTTTTGTTCAATAGCTGACATAAATACCTGCTACTAAAAAATTTTCCATATTCTATCATTATTTTCCTGGCTAGGCTAGCCTATGTACTCGTTTATATAGCAGGGACACATTATTCTCTTTCAAGTCATAAGGAGGTGGAAAATAAAAAAGAACCAGAACAATAGCGCCAAGGTAAATCATATTTTGCAATGGTATGACGCCCTTGTTATCATTTAGGGGAGGGTATAAAGTTGTTTTAAGCTTAAGCCTTAGGAAAGGAGTCGAGAGGATGGAACAACAATACGTATGGAACATAGCTGAAGTAGTAAAGAACAACCCTATTCCCGATGACCGCAAGCTGACCCGCACCTTTTTAGTGGATGGCAAGTACTGTACTGCCCTTGTGGTGCAGGCGCAACCTCAGACGGAGCCCTTTATCCATGAGCATAGGGAGCACGACGAGTTCCTTTATGTACTTCAAGGGGAGGGTTGGGCTTATATTGGAGACAAGGAATTTGAGGTGAAAACTGGCGACCTTGTTTACTGTCCAGTGGGAGTGCAGCATGGCTTCTTTATGCCTGTTAAGGGAGTTAGGCTCTCGATTTATGGGCCACCATTTGATCGTGAGCATCCTGATAGGGTTGTTCCCAGCGGCAAGGATTTGGTATAGCAATTTAAATTCAGTAGTGAGAATAACCAGGTAAAAGAGAGAAGGATAACTGAGGACGGATTGGGAAACGGGCTAGCGAACCTTTGAAATAAGGCTAAAAATCAAAAACTTGTCCTTGACTAGGAAGAGAACAAAAGCAGTTATTGCTGCCCTTGACAAGTTGGCAAGATACTTTATAATATAATAAGTAAGTGTGCACTTTAACAATTGAATAGTGGAAGGAAGGTTTTGAGTGGAGAGTTTGATCCTGGCTCAGGATAAACGTTGGCGGTGTGCCTTATGCATGCAAGTCGTACGAGGTTATGGTCTTCGGATTGTAACCGAGTGGCGAACGGCTGAGTAACACGTAAGTAACCTGCCTGCAAGTGGGGGATAACCTGTCGAAAGGCAGGCTAATACCGCATATGATAATCGAGTGTTGCTTGATTATTAAAGCCTTAGGGTGCTTGGAGATGGGCTTGCGTCTGATTAGCTAGTTGGTGAGGTAATGGCTTACCAAGGCGATGATCAGTAGCTGGTCTGAGAGGATGGTCAGCCAGATGGGGATTGAGATACGGCCCCAACTCCTACGGGAGGCAGCAGCAAGGGATATTGGGCAATGGGCGAAAGCCTGACCCAGCGACACCGCGTGAGGGAGGAAGGCCTTCGGGTTGTAAACCTCTTTTCTCGAGGAAGAATTTTGACGGTACTCGAGGAATAAGCCTCGGCTAACTACGTGCCAGCAGCCGCGGTAAGACGTAGGAGGCGAACGTTATCCGGATTTACTGGGCGTAAAGAGAGCGTAGGCGGCTTTTTAAGTCAAGTGTGAAATCTTGTGACTCAATCAGAAGAAGCCGCTTGATACTGGATGGCTTGAGGGAAGCAGAAGGAAATGGAATTCCCAGAGTAGCGGTGAAATGCGTTGATATTGGGAAGAACACCAGTGGCGAAGGCGATTTCCTAGGCTTTTCCTGACGCTGAGGCTCGAAAGCGTGGGGAGCGAAGCGGATTAGATACCCGCGTAGTCCACGCCTTAAACGGTGGACATTAGGTATGGGGAGTATCGACCCTCTCCGTGTCGAAGCTAACGCTTTAAATGTCCCGCCTGGGGAGTACGGCCGCAAGGCTAAAACTCAAAGGAATTGACGGGGGCCCGCACAAGCAGCGGAGCGTGTGGTTTAATTCGATGATACACGAAGAACCTTACCAGGGCTTGATATGCCAGGAGTAGGATTCCGAAAGGAGGACGACCTGTATCCAGTCAGGAGCTGGCACAGGTGCTGCATGGCTGTCGTCAGCTCGTGCCGTGAGGTGTTGGGTTAAGTCCCGCAACGAGCGTAACCCTTGTCCTATGTTAAATTCTCATAGGAGACTGCCTTGTACAGCAAGGAGGAAGGTGAGGATGACGTCAAGTCAGCATGGCCCTTATGTCCTGGGCTACACACACGCTACAATGGGTGATACAAAGGGTTGCCAAGGAGCAATCCGGAGCTAATCCCAAAAAATCATCCTTAGTTCGGATTGCAGGCTGAAATCGCCTGCATGAAGTCGGAGTTGCTAGTAACTGCAGGTCAGCTATACTGCGGTGAATACGTTCTCGGGCCTTGTACACACCGCCCGTCACGCCATGGGAGTCGGAAACGCCTGAAGTCGATGAGCTAACTTGCTTTTGGCAAGAAGCAGTTGCCGAGGGTGGAGCTGGTGACTGTGACGAAGTCGTAACAAGGCAGCCGTACGGGAACGTGCGGCTGAATCACCTCCTTTCTAAGGAGTCGAAAGACGATAGTCTTATGATTCCTAGGTCGGTTGGTAGACTAAAAGTCTACTGTAAGCTTTTAAGTGTTTCCTTCCTTCCACTATTCAGTTGTTAAAAGTGTTGCTCTTAGTATTATAAGTTGCTGTAGCGCTTTATCTTTTTTGTTTCCTAATTTATCTTTATCGTACTTCTCCTCTATATTAGGCTTAGTCGAAATCACGTAAAGGTTGACTCCAATTCGCAAAAAGATTAATATTAAGTCCTAATGAATTATATGCATTGCTTTAATGGAATAAAGAGGGAAGATGGATTATGTATATATCTTAGTTGGCCTTGCTCTTGTTTTAGGTGGCCTTGTTGGTTACCTTGCCAGGCAGATGGTAGCCAATCAGCAGATTCGAAGTGCCAAAAAGGAAGCGCGGAGATTATTAGATGAAGCAACAGCTAAGCATAAGGAAGTTCTTCTTGAGGCTAAAGAGGAAGCCACCAAGGTTAGGAATGCTGCTGAGGCGGAGAGTAGGGAGCATCGCCTTCAGTCACAGCGCTTAGAAAGGCGCCTCGACCAGAAAGAGGAAGCGTTAGGGCGAAAATTAGATTCCTTAGAACGGCGTGAGCGCGACCTAGATAATAGAGCAAAGGGCATCGAAAGGACAAAGGTTGAGCTCGAGCGGATAAGGAAAGAGCAGCTGGCGAAACTTGAGTCCCTGGCTGGCATATCTAGCGATGAAGCAAAGCGTTCTCTGCTCCAGGCTCTAGAGCAGGAAGTTAAAGAGGAAGCCTCACGGCAGGTTCGAATATGGGAAGCCCAAGTAAAGGAAGAAGCTGATAGAGAAGTTCAACGCGTTTTAGCCACGGCTATCCAGAGGTGCACCACCGATGTTGTTTCTGAGACCATGGTATCTACCATTTCCTTACCCAGCGATGAGATGAAGGGGCGGCTTATTGGTCGAGAGGGGCGTAATATCCGAGCTTTGGAGCAAGCTACTGGCGTTGACCTTATTATTGATGATACTCCGGAAACAGTTACCATTTCTAGCTTTGACCCAGTAAGGCGTGAGATAGCTCGCATTGCTCTGAATAGGCTTATCCTTGATGGGCGTATTCATCCGGCTCGGATTGAGGAGGTGGTGGAAAAATCTAAGACTGAAGTTGAAGTTATAATCCGCAATGAGGGTGAACGGGCTGCTTATGAGGGTGGAGTACCAGGGTTACATCCGGAATTGATCAAGTTACTTGGTCAGCTTAAATTCCGTACTAGTTATGGGCAGAATGTTTTACTTCATAGCCTCGAGGTTTCCCATCTAGCTGGTATGCTGGCTGATGAAATTGGGGCCGATGCCGGTGTAGCTAGAAGGGCGGGATTGCTTCACGATATTGGGAAGGCGGTGAGTTATGAAGTGGGGGGTTCTCACGCCTTGATAGGTGCTGATTTGGTTAAACAGTGGGATAAATCTGCTGAAGTAACTCAAGCTGTTGCTGAGCATCATGGCGAAGCTTCAACATCCAGTGTTATGGGCTTTATTGTTGCTGCTGCCGATGCTATAAGTGGTTCACGTCCTGGTGCTAGACGTGAGTCTTTGCAGCAATATCTAAAGCGGATTGAGGAATTGGAGGATATAGCTAGTAGTTTCCCTGGGGTCGAGAAAGCCTTTGCTATTCAGGCTGGGCGGGAAGTACGTGTTTTGGTGAAACCTGAGGAAATTGATGATTTGACAGCTATTAGGCTGGTTCGGGACATTTCTAAGAAAATAGAAGAAAGCCTGACTTACCCTGGTCAAATAAAAGTAATAGTGCTGCGAGAGACCGTAGCCGTAGACTATGCTAAGTAAGATGGTTTGGGCAAAGCAATGTCATTGCGAGGGGACGAAGCAAACTGAAGATATTAGTAATAGGCGACATTATTGGCAAGCCTGGTAGAAACGCTGTGAGGAAATTGCTACCAAGCTTGCATCGTGAATATGAGCTTGATTTGGTAATAGGCAACGGTGAGAATGCTGCCGGTGGTATAGGGTTAACTCCAAACACAGCACAGGAGCTTTTTGATTCAAGCATCGATGTAATTACTTCGGGCAATCACATCTGGGCCCATAAGGAGCTTCTCCCTTATCTGGATGGTAATTCGTCTATTCTCCGCCCACTGAACTACCCTCCAGCGTCTCGCGGCCGTGGCTATTGGTTCCGGGACAATGTTTTAGTTGTTAATCTTATGGGGCGCACTTTCATTGGCAATTTCGATTGCCCCTTTCGAGCTATGGACAAATTGTTAGCTGAGTTTAAAGATAAAACAAATGTTATCATTGTTGACTTTCATGCCGAGGCAACTTCGGAGAAAGTGGCAATGGGTTGGTATCTCGATGGTCGAGTTAGTGCCGTGCTCGGCACACATACTCATGTAGGTACTATTGATGCTCGTATATTGCCCAGAGGTACCGCTTATGTTACTGATATAGGCATGGTTGGTCCTATGGACTCGATCATTGGTGATGATGCGAACAATGTAATTAATCGTTTTCTCTCCCAAATACCTGGACGTTTGTCAGTGGGGAAGGGGATTGTTGACTTCAATGCCATCTTGATCGAAGTGAATGAAGATACTGGTAAGGCGGTGGACATTAAGCGTATTCGAAAAACAGTAACCTAGGCATGGAAATCGACCTCCATAGGGTGAAACAACGACTATATTACTGGCGGTAACTTTGCCTTGAGACTAGTGAGGTGCCTATTCACTTTAGCTGGGAAAGTTTAACCTTTTCTATGACCCTTGACATTATTTCGCCAGCTTTGCCGTGAATGACTAACGTAGCATAATGGTCAAGGGGAGTGGTGCTAAGGTTAATAATAGCTAGCTTAGCTCCGGCATTTTTGGCATACATTGGTATATAAGCCGCGGGATAAATAACGAGCGTAGAGCCTATAATGATTAGAAGGTCACAGTTCTGTGAGCGGCGAGTGGCCTTTGTCAATGTTTTCTCGGGTAGTGCCTCACCGAATAGAACGACATCTGGTTTCAAAATGCCCTGACAGTTGGGGCAAGCAAGGACATCGGTTTCTTGCTTTATTCTTTGTAATAGCTCTTCCGTAAGAAAGCGTTGGTGGCAGCTTAAGCATATCGTCCATTTCATATTACCGTGAAGCTCAAACACCTTGTTCTCAGGTACTCCTGCCTTTTGATGGAGGTTATCCACATTTTGAGTGATGACGCAATCCAGCTTACCTAATCTATCAAGCTCGGCGATAGCGTAATGGGCGGGATTTGGCTTGGTTTCTGTAATAAGGCTGCTTTCACTGAGCATCTTCCAGTGTTTTCTGCGAGCTTCTGCACTGCTGAGAAACTTTTGAATGGTGAACTCATCGGGGTCATATTTGTCCCAGATTCCTCCTGGGCTGCGGAAATCTGGTATCCCTGATTCAGTGCTCACACCGGCGCCGGTGAAAACTACAATCTTTTTAGCCTGCAGAATTAGGTCGCATAATAAGTCAATCTCCATATCCTCAGTCTTTTATAGTATAACCTTTACTACCCTGTTAATACCGCTTAAGTCAGGAATTAACTCAATACTGGCTTGGGGGAAATAATCATTTATAATCGAGCTTACTACTTTGTCTTGGGCTTGACCTACCTCTAGGAACAGGCTTCCCTCAGGGCAAATTTCCCCTGGAATTTGAGCTAAAAGGCAGCGTATCTTATCCAGGCCATCCTCGCCACCGGCTAAAGCTATTATTGGCTCGAAATTTATTATTTCTAGACTTAGTGCCTTCAGTTCAGAATCCTTGATGTAAGGAAGGTTAGCCACTATGACATTTACAGGTTGGGGTAATGGTTCAAGCAAATTGCCTTGGAGAAGTTCTACTTGGCTGTCAAGCTTATGATGCTGGCAATTCATACCAGCTACCTCGAGAGCTGAAGCTGAAATGTCTGTAGCATAGATTTTAGCTTTAGGAAGTGCCAAGGCAAGGCTGATAGCGATATTCCCGCTGCCGGTGCCAATGTCAGCTATGATAGGGTTTCCTAGGGGGAAGCGTTGTTTAGCAAACTCAACAGCCTTTTCCACTAAAAGCTCTGTCTCTGGCCTGGGGATAGAAACACGATTGTCAATGTAAAAGTTGATGCCATAGAATTGGCAACACTTTAAGATGTAAGCGGTGGGCTCGTGGAGAAGACGACGCTGAAGGAGATGCCATAAGTGATTTATTTCTGCCAAGGTTAATAGCCGCGCTGGTTCACTATATAGCTGCGTTTTTGCTATTCCCAGGACATGGCATAGTAAAAGTTCAGCCTCGATAGAAGCATCGTCAATTCTTGCCGTAGATAATATGTGGCCAGCTAAATATAAAGTTTCGCTTGAAGTCATGAAAGGACTGCTTCTAATTGTTCAACTTGCTCTTTAGCAGACAGAGCTTCGATGATTTCATCGAGTTCTCCGTCCAAAATCTGGCTCAGATTGTGGAAAGTTGAATTGATGCGGTGGTCGGTAACACGCTCTTGTGGGAAGTTATAGGTGCGTATTTTCTCTGCCCGCTGGCCACTGCCTACTTGAGTTCTTCGTTGTCTATCTATCTCTTCAGATTGCTTGCGCTGTCTTAAGTCAAATAGCCTGGCTCGGAGTACTGCCATGGCTTTCATTCTGTTTCTTACTTGGGAGCGCTCATCTTGACAAGTAGCTACTATGCCGCTGGGCAGATGCGTAATGCGAACTGCTGTAGTTACTTTGTTTACATTCTGTCCTCCAGCGCCATGGCTGTGGAAGAATTGCATTTTGAGGTCATCTGGGTTGATGTTCAGCTCAATTTCTTCTGCTTCGGGTAGAACAGCTACAGTGGTTGTGGAGGTGTGTATTCGTCCAGAAGCCTCAGTGAGAGGCACTCTTTGCACTCGGTGAACGCCACGCTCGTACTTTAATTGACTAAAGGCGCCTTTACCTTTAACCTCAAATATTACTTCCTTGAAGCCTCCGATTTCACTCTGGTTGCTATTGATAATGTTTACTTCCCAGCCTTTATTTTGGGCATAGCGGCTATACATACGGAATAGGTCGGCAGCAAAAAGGCTTGCCTCTTCACCACCAGCACCAGCTCTTATTTCAATGATGACATCTTTATTAGCTAGCTGGTCTTTGGGCAGTAAAGAGAGTTTGAGTTGGCGAAGGAGATCATCCTGGTGTTGTTTAAGCTTGCTCGTTTCCTCCTTAATGAGAGCTATCAAGTCTTCCTCTGTAGTGCTGTCGCGCAAAGCCACCATTTCGGCTAACTCTTTAGAGTTAGCCTTGTATTCTTGGTATGTGTTGACGATGTCTTCGAGGCTAGCTCTCTCTCTGGTTAGCTCCTGTACTTGCTTTGGTTCAGTGGCTATTTCGGGTTGAGCTATCAGCCGAGTTAGCTCTTCATAGCGCTTCTGTATTAATTCCAATTTATCAAGCATAGCCCACACCCACTGGTTGTTTTTCAGTTATTATAATATAGTAGTGCAGGTCACTCAAATTTAAGGGGAGTGTTTGATAACCTTATTCTCTGTCATTCTGAGCCGTAGGCGAAGAATCTCTGATGCCCTTCATTCTGCTTCAGTTTGTCAGAATGACAAGGAAAAGGTGACTGAACGATGGTGAAGAATCTTAGGCTTTCTTTTTGAACCAGGAGGTGAAGTGAAAATTTCACTGGAATGCTATCAGTGTTTGCAAAGGTTAATTCATCAAGCTGCTACTTTAGCAACTGATAATAACTTGCTTAAACAGAAGGCAATAGAAGAAGCTCTGAGAATTCTGGATGATGAATTTTCCTATGACCAGATATCTATTGTGATTGCTACTAAGATTCATCAGGTGATAAAGGAAATAACCCACAATCCTGACCCTTATCGGAGGATGAAAGAGAAGGAGATGGCAATTGCTAGGGAATTATACCCTGAGCTGTCATTGCGAGCCGAAGCTGCGAGCCGAAGGCGTGGCAGGAAGCGAAGCAATCTCTATAAGGATGATTTTGAGGGTTGTCTTAAACTCGCCGCTGCAGCGAATGCCATAGATTTCTTCAGACAGCCGAGCATCATCAAGGACGATATAAGGAAACCGGTAAACTTCGCCATAGATGACTCACAACGATTTGAAGCGAGGTTAAGAAAGGCAAGCAAAATTTTATATTTGGCTGATAATGCTGGTGAAATTTACTTCGACTTGCCTTTAGTCAAAAAGATGAGGCAATTTGCTGATGTTATCTACGTAGTTAAGCCCTTACCGGTTCAGAATGATGCTACTCTGGAGGATATTAGCAATGCTGGCTTGGAAAATGACTTTGGGAGGGTCATAACTACTGGTGTAGCCTCGCCGGGAATAATTTTTACCTTGGCCTCAACTCAGTTCAAGCAGGAGTTTGAATCAGCCGACCTGATATTTGCTAAAGGGATGGGTCATTATGAAGCCTTGAGTGAGCTTCCCAAACAAGGGAAGTTTTTCTATTGCCTTATGGCGAAGTGTAAACCTGTAGCAGATTCGCTCGGGGTGCCTCTGAGTAGCTACGTGGCTATGCTATGGTAAGCTAAGGATCTATCGGGCTACTCCCCGTAGCACGCTTCAAGCACCAAAAAACATTCCGATGGATTGTTGCTCTTAACCAAGTTAAGTATTACTGCGGCCACCTGTTGTCGTTGGCTTTCCATAGCCTTCTCAAAGCAATGGCTATTTTCTTGTCAGACTTCCATCCAAACTCAACGAAGTCCTCGCCGAGATGATCTTCTAACCAATTGATTTCTTCGCTACTGGAACGTGTAGCACTAGGCCTGCCAGTCATGGTCATGTGTCTTGCAAGGTTCAGAAAAGAGCTAAAACTCTTTCCACAACCCAAGGCTGGGCACGGTATGCTGTCCCTAACTGTGATAGTCCACCTCCTGCGAGAATTACTCTCGCAGCCCCTTTTTATAATTGTATCATAGCGATGTAGATAGCGAACATGGCACTATAGATAATTGAGGACACATTTTGGCTAATTGGTACTATCACTTCCTCCACTACGCTCAGGAGGAGAATTAAATACTTCCCGCATTCGCTTTAAATAGCTTAGTACTGCTTCGCTTTCCTTCTTTTTACCTGTAAGTGCTAGGCTTACCAGCTCAAAGCACGCGGAGTAACAATTAACCGCATCAAAAACGAAAAATAAACTAATTGGACGTTGCGGTAGAGTTGGAAGCCAGTGTTGACCATGTAATGGATTTAAACAAGGAGTTAAGTTCAATCGTGCGATAGTATTCCAATGCCCGTGCACAGCCGATGATAGTGGGCTATATCCTAGTCTATGCAGGTCAAGTATGCCAGCTTCCTCTGCCATAACGCGAAGGTTCTTGCCTTTGTTACCCCCACCAACATCAACAGGTAACAGAAAGGTAAATCGCTGCGCATTTATCCACTTCTCCCGCCCTTCAATATCTTCGGTGATTTCTTGTTTGTCAAGGCGATCTTCAAGTGACAGGCGCTTCAAATGTTCTACATATAACTTTTCTTGCCCAAGCCCATACTCTACATAATCCTTGAAGTCCATATCATTCCCACATTTAATAAGCCACGTCAGCCTAATCTGTGTTTCAATCATACACCTTACAAGAATAGCTGATATCGGCATAATCCAAAGACCTGGGTTTTGCACAATATCGCATGCCAACTGTAAATTCCTCGCTAATAGGCCAATAATAACATCGTGCCTAGTAGGATCAGCAAGATCAATTTTTGCATCATTCCACAAGTTTTGTAGTTCTGTCTGAGTCATATCTTCGAATTGCCGCCCAAATTCAAAACTCTTATTAACAGCTGGGATGACCGCGGCCTCTGGTTCCGCGGCCTCGTTGACATCTGGATAAGACTTTTCAAAGTCCTTATTTTTGGAACGGTATTCGCATAGTGATATTTCCCAAGAGTGTCGCCAAAAATAGTTTGGCCAAATGCGAGGTTTCTTACGGTGCATAAGAAGAGCGTTCAAGGCAGCCCTGACTTGAGCAGCCATCCTACGGCTTTCGTCAGAATTGGGATATTCTGATATTAGGTTAAGATCATGTGCAATCTCTGAATGAACCTTCAACTTGCCGGCTTTACCTTCCATTACAAACGCTAATACTTGACACTCCATTGCAAGTTTGCTGGTTCTATCAACGCGTGTCCTGATGGCATTCTTAATCTGTTCAAGCCCATCCAATCCAACACTAGTCTCCTTCATCCATTTTTCTGATACCAGCCATTTCATTGGCAACTCTGGATAAAACTTTGCTATTAATCCGACACAGGAGTCCAACGAGTTTGTTAGGCCACCATCTATCTTGGACTTGACCTCAACACGTTCACTTTGAAGTGTTTTATTAAAGTCAGAAGCCAAATTGAACCCGCCCTTTCTTGGCTCCTGTACTATAGTATTCATAATATCCGAAAGTCGAATTGCTTTTTGTATGGCTACGCGATACCCCAGTTGGTCGCTCAATAAAGCTAACCATAGAAGTTCTGGGAGCATATCATGAGCCCAACTAATAGGCACTAGCTTGAGATATGTCATAAGAGGGGGCAAATATTTGGTCCCAACCTTTTTATGCCCTTTGAGTACTTCTGATTTGGGTTTCTTTAATTGTGGATTCTTGCTTTTCTGCTCAGACACAAGCCTATTTTATAATTTAGTTCACTTGTAAGCAATATAGTCACGAAATATTCTACTAACTTGCCCCAGACGGAATATCAAGCGTCTTCGGTATATATGTAATAAGGCTCGACACAGCTAAGTTCAAGTTAAAGCCAGTCTGGTAAACATTATGACGGTTTGTTCACTTAGGGCTGACACAAGGTAATTCTACCATATCTCCGTGCCGTGGTTCTGAAGCGGGTATGTTGACAGAGCCTTAGCCAAGCCATATAGTAAGAATATGGCAGGGATGACCGAGAGCGAGAAACTAAGGGTTAATGCCACAGGAACTGAGCTGGTCTGGGAAGGCAAGCGCACCCAAGTAGAGCGTGTTCCGCTGCCCTTTCAGGTCATTGAGACCATAAATCAGTCCCGGGCTACCAGGGAGCAGACGCCGCTACTTGCAGGCTTGCCGCCCTTACCTCTTTTTGAAGGTAAACCTGCTGATAAAGATGTCTGGCGCAATAAGCTTATCTGGGGTGATAACAAGTATGTCCTGGCTTCTCTGCTGAAAGAAGGCTTTGCCGGTAAGATTAACCTTATCTATATTGACCCACCCTTTGATACCGGCGATGATTTCAGCTTCAGGGTCAAGATAGGCGACGAGGAGCTGGTCAAACAGCCCTCTATCATTGAGCAGAAAGCCTATAACGATACTTGGGGCAAAGGCACTGATTCCTATCTCCAGATGATGTATGAGCGCCTGGTCTTGATGCGAGAGCTACTGGCGGAGAACGGGAGTATTTATGTCCACATGGATTGGCATGTGGGGCACTATGTGAAGCTGATGATGGATGAAATTTTTGGGAAGGAGAACTTTGTAAATGAAATTGTATGGCGAAGGGTAACTGCTCATGGGGATCGCAAAGGCTGTGGGCAGATTCATGATAACATTCTTTGGTATTCCCGGAGCGACTCTTATTATTTCAAACAACCGGGTGTGCCGCTACGCAAGGAATACATTGAAGACTTCTACAAATATGAAGATGCTGATGGTCGTAGATATAGGCTCGTTTCAATGAATGCAAAAGGTGCTGGGCCTGTCAGGCGCTTTGGGGATAAGATGATTGTGCCTCCCCCGGGCACGCACTGGCGCTGGAGCCAGGAGAAAATAGATGAGGCTTGGGCAAGTGGGTTAATCGTTATAACAGGGGGTGGAGCGGTTCACTATAAACAGTACCTTGATGAACACCAATATCAACCGGTTCAGAGCATCTGGGATGATGAGGGCGTTCGATATCTTGGTGCCCACAGCTTAGAAAAGGTGAATTTCGAAACGCAGAAGCCCGAAGGATTGGTAGGAAGAGTTATCAAGATGGCATGTCCGCCTAACGGAATTATTGCCGACTTCTTCTGTGGCTCGGGGACGACACTGGCGGTGGCTGAGAAGCTGGGCAGGCGGTGGCTCGGCTGCGATTTAGGCAGGTTTGCCATTCACACTAGCAGAAAGCGTTTGCTGGACATTCCCGATTGCCAGCCTTTTGAAATCCTGAATCTGGGTAAATATGAACGAAAATACTGGCAGATGAATGGCATAAGTGGTCGGCAGAAAGACAGCCAGAAGGCTATCTTTGAATACCTGGCTTTTATCATTAGGCTCTACCATGCTGAGCCGGTCATCGGTTTTAGCCACCTTCACGGCAGAAAGGCAGGCAGAATGGTTCATGTCGGCGCCACCGATGCCCCGGTTACCCTCTCTGAAATCATAGAGGCTTTAGAAGAATGCTTAGCCAACAGATTAACGGCTCTGGATGTTTTGGGTTGGGAGTGGGAGATGGGGCTTCACGATGTGGTTGGCAATGAAGCCAGGCGGCGAGGCATAGACCTGCGTCTGCTTAATATCCCCAGAGAGGTCATGGACAAGCGGGCGGTGGAAGCTGGCGATGTCCATTTCTATGAGCTGGCTTATGTTGAAACTGAGGTCAGACAGCAGGGAACAGCGGTTCAAATAGCTCTCAGGGACTTCATTATCCCCAGCTTAGAGCTTGTTCCCCTTGAGGTGCGGGATAAAGTCAAGAAATGGTCAGATTACGTTGACTACTGGGCGGTTGACTGGGACTTCAAAGAAGACACCTTTCACAACCAGTGGCAGTCATATCGCACCCGAAAACACTCAACGCTGGCTGCCGAAAGCGACTGGCATAACTATCTCAGTCCCGGCACCTATAAGCTCCTGGTAAAAATAGTAGACATCTTCGGCAACGACACCACCAAGCTACTGGAGGTTAACGTACAGTGAAGCTGCTTAATCCGTATGCTGTACCCACTCAGCATCGTTCCACCGTCGCCTACCTGGTGTCCAAGCTACGGCAAGTAGTGGATGGATGGCGAGCCCAAGACTATCCCGGCATCTCTGATACCACACGCCGATTGCTAACCTACTGGTTCTTTGAAGACCATCGCAGCCCTGATGGCAAGCCCTTCGGCTACTATTTCTGCCAGCGTGAAGCCACTGAAACACTTATCTATTGCTACGAGGTAGTCCAAGCCCGCTCCTTTGCTAAACTGATGCAGGATTTTGGCGGTAGCGGGGGTGTTTACTATGACCCGGCCGCAGACCGCTTTCCTCGTTATGTCTTCAAGATGGCAACCGGTTCGGGTAAGACCAAAGTAATGAGCCTAGCAATAGTCTGGTCATATTTCCATAGTATTAAAGAGCCAAATTCGCCTTTAGCTAAGACTTTTCTTCTCATCGCCCCCAATGTTATTGTCTTTGAAAGACTAAAGCAGGACTTTGCCGGCGGCAAGATTTTCCGGGAAGACCAAGACCCGCTTGTCCCGCCTGAGTGGGCATCCGATTGGCAAATGCGAGTTGTTCTTCAAGATGAGCCAGCCCCAGCCACCACACTTGGCACACTCTACTTGACCAATGTCCAGCGCCTTTATGAGCGGGAGCCAAAAGAAGAAGCTAATCCGGTTGAGGCAATGCTTGGTCCTAAACCAAAACTTGAGATTAAAGTCTCTGCCGGAGAGCTTATTGACCGCATTCTACGTCATTCTGACCTGATGCTCCTTAACGATGAAGCTCACCATGTTCACGATGAAGACCTGGTCTGGTATCAGACCATTGTAAATCTTCACGAGCAACTCCAGAGCCGGGGAGCACCGGGGTTAGTTGCCCAACTGGACTTTTCGGCCACACCAAAGACTCAACAGGGAAAGCTCTTTCCCCAGATAATAGTTGATTACCCTGTATCACAGGCTATTCAAGATGGCATTGTTAAACAGCCTATACTGGGTGAAATCGGCGGACCAGTGCAAATACCCAGCAATGACGCCTCGGTACGCTATCGCCAGTGGATAGACGCCGGCATTGCCAAATGGCGAGACTACTGGACTGACCTCCAGAAAAGTGGCAAGAAACCAGTCCTTTTTGTTATGACCGAGGATACTAGGTCAGCAGACGATATTAGAGATTATTTAGAGACACTGCCAGACTTGAGTAACCACGTACTTACTATCCACACCGATAAGAAGGGCGAGATTACCAAGAAAGAACTTGATGATGCTCGCCAAGCCAGCCGTGAGGTTGACAGTGACCAGAATCCATACCGGGTTATTGTAAGTGTCCTTATGCTGCGGGAAGGCTGGGACGTAAGAAATGTGGTGGTTATTGTCCCGCTGCGTCCTTATACTGCTAAAGCTAACATCCTTCCTGAGCAGACATTAGGCAGAGGTCTGCGTCGTATGACTGGACCAGGCTCAGGCTTTGAAGAGAGAGTTATAGTTGTTGAGCATGATGCCTTTCGTGACTTCTGGGATAGAGAGATAAAGGAGGAGGGGCTTGAGATTGAGCGCGACCGCCTGGAGAATGTCCGCATTGATATTAAGACTATTATTGTAGAATCAACAAAACTTGAGTTCGATATAGAGATTCCCCAGCTCTCCCCGGTACTCAGCCGTTCGGTAGCCGCCTTAAAAGCCCTTGACTTAGACAAGATACCAAAACGGACTATTAGCTTACCTAGCGGTTATCTCGTGAAAGAAGACATTATTCACTATACCGGTCGCCACATGCTAACTAGAGAAATAGTGGAGGAAAAAGATTTACTCATTCCCTTCCCAGACCAGCCTGAAGGAGTGATAGCTTATTTTAGTCAGATGATTCTGAAGGAAGCACGAATGCCAGGGCGCTTTGCTGAACTGGTGCCATTGGTCAAAGAATATATCCGTACTATTCTGTTCGGACACGAGGTTGACCTAAATAGTCCAGCCATATTGCGCCGTCTCAGCGAACCTGACGCCCGGCAGATAATTATCACTGTCTTTGCTCAAGCCATAAATAACCTAACTATAGAGTCACACCCCGTACATATTCAGGGAAACCCCATCAAGTTTAGTGGTACCAATGCTTTCCCCTGGACAAAAGAGACATATCCAGCGCACAAGACGATATTCAACCTGGTTGCCTGTGATTCTCATTACGAAGCTGAGTTCGCTGCCTTTCTTGATGGCGTCCTAGGTGTGGCTGCCTTTGCCAAAAACACTGAAGCTACTCACTTTGCTATTGAATACTTAAGTTCTCAGGGTGGCGTCCGCTACTACTATCCTGATTTCATAGTCAGGCTTATCTCTGGCGAGATGTTTTTGGTAGAGACCAAGGGACTTGAGGATATAGAGGTAGCTCGAAAAGATGTTCGGGCTACTAAATGGTGTCAGGATGCCACAGCGCTCACCGGAGTATCCTGGCACTATATAAAGGTTCCGGAAAATGTTTTTCGCTCCACTACAGCCACGACCTTCGAGCAACTTTACCACCACGCTCTAGCGGCAACCCAGCTATAACGCTGCCTGCTATATGAAGGTTTACTTCTATAATATCCTCGATAAGTAACATTTTTAGCGTAGTGTGACATCCACAGCCACCTCTACCTCGAAATGCTCAATGGCTTGTTAGCCCGTGCGGCGAGGTATAATACCACCAAAAGCCCCAACATTCTGTATGGGATTGCTTCGCTTTGCTCGCAATGACAGGGAAAATTGTGCAACGACCTATGTGGTTAACTATAAACAGCTTCGATGAACTTTTTGATCCAGATTGAGCATCATAAAAACCAATGCGCCTTGACAGTCTCCACAGGTGGAGTAAACTTAGTAATGGTCGAGATTTAGAAATCTAAAAATAGATAGAAAACTTAATCGCCAAAAACAAGGGAGTGAAAATGGCAAGGAGCATAAAAGCAAGGTTCTCAAAAGGAATAATTGAGCCATTAGAGAAACTAGAATTTGAAGAAGGGAAAGAGCTGATTATCACTATCTCTGAAATCCCCTGCTCTAAAGCAGAGAAATTCCTTGAAGCTCTGAAGGCTACATCTGGGGGCTGGAAGGATTTAGTAGATGCTGAGGAGCTAAAAAAGAATATTTATGCTGATCGCCTTGTTAGCACCAGACCAGAGATAAGGCTATGAATACTTCCTATCTTATTGATACTGACTGGATTATTGACCACTTCAACAAGATAGAAAAAGTTACGAGGAAGTTAGAGGAATTAGCCCCACAAGGTTTAGCTTTGAGTATTGTTTCTTTAGCTGAGCTTTACGAGGGGATTTATTATTCTCGTGATCCAGTCCTAAGCGAGGAAACCCTTAAGAGGTTTCTAGCTCCAGATTTGGTGATTCTTGGCATTGATGAAAGGATTTGTAGAATCTTTGGTAAAGAGCGGGGAAGATTAAGACGGCAGGGAAGAATAATTGGTGACTTCGATCTCTTAATTGCTTCTACCTGCCTTTATCATAACCTTACTCTTCTCACTAGTAACATAAGACATTTTGAAGCAGTAGAAAATCTAAAGATTCGTTCTGTGTAAGGGCTTATACTCTACCAATACCATTCAACCAGGCCTGCTCTAATGCTCTTTATATTTCTGGGTTTTAGAACCGCCTATTATCTCCTGCAGCGCAGAGCAATAGCTTTCATAAGTTTTGGAATCAAAAAGAACGAATACCACCTCTTTGATAGAGGTGGCTTGTTCTTTGAGAAATGAAACCACGGTTCTCAGGGCTATCCTGGCTGCCTCAGCCACCGGGTAGCCATAAGCTCCTGTGCTTATGGAGGGAAAGGAGATGCTGGCTAACTTATTCTCAGCCGCCACTGTTAAGGATTCATGATAGGCGCTAGCTAAAAGCTCAGCTTCATTTCTACTTCCGCCACGCCAGATGGGGCCAACAGTATGTATGACATATTTTGCCTTAAGATTTCCTCCAGTGGTAATCACAGCTTTTCCTGTGGGCAATCGCCCCTGTTTAGCAACGATTTGCTTACATTCTTCTAAGATAGCTGGCCCTCCAGCTCGATGTATGGCACCATCCACACCACCACCTCCCATTAGACTGGGGTTGGCGGCATTGACTATGGCATCGGTAGCTTGCTCGGTGATATCTCCTTGGATTAGGGATAATTTTGTGTTGTTGATAATTACCTCCATTTCCCCTCCTTTCTTATTCTTAGGCTGTTTAATTTTGCTCTAGCTTTGGATTCAGATTTGTCTTGACTATCCCGGAAATTCTTCACCTCCAAATTTTGTAGTTGCTTGATTTATCAGGCACAGACGCCCAATAAATTGGGCTCCATCTCTCTCCTCCTTTTAGTCCGCGAGCACTGATTTTGTCGTCTTAAAGTGGATTTTAGCCACTTCCATTAGCCTTTCCTTTCCGTATCTCCTGACAAATTCCTTTCCGGTTTCAATTACTGCTGGCGAAGCGCCTTTGGGAAAATCCATTCCATATTTTACTGACAGCGTTGCCAGGCGATGAACAAACTCTGCCCTGGCTAGTATTGAGGCTGCTGCTACTCCTATATCGCTTTCAGCTCTAATTTCCTGTTTCACCTTTATCCCTTTACCTTTTTCCATTAAGGCAGCGATTATAAATTTCTCGTCTCCAAATTGGTCAGCTAGGGCGTAGTCACATTCTTCTCTATCTAGAATGTTTTCTATAGCTCTAGAGTGCCCCCAGGCAAGCAGGCGATTTAGGTTTCTTATCCTATTATATAGTTCATTGTATTTTGCCGGTCCTATGGTTACTACTGAGCACAGGCACATTTTCTTAATTTTGTTTGCTAATTCTTTTACTGAATTAGCAGAAAGCCTCTTGCTATCCTTTACCCCCAATTCCTCAAGCGACTTAACAATTGTGTTATCTACCAACACGCCGGCAATCACCAGTGGTCCAAAGTAATCGCCCTTGCCAGCTTCATCGCTGCCTATCCACCTTACTAATTTGCTTGACATAATAATAACTTAAAACCTATTTATTTTACTGCCTATAATATCAAATTTTTTTGGAACTAGATACGGAGGGGGTGTTGACAAGAAAATTAGGCAGTGACATAATTGTTAGACAAGGCTAACAATTCTTGAAGTGATGAGCGATGGTGAAACAGGAAATGCAAAGGCAACATACTCCTAGTATGGAAGATTATCTTGAGGCGATAGCCATGCTTCGTGATGCGAATAAAGCAGTGAGGGTAAGTCAGATCAGCCGAAGGCTGAAAGTTAGAATGCCTAGCGTTACTTCAGCTTTGGAGAAGCTTTCAGAGAAGGGGCTTGTGGTGCACGAGAGATATAGATACGTGGAGCTTACTCCTGAGGGTGAAAGTGTTGCTGAGGGTGTGGTTCACCGTCATGAAGCACTGAGCTGCTTTTTTACTGAGGCGCTGGACATTGATCGGGAAACGGCTGAGGAGGATGCCTGCAAGATTGAGCACGTCATTAGCCCGCTAAGTCTGGAGAGGATGATTAAGTTCATAGAGTTTATACAAGCATGTCCCTTAGAAGAGCCTAACTTCCCAAAAAGGTATAAATATTATCTGGAGCATGGACAGCTTCCTGAAGAGTGTCTGGCTAAGGGTTTGGAGAAGGAGGAGAGGAGAAAGTAAAAATTTTGATATGTGTAAGTTAGACAAGACTAACTCAAAATTTTGTTTTGGCAAATCCAATGTATTAGTGATTCAGGGTATTGAGTAGTTGCCAATATGTTTTTCACCATAGTATTCAAGATAAGAAAGAATCACGAAGTAGGCTGACTGCATTTAGAAGAACTAAGACTGCTATTTGGGAGGCCTTGTTAAGACATTTCAGAGATAGGGGATAAATTATGACTATTCACCAAGGGAGACAATTGACCTTGCGCCAGATGGAAATTGGACAGACTGGAACTGTAATTGGAATTCTGGGGGGGCGAGGCTTAATGCGGCGGCTGGAGGCTTTGGATATCAGGCCGGGGAAGAAGGTGACTAAAGTAAGTTCTACTCTTTTTCGCGGGCCGGTTACTCTCAGGGTGGATAATGCCCAGCTAGCTATTGGCTTTGGCATGGCTAACAGAATAATAGTCGAGGTTGGATAAATATCTGCCTGGGAACTTTGTTAGGAGATGATGCGAATCCTACTTGTGGGTAATCCTAATGTGGGCAAAAGCGCCCTGTTTTCCCGGCTTACTGGTATACACATAATCGCTTCCAATTATCCCGGCACCACGGTGCAGTTCACCAAGGGTCATTTGAAACTGGGTGAAGAGCAAGCTGAAGTTATCGATGTGCCTGGCACCTATACTCTTGAGCCGACTAGTAAGGCGGAAGAGGTGGCTGTGGAGATGCTTAAAGACGGGGATTTAGTCATCGATGTTGTTGATGCCACCAATTTGGAGAGAAACCTCAATCTCACCTTGCAGCTGCTGGAAAGACAAGTACCGGTAATAGTTGCCCTCAATATTTGGGACGATACTCGTCACCGAGGCATAAATATCGATGTTGCCAAGCTAGAAGAACTTCTCGGGGTGCCAGTTGTCCCCACAGTAGGGGTAACCGGGCAAGGAATAAAGGGGTTAGTCAGGCGTCTTCCAGAAGCGAAGGTGCCTAAAACTACTTATTCTGGTAGTGATGAACGATGGGCAAGAGTTGGCAATATCGTCAGTCAAGTGCAATCGTTAAGCCATCACCACCATACCTGGCGTGATGTTCTGGAAGACGTCAGCGATCATCCGGTGGGCGGAGTTTTCATCGCCCTGGTGGTTCTCCTTGCCACCTTTTGGGTCATCCGCCTTATTGGTGAGAGTATCATTGGTTACGTGACCGACCCTCTTTTCGAGTGGCTATGGACCCCTTTGCTAATGAAAGTGAGCCTTGCTTTAGGGTCAGGAGGTTTCTGGCACAGTGTCTTGATAGGCAACCTTATTGCTGGGGAAATTGACTATTTTCAATCCTTTGGTTTGCTTAGCACTGGATTTTACATCCCTCTTGGTGCGGTGTTACCGTATATCGTCTCTTTTTACCTGGCGTTAGGAATACTGGAAGATGTTGGTTACCTACCCCGTTTAGCAGTATTGATGGATACCCTAATGCACAGGTTGGGGCTACACGGTTATGCCATCATCCCTACTATCCTCGGCTTTGGATGCAATGTGCCTGCGGTTATGGCAACCCGTATTTTGGAGAGCCGTAGACAAAGGTTTATTGCGGCTACTTTGATTTCTATTGGCGTTCCATGCGCAGCGTTGCAAGCTATGATAATAGGACTGGTGGGGCAGCAAGGTGGACAGTACGTAGCTATGGTCTACGGTAGCCTGTTTGCATCTTGGGTTATCATAGGGCTTATCCTTAATCGCATTGTCAAGGGTTTCAGCCCGGAACTTCTGGTGGAAATTCCGCCCTATCGCTTGCCGCCGTGGCGAGTCATCGGTGAGAAGCTTTGGCTGCGGGTCTCCGGCTTTATCAAAGAAGCTTTGCCCATAGTTCTTAGCACTGTGCTGGTGGTAAATATTCTCTATGCTTTAGGGGTTTTCGATGCTATTGCTAATATTGCTGCCCCGATTGTGAGCGAGTTGCTGGGGTTGCCCAAGGAAACAGTTGTTGCCCTAGTTATTGGCTTTTTGCGTAAGGACGTGGCTATGGGCATGCTAGCTCCCTTAGCATTAACTGCTAAGCAGCTGGTTATCAGCAGTACGGTCCTAGCTATGTTTTTCCCTTGTGTGGCTACCTTTGTGATACTGGCTCGAGAGCTACGGACAAGAGACACCCTTAAAGCTACGGGAATAATGGTAGCCGCGGCACTGACCGTGGGTAGCCTGCAGAACCTGATCTTGTAAAACAGGGGGCTTACAGCGTTTTCTTTTTGGCCTGGAGAAGTTGTAGGATGGCGTGTATGAAACAAAAAGCAGCGCAATAATGATGTGGTGGAAAGTTATTCCAAATGAATAATAAGAGGAGGGCCAATGAGCATAATTGTTTTGGAGGTGTTTCTTTTAGTATCTCTATTTATGGTGTGGTTACCGGTCTTGTCGAGCTTTGGCGGTGGCAGTAAAATGGAGACGTTTCCAAAGAGGAGGCTGATTAAATGAAAAAATGGTTAATTTCAATAATAGCGATGTGTTTGGTTGGCTCAATTTTAGCCGGATGCGCCCAGCAAGAAATGCCTTTGCAAACCGCTGAAGTTACTCGGGGCGATTTAATAATAAGTGTCTCTGCTAAAGAAGGCAATTTAAAAATGCGTCATAAGGAGTACTTACCATTTGGCACTATGGGAGAGGTAGACGAGATACTGGTGGAAAAGGGGGATAAGGTAATCGAGGGTCAAGTATTAGCCAAGCTCGATATTTGCCCTTTAGAACTAAAAGTAGAGATGGCTCAGGCTGGGTGCGAAATGGCTCAAGCTAATTACGAAATGGCTGAAAATAACCTTATGCGAACAATCTATCCACATTATACTAATACTTATGCCATTGACGTGCCTGGGGTCTGGCGAGCTTTAGAGGAAATCCAGAATAACTTAGAGGAAGCTCAAGAGCTTTTAGAGCAAGGGGAAATTGAGAGAGCACAAGCTTTACTGGAGTTAGTCGGGGAGAGCACATCCACGGCACAGAAAAAATCACACGCTAGAAGATGGGCGCTGCCTCTCTCCGTTAAATTGGCTGAGCTGCAGACAGATGAAGCCAGAGCAGCTCTGGATATGGCGAAGCTAGAGTTAGCCGTGGTTGAGCTGGAGCTAGCCAAAGCGACAATTATTGCTCCTTTCGATGGCATCATAGCCGATGTTTATATAGATGAAGGGCAGCAGCTTTCGGCTATGACATACAGCAGTCCAGCAATCTACTTGGTTGACCCCAATGAAGTGGAAATGAGTGGTGAAATTGACGAGATAGACATTTCCAGGGTGAAGCTAGGGCAGGAAGCCATTATTACCTTGATTGCTTTGCCTGATAAAAAAGTAAAAGGGAAGGTAACTTTCATCTCCCCAACGGGCAAAGTTTGGGAAGATGAGGTGTCTTACAAAATTACCATAACTTTGCAGAATCCTGATGAAAAACTTAAAGATGGCATGAGCGCCAGTGCTGAAATTATCACTAACCGCTGTGATAATGTATTGCTGATACCCAATCGAGCTATTCAAGGGTCTCTGGAAAAACCCTGGGTGGAAGTTGTCACCGACGATGAGACTGAGAAGAGGCAAGTTACTCTGGGTTTAAGCGATGGCACATATACTGAAGTTCTGTCCGGGCTAAAAGAGGGAGAAGAAGTTGTACTTCCTGTGATTTAATTCCCTTTTAAGGTAGGAAATAGTTGTGTAGCATGACGTAATTGAGGTAGAGGAAACAGGGTGCACGGGGGTTATGGCTCTTAGAGGATAAGGCACCTATATTTCTTGACACGGGTAACAGATGAATATTCTCGAAAGGCTGGTGAAGAAGACGACCCGCCATCCGGTAAAGACGATGGCGGTCGTGCTTGGCATAACCATACTGGCTGCTATTCCGGCTTCAAATTTCACCATAGATACCAGCATGGAGGGATACTTCGAGTCGGATGACCCCGATTTCCTCGCGGCCGAGGCAGTTGAAGAGCGATTTGGAGGGTCTAATATGGTAGTGGTGGTCATAGACTGTTCAGACTCAAATGCTTACACCGCCAAGGCGTATGCCAAGACGCTGGTAAAGAAATTAGAAAAGGACAGCCGCTGGGAGGATATTCAATATAAAAAAGACCTCAGCTTTGCCGCCGAAAAGGGAATTCTCTACCTGCCGGAGGAGCAATTTGCCGCCCTGACGGACCCTCGTGCCGCACCAGAAATACTCGGGGCTTTACCAACCGCTACGCTGGAAAAGGCAACTCTCTCAGAATATATCGTCTCGGATAACAAGAAGATTTACCTCGTCACTATGGGCTTCACCATAGACATGGAGAATCCTCTGGAGAGGAATTATCTCCTCGACGACCTGGGGAGGCTTATCACCGAAACCAGGGGGGAGGATAAAGACTATGAAGCCCTCAATGTAGGCTTTACTGGCGGTCTGATGGTCATCGATTACGAAGGTGACAAGCTGGCTATGCAAGACATTTACCTCACAGCGTTTATCACCTTGATACTCATCTTAATTCTCCTTTTCGTCTCTTTCAGAAGCCTGTCTCTACCGCTTCTGTCCGCCATCCCGCTGCTCATCGGAATAATCTGGACATCGGGGGTGATATTCCTCGTATATGACTCTCTCAATGCACTCTCTGCTGCGTTTGCCGTCCTGCTATTGGGCCTTGGTATCGACTTCTGTATCCACTTACTGACGAGGTTTATGGGTGAGATGGAGGAGCACGATAATGTCACCCTTGCCTTTGAGCATACCTTTGTCCACACTGGGAAGGCGGTTATTCTGGGTTGTCTCACCACGGCAGCAGCATTTTTCTCCTTTTACTTTGCCGAGACCAAAGCGCTACATCAGTTAGGCGTCATCGGCGCCATCGGTTTGCCCCTGACCCTGGTGGCGGTATTCGTCCTGCTTCCTGCCCTGGTTGTCTTGAGGCTTAAATTTGGCCGGTTCAAACTTAAGCGCACAAGATCCAATATTCTCAGAGTGCTCGGTGTGCAAATACAGCGCTTTGCTCCGGGAATTCTGGTAATCCTGGTTGCCCTCTTTGTCTTATTCGGTATCAGGGCGCCCAGTGCCAAATTGAGTGAGAGTATGTATGAACTCATGCCGACTCAGGTTGAGACCTACCAACAGCTTGAGAAGGTCAAGGAGAATTTTGACTATGACCCTGAGCAGCTTACCTGTGTAGTTAAAGGGCAGCGGGAACTCAACCGCTGTGTCAGGGAATTTCAGAATGTGGATGGGGTTCTGAAGGTAGAATCCATTCTCGATTACCTACCCGAAAATCAGGACCAAAAGCTGGAGGCCATTAAGCAAGCTGTTAGGCTTCATCCTGAACTTGCCACTGTGCCCGGGATAGAGGTAACACCGATGAGCTATAAGGAGCTACCAAACGAAATCTCCCGCTCGTGGGTTTCCGATGAGGGGGAGTTCTTGATAAGGATAATCCCCGATGATGACCTGTATGATAAATCGTACCAGAGAAAGCTACTCGCTGATCTACGTGAGATTCACCCTGATGTTACTGCTAGCGCTGTACTCTGGACCAAGTTGCTTACCGTGATGACCACAGATGTAATCCGCGTCTCCTTGATGGCTTCCGGGATGCTTGTCCTCATCGTTTACTTTGGGACCAGGCGGCGTAGTCCGGTCTACGCCCTGCTTTCCATGGTTCCAGTTGCCTTTGGCGTACTTGGGCTCCTGGGAACTTACCAGTGGTTTGGTGCCAATCTGAACGTTTCTTCGATTAGCATGATACCTTTGGTCATCGGAATAGGAATAGATGATGGCATTCACATCGTTCACCGCTACTTAGAAGAGGGTAAGGGTTCACTGCCTCAAGTTATACAACTCACGGGGAAGGCTATATTCCTTACCACGGCCACCACCTGTCTGGCATTTTCCTCGTTCCTTTTCTCCAGCCACCCCTCAATGAGGTCCTTGAGCCTCATCCCCATTATTGGGTTGAGCCTTTGCTTCTTTGGCGCCATCATATTCCTGCCTGCCTTGCTCAGGATAATTGTAGATAGGCGGGCATAAAGGGAAAGGGGTTGTAATACACATGAAAGAGAACCTGGGGAAGCCATATTATGGATATAGAATTAACACCTATATCGCCGGTGCTTTAATCGGGAGGGGAATTGTCAGCATAGCATCACGACTCTGTTTAACATGTATATGAGAAATCTTGATATCAAATCTAGAATAGAGTATTTCCTTTTAGGGTTAAGAGATAAATTTGGTATTCCCTTCAAACCAGAAGAAGAACTAAACAGACTAAATATTGAAGTGGGGCAGAAAATATTGGATTACGGGTGTGGCATTGGGTCTTACACTCTCCCTGTCGCCAGTTTGGTAGGTAAGAAAGGAAAAGTTTATGCTTTGGATAGGCAACCATCAGCTATAAAAAAGGTGGAAGAAAGAGTTCAAATGGGGGGGGTTCGTAATATAGATACGATATTATCTGATGGGAATACTGGATTACCTGGTGAAAGTGTAGACATCATTTTGCTATATGGAGTGCTGCCTGAAATTGAGAGTAAGGAGCCTTTACTAAAAGAATTGTATAGAGTTTTGAAACCAAATGGATACCTTTCTACACGTTTTTGCTTTCGTATGAAGAGAGATAGAATTCTAGAGATTATGGAAGCAACAGGTTTATTCTCTTTGAAAGAGCAAAAGGGTCACCTGCTTAACTTTAGGAAAATAGCAAAATTAGCAAATACCAAAGTGGTTTAAATAGGATGCGGTTGATTGAGTCATGTCATGGAAATTAATCTATCATTTGCCATACTGCTCACTACCCTGGCTGGCTTATCCACCGGGATAGGTAGCACCATTGCCTTCTTCATACGGACGCCTAAATACTCCTACTTGGCTGTGGCGCTAGGGTTCTCCGCCGGTGTGATGATATATATTTCCTTTACCGAACTCCTGGGGACAGCTATCGCGGATGTTGGTTTTGCCAGAGCCAACATAGCATTTTTCCTTGGCATCGGCTTCATTGCGCTAATAGATACATTTGTCCCCCATGAGTATAAAGAGGAGCGTGTAGAAAAAGCTCCTCAAAATATCGATGAACTAGGGCAGCGGGAGATCTCGGGTTTGCCTCCACAACTTACAACTCCATCAAAGTCATCCCTTATGAGGTCTGGCGTTCTTATTGCACTTGGTATTGCTATTCATAACTTTCCAGAAGGGCTGGCTACCTTCTGCGCTGCAGCTACTGGAGATGTTGCCCTTGGAATAACGATAGCTGTGGCTATTGCCATTCACAACGTTCCTGAGGGTATTGCAGTAGCGGTGCCTATCTTCTATGCTACGGGCAGTCGTCGCAAAGCTTTCACATACTCATTCTTGTCAGGTGTAGCTGAGCCTGTGGGGGCTCTCGTCGGCTATGGGATTCTATACTCCTTCTTGACCCCAACACTCCTATCAAGCATGCTGGCCTTCGTAGCTGGCATAATGGTGTTCATAAGTTTAGATGAAATACTCCCCTTGGCTCACCGATATGGCAAGGAGCATCTTGTGCTCCTAGGGCTGGGAACTGGCATGCTGGTGATGGCTATCAGTCTATTCTTGTTGCGCTAGTCATTGTGGCAGCCCCTAGTTTCAGCGGCTAAGCGGAAACTATCTTCTACAAGCGGCGCAACTGAGGGCTGAACATGTACTGTAATGGTTACCTCCACTGGGTGGAGCAGATGCTACTTCACTGTATTTGGTTCCACCACTTATTTCGTTCGCAAACTTGATGGTGTAGGTAACATGATATAATTCTCTTTTGAAGTATTATTTATGTAGCTGATACTTTCTCAGGAGGCGTCTTATGGTAACCACTTTATATCTACCCACTAAGATTATCTTTGGCTCAGGATGTGTGACGAGGTTGGGAGCAGAGGTGAGAAGATTGGGCAGGCGGGTTGTGCTGGTAACTGGTTCCCACAGTGCGCGACAAACAGGGTTACTAGATAAGGTAACCCGAGACTTGGAGAACAACGGTCTGGAGGTCTGCATTTTTGATAAAGTAGTGTCTAACCCTCGTGCCTCTACTGTGGATGAGGGGGCTAGATTGGTTCGCCAAAAGGGGGTGGACTTAATCATTGGTCTTGGCGGCGGCAGCGCTATGGACACAGCCAAGTGCATGGCATTAGCTAGCAGTGGCGGTAAACCAATTTGGGATTATTATATTGGAGCTGAGGATATTGAAGTAGTGGAACCTTTATTACCTCTTGTGCTGGTACCGACTGTGGCTGCCAGCGGCTCTGAAGCCAATAATGCTGCCGTGATTACTAACTGGGAAACTCATGAGAAGCGGGTGTTATTTAGTCCGGCTTTCTTTTCCAAGGTTTCCATTGTAGACCCTGAACTGACGCTTACCCTTCCTCAGAAGCCAACAGCGCAGGGAGGAGTGGATATTTTTTGCCATGTAGGCGAATGCTATATTACAACAGAGAGAGCATCTCCTCTGACCGATGGAATTTTGGAAACGGTGATGAAGCTGGTGGTGGAGACTTTACCTAGAGCACTGAGCAAGCTGGACGATATTGAGTTTCGTACCAAGCTTTCTTGGGCCAGTACCATTGCCTGTTCACCGGTTAGACATCTGGGAAGTGGTGCCGGCTATCTGACTCTTCATGGTATTGAGCTTTCTCTAAGTGGGTACTATGATATTGCCCATGGTGATGGACTGGCGGCACTGCTTCCTGCTTGGATGAGGTATACTTTTCCTGTACGGCAAGATAGGTTTAATTCCTTGGGCAGAAATGTTTTTGCTGAGACAGATGGGATAGCTGCAGTCGAAGGGTGGTTGGATAAGGTGGGGATGAAACTCAGTTTGCGAGCTTTGGGCATCGAACCTCAGCGTATCGAAGAAATGGCAGATTGTGCCGTGAGGACAGCTCCTTGGCTTAGTAAACACCCTAATTTGCTTGATGCTCCTGCCGTAGCCCAGATTTATAGAGATTCCTACTAGTTAATTCGAAGGTGGCTCCCCGGGTAGGATTCGAACCTACAACCTTGCAGTTAACAGCCGCCTGCTCTACCATTGAGCTACCAGGGAACAAAGCTATTGGGTTCGTTTTTCCTTAAAGATAAACTTAGTGCCCTTAGGGGCGGCGGGGCAAAATTCTATTGATACCAATTCCAACTCCTCCCATTTTGCCTCTATCTTCCCAGGTAGTCTGACCACCACTTCAGGCAATTCCACTTTGGGAAGCCCAGGAACCGGTGGCAACTTCCGCCGGGCCAAGCTTATTTCCATTTCCACCTCCTTTTCTAACAGGCCAAAAGAGCTGCCGGGCCTGGATTCGAACCAGGGCTAAAGGATCCAAAGTCCTTCGTGCTACCGCTACACAACCCGGCATTGCTTACTGCCGAAGGTCGGATTCGAACCGACACGGGAGTTGCCTCCCAACAGTTTTTGAGACTGCCGCGTCTACCATTCCGCCACTTCGGCGCGTTTACCCCCTTTCAGATGGAGCGGAAGACGAGATTCGAACTCGCGACCTCTTCCTTGGCAAGGAAGCATTCTACCGCTGAACTACTTCCGCATTTCAAAGTGCCGAGGAGCAGAGTCGAACTGCTGACACGCGGATTTTCAGTCCGCTGCTCTACCACCTGAGCTACCTCGGCTGTACGGATATTCTAGGTTTTCCTCCCTTCGCTGTCAAGCAAGCTAGGTTTGTAGGTTTTTACTGTCACCCTGAATAAGGGGAGGGGGTCTCTAGATTCTTCGCGGAGCCTGTCCTGAGCGCTATGAGATTCTTCGCGGAGTTTATCCTGAGCGAGATTCCTCGGTCGTTCTGCTCCCTCAGAATGACACAAAGCGAAGGGCTCGCAATGACAGGGAGAAATGCCAAACAATCCACTATTTTAGGGCGCCCGGCTTAATTAAAGGGATATTAGCAGCACAGAGAGGGCATTCTTCAGCGGGATAAACTGTGGTAGGAGAGCGGAGGCAGCTAAAAAGGGGCACACCAAAGTCTACCTTTTCTGTGCTCCGGTCGACAAGCACTCCGATACCAATGACGATGCCACCAAGTTTTCTAACAGCGCTTATTGTCTCCTTAATCGAGCCACCTGTGGTCAGGATGTCGTCCACAATAAGGACTCTCTCACCGAGGGTGATAGTAAAGTCACGGCGAAAGACCCTTGTGTCTCCTTCTTTTTCGGCAAAAATGCTCCGTACTCCTAGTTGCCGAGCAGTTTCGAAAGCAATGATAATGCCTCCGGTGGTTGGTCCGGCAACCAGTTCTACTCTTTGGTCTTTGAAATGTTGCGCCATAAGATGGCACAGCTTCTCAGTATAGTGCGGATATTGCAAGATTCGAAACTTCTCCCAATACATGGGTGAATGCAATCCAGAGGCAAGGAGGAAATGACCCTCCTTTATCGCCCCGGCCATTTTGAATATCTTCAGCACCTCGTCACTCAAGTGCACCTCCCACTGAATTGCAGATTGCTGCTCCCAGCGCACCTGCTTCAGTTAACTCCGGGTAGCCGTAATGTTTTACCAGTCCCCATTTGCTCGGTGGCCAGTACACAAACCAGGCCCTGCCGATAATGTCATCTCGGGAGACTGTCCCCCAGGAACGGGAATCATTGCTATTGTTACGATTGTCTCCCAGAACAAAATATTGGTCAACAAGCATTTTTTCCGGGCCAAAGTCCTTATAGCGTCGTGATGGTTCTGGAAAGATATAAGGTTCATTTATGGGAATACCATTGATGAAGACCGTGCCATCCTTAATTTCCATGGTATCGCCGGGCAGGACAATAACTCGCTTGATGAACGGGTATTGTGAGTTAACATCCTCAGGCGGCCAAAAGACAATAATCTCTCCTCGTTCAGGATTCGAGAAGAAATAACTTGCTTTATTCACCATAATCCACTCACCATCTTCAATATTTGGTAGCATACAGGAATATTGCACCCTATAGCCTTGCACGGTGGCTTTAATGGTAACGAAGATGGCAGCAGCTATGAGAATGGTTATGCCGATTTCGCGAAGAATTTTCATTAACGAAAGCTATTCTATCATAAACCAAAAGTCAGTTTAGTCGTTATACCAAGTGAAAAGATACTTTTACGAGAGGAGGTTTGCATGAAAAAGGCTAGGTGGTTAATTCCTTGTTTGATAGCGGTGCTGGCATTAGGTGCCGCTGGCTGCGCTAGTATACCGGGGTGGGAAGGTAGTCCAGATGTTGTTCCTGTAGCGCAGCAGCAAAGTACTGGAATATGGGTTACTGGTCAGGGAGAAGCAATGGCAGTTCCCGATATAGCTGAGTTGCGCCTTGGAGTTGAGGCTCGTGCGGATACAGTAGCCGAGGCTCAAACACAGGCAAGCGAAGCCATGGATGAAGTGGTGGTAGCATTGAAAGATAATGGCGTGGCTGAGAAGGATATCCAGACGCAGCGATTCAGCATCTATCCCGTGACAAGATGGATTAGAGAGAAAGATGAGGAGGAAATCATTGGCTACCGAGTGACCAATATAGTGGTTGCCAAGATAAGAGAGATGGACAAAGTTGGGGATATTATTGATGCTGTAGCCGAAGCTGGCGGTGACCTTACTCAGATTCAGGGGATAAGCTTTAGTGTGGATGACCCAACTCCATACTATGAAGAGGCGCGAGCTAAAGCGGTGAAGGATGCTAAAGACAAAGCATTACAATTAGCTGATTTAGCCGATGTTAAGCTGGGTAAGCCCACTTATATTTCCGAGGGTGCCGTATATCGGCCAGAACTTACCAGGGCTTTGGAAGAAGTTAGTGCAGCTCCTGCCCCGGAGACTCCTATAATCCCTGGAGAGCTGAAAATCACTCTCACCATTCAGATAGCCTATGCCATAATTTAACTCGCCGCGAGATTAGCTTTTTACCTCCTCCTGTCTCAAAGGCAGGAGGAGGTTTGTTTATTCTTGGCCTTGTCTTCTATCCTTTTTCAGTGATAATATCTATTTACTTGTGGGCCGCTAGCTCAATTGGAAGAGCAGCTGACTCTTAATCAGCCGGTTCAGGGTTCGAGTCCCTGGCGGCTCACCACGTGGTTAAGACCCTTTGCTAATATTTTGTTAGCATCTAGCTTCAGTATCTTGTCAAATCTCACGCACTCTAGCATAGATTCAAAGTAACCCTTGCCTTAATCCTTCACCAATCAGTGGTCTCTTATCCATTTAATAAGGTCTTCCCTAAAGAACACCCGGTTCCTGGCTATCTTATGAGACGGCAGCCCCTCCTTCATAAGCTTATACATCGTTTGATGGCTTATCCCTAAAAAGCTCTGCGCTTCCCGAAACGTCAGGAATATCCTCTCTACACCTCGGTTTAGTTCATCTTCCTTTACCATAGACTTATCCTTTACTTTCAATCCTGCCTGATTAAAAACCCGAAATTTACTGTATTTGACCCAAGAATATCAAGCTGGCCAAAATTAGGCACAACTAGAAATAAAAAGAAGTTATTAGAAGCATCTTGACAAAACTTGATGCTACGATATATGATAACTAAAGGTGGCAAGCCCCTATCAGGATATTAGCTGAAGGAGCCGATGGACAGGATTTTACTAATTCATCCCCACCTACAGGCAGCGGATAGATTAACTTTCGTCTTACAGCACTCAGGGTTTCAAGTGGTAACTGCTGATGATGGTCAGCAAGCTTTGGCTGAAATACGGAGGAAAGAGCCTGATGTGATAATCATGGCTGAGGCTCTCGCTGAAATGAATGGAGATAAGCCATGTAAGCAGATTCGGGAGATATGCAAAGCTCCCATCATTATCCTTGGCAAAGATAAGGAAGAAAGGGCAGGAATTCATTTTCTGGAATCCGGAGCAGATGTTTATATGACTCACCCCTTTAATTTAATCTTGCTTTTAGCCTGGGTTCGTTCCTTGCTTCGGCGCACCAAAACTCGCATTCCCTCTCCCTTGATGGGAGAGGCTAAAGGTGAGGGTGACAATCCATGAAACAGCTTAACATAATAATTACCCATGCCGGTGCCCTTGGGCATTCCCCAGGGCTGTCATTGCGAGCCGAAGTTGTCAGCCGAAGGCGTGGCAAACAGCGTGGCAATCTCAAAAATAACGAAAGGAGGAAAAAATGAGTAAAACAAAATGGTATGCCAAGCCAGTTTATTTGCTGGTTGCCCTGGCACTAGTGTTGTCTTTGGGAATAATAGCAGTGCCAATGGCAGGAACGGTGGAGGCAAACGCAGATACGTACAGAGACACTGTAATATGGGACCCGAATGGTCGGTGGGGGGAATTCACGGATTTGCCTGCGGCCTTCAACGGTTTGGTGAGCAAATTAAATGCTGCTGCCACGATGACAGTAACAGGTGGTGGTGATGCCCTGAAGATTGCTGTTGAAGGTGCTCTCACGCGTGACGGAGATGATTGGGCTATCATTGAGATCCAGGATGAAGCTGTCTATGACGGAAATATCCACATAAACAACATAGAAAAACTGATTGTTCGGGCAAAAAGTGGTAATACTCCGATTATTGACTGTTCAGCCAATCCAACTCCAGCGTCCAGTGCAGACCGTGGTTTTTGGCTGGAAGGAACAAGTAACAATATTGGTTTTGTCGGGCTTACCATGAAGAATAATCCTATGGATTACTATGCTTGGGGTATGATTACCAATCACCAACAGGGTCAATCAGGCCCGGATTATTATCACCCGAATGTGCATACAATACTGGTGCAAAGCTGTTCCTTCATCAACGATGCTAACCAGGGAGGAGTAGGCGTAAATTTCCGTAAAATGAGCGGCGGTAACATTGTTGTGCGCGGCTGTAAATTTGAACGCTGCGGCGACAATGAGGCCAGCGCAGGGAACGACTTAGCAGCACTCCACATCCATGAATGCTCAAATGTCTATATCCAGAATAACCATATCTGGTTTACCGGTGACAGTAGCGGCTTTTGGCATCCCAAACCAAAGGGTATAGGGATATTTCACACTCTATCTGGAAGTGTTGGGTTTATTGAATACTGTCTGGTAGAAAATGCCAAGAGTTCCTATAAGGGCCTTGGTATGCGTTTTGGAAGTTGTGACGGCACATGGACAGTTTCTAACTGCGTAGTTCATGATAGTTATGGTGCTTTTGAAGCTGACTGGGTGTGTCCCGGTGAAATTGTGTTTGAAAACTGTGTAGCCAATGTATTTCAGAGTTATGGGTTTAACAATTGGGCGGCTACACGAACAGTTAGAGACTGCATTGTGGCAAACGGAGGGGAAGCTTTTTGCATCGATGCACCCAATGTTACTTATACTGACACGTGGAACAATATAGACGATGGCTGGGATACGCTTGCGCTTGCGGCTAATGGTTGTATTAACCAAGACCCGCTATGGACTAATGCGGCTGGATTAGATTACACCTTGCAAGGTGGGTCACCATGCAAAAATGCTGGTTCTGACGGCGGTGATATTGGCATTCGTTTTCTGCCCCTAGCCGATGAAGTCTGGGTAGACGACGATTGGGCAAGCCTTAGTCCTGGTGACCCAGCCGATGGGCACACCTTTGGCTACGATGCCTTTGCCACTATCCAAGACGGTATTGATAATGTTTCTGGGAGCACGGTGCATGTGGCGGAGGGCACATACAATGCTGCTCTTGGCGAGACTTTCCCGATAACCGTGGATAAGGCCAACCTAACCATCCAGTCCAATGGCACAGCAGCGAACACGTTTATAGATGGTGGAGGGCCCGGTCCGAATCCTGTTGTTAAGATAACAGCCGATAATGTAACCTTCGACGGCTTCACCGTGCAAAATGCCGCTAGGGGCATATGGCTTGATGGTGCATCTGGCTGCACTATATCCAACAATATAGGTAGCAACTTGCAGTTTGGGGACGGCATTTACCTGGAGAACTCGGCAAATAACAATACCATATCCGGAAACGATTTTTCAAATAACGCGGTGGACTATGGCATACAGGTATATGAATCCAATGGCAACGAAATTGTCGGCAATACTTTTAACTCAATTACTGGGTGGAGGAATACCGGTATATTCATGCAGTATGCAGACAACAACCTGATACACGACAATACAACTAACTCCAACAAGAAGGGCATCTGGATGGATATAGGATGCGACGGCAACAAGGTATACGAAAACGAGGTATCACATAACACCGGAGGGGGCGTTAGATATGGTATATACTTATTCAACGCCCATGACAACGAGATCTACGACAACAACGCTATCTCGGACAACACCGTCGGCATCATGTTGGAGAATTCACCCGACAACGAGATATACGGGAACCTCATAACTGGGAACTCGGAGAAAGGTATCTATCTGTTCTGGGGGTGTGGCCCCCATACCAGCGGCAACGAAATCTATAACAACGACATCACCTCGAACACCGATATAGGGATTAAGCTGGCAGGTACCAATTGCCACGACAACCCAATAAACTGCAACAACATCTCCGGCAATACGAACTTCGGAGTCAATGATACCACCGGCAACGTGGTAGACGCCACCTACAACTGGTGGGGCAACGCCGGCGGACCGGATGATCCCGATGAGAACCCAGGTGGGCCAGGAGACAAAACGAGCGCTGACGTGACGGTTACACCCTGGCTAACTGCCCCCTCTGACGATCCAGACGGCGATGGCTTGCCAACTTGCGTCGAAGAGGGTGGTCCTGGGGATTGTTGTCCAGACACCACAACTGATCCCAACGATGGGGATACAGATGACGATGGCCTGTTGGATGGCCCTGCTAGCTCAGAGGACATGAATGCGAATGGCTGTGTGGATGCCGGCGAAACCGACCCCAACAACCCAGACACAGATGGTGATGGAGTCCAGGATGGCACAGAGAAAGGTCTCACCGCACCACAGGGAGTTGATACCGACCCAGCGGTATTCATCCCCGATGCTGATCCTACCACGACTACCGATCCTTTGAATCCTGACACCGATGGCGACGGCTTTTCGGATGGTCAAGAGGACCTCAATGGCAATGGGAGGGTGGACCCTGGTGAGACGGATCCCAATGATTCTAAATCCTACCCAGTAGCGCCTCCAGTAGGTGGTGAGGCTTACCCCGTTAATAAGCCAGCTATTCTGGCGCCGTGGATTGTTATAGGTATGGCTATAATAGCTGGTAGCTTTATTGTTATCAGGCGCCGCAGGGCTGAGGGCTAAACATTGGCTAAACTCAAGGCTAGAATCACGGAAGGGGAGTCCCATAAAAGGGACTCCCTAACCCGGGATTTATAGGAGGCTGACAGTGCTAATGACTTCGCGGGATGAGGTAGTTGAGTTAAGGAAGGCCGAGTTAAGTTATGCCGAAATCGGTCGCAGGTTGGGCATAAGTCGTGAGCGAGTCAGGCAAATTGCCACGGAGAAACCATCACCGCAAAAAGCCTCTGGGGCTATGCTCACGACAAGCGGTGTAGCTCAGTTGCTTGGGTTGCATCCCAATACTGTGAGACACTGGAGTGAAAACGGAATACTAAAATCATACCGTATTGGCCCCCGCCATGATAGGAGATTCCGCCGCCAGGATGTCGACGCCCTTCTGAAGGAGGAGTGAACGATGCCAGAAGGAAAATGTCCCAAATGTGGTTACCACTGTTATGGCTGGGCATTGCTTGAGCCAGACCACCAAACCTGCCTCAAGTGTGGCGCCAGGCTAGAAATTTCCCAGGAAAAGAGGGAAGAACCGAACCAACCAGAGACTCTCCCAAGCTCCTAAGTTTTGCTAACATTTTGCTAACAAACTTCTGAGCATGCCCCAGCACCTGATGCCACCTCAGATACAAAATGAGTCTAATCCTCAAACCTTATAGCACGTCTTGCTATTTGGGAGCATCGGGTGGTATAGTTCGCTTGCGACTCTTAATCAGCCGGTTCAGGGTTCGAGTCCTTGGCGGCTCACATTAAATATGAAATTAAGCTCAAAGTTCCTCAGTTTGTAAATCAAGCACCATTGTGATTTGGGGTTATATCTGAAAGACGGGGTGTGGAGGGTGGTGCTATACAATGGCATATGTTAAAAAGGGAAACTCCCTTAGCTCTCGTCCCAGCTACTGGATTGATAAGCGACAATCAACATAATACGAAATAAGGGGATTAGTAAGGGGGCACAATTATGGGAAAGACCATTATAATTTCTGTGTTGGGAGCTTTACTGGTGGTAGGAGGTGTATTTGGTGGTATCCAGCATTCCAATGTTAGGAATGTTAAGCAGGAGTTACAGCAAATCCAGGCTTCATACGCTGAATTAAGCTGCGAATATGAGCAATTGAATTCAAGAAATGATTACCTAAGCCAGCAATATGATTACCTAAGCCAAAAGTACGAAGATTTGGAGCATCAATATGTGGCCTTGGAGTATCAGTATCAAGTCATGAGTAAAAGGGGAGCGGAAGAGGAGGATGCTATAGCAGATCTCCAATGGCAAATAGCGTATTGGAAAGATGCTTACAAAACAAAACCCGGACCAGGGAGGCCCCTCAGAGAATTCCGAAGCGAAGAAGAGTTGGTACTTTGGCTTTCGCAGGATGATACTGATAGTAACAGGTATATTCCTAATCAGTTTGATTGCGAAGATTTTGCGCGCATGTTGCAGGCTCATGCTTATGATGATGGCTATGTGATGTCCGTAACTCTAGTTGCTAGGGACAATGGGTATCATCTTAAGAATGGTTGCTTTATCGGTAACAAGTTCTATTATATCGATCCTCAAACTGACAGATTTTGGTTCTGGGGCTATTTTGATTGAGTTATCACTAAGACAATCAAAGCTCTGAGAGTGCAGATAAAGCTGTAAGTTTGGATGGTAGATGTGGCTGCGTTGATTAAACAAAACATTCAAAGGATATTGGCTGAATTGCCAAATGGTATCGAATTGGTAGCAGCAGCGAAAGCAAGAACACCTGAGGAGATTCTGCAGGCGGTTCAGGCAGGAGTAAAAATCATCGGGGAAAATTATGTTCAGGAAGCAAAAAAGGCGTATGAAGTGGTAGGGAAGAGAGCAAGATGGCATTTCATTGGGACCCTTCAGAAGCATAATGTAAGAAGAAAAACGGTGGAAATGTTCGATATGATAGAAACCGTTGATTCTTTGGAAATAGCAAAGGAAATTGATAGGAGATGTGCTCAAATTGGCAAAGTAATGCCAGTATTAATTGAGATAAATAGCGGTCGAGAAGAACAAAAATCAGGGGTATTCCCAGAGGACGCGGAGCAATTGGTAAGAGATGTCTCAAACCTCAGGAACATCAAAGTAATGGGACTTATGACTATGGGACCTCGTTTTGGAAACCCTGAAGATGCCCGACCTTATTTTGTGGAGACAAGAAAGATATTTGAAAGGATTAAGGGGCTTGATTTACCCAATGTAGAGATGAAATATCTTTCCATGGGGATGACAAACTCCTATAAAATTGCCATAGAGGAAGGTGCCAATATAGTTAGAATAGGAACTAAGATATTTGGAGAAAGAGATTACGGAGGTTCATAGGCTACAATTGGATTACCAATCCGGCTCCACATTCCAAAGCTTTATCCTTAAATAGCTCTCTTATCTCCCTTTTATATTGAGTGCAATGACAGGGGTAAATTAGCGATAGTTCATCTAAAGCCTTAAAGTCACGAAACCCATGAAACCCGCCGGCGATTCCATAGAGCCTTCCAAATTTTGAGGCAGCCTTCAGGATATTCCCCACTCCCGGGTGAGAGCAACCTGTTACCACAAATATTCCCTTATCAATCTTGAGGGCCAAGGACTGCTCTGTGCCTCCGAGTTCGCCAGTGGAAAAGACATCTTGGCAAATTTGAATAGCCTCTTTGCCCACAGTAGTTATCTTCCTAGCAGGAAATGCCCTTCTAAACGAGCTTGGGATGTAAAACTCAGCGGTTTCATTTTGCTTGAGAATCTCAGAAAGCCCTCCAGTGTGGTCCCAATGAGCATGTGAGAGCACTATTATCCCTATATTTTTGGGGTCAATGTCTAGTTCTTTCATATTGTGTAGCAATGTGGTGCCATCGGCACCGGTATCAAACAGAATTGGCGGCGCCTTTTCATTTTCTATAAGAGCGGAAAATCCCCAATCTGCCTTTAGTCCCTCCTTCTTTACTTCGTTGTCGTAAACAATTGTAATCTTCATTTTTCCCCTTAACTTTATTCAGAAGAGACTGGCCACCATATATGTCCATGGCAGTGGCCAACTGGACGTTGCCAAGCCTCATAGACACAGTCTTGTGGTGGGCACTTAACCTCAATACTCATTGGAATACCATTGACACATCCCTTCTAGGAAAGCCCATGGTTGGATTCCTCAAAAGCGTCATTGATAAAGTCTAACCCGAGAGGTCTCAAAAACCAAAGTAAGTCAGCTGTATAACTATTCCTACTTTTTGTAATAGTGCCATAAATATTGCACTTGGTTACAGTTGAGTGATTTGCTGGCTCAAAGGAGAATTTAAATTCCCGAGCATCTACGTTATATTTTTCTTTGAATCTTGCTTTTAAGTCATTCTCTGAGAGTTCTGAGAACCTCTCCGCCGACCAGATAGATTGACATCGGTAAAGCAATGTTTGGTCAGCAGCTTCTACCTCGATTATCCGCTTCGTTTCTTCGCCAGTCAGCGGTGGTCCAACCCCCTGTGGGGCACAACCAAACGAAATCACCAAGCTTACAATTATGGGGATGGAATATCTCCACCTTACCTCAGGCCTCCTTTTTATTAGCTTAAATTCAGCTTGACCGTAGTGAGACTATTGTATCATAGCTAGGCTACTTAAATGAATTCTTTTACGTGATGGCTCAAGTCTCTTATATAGCAAATGAGGTATTTGGCACACCATTGGCAGGAAAACGAAAAAAGGTGTGGTATAGTTTGGGCAAGATGAGCATTGCTTCCAAAGTTCAATTCCTTCGGGAGAAAGTTGTAACTCGCAAGTCTTTCCAAATATCAGCTTTTATTTTGGTCTTTGCTTTATCCGCAGCGATTTTTTTCCTTGCCCGCTCTTATCTGGATTTGGAGAAATTTCTGGCTTATGGCTATCTCGGAATATTTTTGGTATCTCTTAGTTGCGTCACTATTCTTTTCCCCCTTCCCTGGGAAGCAGTCATAATAGGGGCAGGAGCAGCTTTAGATCCCTTAACTTTAGAACCGTTATTCGATCCCTTATTGCTTGGAGTGGTAGCTGCGGCAGGTGCTACTTTAGGGGAACTGAGCAGCTATGTTGTTGGCTATTTGGGGAGAAAGATAATCCTCGATAAATATTCAGAAAAATACAACAAGGCTGAATTCTGGATGAAGAGGTATGGGAGCTTTGCCATCTTCCTTTTTGCCTTGTTGCCGGTACTTATTTTTGACCTCATCGGGATTGTTGCCGGGTCAGCTAAGTTTCCTCTGTGGAAGTTTATCCTTGCCTGCTTTGCCGGCCGGCTAATTAGGTGCCTCGTTGAGGCTTACTTGGGATATGGGGCATTTAGGTTCTTGCCCCAGCTATGGTGATTCAGGGTTTTGGTTTAAGTTACACCCTATCTATGTAATCCCCTTGGGGTGAGCGAAAAGTCGTTTGCCATATGCTGGAGTATCTTTCAATAATCCCCAAAGTGAGCGATCGCTATAAGCCCTTATGGCTACATAACAGCCACCACATTGGTTAGTTCGTGAGAAGCTTTCTATCATTTCTTTTTGACTGGAATATTTGTTGCGATGCAATGAGCCGGGGACGAAGCTTCCATCAGGCATTATGACAAAGAATCTTATACCAGCCTTACAATTTGGCCGGTAGCCTCGTTCAAAGAACTTCAGGGTATTTAAAAGTACAGCTTTAGAGTTGGTTATATGATTGCCATGCCTCTTTAATTCTATCAGCGCATAAATAGTTTTACGCAAAAGCTCTAAATCCTTCTCATCATTGACGGAGTAAGCCTTGTCACCTGTTCGCTGTGAAGTATAGGCACTCTACAATATGAATACATGCCAATTCATGGCTTTTTGGGCTAAAGGCAATATATCTTTTAGGTTGGCTTTCGTTATGGCTGTGTTCAAAATAATGTCCCGGTGGCTAAAGCTTGCTAACTTCGGAATTGTTCGCTCCAGATGTTTATCCAGACCTGGTCGCCGTCGGAATTCATCATGTCGTTCATCAGGGAAATCAAGCGATACTAAAAGCTGGTTTACCCCAGCTTCATGCAGTTGTAGATAGACATCCTCATTTAGTAGTGCCCCATTGGTGACAAATATTAAGCAGGGTACCCCTTTAGATTGTTTGATAGCCTTGACTACATCTACTATATCTTTACGTAGAAGTGGTTCACCGCCAGAGATTTGCACCACGGGTGGATTTAGGAGTCTGCTTAACCTAGCATAATCATCTGGTTTAAGCTGCTTTTCGTCTTTTATTATGCCGCCAAGGTCACAGTGTCGGCAGTTGCAATTACAGGAAAGTGTCACCTCGAAAGAGACTACTAAGGGGCGATTAGTTATATAATTGCGTATTCCCCTCTGGATAAGCTTGGCTGCATCTAATAGGGAAAGATTTGTCAATCCAAATTGCTTAATGGCTTGTTGGGATATTTATACCAGCTTGCAAGGAAGTTTGTCTATATTCCGTACTTGCCTTCCTTTAAAGGTGTTAAAATAGGTGTATGCCAGCGAACTTACCGCCACAATACTTTGAAGCCGAGAAAAAGTATAGATTAGCTAAGGACCCAGAGGAAAAAATTGAGGCTTTGCAACTCATGCTTGCCATTATGCCCAAACATAAGGGCACTGATAAGCTCCACGCAGGGCTAAGGCGGAAGATTGCCAGGTTATCACAGGAAGCGGAAAAGAAATATGCTACAGCCAGAAGAGCAGGTTTCTATATTCGAAGGGAAGGAGCTGGGCAAGTAATACTAGTAGGTCCAACCAACGTGGGGAAATCACAGCTATTGGCAGCAGTCACCGAGGCGTCTCCTGAGATAGCGGCATATCCTTTTACCACCCAAACTCTCATCCCAGGAATGATGGGTTTTGAGAATATCCAGATTCAACTGGTTGATACGCCACCTATAGGGCATAGAGATGTGCGAACATTGCTAGCTAACACACTTAGGGGAGCTGACCTTATTGCTATTGTGGTAGACCTCAGTATTGAGTCGGTAAGCCAGGTGGAGAATACTCTTCAGGAGTTAAAAGAGGCCAGAATAGAGCCCGTGACGGATAATGCTAAAGAAGCAACTCTAGGGAGCTATCAAAAGAAAATTTTGCTCATTGGCAATAAGTATGATATGGAAGGTTCGACCAGCAACTGGAAAAGGTTAGATTCGCAATATGGCACATTATTTCCTATGATTTCGGTCTCTGCCAGGGAAGGAATTGGCTTAGAGGAATTGAAGGAAACAATTTACCAAGCTCTGGGCATTTTCCGAGTTTATACCAAAACCCCGGGAGGCAAGGCTGACTTAACCGATCCTGTAATACTGAAAATGGGCAGCACTGTGAAGGACGCTGCTGAATCTATCCATAAAGATTTTAAAGACAAATTGAAATATGCTGTTGTTTGGGGCTCGGGGAAGTATGATGGGCAGAGAGTCAGCCGGGAACATGTGCTTCAGGATGGAGACATAGTTGAGTTCCATGTATAGCCGCCCCCTTTGTCCTTGGTACCATGGTGAGGCAAAATTCACGTTGCAGCTTGCCACAACCTTTCTGCTAAACCTTCGATATAAGCCTTGTTTTCGAGTTTTAGTCTCCACTCTTGTGGAATGGCCTCTATACCCAGGTAGGCTCCTAAGATAGCCCCAGCCATGGAAGCTATGGTATCAGTATCGCCGCCTAAGCTTATGGCATAAATCACTGAATCCTTATAGGATTTCGGCTGCTTTAGGAAGCAATAGATGGCAGTTGGCACTGAGTTTAACGCCTCTATACCATTTCCCAGCACAGCAACCACCCTTGCCCTATCTTGCTCGCCCAGTAGCTCTTTCGTGTTGGCTATCTTTTCCTTATATAACTGGGTTTGGGCAAAGTTCTGGAGTTTTAGAAGAAAAGCTTCCCGATCAATTTCTTCATCCGAGGGAGTATTCAGGGCTAAGGCTACAGCATAAGCTTGGAGGGCTGCTCCTTCCTTGCCTAATTCGTGAAAATGGGTAATAGAACTTGATTTGTAAGCAATCTCCCTCAACTTGGCTGGGTTATTAGAATATAGGAGTCCTATTGGTGCCACTCTCATCGCTGACCCGTTTCCAAATGAGCCACCCCTATAGATTTTGCTTGCGGCACTATCCCATGGCTCACCCCTCTTTATCATCCTAAAAACTCTGGGTGGCCCTGGTCCATAGCCACGCCATGGCTCAGCTTCATAGTTTTTGATAAAAGTTTGGGCCATATGCTCTCCATCAAAGCCCCTGCTTTGTATCAGCGATTCCACCACACCGATTGTCATGTGAGTGTCATCGGTATAAGCTAGCTCTTCCACCCTCTCAGCTAAGGAGGCAATATCTTCTTTTTCAGCTATCCTCCTTCCTTCTCGCCAAGCGCCAAGCCCATCACCTATGGCTGCCCCTATCAAGCATCCCAAGAATTTCGACTTTAGTTTTCCTTTATGCATCTCCCTAAATCATAGTGTTCCGCATAATATCTTATAAAATCCCTCTCATGTAATGAATTTTTTCTTCCTTACAAGAGAGGGTAGGTGAGGGTAAACTCTCCTTCCCTCTATCTCCCTCCCCTAGCGGGAGGGAGAACCGCAAGGTGGTTTTGCAGTTAAAACTTTAGTTTCTGCATCGGCCAAGCTTGATTAATTTGCAAATTTTACCATTAACATATATACTTATCACAGTGGTTATAAGTTCAGGTTACCGATTCTCTGGAAAAAATTCCTTTAGTTCCATTTACAGACGTTGGATGACCGAGACTCTAGCCAAATATTATTAAGAAAGGAGGTCATCCAATGGGGTTTACAGACAAAACACTCCAATGTTCTGACTGTGGCGCTACATTTACCTTTACTGTTGAGGAGCAGGAGTTCTATGCGGCTAAGGGATATACTAATGAGCCCAAGCGTTGCACTGCCTGCCGTGAGGCAAGGAGAAACCAGCGCAGAAGCTTTGGTGACGATAGACTGAGGCGGCAAATGTATCCGGCAGTATGCGCTGAGTGTGGTAAGGAATGTGAGGTACCCTTCGAGCCTCGAGAAGGCAGGCCAGTATATTGCAGTGAGTGTTACAACAAAGTTAAATTGGGCAGTCGACAATAGGTTGATTGTAACTGGATTCAAAGGGGCTGGAATTGAGCCCAGCCCCCGAAGGTTCAGAAGTGGAAAGATTCAGCGTATTTTAACCCCTCGCCTAGCCTTTCCCTTGAAGGGAGGTGATGCTAGTCCTGAGCAAAGCGAAGGAACTAAGGTGAGGGTGATAAAATAAAAATGCAAAGGGAGGTAATATTATGAATATATATGTAGGTAATTTGTCACCCGAGGTTACTGAAGAGGAGTTACGCCAGGCATTTGAGGCTTTTGGGCAAGTTACATCGGTAAACATTATCAAAGATAGGTATACTGGCCAACCCAGGGGATTTGGATTTGTTGAGATGTCAGTAGATACCGAGGCTCAGGCAGCGATTGACGGCCTCAGCGAGACGCCATTAAGGGAGCAGAAGCTTACTGTTAGCAAGGCGCGTCCTCGCACTGAACGCGGAGGCGGCGGTGGGTTTTATGGTGGAGGTGGAGGTGGAGGAGGGCGTCGAAGATATTGAGTCTTGTTTATTCGGCAAGCTAGCCTAATATCCTACGGATTACAGTCTTGGCAATAGTGGTCTGGAATTCCAGGCTGAGGAAGGGAGTTTTGTTTTTCTCCGCTGCCTCAGCGGCAAGGTTTTGTGCTATTTTGTCTAGGTTACCTGTTTTTTGGTATTGCTCCATAATGTAGTCCTTAAACCTTTCTGTCTGTTCTGGGCCTTACGGGAGGATACTTTTTGCTTGGTCAGCGATAAAAACACCATGATGGGCAAAGGCACATAGCGCTACCTCATAAGCCGCCAGCTTCCTTAGCGATTCCATATATAGAGAAAAGTCATGCAATAATCACAGTCTCTTTACCTTTAAGCGGATATAGGCAGTTTTTTTCGTGTTCCTGGAAAATCTATCCTGTCAGTGACCTTACCAGGCTCTCGAATCCACATAGTAAATTCCTCTTGCTATAGTCAACCTACAACATGTCTCTTCAAGCGAGATTTTAGCAGGTGAATGGGAAATACATAATGAGAGCCTTCTATTTGAGGTTCATCAAGGGTATAATTGGACAAGGGGAAGGTACAACGGAGGGCGGAGGAATGAGCAGAAACAAATATTTCGTCCTTCTAGTCTTGGGACTAGTCCTTATGCTAACTACCTCGTTTGTGGCATGCGAATCGCCTTACAAGATGTTCCTTTTGAAGATGGACCCTCGCAACATAGCCGCTTCGTGAGCGGAATTGTCCAGGTTAACGAACGCAACCCAGACTATAAGATGCTAGGTTCGCAAGAGGTAAAGCTCGCTTATGCTACTATTATGATTGGTAAAGAAACTATAGCCTACCAAGACAAGTCCAAGGGGGTTAATGACTTTCTCGAAAAACCTCTCTCATTTATGTTCCAAGTGAAGCGAAGGGCTAGGTTTTAGATAAAGTCTCCAGCCCACAGTAAACCCTCAAACTATCCTCAAACTTCACTGACCGAGTATATCTGAGCACCATATCAGGGCTTTCCCAACCACCAAGCCTCACAATATGCTCAATATCCGAGCGAGCACGACGAAGGTTACAACAAGGGCGCTCTTAAGGGTGTGGAATTGCATTTGGGGATGTTTATTAACAGCAAATTGTTGATCTGAGTCCTTCGCTGTCATCCTGAGTGAAGCGAAGGATCTCATAACGCTCAGGACAGACTCCGCGGAGAGTCTATTAAGAGATTCTTCGCCCATAGGGTTCAGAATGACAAAAAGCGAGCTTCCCAAACAATCTTTGCATTTTTGAGTCCCGATTGTTTGAGGCAAGTCTGATAAAATGCTATTGTATTAAGTGATTTTGTATCTGGGGAAGTGTCGGAATTGGCAGACGAGCATGACTTAGGATCATGTGCTGCAAGGCGTGGGGGTTCGAGTCCCCCCTTCCCCACCAACCCATTAGCGCCAAAATGTTGAGTCCCTAAAGGATGAGAAAGGGTAGGCAATGCGTATTGTCATAATAGGGCAAGCAGCCCTTGGCCAGAAAGTTCTCGAGGCATTGACCGAAAGGGGAGAGGAGATTGTCGGGGTTTATACCTCTCCTGATATTCCTAGAAAGACAAACCCGCTTAAGGAATTAGCAGTTCAATTAGGTATACCAACCTTTCAGCCAGGAGAAATGCGAGCCCCAGAGGTTTATACCGAGTATATTAAGTTTAAGCCGGACCTGAATGTTATGGCTTATGTAACCAGTATCATACCTGAGAGTATCCTAAACTATCCTAAGTTGGGGACAATCCAATACCATCCCTCGTTACTTCCGAAGCATCGAGGTGGTAGTGCCATTAACTGGGCTATCATCAATGGAGAGACTAAGACAGGCATTACCATTTTCTGGCCTGATAAAGGGATAGATACCGGCCCTACCCTGTTGCAGAGGGAGGTAGAGATTTCTCCTGATGATACTGTGGGCTCGCTCTACTTCGATAAACTCTTCCCATTGGGAATAGAGGCATTAGTGGAGAGCATCGAGTTGATTAAAAAGGGAATAGCTCCACGAATCCCCCAAGATGAATCACAAGCTACTTACGAAGGGCTATGCACTGAAAAAGATGCTGTTCTTAACTGGCTTCAGCCGGTAACCAGAGTCTATAATCTGATTCGGGGCACTAATCCTCAGCCAGGGGCAATAACCTATTTTCGGGGTAAGCGGCTCAAACTTTTTGACGCAGAACTACTTGTGGGCGGTGTGGGTGGATTGCCTGGCCAGGTTATTAATATTACTAAAGAGGGATTTACAGTGGCTGCCATGAATGGGGCCATCCTTGTTAAACGGGTGCAAGTGGGAGGCTTTCCCAAGATAGCAGGTACAGAATTCGCCGAGCAAGTGGATTTGAAAGCAGGAGACAGACTTGGTGAGTAAGACGCTTCAATAGCTACCAGTGAAGGAGGCGACATATCCTTCAAGAAAGTATATAAAGCAGAATAGTTTCTCGAGGGTATAGAGTGAATCTAACAGCGTTTCTACGCCAAAACAAAGTTGAATTTGAATTTGTGGAGAAAAAATCTACCCATCATGCCTTGGAAGCGTCCAAGGCTACTGACATACCTTTAGATAGGATTGTAAAAACTCTTGTTTTTGTTAACCAAGATTCAAAGCCGCTAATAGCTATAGTGAGGGCTGACTGCAGTGTGAGCCGGCACAAGCTTGAATCTTGCTCTCAGTCAAAATCAGTGAAAATTGCTTCAGATGAAATTGCAGAAAAGGTTACTGGCTATCCCACAGGGGGCATACCTCCGGTGGGACATAAGAAGAGGCTGCCCGTATATCTCGATCAACAGGTCTTGAGCAACGAGTGCGTCTGGAGTGGTGGCGGGACGAGAACAAGGTTAGTCAAGCTGAAGGTGCAGGACATCACAAAATTGGTTGCCCCACAGATATGTGATATATCAACACAGCCTATGGAGTGCTGACCTGCTCAGTCGCCACCGTAGAATGCAAAGTGAATGAGCCCGCGTCCATTTTTCACTGCTGTCGCTCCCAAGGCTTCAGCAACATAAATTTCATCACACTGGAATTGGGATAGAATCATTTTTCTTAGCTGTTCGGCTTGGTCGGGGACGTTGGTGTGCACTATGGCAGCATATAATTTCTTGCCTCTGACTTTTTCCTTGGCTATGTCAACCATCTTGTTCATTATTTGTGTTTTGGTTTTAGCTCTGGCTACAGGCTTTGTTATCCCCTGAGTAGAGGCATCGACCTTCAAAATTGCTCTGAAAGTGCTTTTTAATTCAGCTTTAGCCCATGAACCAGCCTCATATACTAGCCCTCCCTTATCCAGGTAGAAAAGGGTATCTCGCGTTGACAGATCATTTACTCGGAGTATCATGTCGTTAGCGACCTTGGTTACCTCTTGAAAACTTTTGCCTTGTGCGGCTGTCTTGGCTGCCTGAAGAACAATAAGTAGCTGAGCGGCAGCGACGGTGCGTGAGTCAATCACTTCAATAGTGGTGTTGGGCAGCTTTTCATGAACTATTTCTCTAGCCTGTACGGCTGCCCCATATGTTGCGCTATAAGCTGAAGTGAGAGTGATAACCAGGATAGCCTCTGCCCTCTGGCTCATCTCCTGGTAGGCTTGCAAGAATTGCCCTATGGTAGCACCTGAAGTTGTCGGCAGGTTTTCTTTTCCTTCAAGCTGGGCATAGAGCATTCCCATATCTATTTCTGTGTCAGGATAATCCTTACCATCCATGATGACGTGGGCTGGCACTATTCCGATGCCATATTCTTGTGCCATTTCCGGCGGTATAGCGGCAATGGAGTCAGTCATAATAGCTACTTTATTCACATTGACCTCCTTAGTAGTGACAATGATACCTGATTGAGCGATGTGTTGCACCATAGTGTGCTGACTGACCACATAGGTAACACTTGAGGCGAACCGCGAGTTCTAACCAATTCACGCTCGCTATACTCCATTACAGCCCGATAAGCGAGCGCTTAACTTCGAGGCTCGGGAGAGGAATCTTTTTCTAATGGGCTTCTGACTCTGTTTCTCTGACAAGAAACTCAATACGGTTCAGGGCTTCATCTATATCTGCCTTTGTGACCATGCGGTGCGTGACGGCCCGCACTCTTCGCCCACCCAGAGAGCCGAACCTAACACCCCGGGCACTGCTCCGTTGGATGAACTCGGGAGCGGGGATGGTAATCGGAGGCTCAAACATCACGATGTTGGTTTGAACCCTGTCAGGGTGAACGGTGATGCCGGGGATGTTGGCTAGCCCATACGCTAAGTGCCGGGCAGTAGCGTGATCTTCAGCCAGACGCGCAACCATTTTCTGAAGAGCAATGATGCCAGCGGCAGCGATGATTCCCACCTGGCGCATTCCTCCTCCCAGCATCTTACGCCACTTGCGGGCCTTCGCTACAAACTCCTGAGTCCCACACAGGAGAGAGCCCACGGGAGCGCTGAGGCCCTTGGAGAGGCAGAAGCAGACAGAATCCGCGGGTGCAACCAGTTCACTTACAGGCACATCAAGGGCAACGGCGGCGTTGAAAATGCGTGCTCCGTCCAGGTGAACCCGAAGTCCATGTTGGTGAGCGAGTTCGGCGATAGTAGATGTGTATTCAGGAGTCAGAACAGTGCCACCACAGCGATTGTGGGTATTCTCTAGACAGAGGAGCGTAGTCTGAGGGAAGTGGATATTTTCTGGTCGAATAGCTTGCTCCACCATACCAAGGTCCAGCCGGCCGTCTTGCTCGTTGGGAACAGTCCTCATCACGACTCCACCTAAGGCAGATGCAGAGCCAACCTCGGCCCATAACATATGAGCTTCACTGCCCATGATGATTTCATTGCCGTGGCGGGTATATGTCAGGATAGCAATAAGGTTGCTCATAGTTCCGCTGGCTGTAAAGAGAGCAGCCTCTTTCTCCAACATGCGGGCAGCTAGTTCCTCTAAGAGATTAACGGTGGGGTCCTCTTTATAAACGTCATCTCCTACTTCAGCCTCATACATGGCTCGGCGCATATCCTCTGTGGGGAGGGTTATCGTATCACTTCGCAGGTCAATAATCTTCATAGCTGTCTCCTTTCTTACGTTTCCCCCTTTTTAATATTACCAGATTTTCAGAGGTGATAATCAACTTTTGGGACTTGAGTTTAGTCCTCGTTCGCGTGATGGTCAATATCTTAGAATGGAGCTAAACCCTTGCCCGTGCGGAATGTAGTTACAACGTTGGGGTGGAAAGTTGTTTGAGAAGGGACTAGGGTAATCATTTCATCCGCAAAATTCTGTCAAATCGCTCAGCGATAGAGATTGCAACTAGCTCCATCACATTCAAATTTGTTATGCTATCCTTAAATATTTGTCGGAGCTAGTTTGAAGGGAGGTGGCCATGGAAATCTTAGTAAGACTGGGTAGATTACTTTCTCCCTCTTTCTTTGCTATTCTTGCTGGCCTCTCATTGACGGCTGCTGCTCTATTATTTGTTGCCGGCAAACATAGTGCCGTTAATCCAGAAGTAAGAGGCGCCAAACTAAGCGAACTAGAGCCACCTGAGTACAGGGGCACTGGTTACCTGGTATTGGCCTTTGTCTGGTCTATGTTTGGCCTTATCTTCAGCTTTATCTTTGGTGCGGTTGGCACTGGTGGTTTTTGGAGTCTGATCCTCGTCATCCTCTGCCTGCCCTGTTTTCTTCTCACGCTATGTTTCTTGTATGCTGGAGGAGGCACCCTATTGCGTGCTGTGACAGGTCAGGAAGGCGGGGTTGTGCGGTGGTTCTTTCCACCTATGCGGTATATTGACATTCTGATAGTGCGGTTTGGAGACTGGTTAACTGCCGGGTTTTTTAGACCATCATGGTATCCGAGGATTGCTGCTAAAATCGGCCTAGCCGAAGGAGTTAAAGAAACTCCTGCAATGTCTGGTTTCGAGGGGGCGAAACCCGGTAAGGAGATGGAAAGGTTACACCGTAAGCTTGCTGAATACCAAACTCGCCTAACCCCGGAGCAAAGAGAGAAACTTACGGAAGAGAGGAGAATTGTAGAGGAACTAAGGAGCATGTACCCATGAATCCGTGCCCATGCGGAATGTAATTACAACTTTAGAGCGGGAAATGGTTCTGGCTGGGAGATAAATAACCTTCTGCCTTCCACTCAAATTCTACTGGAAGGCTACTTCAAAGATTAGTTGTATTTACAACTATGCCTTGATATAATCAGTTGTATTTACAACTGATGAAGGGATTTGAATAAGTTATGCATGACCACAGTGTAGCTCTAGCTAGCGAACCCATAAAAACATTGCTGTGGAAACTCTCTCTCCCAGCGATGGCAGGCATGTTCGTTATGTCTCTCTACAACGTCGTAGATGCGATTTTTGTTGGTCGAGGAGTGGGTATTCTGGGTATCGCCGGCATTTCCATTGTTTTCCCAATCCAGATGGTAATAATGGGCATAGGGCTGATGGTAGGAATAGGGGCAGCTTCCCTTATTTCTAGAAGCCTGGGTGCTGACAATATGAAAAGGGCGGAACGTACACTGGGTAATGCCATAATTTTGATTCTTATTCTTGGGGGAACGTTAGCGGTTGTGGCATTGTCAAGAAGCACTTTCCTTCTCCGTCTTTTTGGAGCTACGGACACCATTCTACCCTACGCAAAAGAATACATGGATATAATTCTTCTCGGCGTGGTGTTCCACGGATTCTCTATGGCAGCCAATGCTATTATCAGGGCGGAAGGCAATGCCCGGGTGGCAATGATAAGCATGTTTATAGGTGCTCTTTTAAACATTGCGCTTGACCCAGTTTTCATCTTTGCCCTTGGCATGGGTATCCGGGGGGCTGCAATTGCAACGGTTATTGCACATGTTGTCACCACCCTGTATCTGGCGCATTATTTTCTCTCTGGAAAGAGTTCCCTACGAATTCGGGTGAAAAACTTTATTCTTGAGCGGACTGTAGTCAAGGAAATTGTAGCCATAGGATTCGGTGTGTTTGTAAGGACTGCAGCAGGAAGCTTTATTGCTGTCATTATTAACAGGACTCTTGGTTTTTACGGTGGGGATGTCTCCATAGCAGTTTTTGGTGTGGTACATCGGGTGCTGCACTTTGCCGTAATGCCGAATATGGGTATTGCTCAGGGACTCCAGCCAATCCTTGGTTTCAGCTATGGTGCGAGGCGTTATGACAGGGGAATAGAAGTAATACGCCGGTCCGTTATTATTGCGGCGGCCTTTTCCGTCGGTGCTGTCTTAATCATCCTCCTTTTCGCTGAGCCGATTATACGTTTTTTTTCCACGGATGCTGCCCTTATATCCCAAGGCACCCATGCAATAAGGCTTATCTTTATGGCACTTTGGCTGGTCGGATTTCAGATTGTTGGCGCAACCATATTTCAGGCAATTGGAAAACCAATTCAAACATTCATTCTCTCTACATCCAGGCAGATTCTCTTTCTCATCCCTTTAGTATTCATTCTGCCACGTTTCTTCGGACTTAATGGGGTATGGCTATCATTCCCAATCGCCGATACATTATCCTTTATCATAACGCTTGCTATGGTTATTCCCCAGATGCGTGAGTTCAAGAAACAGCAAATTCTAATGGAAGCGGGGTGATACACGATGAACGAGTCATTAGGCAGGTGGGTCTCTATCATTCACAGGTACAGCCGTAGTTTTATAGACAAAGAGTTTGCTGAACTCGATGTCAAGGGAGGTCATTTGCCCTTTATCCGTGTTCTTTATCAGCAGGATGGATTGAGCCAGGACGAATTGAGTGAAGCACTCGGCATGGATAAAACGACGACGGCGCGAGCAATTAAGAAGCTGGTGGAGCTAGGATATGTGGCGAAAAACCGTGATTCCCAGGACAAGCGGTTTTACAGGCTTTCTCTGACAGCTAAAGGCAAAGACGTCGTGCCCAGGATAGAAAGAGCTTTAGAACACTGGACTGAAGGTCTGGCCACCGGATTTACAGAGAATGAAAGACAGCTTGCCCTTGACCTCCTGAAGAAGATGGCCGAGAATGCTGCAGCATTTAAACAAAGAGGGTTCAGTTGACAATGAGGAAATACACTTCAATCACATTATCCACAAATGTCCGTCTGGAATGCAATTACAGCTTTTGGGGGGAGTGGCCCTGTTAGGAAGATAATGAGGGGCCCTGCAATTGTGGTTGCAATTAGCTTGACGGCTACTGTGACAGATGCCAAGATTTGATAAGCCACAGCGGACTGGGCGAATCCAGAGTTCGTTTATATGGCTGTTAGACGATATCCTGGAGGTGAACACGCATGAAGGTTGATAGGATTGATCACTTTGTTCTCACAGTGCATGATATTGAGGAGACCTGTGAATTTTATTCTTCCGTTCTTGGAATGCAAGTTATAACGTTCGAAAATTGCCGAAAGGCGCTGCTATTCGGAGAGCAGAAGATTAACCTTCATAAAGTTGGAAAAGAGGTCGAACCAAAGGCCTTAAATCCCACTCCTGGGGCGGAAGATTTCTGCTTGATAACACATATCCCTCTGGAGGATGTGATAGATCACATTAAGTCACGTGATGTTGACATTGTGGATGGACCTGTGAGGAGAACGGGAGCTATGGGACCTATTGAATCTATCTATGTGCGTGACCCAAATGGCAATTTGGTTGAGATATCGAACTATCGGGACAGCGTTGCCTAACAGCGTGTTTGCGGTTCGCTTCACTCGCCCAAATGCCTTTAGGACTTCGCAAACACATGAAAACGTTATACGCAATTGGCTTCGGGAGGCAAATTCTTAAACCACCTGAATTTTAGTATAAATAGAGGCTGAATTTAAATAGAAAGGAGGTATAAAAATATGACTTTTGGAACTTTGGCAGATGCAAAAATAAAAAAGTTGAATTGGATTGATATCCAGTTCATGAAACTGAGTGTTGCAGGTTGTATTTTAATGATAGCGAAACTTTGGGGACCACTGCTCAGTTTAGATTGGTATTGGTATGCTATAATTTTTGTGTTAGCAGCAATAAAACCGGTATATAAAGTGCTTGGGAAATAGGCATTCCCTGGCTGATTATTTTATTTCGTTCGCTACGTATAATGGCGGCTAAAAGGCTACGGTGCTATGTACTCTCGCCCAAATTTGCTAAGGCAAACATCTTTTATTCGCGAAACGTTGTTCGAAGCTTCGAGCCTTCGAACTAGCAGCCCAGTAAGGCGAAATGCTGTAGTAACTGAAACGCTGTAGTAGTAAAACCCCTGCCGGTGCGGAATGTAATTACAACGTTGGAAAAAGAGAGATAGTATTGGCAAAAACCTAAGATTTGATAGGAGCAGCTTTTGAGAAGGGATTTGGCTATAGGGATATAATGTCTAACATTCCCCACCATGCTATGCGTTATCAGCACCAAACCATATGTCTACTAGTGGGTACCAGCCTTTGATGTAATTAACCCGATATGCTAGCTAAAGTTTTGAGCTGCGCCGTGGTGGGGCTGGAAGGAGCCCTGGTGGAGGTGGAGGTTGACATATCATCTAGGTTGCCTTCGTTAACAAATCGTAGGCTTGCCAGACAAGGCGGTTCAGGAGGCCAGAGAAAGGGTGCGGTCAGCCATAAGAAACTCTGGCTGCAAGTCCCCCCACCGGGCACATCAGCGTCGACCTAGCCCCAGGGGATATTAGCCATTTGAAGAACTAAGGGAAAAATATTTACACCTCTGGAGGTATAAAGGAGAGAGGAGAATAGCACTGCCAAAAAGCATTTCCTTACTAGGAATTGGCGGAAGACGAACTCTTCCCAAATTTGCTAGACTAATTTGAACAAAAAGCCGAATTGTTCAACAGGAGACTCAAAGACCGAGATAAGTGGGCTATGTACCTTTTTCCCTATGGTGTAGCTGTGCTTGAAGTTCACGGTACTTATCGATATATTCGTGGATTGCTATCACTACGGTGGCATGGCTCCAAGTCAGCGGCGATACGCTGAGCGGGGCACTGCTGTGGGGATGAACCTGCTCGGCAAGTACACCACTGGGGAGAGCACAATGCTGAGCCCAGGTGAGGATCTGGAGGGCCGGCTTGAGATCATCCACCGATTGAGCCCTGGCAATATAGTATTGTGCCACCCACATAGTGCAGATGAACCAGGGGTTACCGGGGATATTGGCGATGTCTTGACTGACTTGCTGGTAGCGGTCGTTCTCGTAGCGCGACATGCCTCCCACCTTGGTCTTACACCAAAGCCTGTCTATAAGTGCCGCCATCGTGCTTTCAATAAGGGGATCAGTAGATTGAAGCATCCCGAAGAGAAAAGGAGCGCAAATACTGCTATCGATAGTGTAGTCCGGTTCCACCACACCATTGCCGTCAACCTTGATCGAGCGCAGGAAGCGTCCCAACCTCTTGTCAAAAAGATACTCAATAGCACCCTCCTTTATCTCAGTAGCAGCCTGACGGCACTGTTTTGTGAGTGCTACCTCACCAAACATTTCTGTAAAGTTCGCCGCAGCTTGTAAGGCGGCCCAGACCGCAGCAACCGTAAAAGAGTGAATGCCACGCCGTTCCTCCCAAAGGTCATATGAAGGTGCCGGAAGCTTCGTATGAGGCTCTCTATAGCTGAGCATAAAATCGGCAGCGTTCTTAACCAGCTTTCGATAATGGGAACGAATGAATTCCACATTGCGGAACTTGTTGTAATGGTGCCAAAGGCTGTATATTACCAAAGCAGTCTCATCCTCTTGAATTGGCAGTTGCAGCTTACCCTCCTCATCTGCCCAGGGTATCCAGTGGCCTGCAAGACACCCATCAGAGCTATATTTGTGAAGCAGGTAACCTTCACTGGTAATGGCATGGGCGCAAAAATCGAAGAACTGCTGACTGACTTCATCATAGTTGGCCATGTCGAGGGCCTTAGCTGCGAAGGCACCGTCACGACCCCACACATAAGAATAGGTATCCCCTGAGAGCTCGGTGATGTCCGAGTCAGTGCTAGCGATGATGGCACCGCGGTTATCGATCTGCACGCGCATACTGAGCAAGCTGCGTTTGTACAAATCCAATATAGGAGTCGGCAGGTCGACAAAGTCTAGCGATTCCTTATTCACCCAAGCTCGCCAATAATCACGGGTGCGCATAATGAATGACTCAGGTCCACGCTCGCGAACCAAGGCATCAAGTTCCTCGATTCCATGGAAGCGGGTGCTTGCCGCCAGCCAGTGATAAATCGTTGAGCTTCCCCTAGCGGGCACAGCGTTGTCATACAGCCCCATAACTCCCTCAGCGAATCCACACGTAAGAGGCACCTTTCCCAATTGGCCATCTTCGGCATCGCGCCATGCACTTAACTTATCTTCTGATCTTGTGCTTCCGGTTGTCCAGTCGTCAATGCCAGTCCTTCTATTCACCTGGCCACCTGCCAGGAAATAACGCCGTCCTTTGTACATCACCAACGCTTTCAATCCCGGGTGGTAGTAGATAGTATCGCCGATTCTGCTGCCTAGAATCCGTAGCTCATAATGGAAGAATAGGCGTACGTCGCGGGGGTGATCTCGGTGGTTGACTACAACAACCCGCCTGAAGAAGATGTCCCTGTGAAAGTCCACGAGGTCAGAAAAGGTCAGGGTGAGCCCTAGGGCAGGATTAGCGGCAGTAACACTGGTGACCAGAGTCTCGCTTTCATAGGTCATTTCCTTCTGCCACTCGGGGCTGTCAATGCATGCGAAGCTTCCGTCAACCCAGATGCCAGTACGTGATACACAACCTCCGGCATGGTTCTCCATGCCGACATAAGGATAGTAGATATCCCGGATGTTGTAAGCGGTATCGAAATTGATGAGTAGGTTGCCATTGCCTACAGGTAAGTCTCTAAGCACGCTAGTTGTTACGCTACCCTCCTCTCCCGCTTTGGTACCCTATTATAGACCTCTAGGGTTTTTTCAGCTACCCGCTCCCACGAAAGTTTTTCTGCGGTCTCCCTGGCGCGCTCACCCATCGTCTTTCTAAGTTCGCTGTTTGAAAGCAGCAACTCGATTTTTGCTACCAAGTCGTTTATGTCACCCGGATTGCCCAACAGAAGGGCGTCGACCCCATCAGTCAGAAAGTCAGCTGCTCCTGCTGAGCGGCTGGTTATTACAGGCAAGCCACTGGCCATGGCCTCGAGGATGACCAGACCAAAGGGCTCATATATGGTAGGGAAAACGAATACATCACTAGCAGCATAATATTCCCAAAGGTTTTTGCTGTGAGAAACAAAGATTATTCTTTCTCTCACCTGCTTTTGCTGCGCAAGTTGACCATAGAATTTCTCATCGCCACTACCAACAATCAAAAGTTTGACATGCGGCCTCGGAACCAGCGAAAGCGCTTCTATGATAGAAGACACTCCTTTTCTCTCCCAATCACCCCCAGCGAACATTAGTACTAAGTCGCCACGTGATATGCTGTGCTTTCGTCTGACCCAATCCCTATAAAGTGACCGATTGGCTGGGGTAAACATCTTTGAATTTACCCCATTGGGGATTACGATAATACTTTTGGCGACATGGCCGTAGTGGCGAATGAACTCCTTTTTCATGCGCTCTGAAACGGCGATGCGCGCTTTGGAGCTATTGTGGCCGAATATTAGCCCCTCAACAAAGACTGCCAAGCTGCGATATATCCTATGGTCAAGGGCTTTCAGTTTTTGCCATGCACCCTTATGCGGTATCTCAATTATGTTGGCTTCTTCGAGACGAAGGCCTTCCCTCTCACAGAAATGAAAGGTGATAACATCAGTGGAAAAAGCACAAACATACCCATGGATGATATCAAAGTCTCTTTTCCTGAAGAGGGAAAGAACGGCAAGGATGATGGTACTGGATACCAGGAAGGAAATGTACCTTAAGAACTCGGGATGCATAATTGCTGGCACCCTATGGTGCTTAATTTTGGATAGGTCGATTCCCTCGATAGTGTGAGAGAAAACCGAAACCTGATGGTCTTCACAAAGCCTCTCGACCAGTGCAGCGGTGACTCTTTCTGGTCCTGCTTGATGATGAACACCAGGTGCAATGAAAGCGATCTTCAAACTTACCTCCAGGAGGATGCCTTCGGTGTAGGCAGCTTAACCTGTAGTGCTTGCCCACCCTAGGTGGAAGACACTCTACCATAGGCACCACTCAGCCTATGCTTTGAACAGCTCTTGATATAGTTTCAAATGTTCTTGTGCGCGCCTCTGCCAACTGAATATCTTGGCACGCTCCAACCCTTTCTCTCTAAGCGTCTCCTTCAAATCGTCGTCACTTATGAGCTGCCACATACTCGTAGCCAGCTAATCAATATCGTGCGGTTCGACCATCAGTGCGGCATTTCCACAAATCTCAGGGAAGCATGAGGTATTCGAGACAACAGACACGCAAGGCCCGCGCATCGACTTTGCTTGGGATACGCCCTAAAGGGGACTGAAAACGCTGCAATGTCTCAAGTGAGAAGCGGAACGTGTCTGCCCAGCCGCCGCGCGGGCAAAAAAGCTGTTACTTCCTCTTCGTTCCCGAGTGAGGCGCCTACGAACCTCTACGCCGATGTTCGGAGACGACCCGCCACCGTCCATTATACCATGCCTGGTCAACCCTGTCTCAGAGTTTGTGGAAAATTTAGGGAAACTCAGCCGCTTCGAGGGAGGGAAGTCAAAGAAGTCGCTAGTTCCCCCAAGAGCTTTTTCGAAGGTTGGTTTTTATTTCTTTCCCAACGACCAAGGGTGCTTGGATCGATGCCTAAGCGATGAGCTAACTCCTTTTGGCTGAGGCCAGGAAATTGACGAGAGGTGAGTATCCCTTCTCCAAAGCTTTTTGGTGAGGTACCACAAGGCACATAGCCGACGAATTCAACAATCTTGGGGATAAGACAGAGAGAGGGAGATATTCGGTTATTTTCCCAGTTGTAGACAGTGGCCTCATCAACACCAATCCTTCGAGCAACCTCTCTCTGGAGAGGCTTCAGATCAAGCCGCCTTTTTCTTAGATGGTCGCCTAATGTCCTTAATGCCTAGGGATAGGCAGCCGAAACTGGTTTTCGAGCTTTCAGGATCACCTTGCAGGAAGGTAACGCAGGTATGCCCCTGCAGCTACTATAGTGAATCTTATCAAGAGGCATAACCTGGAGATTTGAGCTTAATAGAAAGTGTTATTAGTCCTATTCCGGCAACCAGGAACCCTGCGCTATATATTTGTAAAGGACTGCTGAAATCAGCGATTAACTGAGGTAATCTTGACATAATCTCAGGCGGGATTTCGAATTGGATTGCTTTGGGGATAAGGCTTCTAGCCGCTATAGTACCCACAAGGCCAGTAATGCCAACTATAGTAAAGGGTATACCGATGTAGCGGGCGATAGGTTTTACATGCCACCATTGTATCAAAGCTATAAGTAGTATCAGCAGAGCGGCCAGGCCAATCAGCGCTTTATAGCCAAGCTTGATATAGCTAACAATTTGCCGTGCTTGTTGAAGCTGTGTTGTTATCTCCGGTCCCAGGGATGTCTCGTTAATTTCGATTTGTTGTGGAATCTGACTATCTATTTCGGCATATATTTGGGATAGAAAGGCTTGTATTTGGCTCTGTGAAGCTCTTGCTAACTCAGGTGGGGGAGATTCAAGTATAGCTTGCTCCAGGTTATCCTTGATACTAGTTCTTACTTGTTCTAGTGAGATAACTATATTGAGCTCTTGGTCTCCCTTAAGATAGGCACAACCACTATAGATAACAGTGGCGGTCTGCTCCTTTAGCCAGGGCTCAAGGTCGGCGATGGTTTCATCCACAACTTGAGCTATATAAGGCTCTTCCGCCGGAATTTGCTCTCTTACTTGATTGGCGATGGTCGGATAGATATCTAGTTTAGCGAGTTCGGAGATGATGAAGTTGGGATTGAGGATAGTAACGTTTACCGTGATAACGATACCTAGAGTGACCAGAGTGACAGCTAGCACAAAGCTGAGGATTCCCGAGAAAATGCCTCTGACAATGCGCATACACTGTCCTACTCTTCCATCGTTTATCGACTGGTTCCAGGCTTTTTAGTTGGCCTACCAGTGAGTCTGTTCAGCTCTTGCCAATACGGAATACCTTAGTGCCACAGACAGGACAAATTCCTTGGGTTGCTGGGCGCCCATTCTTGAATACGACTGACCTGGGGTTCTTGATTTCTCTCTTAGCCTTACACTTCATACAGTATGCTTGCATCTCTAGACTCCTTTATTTACTTGTAGGTAGCAGAATAATGGGTATAGACGCGAATGTCAATAGGCTGTACTTGCTGGCCCATATAAATTAGAGCTTAGCTAATCTTTAGCTCGTGACAGCCCTCCTTTGCCGGGCAGCTAGAGCACCTCTTACGCCGGCAAAATTCTAAGTTTATCCTCACCAAAGAGGATTCTATACCAGGAAGCTCTAATTCTCTCTCTCCTAGTCCAAGTTTGGAGGCAACTTCTTTGGCAAGTGGAGAGGGCCGTGGTTTTGCTCTTTCCCAGATTCCCTTTAGTTCTCTGAGAAAGATGCTGACTGCGGTTGACCCCACGCCCTTAAATTCAAGCAGCTTATTCTCCAAGTCTTTGCTATCCCTCGCCTGAGTATATAAAGTTTCTAATGAACCATATTTCTCCTTCAAGCTAACTGCTATTTCAAGCAAATTCGATGCGGTGGAGAAATCATAGCGGACGTAGCCTCCGAGATCCAGTACCTCCACCAGTTTATCCCAGCCACTTCCGATAATCTTCTCAGGAGTTACAATTCCCTCCCTTTCAAATTCTTTATAAGTCCTTTTGGCTATTCCAGAGGAGATCCTCTTGGCGAAAAGAATCGAGGCTAGAAACCATTTGAATCTATCCTCCTCTCTTCTTAAATCAAGCCCGAGCTCTTGAGAGTAAGTTGGCAATTCTAAAATTTTTTCTCTAATGTCCGTGATGGCATTGTATCTAAATTAGCAAAGCATTTCCAAATACCTCGCTTAGTTGACATTGTGATTGCCTTTATTTATACTAACGAGCCAAAAGTTGCCCGAGTAGCGCAATGGTAGCGCAACCGACTTGTAATCGGTAGGTTAGTGGGTTCGAGTCCCCTCTCGGGCTGGGTTGGATTTTTCTAGGCACTTTATAGTAAACTAAAGATGGGAGGGGTGCCGGAGTGGTTAATCGGAGCAGACTGTAAATCTGCCGCCCGTTGGGCTGCGTAGGTTCGAATCCTACCCCCTCCACCAAAATGTGGTAGAATATGCCCACATAGCTCAGTTGGTAGAGCACGTTCTTGGTAAGAACGGGGTCACCAGTTCGAATCTGGTTGTGGGCTTTGAGATAAGGAGGTTAACAGAAAATGGCAAAGAAAGTTTATGAGCGCACTAAAGAACATATCAATGTGGGTACTATAGGGCACGTTGATCATGGGAAGACTACACTGGTTTCGGCAATGACTCAGGTGTTATCTAAAGCAGGCCCCACTCAATTTCGCACTTTTGATTCCATAGATAATGCGCCTGAGGAGAAAGCCCGCGGACTGACAATCGCCATCTCCCATATTGAGTATGAAACTGAGAAGCGTCATTATTGCCATGTTGACTGCCCAGGGCATGCTGACTATATCAAGAACATGATAACCGGAGCAGCTCAGATGGATGGAGCTATTCTAGTAGTTGGCGCTGACGATGGTCCTATGCCACAGACTAGGGAACATGTTCTTCTAGCTCGGCAGGTAGAAGTTCCTTGCTTAATGGTAGCCCTCAATAAGGTAGATTTGATGGAAGATCCCGAGTTGTTAGAGCTGGTAGAGATGGAGGTTAGAGACTTACTTAAAAAGTATGGCTTTCCAGGTGATGAAGTCCCTGTTGTGCGGCTAAGCGCTCTTAAATCTCTGGAATGTGGCTGTGGCAAAAGAGAATGTCAATGGTGTGGTGGAATATGGAAGTTGCTGGATGCCATAGATGAATATATCCCCATGCCAAAGCGAGATAGGGATAAGCCTTTCTTGATGTCTGTGGAGGATGTATTTAGCATTAAAGGGAGAGGGACTGTGCCCACGGGGAGGGTGGAGCGTGGTGTTATCAAACCTGGGGATGAGGTGGAGATAGTGGGGTTGAGGGAGACCAGAAAAACGGTGGCGGTCAGCCTGGAGATGTTCCATAAGACGTTGACCGGGGCAGAACCTGGCGATGCCATTGGAGTGCTGCTGCGAGGTATAGATCGGGACGAGATAGAAAGGGGTCAGGTTCTAGCTGCGCCAGGCGCAATTAAGCCTCACACTGAGGCTGAGGCCGAGGTATATATATTAAAGAAAGAGGAAGGTGGCAGACACACTCCCTTTTTCAACGGATATAAACCTCAGTTCTTCATCCGGACTATGGATGTTACTGGAAGCATAATGCTGCCTGAGGGTGTCGAAATGGCTATGCCTGGTGATAGCTTAACTCATATGAAGATTAAGACCATCTATCCTGTGGCTATGGAGGAAGGATTGCGCTTTGCCCTCAGGGAAGGTGGAAAGACAGTGGGAGCTGGGGTGATTTCTAAGGTCGGTGCCTAAACATGGCCAAGAAGAAGGGGGGGCTACGCACAATCATTCATCTAGCTTGCAACCAATGTCAGCAGAGGACATATACCACTGTTAAGAATAAAAAGAATGATCCACAGAAGTTAGAGCTGAAGAAGTATTGTCCGCGTTGCCGTATTCATACCCTTCATCGAGAAGCGAAGTAATGTTATTGCGGGCAAAGCGAAGCAAACTTTATGACTAGTCATGCCAAGAAAGCTAAAGCTGCCAGGCCTATTGCTGCACCAGCTAAGAAGAAGTCAAGGCTGACTTTCTTTCCAGAGGCGGTAGAGGAATTAAAGAAAGCACACTGGCCAACAAGACAAGAAGCCTTGAGGTTGAGTATCATAGTTCTTATTGTTTGTGTTGTTGTGGGAGCTATTTTAGGTGCTTTAGATTATGGTTTCACTAAGTTGCTTACTGATTTGCTTCTAGGTGGCTAAAGGTGATATCTAACGGACAGTGGTATTTGTTATATGTGTCTTCTGGGCGGGAAGAGCGTGCCAAGAGGAACTTGGAGCAACGCATTAAATATATGGATGCCGGCGACAAGATATTCAATGTAGTAGTACCTATGACTAAGGAGATTGAGATCAGAGGTGGGAAACGCCGTATCATGAGTAAAAAAGCTTTTCCCGGTTATATTATGGTGCGCATGGAGTTGGATGAGCATAGCTGGGACATAGTGCGTAATACTCCTGGCGTTGCTGGCTTTGTCAGCACTGGTGTTAAACCGGTGCCTTTATCTGAAGAAGAGGCAAATATCATTCTCAAGCGAGCGGAGGAAACTCCCTCCGAAGTTAAGGTGGCTTTTAAGAGGGGGGAGAGTGTTCGTGTAACAGATGGCCCGTTTATCGATTTTATCGGCAAGGTGGAGGAGGTTAACTTGGAAAAGGGAAGGGCGACGGTTCTGCTATCGCTTTTTGGCCGGGAAACGCCTGTGGAATTGGATTTTTTGGGAGTAGAAAAGATATAGCAATGAATAAATACGAAATCCTAAGCTTTTATGTCAGTTATCAGCACTTATCAGTTAGCTGATAGCTGTTAGCTTTCCAAAGGGTGTTGTAGCGTGGCAAAGAAAATCAAGGCGGTTATTAAGTTACAATTGCCAGCGGGTAAGGCTACTCCGGCACCACCGGTAGGTCCTGCTTTGGGGCAATACGGCATTAATATCATGGTTTTCTGCAAAGAATATAATGAGCGAACTGCCTCTCAAGAAGGTTTCATTATCCCGGCAGAAATAACCGTGTATGCTGATCGTTCCTTTACTTTTATGACTAAGATGCCACCCGCTTCTGATTTATTACGGCGTGCTTTAGGAGTGGAAAAAGGTAGTGGTGACCCCAAAGGCAGCAAGATAGGCAAGATAAGTAGAGACAAGCTTTATCAGATTGCACGAAGTAAAATGAAGGATCTCAATACTACCGACGTTGATAAAGCGGCGAGCATCATTCAAGGCACTGCTCGAAGTATGGGAATAGAGGTGGAATAGATAGAGTATAAGATGGCAAAGCATGGTAAGAGGTATCAAGAGGCTAGCAAGCTTGTAGATAGGTCAAGGGTTTACTTACCTGAGGAGGCTATCGAGTTAGCTAAGAAGGCTTCCTACGCTGGGTTTGATGAGACGGTTGAGCTTCATTTAAGGATGGGGGTCAATCCGCGTAGTGCCGACCAGCAAGTGAGAGGTGTTGCCCTACTGCCTAATGGGTTGGGGAAGAAGGTAAGGATACTTGTCTTTGCTCAAGGAGAGGCAATAAAATTAGCTAAGGAAGCTGGAGCTGATTATGCCGCAGCAGATGAGCTTATTAAGCAAATTGAGTCTGGTTGGCTTGAATTTGATGTATCTATGGCTACTCCCGATATGATGTCCAGGGTAGCCAAGCTTGGGCGTATTTTGGGACGACGGGGCTTGATGCCTAACCCTAAGTCGGGCACTGTGGTGCCACCCCAAGATTTACCTCGAGTTATAGGCGAGGCGCGTAAAGGTAGAGTGGAGTTTCGCCTGGATAGAACGGCAATTATCCATTTGCCGATAGGCAAAGTTAGCTTTGATAGCGATAAACTTCTGGAAAACCTAAGGGCAGTGATGGAGGCTATAGTTAAGGCAAGGCCCAGTGGGGTTAAAGGGCAGTATATCAAAAGCGTATCACTGTCTACCAGTATGGGGCCGGGGCTCAAGCTGGATCTCAAGTCAGCACTGGCTTTAGCTGGTTAGTTTTTGCTATAATAAATAGAATGAATCGGTGCCAATGACAGCAGGTACCGCCCCTCGCTAGATAAAGGGGCAAAGGGGGGTGAAGATATCCTCCCCGGGGGTTAAAGCGCTTGCCTGCCGAGGCCTTGTGTTAGCCCTGTGTCATTGGCGCAGGGATTTTTATTTGCCTAGCTAGAGACATGCTAAGGGAAAAGAAAACACAAATTATTGGTCAGCTGGCAGACGATCTGTCTCGAAGTACTATTGTTATCGCTACTAGTTACCAGGGTCTACCGGCTAAGGAGATGACTGGGTTACGCCGAGCTTTAGCCGGTGCAGCTGCTGATTACCACGTGGTTAAGAATACCTTAACTCGCCTTGCTGCCCAAAGAGCTGGTAAGGAGCAAATTGTGGGCATCATTGATGGGCCTACAGCTCTGGTTTTTGGCTATGATGATGCAGTCGAAGCAGCTAAAGTCCTTAGCCAATACATCAAATCTACAGACTTAGCGGTGCAGATTAAAGGAGGTTTGCTGGGGAAGCGAGTGCTCAGTGCTGATGAGGTTATAGCTCTGGCCGGTTTACCACCAAGGGAAATCCTTATCTCTCAATTAATAGCTCAATTGCAAGCACCGGTGAGGAGTTTACATAATATTCTAAGTTCCCCGTTACGTGAGTTACGCCATGTACTACAAGTGAGGATTCAAAATTTTACTTGAGTAAGGAGGAAAGCATGTCACCAAAGGAAGCGAAGGTAGAAGAGGAAAAAGTAAAAGTAAAAGGGGGGAAGGAATCTACAAAGGCGAAGGCGAAAAAAGAGGCCAAGGGAATGACCAAGGAGGAAATCATTGCTGCTATTAAGAGTATGACCGTGATCGATCTAGCTGATTTAGTTAAGGCTTTAGAGGATGAATTTGGAGTTACCCCTGCTCCGGTAGCTGTGGGAGCAGCGCCAGTAACGGCTCCCAGCCAGCCAGTTGAAGCGCCTCCGGAAGAGGAGAAAACGGAATTTAGCGTCACCCTAAAGGATATCGGCGAAAAGAAGATTGAGGTCATTAAGGCAGTTCGTGAAGTAACCAGTTTAGGGTTAAAGCAAGCCAAGGATTTGGTGGAAGCTGCTCCACAAGTAGTAAAAGAGGGCATTTCCAAGGAGGAGGCAGCCACCATAAAGGAGAAACTGGAGGCTGCTGGAGCGTCTGTAGAGATAGGGTGAAAGCAAAAAGCAAAAAGCAAAAATAAAAATGCAAAAATACAGAGCAAAAATTAAAAAGGTTTGCATTTTGATTTGTCATTTTGATCTTTGCCCTTTGCCTTTTAATTTTGAGTAACATGTCGCTTGCCAATTGCCGGGCTATCTTGGGGATGGGTATTTTCTTCACCCTCTTGGGCATCGCTTTTATACTTTGGAATAAGAGGGAGAAGAAAACATATTATAACTCCTTGGTAACCCGAAGGGATATGAAGGAGTTCATAACTCATGAACCAGAGCGTCCCTGGCTAAACGCCTGGCAAATAGGTGGCTGGATTTCGCTTATCATTGGCATTATTCTGGTGATTGCTGGCGGTGTCCTATGGCTGATTTTGTAGCTAGCCTCTTAGATTATTTCCTTATGCCGATATTGTAAAGCTTCAGCTACGTGGTATGTTTTGATGATGTCGCTGTGTTCCAGGTCGGCGATGGTGCGGGAAAGTTTAAGGACGCGATGGAAGGCGCGGGCTGTAAGGTGAAGCTGCTTCATAGCAGCACGAAGTAAGCTTTGTGCTGCTGATTCTACGGTGCAGAATTCCTTTACCTCCTTAGGAGTCATATCAGCATTACACCTTAGTTTTGTCCCCTGAAAACGCTTAATTTGTATCTCGTGAGCTGACTTGACCCTTTCCCTGACCTTCTCCGAGGTTTCCGCAGGCTTATCCTCGGTGAGCTTTTCATAGTCAATGTGAGGGGCATCAATGAAGATGTCAATGCGATCCAGTAGTGGCCCGCTTATTCTTTTGTGGTAGCGAGAAATTTCTCCTGGTGAGCACTTGCATTCCTTAAATGGGTCTCCATAATAGCCGCAGGGGCAGGGGTTCATGGCTGCTGCCAGCATAAAGCTAGCGGGAAAGGTAACACTGCCGCGAGCGCGACTGACAGTAATGGTTCTATCCTCCATTGGCTGACGCAATGACTCTAGGGCAGCATGTCCAAACTCAGGGAATTCATCCAGAAACAGCACACCATGGTGGCTCAAGCTTATCTCCCCAGGGCGTGGCCATTGCCCACCACCTACCAAGCCGATGTGAGAAACGGTGTAGTGGGGGGAGCGAAATGGGCGCTCCATAATGATCGGGGTATCTTGCGGCAATAATCCACTGACGCTATAAATCTTGGTTACCTCTATGGCTTCTTCCATGGTTAACCAAGGCAATATTGAGGGCAAGCAACGAGCCAGCATGGTTTTGCCGCTTCCTGGCGGTCCACACATAAGGATGTTGTGTCTTCCTGACGCTGCTATCTCCAGAGCCCTCTTGGCATGTTCTTGACCCTTGATATAAGCAAGGTCGAAGGCATAATCGGGGCAAGCTTCCTGCTGCCAGTTTATAGCGCTGTGGTATTCTGGAATACTTATTTCACCACGAAGGTGGGTAACTAGCTGAGCTAGAGATTCTGTTGGGAATATATGTGCACCATCTACTAAAGACGCCTCCTTGGTATCATCCGCAGGCACGAACACTGTAGATAAGCCTTTATCACGGGCTAAAGCTACCATAGGCAATATGCCATGGGTATGGCGTAGCTTGCCATCCAGGGAAAGCTCCCCTAAGAAGACACTATATGAGAGGTCAGCATATAGCTGACCCGAACTGGTTAGTATTCCTATGGCTATAGGCAGGTCGTAAGCCGGACCTTCCTTCTTCAAGTCTGCTGGTGCTAAGTTGACCGTGATACGCCTGGCGGGGAACTTGTAGTTAGAGTTTCTTATAGCTGACCTTACCCGCTCTCTGGATTCTTGAACAGCTTTGTCTGGCAAGCCTACGATAGTAAACGATGGTAGCCCAGGCGATATGTCAACCTCTACGTCTACTGTGGCTCCTTCCATCCCCACCACAGCACAGCTCGTTACTTTGGCTAGCATACTAATGCCCATTATAGCAGATGCTTCTCTTAGCTCGCTATGGGTGAAAGCAAACAGAGCTACCTATAACTCAAAAAGACTTGGTATCAAAGAAGCCTTTGCCAATGCTCTTGTCATTCTGAGCCCTTCGCCTCCTGGATTCTGAGCAAAGCGAAGAATCTAGAGACCCTTCCCTTTCACTTCGTTCAAGGTCAGGGTGACAAAAACATTATCGTACCAAGCCTGCAAATATTAGAGCTTAAGGTTGACCAATCAAGCATCTCCAAAATTGAGCAAGGCACTCGCCCGGTATTTGATTTTGAGCTAGTCGCCCTGGCTAAAGCCTTTAAAGTATCCGCTGCGTGGCTGCTTAAGGAAGCAAATAACCGAGATGCGTTTCCTTAGCCTTAATTTACGGTAAGGCACTTGACATCACATGATACTATAATGCTATAATACTATAGCCAAGGAGATGAATATGAGACAGGGAGCTGAACTTGAGTGAACAAAGGGGAGAAAGAATAACCGCTATTGTTCTTCTTCCTAAGTATTACAATCCAGATGAACGTGGGCAACGCAAGAAAGTAGAGAGGAATAAATTCAAAGTTACTTGTAAAGAAATTACAGAAATGATGATGCAACGGTATGGTGAAGGAGGCTGCACGTTGGATCCGGAACCTAAGAAAGGTTTCTGGGGACGGTCAGGCGTTATTTATGAAGATGATGTCATGGCGATTGAGATTGATAATTTTCCTAACACAGAAGAGGATAAGCAGTGGCTGGTGCAATATGCTCAAGACGTTTTATGTAATCGATTCTCTCAAGAGGCAATCATGGTCAAGTTTATTTCACTAGTTGAGGTATACGTCGTCGAAGGAAAGAGGCCGTAAGCATATTAAAGGAGGTGATGCCTATGAGGAAGTCCCAAACGGAAACATGATTTCCTAAGGGGGAACAAAAGCTCAGAAAAGCCGAAGCTTGAAGAGAAAGGTCGACTCTTTGGGTGAAAGCTTAATAAAACAACAAAGGAGGAAAAATGAGAAAAGAAAATGGCGGTAGAGTTGTATTGTTTGCATCCATTGATAGGGCACAGCACGAGGCTTTACGTTACATTGCATACAAGGAAAAACGATCGATCGCTGACGTTACACGTGAAGCGATTAGCAAGTATATGGGAGAGAAATTGACGGGGTATCAGATTGGAGAGCTCGAGCCCAGCACTGTGGAAACTTTAGAAGTTAAAGCTTCTTCATCAGTAAAGTAATCGAATTTGAAACTGACTGAGGAAAGGAAGTATTTCAGCGTGGAAGATAAAAGCCGAGAAGGTGTTGGATGGGCATTGAGCAAGGCAGTTGTCCAGCTTTCCACTTTAAGGTAGCTAGCGAAAGCCCTTAGAGTATCCGATGCATGGCTGCTTGAGGAAGCAAACAAACAGAATATCCCTCAATAAACTTGTCTTACTGAAAACCTCCTCCTATAACCTATTGGAAACGCCATCTAAAAGGTATAATTTAAATAACCAAAGGCAAGTAGCTTTGCTAGGGTATGGCTATTGACGTGATTTGCAATAGAATGATATTATATATAATATCATAAGGACGATGGATGGCTCGGCTTGAAAAATTGGTAGAGCTCTTTCTAAGAGAGCCACCTGAGGTCTCATTTCAAGATGTGGTTAAGGTATTGGAGGCATTTGGATACAAGGAGCGACCTTCTAAAAGTGGGCATAAACTTTTTGCCAAGCCAGGTGAGTATCCCATTACCGTGCCCACGGTCAAGGGTCGGCGAGTAAAGCGAGTTTATGTCAGAAAGCTCGTAGAACGCTTAGGATTGGAGGAATGGTATGAGAAACACAATGCGTAAGGACTTAGATTTTTATCTGAATCTACACTATCCAGTCACTATCCATCCGGATCCCGCTAGTGGATTCGTTGCTGAGATTGAAGAGCTCCCAGGGTGCATGACTCAGGGCGAAACTTTGGAAGAGGTCTTTGAAGCTATCGAGGATGCTAAGCAGTGTTGGATTGAAGCAGCTTTTAACAATGGTCAAGACGTTCCCTTACCCAGGGATATGGAGGAATATAGCGGGAAAATCTTGATAAGAATTCCCAGAAGTCTCCACCGTGTTTTGTCTCGTGCCGCTAAACAAGAAAGAGTGAGCTTAAATCAGTATATCACCAGTTTACTGGCAGCAGGAGTTCAGAGAGAGGCTATTCTTTCTCGGGTTCAATCTGTTTCGAGACCGCAGACTGCTGAACAAATACTACAGCAATTTCAGGAGCGATTTCGGGAGCTTGCCAGGGAAAGAGAAACAGCACCTTTCATTTCATCGCTCACCACTAGAGAGTCAGGGATCCTCAATTATATGGCGCTAGGCTATCACAATAAGCAGATTGCCGAAGTGCTGGGTGTCAGCGAGCAAACCATTAAACAGCACATTAACTCTATAGTGCGTAAACTTAATGTTAATGCCCGCACTCATGCAGTAGTGGCAGCTATAAAGAAGGGAGGCGTGCGATGATTGGTAACATAGCTGCTGAAAGACACTCGCTATCTAATCGTTTATCAAGCCCCCGAGGAGACAGCAAGACATGAAAAACGATAAGAGGTTTACAGAGCTTATATGGGTATTACTATGACGAATGGCCAAGAAGAATTATGGAAGGTTGAGGCTATAGTTGAGCCCAAGGTCGAATGGGAGAGGATAAAGAACAAGATAGGGATTGGTGACTTCAGAATTGGAGAAGATGAGCTCATTACGTTTGAAAAACAGCTAGAAAATAAAACTCATTTTTACATAGTAACCTCTGCCAACAATGGTGCAGAGGCACATAGTAGAGCCCATTGGCTCATGAAGTCCTTTCTTGCCCTTTTGGAACTGGAAGCCCGAAGAAACTACAGGTTCGTAATAAGTCATATGAGGCCTGTTCAGCCAAAGCCTACAAAGGATGGCTGGATTCTCCTCGACAGCGTATATTCTACTATCGCTCACGTTATCCCCAGGCCTGAGAATTTGGACTTAAGCCTTTTGAAGATGATAGGTAGCTCGCTTGAGAGACTTGGGACAAGCGAAAGAGACAGAGTGCTAGGAGCTCTAAATTTCCTATATGATGGACTCGGTGCATATACTGAAGAACAATCCTTCTTATCTATATATGGAGGATTAAACTACTTAGTTAGCGATGTTGCTCGGAAGGAAAGGGGAGGGAAAGGCACGGCCAAAACCACTAGGAGCGAGGATATAGCCGTAGTTAGGCTTGCAAAGAGCAAGCTTCTAAAGCTCTCCGAAGTCGAAAGTTGGATAGTAAGATTTAATGACTTTCACGACGCGCACTATGCTGTACTATACCACAGTGAAAAGTTCAAAGAAAAAGAATTCAAGAACAAGCTAGATGAAATCAAAGTATTTTTTAAAGAGTTCCTAGGCAAATACATCGAATATGCTAAGCTAAATAATGCAGAGAAACTCCCCAAGCATGAATAGAGGAGACGCAACCAAGCTTCTTCTGAGGAGATAGAAGAAATGAAAAACGATAAGAAGTTCCTGAGCTTATATGGGCTGGCAAATATGTAAGGTTTGGGCCAAGGTGCTGAAGCCATCACTAAAGTAGCGACTTCGTTTTGATGCCACCTAAAGAGGAAGGATTAACATGTCTATCGAAGAGCAAATCAGCCAGCTAATTGAAAAACGCAAGTATGAAACCAACACAAATCAATCCGAGGCTGACATTCGGGCAAATTATATAGACCGACTTTTCTCTTACCTTGGTTGGGATGTGTGGGGAGAAAACCCGCAGCATCCGACTACGTATCACCGAGAAGCTTATATTCGGGGAGCTGGCTATGTTGATGTGGGGCTGGAGATTGACCGCCAGCCTGTCTTGATGCTGGAAGCTAAAAGGTTTGGGGTTTTAACTCCCTCCACTGAACGCAAATATGACCGCACTCTGGAGGAAAAGCAACTGTTCAAGTATGCCCGTGGTAAGAAGATACCTTACTGTATCCTCACTAACTTTGAGCGGCTTCATGTTTTCAACGCTGACCATGAACGCCTTATTTTAACTTTTGATAGCCCTACTGAGTATTTAGATCGCTTACCTGAACTCTTACGCTTATCACCGGAGAGGGTAAAGGCTGGTAGCCTTGAAGCATGGGAAAGGCAATTAGAGATCAAGGATGTTGACGAAGCATTTCTTGCCTCCTTACAAAGTTGGCGCCTCCGGTTAGCCAATTCTATCTATCAGCACAACTTATCTAACCCTGTTCTTCGAGCTAATGGCAATTTAGATTTTGACAAGCTAATGGCCGCCATCCAGCGTATCTTAGACCGTCTAATCTTGATTCGCTATGCCGATGATAAGGAAGTTTTGTTAACTTATGATGTCATAGACGCAATTCTCAGTAATTATCGAAAGAAGGGTGGGTATGTCCAACCCGGCGATCTTATGAAAGACTTTGTTGACCTCTCCCACAGGATGGACAATCACCACAATACTACCCTATTCCAGCCTGGGCACATTTGTGAACAAGTATTCGTCCCCAACGAAGTCTTTGAGCAGATTATGGAAGAGATGAACAACATCTCTTTCCGCAAATTCACCTCCGATATCCTAGGTAATACCTATGAGACTTACTTAGGCACAAAATTAGTATTAAAAGACGGGGAAATCAAGTCTGAGGCACGAAGGGATATACGCAAGGCGGGTGGAATTTTCTACACGCCACCAATGATTGTGCATTACATAGTAGACAATACCTTAGGCTGCCTATTGAACGAACTTGAAAAGCAACATGGAGTTCATGCTATTGAGAAAGCAAAGGAGATCAAAGTGCTCGACCCAGCCTGCGGCAGTGGCTCTTTTCTTACCTATGCCTATCGAGTGTTTGCCAATTTCTACCGCCGAATGAACCAGCAAATAGAAGATAAGCAAGTCAAGCTTCTAGAATCTGTAGCTAGCCCAGATATGTTTAAGCGGTTGGATTTGGTCAAGCAGCTACCACAGCCTTTACTTGATTACCCGCACCATATTTTGCAGAAGCAGCTCTACGGAGTGGACATAGATCCTGAGGCTGCCGAGATTGCTGCGGTGAATCTTACAATGCAAGCCTTTGCCGATGCCAGACAGGAAAAGCTGCCACTTATCCTTAATGAGAATATCAAGGTGGGTAATTCGCTTATTTCAGGTAGCGAGCAGGAATTTTGCCACTACTTCGGTGATAATTGGAAAGAGAAAAGACCGTTTAATTGGAAGGAAGAGTTTCCCCAGATTATGAAGGACGGAGGCTTTGATGTGATTATTGGCAATCCACCTTGGGTTTCACTAAAGGGCAAATTTGGCGTAGAGGGTGTTAGCGGGGAGGAAATCAACTATCTCACAGAGAAGTATGGTGGTGATACTTATCGGCCAAATATGGTCGAGTATTTTATTAAACGTTCGCTTGCTCTTCTGAAAGGCGGGGGGTTCCACAGTTTCGTAATACCGGATAGAGTGTTTTACAATCTGCAATTTGAAGACCTTCGCAAGCATATTTTGGCAACTTGCAACATGCACTTGTTAGTTCATAGGGTGTCCTTCCCTGGAACTATAGCTGACGCAGCAATTTATGTGCTCCAAAAAGGTAAACCCGCTGATTATTGGGAGATGAACGTGTGTGAATGGGGTAAACCATCAGTGACAGTTCCTCAAGCGTTCTATCTAAAAAGTGCTGACCACGCCTTTGTGGCTTTGGGCGACAAGCGACTTGCGACTATTATGGAAAAGGTAGAAAAGGTTACAAGCTTACCTTTAGGAAAGCTTTTAAACTCGAGCGTGGGATTCATTGCCAAACAAGGCAAAGTAACAAACAAACCAATCTCCCAGAAAGATATGGTGGTTTATAAAGGAGAGAATGTAACGAGATACGCCTTAAAAGGTCATTTCTACTTCAATTTCGCTAAATCAAACTTGGCTGGTGGTACTCAAGACGAGGCTAAACTAGGCATTAAAGAGAAGATTCTACTGAGGAAAACTGGGGATAGAATATTTGCCACAATCGACGACACCAGCAATTTCCCAGAACAGTCTCTATACTTCCTCTACACACCTCAGGATAAGTGCTACAACCTTCGATATGTGCTGGCTCTATTGAACTCACAGTTGCTAGGCTGCTACTACATTAACCGTCTGGCAACAAACAGAGATACTATGCCACAGTTGAAGAAGATTCACCTTGACAGGTTTCCTATCCGTCATATCGACTTCGATAGCACTGAAGAGAAGAAGATGCATGGTGAGTTAGTAATCCTGGCGGATAAAATGCTGGAGCTAAATAAACGCCTTGCCCTTACAAGCGATATACCTTCCGTCGAGCGAGATGAGCTTATTCATGAAATCAAGTGCACCGACGCCGAAATAGATCAGAAGGTATATGACCTTTACAAGCTAACTGAAGAGGAAAGGCAAATCATAGAGGCATCTCTTCAAGACAGGGCTTCGGGATAAGCAAGTGCCTATAGGTATAGTGCCTTATTGCGACTGCAGAAGGGCTGCAATCATGAGTAAGGAAGATTAAAGATGTGGAAGGTTTATTTCAATCTAAACAAGCCATCGCAGTTGGAAGCAAACACAGAGATTAATGGCGTAAAAGCGCAAGTTAGCCAAGGCAGTGATCAGTTGGTTGTCGAATTTGCTGAGGCTTGTAATGAAGCGGATGCTCAGCAAAAAGCTCTTACAGTCGCTAACCGATTCTTAGATGCTCTATCTTGGAAGTTTGGAGCTACCTTCGTTATTGACCCGGCTACACAACGCGTGGAACATGTTAGCCCTACCGGTCAAAAACGGGTAAGCATCACGGTTGGCGATGGGGCGATACTGGTAGAGGGTGCTATTGTAGGCGAGAAAGATTCCTCTGGAAATATTCTTGAAGTATATGACTCAAACAAGCTAGGCAAAATAGATGTCAAGCCATCCGAGGCTGCTAGTCATTTCAGGCATGCTCATTGGACTGACGACCCCTTCAATAGATTCCACGACCTTTATCTAGCTGCCGAGAATGTAGCTAGTAAAATACAGTTGGTGAAAGGACTCGACAGAAACAAAGTCAAGCAATTGAGCGAATCAGAGCAATCTTATGAGGAAGGATTGCTTAAACTCGCATTAGACGAATGCTTTGGCAGCAATGCACGGCCTCTAAGCCAAGTCACCAAAAATTTGCCGGGCTTTGATGATACCGAGAAGACAATCCCTCAAGTGGCCAAAATACTCTACAGGTATCGCTGTGAAGTGGACCATTCAAAAGCTTTGCGGGATAAGAAGATCCCTTCCAACCCCCAGGATGAAAAAGAGGTAAAAGCCGCTCTCTCCCCAATGGAATTCGTGGCAAAGTCCTTTCTACAGTATGAGGAGATTCACTCGCTATAGCAGAGAAAATTGAAAGGAAGATGGAGAAGTGAAAGCAGCAATCTATTGCAAGACCATTGCCCATTATAGCGGATGCTTGTGCTTATTAGTAGGAATGCAGCTTTAACTTGCTATAGCTGCAGCCACGGCATATTGCTTAGTATCGGAAAGGCTGATAGAGAATTCACTTAAGTTTAACTTTTTGGCTCTCTCTCTAGCTTTACCATAGAGTTGAACTAATGGCTTCCCCCGAGCATCAGCTAGAATCTCAATTTCTTGCCAGCCAACGCCTTTAGCGCCGGTGCCTAAGACCTTCATCACGGCTTCCTTGCCGGCAAATCGGGCGGCCAAGGCTGGAATTCTGCTCTGACAAATCTTAAGTTCAGCTTCAGTGTAAATTCGATTTAAAAAACGCTTGTCCCACTGTCTAATTGCTGACTCAATTCGCTCTACTTCTATTATATCTACGCCAATCGAAAGCACCTTGCCTCCTTCATTTAGCATATCCGTGGTAATAACTCTCCGGAAAGCATATCAACAATTCGTGAGGGACCTAGCTTCGTCTTCATTACTACTTTGCCGGGGTGAGCATCGCTTACCTCGCCAATAATAGCAGCATCTCTGCCATAGCTGTTTTGCTTCATTTTAGCCAGAACTTTGTCAGCATCATTTGGCTCGACTATGGCCACCAGTTTACCCTCATTGGCAACGTAAACAGGGTCGAAGCCTAGAAGTTCGCAGGCAGCCCTAACACTTTCCTTCACTGGTATTTTATCCTCCTCTACTACGATACCCACATTAGACTGTGCGGCAAATTCATTGAGGGTGGTAGCCAGTCCACCTCGGGTGGGGTCACGGAAGCAATGAATTCTGGATGAGGCTTTCAGTATTTGAGATACCAATTTGTTCAACGGAGCGCAATCGCTTTCTATAGGCACGGAGAACTTTAATCCCTCGCGCTGGCTCATTATAGCTATGCCGTGGTCACCAATAGTGCCGCTTAAGATAACTTTGTCACCGACTTTAGCATTAGCTCCTGAGATATCAACCCCTGGAGAGATTATTCCTATTCCTGAGGTATTGATAAATAGCTTATCAGCCTGTCCATGGTTTACTACCTTGGTATCCCCGGTGATTATATTTACCCCAGCCTCTGCAGCGGCTGCCTTTACTGATTTAACTATGTGGTCAAGTTCACTCAGGGAAAAGCCCTCTTCTACAATCAGGGACAAGCTTAAGTATAGCGGTTTAGCTCCGCTCATAGACAAGTCATTGACTGTGCCGCAAACAGCCAGCCGGCCTATATCCCCACCGGGGAAGAAAATAGGATTAACTACGTAGCTATCAGTGGTAAAGGCAAGGCGTCCACTGGCTTCAAAAATAGCTGAGTCATCTAATTTATTTAACATGGTGTTAGCCAGGGAGGGAAGGAATGTTTTCTGCACTAAATCATGGCTCAATTTGCCACCACTGCCATGGGCTAAAAGAATGACATCACTCATAGCTCACTCCATATTTTGCTTAAAAATTCTCAGAACTTTCAGGGGGCCCATATTGATAATAGGCAGCGCAAGCACCTTCGCTAGAGACCATACAGGGACCTACAGGCTTCTCGGGGGTGCAAACCTTGCCGAAGAGGTGGCATTCAAGCGGTGTGGCTACCCCACGAATTACATCTCCGCAGCGGCAACCTTTAGGTTCTCTCACTGGCTTGTCATTGCGAGCAAAGCGAAGCAATCCCGAAAAAACTTTATCGGCATCAAAATGCTCATATTTCTGGTTAATTTTTAAGCCACTTTGTGGCACGATGCCAATTCCTCGCCAGTTAGCTCCATCAATTTGGAAAACCTCCCCCATCAATTCTAAGGCTTTCCTATTGCCTTGAGGCTTTACTCCACGGCGATAGGCTATTTCTACTTTCGGCTGGCCAGCTTCAATTTGCTCCACTAGCTTACCTACACATAATAAAATATCTATGGGTTCAAAGCCTGAGATAACGCAAGCAACCCCATAATCCGCAGGTATAAATTCATAAGGACGAGAGCCGATTATAACGCTGACATGCCCAGGACAAATAATGCCATCTAGCTTTACCTCACCCGAGTCAAGAAGCGCCTTCATCACTGGTGGGGTTAACTTGAGACAGGAAAGGACGTGGAAGTTTTCTATCCCCCCTTGCTGTGCCTTAATTATGGAGGCAGCTATAGTTGGTGCCGTGGTCTCAAAGCCAATGCCGATAAAGATAACTGATTTCTTGGGGTTTTCTCTGGCTATTTCCATAGCGTCCATAGTGGAATAGACAACTCTCACATCTGCTCCCTCAGCCTTCGCCCGCTGTAAGCTGGAATAGCTACCAGGCACCCTCATCATATCCCCAAAGGTAGTGATGGTAACATTGGGCAACCATGCCAAGGCAATAGCCTTATCCAAATCGCTGGTTGCTGTAACGCATACCGGGCAACCTGGGCCGGCTCTCATTTCGACTGTTTCGGGGACTAGCTGGCGAATTCCATGTCTCATTATGGCATGGGTATGCCCACCACAGAATTCCATTAACCTGATTGACTTAGTAGAGTGGTTAGCGATTCTGTGTGCTAGTTTTGTGGCCAGCTCACTGTTTTGGTACTCGTCAAGAAATTTCACTGAAGCTTGCTATCTCTTCTAGGAGCTTTAAGGTTTCCTTGGCTTCGGCTTCATCTATCACGCCTATGGCATAACCAGTGTGAAGCAACACATACTCCCCTACCTTCGCTTCCGGGGTAAGTGCGATGCTAACTCGACGCACTACCCCACCAACCTCTGCCTTGGCTTCATCGCCTTCTATGGAGACGATTCTCATTGGTATGGCTAGACACATAACTTTAGGCATTTTAGCCCGAATTTCCCTGTAATACAAGCCGAAGCTATATATCGGTTAACTCAAGCTAAAGGAAGCTGACGGAGCAAATGTATCACTATAATAACCTTGAAAGCTATTTTGGTAGCGGAAAATACTTCATTCATCATAGCATTTCCTGATTTTTACCGTGGCCAGTAGTTTCTTTGGCTAATGCGGCGAAAAGGATTATTGCTCCAAGGAGTAGTCCAGCGCCCAGAAAGAAGGGAAAATCAAATCCGCTGGTATCTTTAAGCCAACCTAAGAGAATGGGACCTACTACAAAGCCGATATCGCTCACCGTGCGATATAGCGCCATAGTATGTTCGTAATTTTGTGATTGGGCGATGTCAGCGACATAGGCAGTAGGGACAGCGCCACCAAATCCCCTTCCCATCCCTAGCACTACAGCACTGAGCAGGAAAAACTGGTAGCTAGGGCTATGGATGAGCATGACTAACCCCAAAGCAGTTATTATCCCCCCAGGCACAATAATAGCTTTCCTTCCCAGCTTATCTGAAAGCCTACCGGCAAGAAAAACAAAGGCAAATTGCATAACAGCTACCAGGGTAAGGGTCAAGCCTACTTGCCCTTCCCTTAGGTTGAGGCGTTCATAGCCCAGGAGGGGAATTAGAGTTATCTGGTTGCCACTCAGGGTAATTAAGGTAAATAAAGACACCATGGAGATGAGTATGAAGTTTAAATTCTTATGTAGGGGAGCTGGCTTCTCTATTGAACTGTTCTTAACTGGGAGATTGCTTGAGGCAAATATGCCAGTCGGTCGCCTTCCTTTAGTTTCTGGGATGCGGAAGTAGCACCACAGGGCGGCTAGTAAGGCGAGTCCAGCGAAGCAAAAGAAAGGGGCTCGATAACCTAAATACTCCCCCACGAATCCACCTAATGTCGGCCCAAGACTACAGCCAATAAGGAAAGCTCCCCAGTAAAAGCTTATATATTGTCCCCGGTTGGCCGGGGTGCTGATCTCGCCGATGACAATTATGGCGGCTACACTGAAGAGGGCTGAGCCCAACCCTTGAAGAAAGCGGAATACCACCAATTGCCAGTATTCTACAGCCAAGCCACAACCAATAGCACTGATAGTCACCAGAGCTGGACCGAGGATGAGAAGAGGTCTCCGCCCCCAGAGGTGAGCTAGCCTGCCAGCGGGCAGATCCATAGCAGCTCGAGCTATGCCAAATACGGTTATAACTAGCCCTACCATGGTTCCTATTTGAGGTGGAGCAATGCCCAGCGCTTGGACAAACTTAGGCAAAATAGGGCTAAGAAATCCTAACCCCATCATAAGAACTAGCGCTGCCATACAAAGGGCAAGGAGGGTTTTATCATGCCACAGGCTATCTTTTTTCATAAGACACACTGGGCAGCTGGCGTAAGTGTTCAGCTACCCCTTATGTGACCCTGAGCCCTTCGCTTCCTGTCATTCTGAACGAAGTGAAGAATCTGATGGCGCTCAGGACAGGCTCCGCGAAGGGTCTCTGAGATTCTTCGTTCGCTGAGTTTACACTGAGCGAAGCCGAAGTGCTCCCTCAGAATGACATGGGATTGAACAGTTAGGTTTTATTTAACAAAATTGGCGACCACTACTTGCCCTAAAGAGATGCCGCCATCATTGCAGGGCACTTGCTTGTGGGTAAATACCTGGAAGCCGCCTTTTTCTAGCAGGCTAGCTGTTTTGTTTAGTAGCAATCGATTCTGGAATACACCGCCGCTTAGAACTATTTGGTTAATCCCAGTTTCATTAGTTATCAACTGGCACATCTCATTTGTCATCTGAGCTACGGTGTTATGAAATTTGACTGATATCCTGGCTTTAGAGCTTCCTTGCTTTAAGTCTTCTACTATAGCTTGGAGCAGCTCCCTCAGTTTAATAATCCTCATTCCCTTATCTTTAGTTATGTTGTACGGATAGCTTTCATTATCATCGGAGATTGCGGAGCTTGTTCCGAGTGTAAGCGAGGAATCTCGCTCCTCGCAATGACGGGTATAAGCAGCCATTTCTAGCTCCACGGCTGCTTGCCCTTCATAATCTATTTTACCCCTTATGCCTATCAGCGCTGATATAGCATCAAATAGGCGTCCCATGCTCGAAGTCAGCGGCGAATTTAGCCCTCTTTCTATTTGGCGCTTTATAACTTCTGCCTCAGCTTTGCTAACTTGTTCCATAAAGGCTAATCGCCTTAAAGCATCTTCTCCTAATAGGCTGAGAATATAGCCAATGGCAGTGCGGTAGGGTCTTTTTATAGCTGCATCTCCTCCAGGCAAAGGAAGGTATTCTAAATGTCCCAACCTACTAAAGCTCTTGCAGTCAGCCACCAGAAATTCTCCTCCCCAAATATGCCCATCGCTGCCCATTCCCGTGCCATCAAAGGCGACACCAATTACCCGGGACTGTAATCCATTGTCTGCCATGCAGCTAGCAATATGAGCATGATGGTGCTGTACAGAAATAAGTTTCGTGCCAGATTTGCTTAGTTCTTGGGCATACTTGGTGGCAAGATAATCGGGGTGAAGGTCATGAGCGACGATCTCAGGCTCAATTCGAAACAACCTTTTATAGAGGGAAATAGTGTTGCCAAAATGCTCTAAGGTTTCCATATTTTCCATATCACCAATATGTTGACTTAAGAAAGCGTAATTATCTCTGGTTAGGCAAAAAGTATTTTTTATCTCAGCACCACAGCCGAGCACTTGTTTGGCTTTAAAAGGCAAAATGATGGGGCAAGGGGCATAGCTGCGAGCTCGCCTGACAAGCTGGTTTGTTCCTCTTTCTACCATGGCCACGCTATCATCATAACGAGAATAAATATCCCGATTGTGAATTAAAAAGTAATCGGCAATCCCTTTTAGTCTCCTCAATGCTTCATCATTATCGTTAGCAATAGGCTCTTCACTGATGTTGCCGCTGGTCATCACTAAAGGCAATCCAGTATCTCTAAGCAAGATGTGGTGCAATGGCGTATAAGGCAGCATAATTCCCAAGTAGGCTAAATTTGGAGCTACCTCTGGAGATACAGGTGAGCCATCCCTCCATTTCATAAGCACGATAGGGCTTTGAGGTGAGGTGAGCAGCTTCTCCTCCTTTGGGGAAACATAGCAGTGTTTTTTGACTTCTTCCATGTTGGTTACCATTATGGCAAATGGCTTGAACCATCGTCTTTTCCTTTCCCGCAAGGTTCTGACCACCGTTTTATTGGTAGCATCGCAAGCGAGCTGAAATCCCCCCAGGCCTTTAATAGCGATGATACTCCCTCTTTTCAAGAGCTGGCTGGCGGTAGCTATAGGGTCTGGACTGGCTACAGGTTTACCCTGGGCATTAACTAGTTCGACTTTTGGACCACATTTTGGACAGGCATTTGGTTGAGCATGAAAGCGGCGATCCAGCGGATTATCATATTCCTCCTGGCATTGGTGGCACATTTGGAAATAGCGCATGGTAGTTTTGGGACGGTCATAGGGCATATCTTCAATTATGGTAAATCGTGGGCCACAGTTGGTGCAGTTAGTGAAGGGGTAGCGATAGCGCCTATTATCTGGGTCTAGTAGTTCACTCAGACAAGCTTGACAAGTGGCAATATCTGGGGAAATGAGTTGGTATTTTCCCTCTTCAGCAATGCTACTACGGATCTCAAAGCTTTTGTAGCCAATGGGTGAATGATAGCTAATAGCTATACTTTCAATGCGAGCTAGAGGTGGGGCTTTTGTTTGCAGCTCCAGCTTAAACTGCTCAATAGCTTCTGCCTCCCCCTCTATTTCAATTTTGACATCCTCAGAGGTATTGCATACCCATCCCTTTAAGTTGTGTTTGGTGGCTAGCCCATAAACAAAAGGTCTGAAGCCGACTCCTTGGACAACACCAAAAACACTGATATGAGCTAGCGCCAAGGTTTTTATTTTAGCCATAGGTTAAACAAATTTTACTTCTAGGAAGTGAGCTGAGCAAGAAATGCATGGATCATAGGCACGTACCAGCATTTCTAGCAGATGAGTTATCTCCTCTTGGCTCTTGTTGATAACGCTCGGCACTAATGCTTCCATATCCTTCTGGATGTTGTTATGGTTTTGATTGGTCGGAATAACACAGTTAGCCTCGGTTAATATTCCCTTATCGTCATAGGTATAATCATGGAATAGTATTCCTCGGGGAGCTTCTACTGCACCAATACCCCTCCCTGCTTTAACCTTGACATCTGGTTTCTCTTCCTTTAGTCCCTGAGCCATAAGTTGATCAATTATCTTCAGACTTTCCTCAACTGCGTAGATCGATTCCACAACCTGAGCTACGCTTATCATGTACGGATTGTGGCAGATTGCTTTTACTCCCAAATCTTCGGCTGCTTTTTGAGCCTCAGGCGAAAGCTGAGTATAGTTGTTATTGAACCGTGCCAGAGCTCCAACCATATAAGAATCACGGCTGTGCTTGCTGAATTTAGCCGTGGATTGAGGGACGCAAAACTCATTGGTTATGCTGAGGTAATCAGCTATAGGTGCAGTGCCGGTATCAGTTGAAGCGATATCGCCAGAAATGAAGGCATATTCTTTCGGGTCTTTAAGAGCGATATATTCTGTCTCTCGGCTAAAGTTGGGTATTTTGAGTCCCTGGAATAGTTTGACTGTCTCCCTTAAATCATCCATCGCTTGGGCTAATCTTTGCTGCATGATTTTCAGTTGGCTAATTTCAGGCAATTTTGTGAATCCACCAACAATGCAGGCCATAGGATGAGTTTTCCTGCCACCTATAAGGTCGGCCAGATCGTTAGCCAATTTCTTCAGCCGCAGAGCCCTTAAAACTACTTCTTTGTGGGTATTGACTAGAGGGAAAACGCTGCCCACCCCTAGGAAGTCTGGTGCTGCCAGAAAGTAGAAATGAAGTACATGGCTTTGCAGTGTCTCGGCGTGATATAGAAGCTTGCGCAGGAGCATTGCTTGTTCACTTAGTTGGACACCGAAGGCAGCCTCGGTTGCTTGAATGGATGCGGTGGCATGAGCTATGGAACATATGCCACAAATTCTGGGAGCTATCCAAGTTACGTCCGCATAGTTTAGGCCTCTTAGCATAGCTTCGAAGAATCGAGGGGACTCTGGAATTGCCCAGGTTATTTCTTCTATCTTACCATCCTTGGTGTTAACGGTGATGTTGCCATGTCCCTCTACTCTGGTTACATGGTGGACATTGATGTTTAGCTGCGTCATTTTGACACCTCCAGATAGCCGTTAAAGATTCTGAACTGGTTCAATACATCCTCTACAGTCAATCCGTGCTTTTGTAGTATCTCCTTTTCCGAATTGGTGTTAGGATCATCTACCTGCCCCCGGCAACCCCAGCAATGGCGACCATTGCTAATACAGATGGCGTTGCAACCGGCTCTGGTAACCGGGCCTAAGCATGTTTCGCCTTTATCGAAGGCGCAGATATTCCCGGCCAATTTACACTCAACGCATACGGGATAATTAGGTATCTCCGGCCTTTTGCCCAAAAGCAAAGCCTTGGTTACTTTAAGAAACTCTTTTTTATCAATAGGGCAGCCAGGGACATAATAGTCAACAGGAACAATGCTGCTGATGGGACGTGCCGGGATGGTGTCATAGTATTTAGCGGCATCGCCGTAAACTATCTTAAGGTTTTCCTCCATAGGACGGAAATTTTTCAGGCAGTTAACTCCACCTAAACAAGCGCAAGCACCTAAAGCCACCACTATCTTTGCTTGTTGCCTTATTTTCTTCAACCTGGGTATTTCTGATTCCCTGGTGATGGACCCCTCCACAAAAGCTATTTCATAGTTATCCTCCCTTTCTGTTTTAGCCTCCCTAAAATTGACGATATCTACGTGGTTCAGTAGCTCCACTAATTCAGTGTCAAAGTTGAGAACCTCAAGCTGGCAGCCTTCACAAC
>JAUWOR010000006.1:0-100748 GCA_030612025.1 Dehalococcoidia bacterium | reverse complement strand
TCTCCCTTCCTTCACTAGCTGAGTTATTCTCTTCTTTGGTTTCTGACGAGCTCTGGCTCTCTTTCTGGCAGTCTTCTCTGCCTTCTTCTGGTCAGGATAAAGCTTATATCTTCTGACTACCCTCTCAATCTTCCAGGTAGAGATCCCCTCAGAATATTCTTTCTCATAAAGAACCTTTAACTTCTTCTTGCCATAGTAAGGATATCTCTTCCTGGGTAAGGGCTTTGCCTCATACGCCAATATTTTCAAGTGGTTTTGGGGCAACTGGGTCTTCCGCCTCAAAAGTCCAGAAGGTCGGCTCAAGCCCTAGTTGATAGATTGACTGGGTAAGGCAGCAAATATTATGACAAAGCACTTTACAGAGAACGTCATTGACCTGAGCCACAGGTGTCTTGGCACGGACAAAGCCTCCGAACTTGCCCTTAATCATGGAGAAGGTTGTTTCTATATTAGCCTTTTTGTGCTAATGAGAGGATAGTATATATATTATGTATACTCATTGGCGACATGCTCTACTTGAGTCAAAAATGTGAAAGTGGTAAACTAGTATTTAGTTAAGATATTCGTCTATACTATATGCTGGTATACCGCATTGACAAGCGTACGGATAACTACTAAACTCACCGTCAAAAAGTATAATATATAGAGTAAGATTATGTTGTTTCCAGAATCAGAGCGGGTGCTATATAATAAGAATCCGCTTGTAGAAGTTATCTGTCAATTTCGATTTCCAACGATATTACGGATAAGAGAAGGACAGCTTGCTGACTTTCAGGACATAATTCGCAAGGATTATCCTGCTTACTCAGAACAAGAACCTTCCTTCGCAGTACCACCACAGATACCCAAAGAATTTGTTACTATCGTTGAGCAAATGAGTATGCCTCCTGGGCTGGTTACTCGTAGATTCTCTACTAAGGATTCAAAACGTTTCATATCTCTTCGTGATGAGTTTATGGCTTTGGCTGAGACAAAGTATGAAAGATGGGAATCATTCAGAGAGGAAATTGTAAAGGCTGAGAATGCTCTTAGAAGAGTGTATGAACCTGCCTTCTATTCCCGCGTAGGTTTGCGTTATCGAGATATAATCTCACGGCGTAATCTTGAGCTAACTAATGTAGGATGGCCGGACTTAATCAAAACACACATTATCGCTGAATTGGGTGACAAAAACGTGTCGGATGCAATTTTGAGAATCCAAACACGAGTTATTATTAAGATACCCGACATCCCTAATGGACAGATAGCGTTAAATCATGGATTGATTATTCCAAACGGAAGTGATGAGGAATGTTATTTTATCGACGCTGATTTCTCAGTGGAGAGAAAGGAGGGTGTAGATGAACCTTTCAAGATATTGGACAAGTTCAATAGACTGGCAGGACAACTCTTTAGGTGGGCAATCACCGAAAGACTCCATAGCGCAATGGAGCCACGAGCTATCTAGTCCCGACATAGAGAGTGGTGAATTTACTATTTATAGTATTGTCGAACCTGGAACAGCATACCAAATCGAAATTAACATTGCAGGCAGCAGTCCAGCCATGTTAGGGCGTTATCTTGGTTGTATTATGATTGGATTTATGCCAGATGAAGGATTAGAAGAGGCAGTGTTCTCTCTGCGTGATATGCTGGAGTTCTATAGCCATAAACCGGCACCTCGTCCCGCTAGACTGGCACCAAAAGCCATTGACGCATCTATTGGTGATAGGAAGAAGCGACCTGACCTTGTACTCACCGAGTAACCACAACGGAGTCGTCATCGTGCCTTCCTTATATGTTCGAGACAATTCCCCATTTCTCAGGCAGGGAAAGATTATCAATAATCTCTTTGAATTCAGATTGCAGATACCTGAAGTAAAATCTATCAATGATGTGCGCAAAAGAGCAAAATTCGACCCAATCGTTCATCCGTATGCAATTGTTGTCTCTCAAGATTGCGACCTCGAATGGGATTATAAAGCGAGGTCAGGAAAAGCATCAGAAGATAAATTATTAACACACATGCTATTTTGTGCACTCTTTACACCAGATGAAGTCAGGAGCCGGAGTGGACTGAGGAGTGAATTATGGAAGCGAGTAAGACAAAATCAGGATGAGCGGTATCACCGCTTGGATGAAGCTCTCTTGATAAGTGCTGAGCAGTGTACCAACGAGTTTGTCGCTGCTATACGGAAGATGAATACCGAGGATTTCCACAACAAATATGGGACAGAGGAAATTGTGCCGGAATTGATAGCAGATTTTAAAACCACTTTTTCTCTCCCCAATGAATTTGCATATTGGTTGGTGTCAACTGGTCAAGCTAATAGGAAAGGCGCTTTGTTCTCGCCATATCTTGAGGATTTCATGCATAGGCTCTATGGCTTCTTGGGACGAGTAGCAACACCAGAATGACTTGGGGAGCTGGGCATCCTGTTAACTTTTGAAGCAACTACCTGACTTTTAAGGCAAGTGACACTTGTGAGGCAAAGCCCTAGATGAGGGTCACTTGCCAGTGCCTCTTACGATGGGGAGTTCTAGACCTATCAGCCAGGCTATGGACATCGTATTTGGAGTCTTTAAAGCGCTTGAACCACTTGTGAAAGGTCCTCCTTGAGATACTGAAGTGCTGAGCGGTGAGGGTAACATTCTCTTCGGCTACTGTATAATAGAAGACCATCCATTCTACCCTCAATCTCTCAGGGGTTGTAAAGCTTAAAAGGTCTGTTACCCCTCTCCAGCGCTCATATCTATCCTTCAGGACAATTGGCTTTCTTTTAAAGAAGTAGAAGCTGGCTGGCTTTCTCATCTTGGTAACTCCTCACGGTAAGTCGGTATCATTACTAACCATACCACGAGTGTTACCCATGTATCTCAGCCTCCGCAGCATCTTCTAGCTTGCGCGGTAAAAAATTATGACAAAAAACAGCAAAAGTAGTAAACTAATCTGGTAAATGTGCTGCTTCCCTCAGTTGAAGGTTCTCATTACCCGTGAGGAAATAGGCAAGGCTGTTACCAGGCTGGCTTCTGAGATAAGGCGAGATTATCAGGGAAAGCGGCCTTTGCTCATTGGTGTCCTAAAGGGCTCCTTTGTGTTTATGGCTGATCTTATTCGCCATCTTGACTTGCCCCTAGAGGTCGATTTCATCAAACTCTCCAGCTATGGTGCTGCCAAGGAAACTTCAGGCAAGGTTAGAGTGGTTCAACCACTTAAGACGGCGATAAAGGGAAGGGATGTTCTGGTAATTGAGGATATTGTGGATACCGGCATTACTATCTCCTTTTTGCTCGATTACTTAAGGAAGAAGAAACCGGCTTCCTTAAAGTTTTGTTCTTTGACAGATAAGCCGTCTCGCCGTCAGGTTCCTATATCTATTGACTACCTTGGCTTCACCGTGCCCAATAAATTTATCGTTGGTTATGGCCTCGACTTTAATGAAAAGTTCCGTTATTTGCCTGACATCTGTTTTGTGGAGGATTAAGCGCTGAATTTAAAAAAACTTATTTCTGTGGCTAGAGGCGAGGCACCAGCTGACTTAGTACTAAAAAATGCCCGCATAATAAATACCTTTGTTGGCGAGATAGAGCAGGGTAATGTGGCTATTTACGGCGATAGGATTGCTGGCATAGGGGATTATGATGAGGCCAAGGAAATTATTGATTTACAAGGTAATTACTTAGCTCCAGGGCTGATCGATGGTCACACACATATAGAAAGCTCTATGCTTCACCCAGCAAGGTATGCTCAGGCGGTAATTCCCAGAGGCACTCTAACCGTGGTCACTGACCTCCACGAAATCGCTAACGTCTGTGGGCTTAAGGGTATAAAATTTGTCATGGACTGGGCACAAAAGCTACCCCTGGATATGTTATTTATGGCTCCCTCTTGTGTGCCAGCAACTACACTGGAGACATCGGGCGCTCAAATTGGCACCGAGGAAGTAAAGGGGCTTTTAACCTCTCCCAATGTCATTGGTTTGGGAGAGGTGATGAACTTTCCCGGCGTGCTCAGCGGTGATGAGAAGGTTTTAAACAAGATTATCGCTTCACAAGGTAGAATCATTGATGGGCATGCCCCGGGGCTTAAAGGCAAGGAGCTAAATGCCTATATAGCGGCTGGGATTCTTTCTGACCATGAATGCACCACATTGGAAGAAGGCAAAGAGAAGCTGAAACGAGGAATGTACCTCATGATTCGAGAGGGTTCTTCAGAAAAGAATTTAGATGCCCTTCTGCCTTTGGTTACTGATAACACTTATAAGAGGTGCTTCTTCGTAGTGGATGACCGTAGTTGCTCCGATCTCCTCCGTGAAGGCGACATTGATTGGGTGGTAAGGGAAGCCATCAGTGAAGGGTTAGAGCCAATCCGAGCACTCCAGATGGCAACAATTAATACTGCTGAGTATTTCCGCCTTTATGACCGAGGAGCTATCGCCCCAGGCTATCTGGCTAACCTTGTCACCATTACTGACCTTTCCAAACTGGAAATAAATATGGTGTTTTATAAGGGCAAGTTAGTGGCAAGACAGGGCAGGCCTTTATTTTCCCTGCCGCAACTAAAAACTAATAGCTATCAGCTGACAGCTAATACAGTTCGTATTAAGCCGCTTACTACGGAATTGCTGTCATTGCGAGCAAAGCGCAGCAATCTCATTGAAGAGACCTACCCGATTATTGAAATCGTTCCCGGGCAAATAGCTACTAAGAAAAGAGTGGAAAAGGTAAAAGTTGTGGATGGGATGATTGTGCCTGACTTAGAGAAAGATATTCTGAAGCTTGTGGTGGTGGAAAGACATAAAGCCAGCGGCAATATTGGCTTGGGCCTGGTTAAGGGGTTTGGCTTAAAGCAAGGGGCATTAGCTTCATCTGTGGCGCATGACTCTCACAATATAATAGCTGTAGGTACCAATGATTTTGATATCCTTAAAGCAATTGAGGAGATAGAGAGATTGCAAGGTGGGTTAGTTGCTTGTGTCAACCACAAAGTTCTAGCTTCTTTGCCTTTGCCTGTTGCTGGCTTGCTTTCCCCCGAGCCTCTAGAGGTGGTTGTAGCTCAATTTGAAAAGCTAGAAAAGGTTGCTGCTAGCCTGGGCAATCTGCCTCCAGCTCCCTTCTCTATCCTTTCTTTCCTTGCCTTGCCTGTAATCCCTGAATTGAGGCTGACTGATTTGGGACTGGTGGATGTAGTGGCATTTAAGCTAATTAAATAAAGATTGCGTTGTCATTCTGAGCGAAAGCGAAGAATCTCAAGGGTTGTCAGAATAGACCGTGAATAAACCGCTCATACTGAAAGCTGATAGCTATCAGATGACAGCTAATTCATTTCTGCCTTGTTGCCCATAGCGGAGAGGCTTCAAAAGACTCGCCTTTGAGTTTTGCCTCCAGGGTTTTCTCCAGTTCCTCCATGGGCACTCGAATTTGTGCCAGGCTATCCCTTTCCCGGATGGTAACCTGGTTGTCCTCCAAAGATTGGAAATCTATGGTGACGCAAAAGGGAGTGCCAACTTCATCTTGACGCCTGTATCTCCGCCCAATGCTTTGGGAATCATCATAACAAGTCATGAAGCTTGGGCATAGTTGTTTGTAAATTTCTTTAGCTAGGGGAGTCAATTTTTCGTTCCTGCTCAAAGGTAAAACGGCTATTTTCATGGGAGCTAAGGAGGGATGGAGACGTAAAACCACTCTAGTTTCCCCCTCAACTACCTCCTCATGGTAAGCATCAATGAGCAAAGCTAAGACAGTACGGTCAACACCGGCTGAGGGCTCAATAATGTAGGGAATATACCTCTCATTGTTTTCGCCATCATAGTAGCTGAGGTCTCTGCCGCTATGTTTAGCATGCTGGGTCAGGTCGTAATCGCCCCTATTGGCAATGCCTTCTAATTCTGACCAGCCCATGGGAAATAGATACTCGATGTCATAACAATCCTTAGCGTAATGGGCTAGCTCGTCTTTGCTATGCTGGCGCAGGCGGAGGTTTTCCTTTCTAATACCTAGCCTAATATACCAGTCAAATCGCTCCTTCACCCAATAATCGAACCAATACTCATCAGTCCCTGGCTTAACAAAGTATTCCAGCTCCATCTGCTCGAACTCTCTGGTCCTGAAGATAAAGTTTCCTGGCGTTATTTCGTTGCGGAAGGATTTACCTATCTGGGCAATGCCAAGCGGCAATTTTTTCCTGGAAGTAGTAATTACATTTTCAAAGTTGACAAACATACCCTGGGCGGTTTCCGGGCGAAGATAAATGGTGCTTGCCTCTTCCTCCACGGGACCCATAAAAGTTTTAAACATTAGGTTAAACATGCGAGGCTCGGTTAGCTCACCACCACATTTGGGGCATAGTTGATTATTTATCTCGCCAGCTCGCCACCTCAGATGGCAGGACTTACACTCCACTAAAGGGTCAGTGAAGCTATCAACATGACCACTAGCTTTCCAAACTTTAGGATGCATCATGATGCTGGTATCTATGCCCACTATATCATCCCGCTCCTGAACTATTGCCTTCCACCAGGCATCTTTAACGTTGCGCTTAAGTTCTACTCCCATGGGACCGTAATCCCAACAGCTACCTATCCCACCATATATCTCACTACTGGGGAAAACAAATCCCCTCCGTTTGCATAAGGAAACAATTTTCTCCATATCTACTTTGTCAGGCATTTTTATATCTCCTACAAGTATCCTAGCTTATCAGCTTTGTCTGCGCGGCGTCAAAGGATACCCCACACATTATGTTATAATTAGCTTTAGCGAGGTTCAAGAGTGCTAGAAATCGCACCATAGTGGAATAACTAAGTCGCTAGTCGTGAGTCATTAGTCGATAGCTGCTACCAGGGAGAAGTTTATGACAAAGGTAAAGAAGTTTGAAGATGTAATGGCGTGGCAAAAGGTAAGAGAATTAGTGAAAATGGTTTATAAAATGACGAGGGAAGGTGACTTCGCCAGGGATTTCAGCTTAAAGGATCAATTTCGAAGAGCTGCCGTATCAGTAATATCCAACATAGCAGAGGGATTTTCAAGACAGACCGATAAAGAATTTGTCCAGTTTCTTTATATCGCCAAGGGGTCTATTTCCGAGATACAAAGCCAATTATATATGGCTTTCGATTTGGGCTATGTTGAGGTTCAAGAGTTCAATAAGGCTTACGAACTGTCCTCTGAAGTTGCGCGGTTGCTTACCGGGCTCATAAGGTATCTGCAAGAGGGTTTAGCCAGCGACTAGGGACTGGCGACTTTTGACTTTCAGACTGTTCTGGTTAGAATCGCCCTACACTAGGATTGAAATAGACCTAAACAAGCTGTCATAATGAGGTGAGCGATGATAGATGGGTATGATGTGGAAATTAAATTGCTCGCTGTCACTCCTGAGGCTGAGAGGCTAATAGAGTCGGCGGGAAGATTATGCTGGGATACTCAGGATAAGACAGGAACAGTGCCTGACCGCATCCAGAAATGGATAAAAATAGGGCACGAGTCAATGGTTGAGCATGCTTGTGCCACCTTCTATATTCGGGCTAGCCGTGTTTTGACTCACGAGCTTGTCAGGCATAGATTGGCAAGCTATAGCCAGAGAAGCCAGCGGTATGTCAAGGAGAGCGAGCCAAGATATATCGAGCCTGCTGAAATTAAAGAATGGGGTGAGTCGGCTCATGAGCGGTTTGAAGAGGTAATGGGGGCTTGCTGGGAAGCTTATAGGGATTTGCTAAGTAAGGGAATAAAGCCTGAGATAGCCCGCTATGTTCTCCCTAATGCCTGTGAGACGCAGATAATCTGCACCTGGAATTTCCGCGAGATTCGCCACATCATTAAGCTACGAGCATCTAAGCGAGCCCTACCGGAAATGAGAGCAGTAGCTAGTGAGATAAGAAGGATAGCGAAGGAAATAGCCCCCCAGGTATTTGAGGATTTGTAATCCTTTGTTATTCAATCCAGGGAGGGTATCCGCAGGTTGTCCATGAAAAAGCTTGTTGGGGCAACGCACCGGCTGGGGATAGAACTCAATGCCAGGCAGGGGAGGCAATTTGAGCTTTACTATCAAGAGCTAATAGAGTGGAATAAAAAGTTTAACCTTACCGCCATAATAGATTATCAGGAGGTGCAGCTAAAGCACTTCCTCGATTCTATAACCGTCGCTCTGGCTTTGACCAAAGAGGAAGCGGAGAGGCCGGACCTGAGTATCATCGACATAGGCACAGGTGCCGGTTTTCCCGGCATACCACTCAAAATCCTTCTTGGTCAGCCAAGATTAGTGCTCCTTGATTCCACGGTTAAAAAAGCCACTTTCCTTCACCATGTTACTCAGAGACTGGAGTTAAGTAATGTGGAGATAGTAATCGGTAGAGCCGAGGAGATAGCCCACCTGCCACTATATCGCCAACAATTTGATTTAGTCGTCTCCCGTGCTGTAGCCTTATTGTCTGTCTTGGTGGAATTAGCCTTGCCCTTCTGCCGAATTGGCGGGGAATTTGTGGCTCAAAAGAAAGGGGAAATCAGACAGGAAATAATTAAGGCCAATAAAGCCATTGATACTTTGGGGGGCAAGTTAAGCCAAGTAAGGAAAATAGAGCTGGAAGAACTTAGCGGTGAGCGCTATTTAGTGATTATTGATAAAATATGTGCTACGCCAGAGAAGTATCCGCGTCGTCTTGGCGTGCCAAAGCGACGCCCAATTTAGAATGAGGGTGATCCTCGCCCACCCCACCCCTTATCTGGCGAGGGAGAGGAGGTGAATAGAGATGTGGCGCAGAAGGTCTTGGAGGTTTTACTTCGGGCTTCCTCCTTTTGGTTTCTACTTCCATGGACTAAGGCCATCCCCGAGCAAGGAAGAGTACCTTAATATGCTTCAAGAATACAAGAAAGACTTGGAGGAGGAATTAAGGGAGCTAGAAAGGGAAATTGAGGAAGTAAGAGGGAGCTCATAGCATACCATTTTTATCTTAGCGTTTTTCACTCCTCATTGCCTCTCCTGCTAGTCTCAAATGTTGAGGCGGGTACCGGCATTGTTGAAAAAGAACTTATCCTCAAATTCATGGGCTATTAGCATAATTGCTGGCAGACCAGTGCAATGGCACAGTCCTAATCTCTGAACACCCAATTCTTTAAGGGCAGCGATAGTCAACCATATTCGCTCTTCAGAAGCATGAATAAGATGAGAGCCACCTAATACCGTATGTATCGATTTTACACCGGTAAGCTGCTGAGCATAGTATAGGGTATTAATAGGGCCGCGGTGGGCACAACCGAGAATGACAATCAATCCCGGCTCGGCATTTATGATGAGCGCCTGGTCGTCTAAGAGCTTATCAGGCTGCCAGCTAGAATCTTGCTTCACAAAGAATACAGGCTCTATCTCCTCAAAGTCAGTTACCATAGGCACTTCACCAGTAGTCATTATGCTATCAGTTATCCTTACTGGTTTTGTGGTTAAATTAAAGTTAGCCCCGAGTCTTTCTAGCTCCTGGCGCTGAAAAGGTATGCCGTTGTATCTATCCTTTCGACCTTGACTGCGGCTATATTTAGCTGCCCATATATCGGGGTGAGCTATTATCTCCACCTCTTCCCCCATCTTGCCTAGGATTTGGCGTAGACCACCAGTGTGGTCATAGTGACCGTGACTCAAGACAACCTTATCGATTTTACTGAGATCAATTCCAAGAACATCAGCATTATAACTGGCTGAGATGCTTGCTCCAGTATCGAACAAGATGTTTACATCATCTGTCTCTACCACGATACTCAGCCCCAGCTCAGCCAAAAGGTAACCTCTACCAGCGCAATTTTCGCTTAAAGTTGTGATGCGAAGCTTCATTTTATTCTTCCGTTATAATTATTCCCTCAAGGTTAAACTAGTTGGGGTAAAACTGTGTTTCCAGAAGGAAGAATATAGGCTTGGAAATCCTCGCCATACTTACCTTTAGCATAGTCTATTGCTTGAGCTAAATTGTCCATAGGCGTAAAAAACAATTTATAGACTTCCTCATTTGCTAGTGAAGAAATTAATATCACTTCAACTTCTTTTGCCACCTTGGCAATAACATAGGCTTTATGACCACCCAAGGCAAATCTTTTTCCCAGACGCTGAATTATATCCTCCGGAGTTTTGGCCTCTTTTATCCATTCTTTAAAAGTAGCTTCTCCATATCCCTCAAGACATTCGGCTAATAAGATAATTGTCCCTCCTGGCTTTACTGCCTGATAAGCATTATCCAGAGCCTTTTGGGCTTGATAGACATTAATGTCTCTAGGATAACCACCAGCACTAGCAATTACTATCTCAGCTTTTTGTTCAATTTCACAAATATACGTTTTTCTACATAACTCTACTCCCTTTAACCAGGATGCCAGTAAGCTCCCAGCTACAACCTCTATTATTTTATGATTTTCATTGGTTACCACATTGATATTAAAATCTACCCCTACTTTTTCCGCTCCCTCTTGCATCTCTTCATGGACGGGATTGCCTTTAAGATTGCCACTTCGGGCATTGGGATGGACCATTTTCGCATGATTAGTTTCAATGGTTTTTCTTCCGCAAATGCCAGGGAAAATAGACTTTCTCCCTCCGGAGAAACCAGCAAAGTAATGCGGGACTATTACTCCGGTAGTAACTAGAAAATCTACTTCATGGATGATTGGATTAATCCACAGTTCATTGCCACTTTTTAATTTGTCCAGATAGCATAAATTAGGATCATCGGCATTATGATTTATGAATTTATAGGTGGAGATTATATCTTCTCCAAATATGCTTCGCATCTCTTCCTCAGAATTAGCTCGATGAATCCCGGTAGCAATGATAAATTTGATATTTTCTATCTTTACCCCCGCTTCCCTTAACTCATCTAATAATGGCGGCAAGATTATCTTATAGGGGGTAGGCCTGGTTACATCATTTACAATAACCAGTATATTTTGCGCTTTTTTCTGAAGGATTAATTCTCTTAAAGAAAGACTATCTATGGGGTTCTTTAGTAACCTTTTTAGCTTATGTTCTGGATTTGATAAAACCTCTTTCTCTTTTGAATGTAATATTTGTATTACATTCTTCCCCTCTAAGGGTAAGCTAACACTTCCTTTGCCGTACTTTAACTCCATTTTTCTTTCTGCTCAAAAATGCAATGATAATAAACTCTTAACTTAATACTCATCCCTCTAATAATAATTGAACTCGCGGAGAAAATAAACCCCAGCAAACGGCTTCAACAGCACTAAAATAGCGGGGTTTTTTCATCTTTCCTACTAGTCTTTCCTGAGCGTCTTTTGTCTTAATAGGCATCACCTCTTCTTCTGGTGCATAAAAACAAGGGGAATGCCTCAGTTATCACAGGCACTCCCGCCCCATATGCATATTGTCCTTATGAACAATAGACTAGCCTTGTGCGGACAGCACTATCAAGCTGTTAATTACTCTAGTGCTACTGCCTTAATTCAATCCTACTACCCAAAATAGCGAATGTTAATAGGTTTGTGTTGACTTTTCACAAATCAGCTATCCAGCTCTAAACTAAGGTTCCGATTTGCTCATCAGTTGGCAGTGGCTTAAAAGGCAATTTCTCCCACCATAGAGCCAAGTTCCAGAGAAGGGCTGGCAGCTATCTTAAGACTACAAGGTGGTTAAATAATGTGTAGAGGGTTACTATATTAACAAATACCGCAAGAGGTGATACGCTAGTAAGCGGTGCGAATATGGCAGTATTGGCAGGGCCAATAAAGGAGGTATTGGAGCTAAAAAGCTATATCAATTTGGAAACACTGCGGTGAGTGCCCATTTGAAGTACTCCCACGAAAGCAATCTGTGAGTTCAAAATAAGGCTGTTTAAAAATGTAGTTGCCCAATTTATTGGGCCACTGTGCCTGATAAATCAGGCAACTACAAAAATCTGGGGGTGAAAGGCTTTCAAAATGCCCAAATTTGAACGGAAAACCAAAATTAAACAGCCTCAAAATAATTAGGAGGTGAAACTATGAAGACATATTCATTTGTTACAGCTAAGAAGATTCTTTTCGGCGTGGGCGCTGTAGAACAGCTTGGCAGGGAACTAAAAGATATCGGCGCCAAGAAAATAGCTATTATAACTGGTCCAGTGGTTAAAAAGGCTGGATGGGTTGATAAAGTAACGGGTATGCTGGAAAAGGGTGGGTTTGATTATGCGGTTTGGGATAAAGTAGAGCCCGAACCGGCTTTAGAAGTTGGTGAAGCAGCAATACAATTCACCAGGGAGGGGAAATACGATAGCGTTATCGGGCTTGGTGGTGGCAGCGTAATGGATACTGCTAAGGCAGCGGCTGTCTCAATCACCAATCCCGGAAGCCTTAAGGAGTGGGTTAAGGAAGTTTTTGAAAAACCATTAGCTCCACTTGTGCTTATCCCAACTACATCTGGAACCGGGAGTGAGGTTTCCAACGCAGCGGTTTTTGCTACCCCCGAAGTCAAATATGTATTGTATAGCTCACTTATGTACCCAGATATTGCACTTGTTGATCCTGAATTGACCAGAACGGTGCCTGCCCGCACGACGGCCAATACAGGTATAGATGCATTGTGTCATGCTATCGAGGCCTATGTATCCTTAAAAGCTAATCCGATAACAGATGCTCTAGCAGTGGAGGCCATGAGTCTTGTTGCTGAAAATCTCAGAGCAGCTTATGCTTACGGAGATAACATGGAGGCCCGATCAGGCATGTCCCTGGCATCTTTAATGGCTGGCCTGGCTTTTGGAAACGCGGGAACTGTGATTGGACATGCATGTGGTTATGCTTATGTATATCCAGCGACGAAATTTCACTTCCCACATGGCTATTCAATAGCTATTACAATGCCCTATGTGCTGGAATATAATGCTATTTCGAATCTGCGAAAGCATGCCACCATTGCGGAGCTCTTAGGAGAGCCTACCTCAGAATTATCCTTACGAGAGGCAGCATTCAGATCCGCCCTGGCTTTTAAGAAACTTTTAATAGATTTAAATATGCCAACATCAATTAAAGAAGTCGGCGTAACAAGGGACATGATTCCCTCAATAGCGAAGAACGTTTTTAAGAGCACCGCACATGTAGCACGCAATCCGCGTAAAGTCACAGAGGAAGGCATGGTTAGACTCTTTGAGAAAGCCTATGAAGGAAAACTAGAAAGTGGAACATGATGCTGTTTAATCTTGCTCTAGCGTTGGATTCATATTCGCCCCCAATTTTGTAGTTGCGACCCTTCCACAAGGTTAAAGGGGCACTAGATTTTTGGGCACTGCCTTTAATGTTAAGTTGTCTGCCAAACTAAATAATGATAATATTAACTGTAATTATTTTAGCTATAGTGGTAAGATATACTAAGGGTAATTAAGAAATGGAAAAGGGTACTTGGAAAACTAAAACTGGATTGGCTCAGATGCTGAAGGGTGGCGTAATCATGGATGTGGTCACCGCGGAGCAAGCCAAAATTGCTGAGGAAGCTGGTGCTTGCGCTGTCATGGCCTTAGAGCGGGTGCCGGCGGACATTCGTGCTGCCGGTGGAGTGGCTCGTATGGCTGACCCAACTATAATCTCAGCTATAATGGAAGCGGTGAGTATACCGGTAATGGCAAAATGCCGCATCGGGCATTTTGTTGAGGCTCAAGTGTTAGAGGCATTGAGCGTTGACTTTATCGATGAATCTGAAGTGCTTACTCCTGCCGACGAGAACCACCATATTTGGAAGCACGATTTCAAGGTTCCCTTTATTTGTGGCTGCCGTGATTTAGGTGAGGCGTTGCGTCGTATTGCTGAAGGGGCAGCGATGATTCGAACGAAAGGTGAGGCGGGAACAGGGAATATTGTTGAAGCTGTGAGACATATGCGAGCAGTCCAGGGCGGAATTCGTAAGCTTCAGGTCTTACTGGAGGAAGAGCTGATAGCTGAGGCGAAGAAGCTAGGTGCTCCTTTTAAGTTAGTGATGGAGGTGCATAACACGGGGAAGTTGCCCGTGGTGAACTTCGCTGCTGGCGGCATAGCTACGCCAGCCGATGCTGCTTTGATGATGCAACTAGGTGCTGAGGGTGTGTTTGTTGGCTCAGGGATTTTTAAGTCCAGTGATCCCCCAGCCAGGGCGAAAGCCATTGTCAAAGCCACCACTCATTATCAAGACCCAGCTATTATTGCTGAAGTCTCTAAAGGTTTAGGTGCTGCTATGCCCGGCCTGGACATAAAGGCTATACCCCAGCAGGAGTTGCTAGCTACCAGGGGTGGTTAGCTGAAAGTAATTGTTGTTTTAGTATGCAAAAGGTAGTTAGTAATGAACTGGATGCTTTGCTTGATATTTTACCGCCTCATATCCGTGAACCACTTTATGAGCAATCTGGTCGGGGTGAATTACTGGAAGTAATCTTAGACTTGGGGCGCCTCCCTGAAGCTCGTTTTCCCCGTCAAGAGTTAATTCTCAATTCTAAGGAAGTTGACCCTGGTGATATCGACTATGTAGTATCGCGAGTCGGTGAGTTCACTGGAGACAATCGCGCCGGCATTGAACGCACTCTTCATCGCATCTCAGCTATACGCAATAGAAACGGTCGTATAATTGGTCTGACTTGCCGTGTGGGCCGGGCTGTGTTCGGTACTGTAAAGATGATTCAAGACCTTGTTGAATTGGGCAAGAATGTTTTGCTCTTGGGGCGGCCTGGGGTGGGTAAAACAACCATGTTGCGGGAAGTAGCCCGGGTGCTAGCTGATGATCTCAAAAAACGGGTTGTTGTAATTGACACCTCAAATGAAATTGCTGGAGATGGTGATATCCCCCACCCTGCTATTGGACACGCGCGGCGGATGCAGGTAGCTACCCCTGCCATGCAGCACGCAGTGATGATTGAAGCGGTGGAGAATCACATGCCTGAGGTCATCATCATTGATGAAATAGGTACTGAGCTTGAAGCCCAGGCAGCTCGAACTATTGCTGAGCGTGGAGTGCAATTAATAGGCACGGCTCACGGAAACACTTTGGAGAACTTGATACTGAATCCTACCTTGTCAGACCTCATCGGTGGCATCCAAACGGTTACCTTAGGTGATGAAGAAGCAAGGCGGCGCCACACACAGAAATCTATTCTGGAACGCAAGGCACCACCTACATTTGATGTGGTGGTTGAAATCATGGACTACTATAAAGTAACCGTTCACGCCAACGTGATTGATGCTGTAGATGCTACCTTGCATCAACAACCCGTTCAAGCTGAGCTTCGCTGGGTGGACGAAAAGAGGGAGATAAAAAGGGAGAAAATAACATCGTCTTCCATGTTAGAAAGCAATCAAAGGCTTGTCCTGAACCCAAGCTCTGAGCCGAAGTTGCGAGCCAAAGGCGTGGCAATCAGTGAAGAGGCAGTGAAGGAACTGGAGAAGCAACCTTTGCGATTTTACCTCTTCGGCATTAACCATTCCCGGTTAGAACAAGTTGCTGGGGAAGAGCGAGAAAATTTGAAATTTGTTGCTGATCTTAAGCAAGCTGACCTTTTTCTCACCACGCGAAGCTATTACCGCCGTAAACCACAGAAGATAAGAGATGCTGAGGCACTCGGTATACCGATTTATGTTCTTAAAAACAACGATGCCGCTCAAATGAGACGGTGTCTGGATACTGTCTATCCTGTTACCTCCCAGTCTGCCTATGTTCATCACCTGCAACATATGATAGCTAGACATCCTAACCTTAACACCAATAAGTGGGAGCCAGAACCTGGTAGCAAAAGGAAGTAGCATCGTGACAAGGGGGAATTGAGGCAACCCTTGAGCTTGTTTATCACATTTGAAGGTGGTGAGGGCTGTGGCAAAAGCACCCAGGCCAGGGCTTTATACCAGAGGTTGCGTCAGCAGAATATTCCTGTAGTACTGACACATGAGCCTGGGGGCACGGTTCTAGGTAGTGAGATAAGGAGGGCACTAAAGAAGAAGCGAGGATGTCTTGTTTCGCCTGAAGCTGAGTTGTTCCTTTTTGCTGCTTCTCGGGCCCAATTGATAGCTGAAGTAATTCGCCCTACTTTACAAGAAGGCAAGATAGTTATCTGCGACCGCTTTAGTTATTCTACCTCTGTCTATCAAGGCTATGGACGGGGGCTTAGTTTGCCTACTGTGGAAATGGTTAACAGCCTGGCAACCCAGAATCTCGAGCCAGATGTCATTATCCTCTTAGACCTACCGCCTGAGCAGGGGTTGACACGAAAACGAAATTTAAAAGACCGTTTTGAGCTAGAGGATTTATCCTTCCATCGCCGTGTTAGAGAGGGTTATCTCAAGATGGCGGCAACTGACCCCGACCGCTGGTTGGTAATAGATGCTTCTCTAGCCAAAAATAAGATTGCCAAAATCGTCTGGGAAAAGGTGAGCCAGTTGTTACCTCCCCCCTCGCCATTGCGAGTCGAATTTCCTCTCCCTTGATGGGAGAGGATTAAGGTGAGGGTGATAAACGAAGGCGTGGCAATCCCTTCCTCTTCCCGTCATTGCGAGGCACGTCAGCGCCGAAGCAACCTAGAAGAAACGAGATTGCTTCGCTTCGCTCGTAATGACTAGAGAGGAAATTATGTGTCACTGATCATGTGAACGAGTATACAATCTCGCTACAGTCTACTTTGTGCGATATACTTATACAGCATCTATGACTAAAGGAAGAGTAGCCGTGGCCTTAAGCGGAGGGATGGATTCCTCTGTGGCTGCCTTGTTACTCAAGGAAGCTGGCCATGAAGTTATAGGGCTACACATGCATCTCTGGGATTCCTCTCGCTCCGAATACCAAGCACGTCAGACCGAAGCTCTCTGCAGCACTCTAAACATTCCCTTCTACGTGGTAGATTCGAAAAAAGAATTTGACCTCAATGTAGTGGACTATTTCTGCCGGGAGTATAAGAGGGGGCGAACTCCCAATCCCTGCATTGCCTGTAATCAGCAGATAAAGTTTGGCCTCCTTTTATCTAAAGCCCTTTCCCTGGGAGCTAATTTCCTGGCTACGGGTCATTATGCCCGGATTGAGCATTCAGAGGATGGCTATCACTTACTTAAAGCGGCAGATTTAAGTAAAGACCAATCTTACTTCCTTTATACTTTAACTCAGGAAAAACTTAAGCATCTCCTTTTCCCTTTAGGTAGCTATACTAAAACTGAGGTTAAGCAGATAGCAAAGCGAGCAGGATTATCTATAGCATTTAAGCCTAGCCAGGACATCTGCTTCATTTCTGAAAAGAATTACCGTGCTTTCCTCAGCCAGCGCCTTTCGAGTATACCTGGAGAGATCGTAGATGCTCAAGGAGTAATATTAGGACGTCACCAAGGAATAGTCTTTTACACTATCGGGCAGAGGCATGGCCTGGGATTAGCCTCAGGCAAGCCCCTTTATGTCATAAGGATAGAACCTGAGCATAATAGAATTGTCCTGAGTGAAGCGAAGGATCTCTACAGTCAGAAAGTTACCGCCCAAAGGCTGAACTGGGTAGCAGGTAAACCGCTGCTCGGGCCTATCACTGCGGCTGCTAAGATACGCTATAAATCAAGAGAAGCAGTAGCTGTCTTATTTCCACCGCGTCATTGCGACCCTGAACGAAGTGAAGGGGAAGCAATCTCCGATATCTGGTTTCCACAGCCGCAGAAAGCGATTACCCCAGGCCAAGCCATCGTATTCTACCAAGGCGATGAGGTGCTAGGCGGGGGCATCATATCAAATGGAGAAATTAAAATGCAAAATGCCAGAGCAAAATTCAAAAATGAAGTACTTTTGCATTTTGAATTGTAATTTTGATTTTTTATCTTTGATTTTTGAATTTCAGCAGGAATATGTCACTGCCACCAACCCTTAATCAAGAGAATGAGCTTAAATTACAGGGTTATGAGCTTATCGCTGGGGTTGATGAAGCTGGGCGAGGGGCTCTTGCTGGCCCTGTGGTTGCTGGCGCCGTCATCCTACCTTGCTCTAGCTATCCCTCTTGGTTTAAGCTAGTCCGGGAGAGCAAAGAGATAAGTCCCAAAAAGCGTGAATTTTTTTTCCACTTGATTCAGAGGGAGGCCTTAGCGGTAGGCATTGGCGTAGTTCCACCCCGGATAATCGATGTCATAAATATTCTCAAGGCAACCCAGATGGCTATGAAGCAAGCTGTAGAGAAGCTGCCCAAACAACCACATTTTCTCCTTATAGACAGGCTAGCTTTGCCTCGATGCCATATTGCCCAAAAAGGGATAACCAAGGGTGATAAGCTATGTCTTTCTATTGCCTGTGCTTCTATTGTGGCTAAGGTCACCAGAGATCATATAATGGAAGAGCTGGATAAAATCTATCCTGGCTATGGGTTTGCTAAACATAAGGGGTATGGAACACAGCAGCATATCTCCAGCTTGTGGCAACTAGGGCCTTCACCAATTCACCGTCTATCCTTTGCCCCGGTGAGGATGTTGGCTGGAAGTGGTATTTCCTCTCCCTTCAAGGGAGAGGATTAAGGTGAGGGTGATGAATCGCCAAGAGACTGGCAAGCTAGGGGAGAAATTAGCCCAGAAATTTCTTAAGAAGAAAGGCTACCATATTCGTGAGGCGAATTTTCGCTGCCGTGAAGGGGAAATTGACTTCGTTGCCCAGCAAAAAGACTATCTCGTCTTTGTCGAAGTTCGCACTAAGAGCAGCTTAGACTTTGGTACTCCCGAGGAATCGATAACACAAAGCAAAAAGGAAAAACTCATTGCCTCAGCTTTAACCTATATTAGTACTCACCAGAATCTACCCCCTTTATGGCGCATAGATGTGGTTGCTATAGAAGTTGACCAAAAAGGTAAAGCCAAACGCATCGAGCTCATTGAAAACGCCATTACCCAGTCTTAATTTTTGCCACACATTTCTCACATCCTTCTTTCTTCTGCCCTAGCTTTTTGACTCTCCATTCGTCTTTGTGCTAACTGCCATGTTTGCTTATCCACAATAGCTGGCATATCAAAGGGAAATATCGTCAGACTCAAAAACAAATAGCAAAACCAACATTTGCAGGCGACCCCCGATTACAGCGGCGCACCACACGGGACGAGGAAGCGTCTGGCTGAAAAAAGCAGGGCCAGGTGCCGTTCCCCGCTGGTTGCTTGTTACACATTTTTAAACTCACTCAACTATCCAATTGTATGGTTTTATCGTTAACATCAACATTACGGGAACAATACTAATACCAGCAAAGGCAAGCCATATTGGACGATAACTTCCAAAAGTGTCATATGTCCATCCAGCAAGGGAAGGACCCAGGACTCCACCAATCGTTGCTATCCCCGCCATTATCCCAAATATCTTGCCGAAAGAAGCTATCCCAAAATACTCTCTTACTATGGCTCCTCTCAAAACCACGGCTCCCAATGACAAAGGAAAAAGGATAAGGAAAGGAAAAATAAGCCATGTCGCCTGAACATAGGAGAAAGCTAAAATCCCTACTCCAGCAAGGGAATATGCTCCAGCCATGACATACCTTTTATCAAAAATATCACCAAGCCAGCCAAAACCAAGCCTCCCGATAATGCTGAGCAGTGGAATAGAGGTTGCCACAAGAGCGGCCCTCGACCTGGATATATTCAGGCTACTAAGATAAGGCATGACATGAGTAATAACTGCCGTGCAAACCATCATCCGTATTGCCTCTGCAATACTTAAATGCCAGAAGTCTCTGTTCTTAAGTGCTTCCTTAAAATTAACTTCCTGCTCTTGATTTTTAGAGGTTAAGACTTGCTCAGCTGATGTCTCCCCGTCAGGAAGATAGCCATATTGCTCTGGCTTATGACGGATGATAAATGATAAAGGGATTCCAAGTAGCCACATTCCTAATCCTAGGATAATAAAAGTGGTTCTCCATTGATAAAGGTCAATGAATTGAACTATAAGTGGGATAAGTATTCCGCCGGCACCGAATCCACAAGCCATGATACCGAGTGCCTTTCCCACATTCCTCCTGAACCAGTTGGCTACCGCCGTCATCAGCACCGTGCTAGTGCAAGCACTCACTCCCAGAGCGAGAAGAACAAAGGCACCATAGAACATAGTAAGTGAGTTGGCTTGGCTAAGAAAGATAAACCCGAAGCCTAGCGTAAGCGTTCCGCAGAATATTAACCTTCTCGGACCAAAGCGGTCAACAAGGAAACCCATAATGGGAGCAAGTATTCCCATCTCCAAACCACGGAGGGAGGCAGCGATTGAGATCTGAGTATAGCTCCAGCCAGTCTCCTGTGCTATCGGCTCAAAGAAAGCCGTAAAGCCATAGATTACTGTACCACCGACATAGAAGGCAATGAGGAAGCAAGCAAATACTATCCACCAACCATAAAAAACCTTTCTCATACCTAGTTTTAAATAACTTAGGAGTGAACTTATATATCTTCAAAAAGTAAGGCCATGTGCCGTTTCCCGCTGATTGCCCACAATTCATGCTAGCATAGATGTTATAAATCAAAGCTACGTGGAAAAGACTTTTGTTACTAACTCCGGCTGTCGATATACGCAGGCACGATGATAAGGTATACGCATATTACCGACACTTAGGTACTTGGCGCACATTGGACTCTTTGGATTACATTCGATAAGGGACTCCGGTAGTCCACTTACTTCAGCTCCTTTTACGCTATAGACAATTTCCCATGCCTTCTTTACTTGAGATGGCTCTCCTTCTATAACAAAAGTAGTTGAGCCCTCAGCACCCATAATACCTCCAGCCCCTATGACCGTAGCCTTCACTCCTGTCAGCATACTAACAGCATCAGTTTCGGTGACAACAATTCCTCGTAAGGGAATAAGACCAACAGCCAAGCCCATTGCTAGATCTACAGTTTCTCTTCCTGCTGCAGCCAATGCTTCTTCCAAGGGATAAGGGATAAGTTTTTCCCATCCCACTACTATAATAGTAATGACGCCCCTGGCAATGAGACCAGGTAAGAATCTCCCTGCTATACCCCCCAAAGGAGCCCCAACCATAATTGCAGCTCTACGGTTCACATCAAGGGCATTGGCTCCCGTTATAAGTACATCGTTTTTCCCCATCTGGACAGCAACCTCATTAAGAGCTGAGTCCGAGTCGAGCCCTTTCAACTGCCCACCTTCAAGAAGCACTCTATGAAAACCGGGTATTTTGTTTGCTGTTTTTGTCCCTTGTTTGGTAATACGCCCCGAAATTTTCAGTTTTGTAGCGGTTAACTCCTCAGCTAAAGCAGAAACCGTGGTGCCTCCCTTGAGTAATATTTTACCGTTCTTTAAAGCGTTACAAACTACTGACATTTGGGAAACCGCTTTGGCAATAAGGCGTTTAGCTTCATTTGGGGTTACGCTTACTTGCACCTTAATCACTTACTCACCTTCCTAAATTATTCTATTGTCTTGGTCATGCCAATCCTGGTAAAGTATTCTTCCGGGATTAGTTCTGGCTTCTTATAGTAATAATGGATACATGGATCTTCTGGTTTGTCAGTAATCTCATGGACTCTTATCGGATATCCACGTAGTTCAGTTGGAAAGACCTCGAAATATGCGCAGCAATGGCAACAATAGTAAGGAATACCAGTTTTGCTCCATGACCAAGGATATGCTTTCTTTGTCACCCCAACATTTTTAATTCTTCTTAGTCTACCTCCACTACCACATGGGTCTGCTATCACCACATACCTATCCGGTTCTTCTATGACAGTAAAGTCACTGAAGTGGGCTCTTTGTTGCTCAACCAATCTTTGTAGAGCCTCTTTTGGACTTGATATCCTCGCTATAAAATCTTTTGCTCTGTCATAGTATTTTTCCTTTAAGACCTTTATAATTTCCTCCTCACCACAATGATTAGCAATATAAGTGAGAGCAATATCAGGAAATGCAGCTAAGATGTCGTGCATCTGTCTATCTTCGTAACAGCCATAATCAATAAGCTCAAGTGCCTCATCAGCTTTTCCAGCTTTTACTGCCTCGCGCACCAATGTCCAAGTAGGTATTGCTAGTTCTGATATGTCATCTCGGCGGATTTTCCTCTGTAAAGCCTCTGATTTTTCCAACTTAATCAATATTACACCTAGCTAACTAATAGTTAATAACCTAGTTAATTCAGTTATATCATCCACTTCTTCCAGCTGATTAATCATTTTGATAATCGGTTCAACTCTATCACTAGGGAGCATGGAAAAAGAGGCATTATTTCTAAACTTGACCAGAAGTTCATCCTCACTTGCTGGATTAGTCGGACTACCCTTCATAGCTATCTCTTCTGCAATGAACTTCTCCCCTCTAGCAGTCAACTCTACTATGTTATTGTATGTTATAGCCTGTTGTATTAGTGAAGGGTCTCTGATCCGCTTCTTTACCGCATTGGCCAAGATCTCCGACGTCTTAGGATACAATTCGACCTTAACCTTTTTAGCTAGAGCCTTGACTTCAGGACAGTTAAATATGGATGGCATCTGCCAGGCAGCCGGCCATTTACTCGTTCATAATATATTACTTAAACTACCTCAGAAATTTCCTTATCTGTTAGAAGTAAATCTTTTATATTTAAATTAGTAATCCAACAACCCCCAGACACACCAACAAAACTGGGGTATTACTAATAAAGGAGGCAAGAAGTGGTACTTTTCATTATGACACTAGGACTACACTGGTATTATTCAAACCTGCTTCTGCCGCTAACCAACAATCACCTCTCCCTTGTCAGCATCCACTGTTACCATATCTCCTTCCTTTACCTGATCGAATATGCTTGGATCTTCCACCTGCACCATCGGTATGTCATCAAAAGCACAGCCAGCAACTGTAATGGGGTCTATCTCTAGATTGACAATTGCTGCCGGAGCATTACCTGCACGAACAGCCAGATCAAGCCCCCGTGCACCACCACTGCTGGCCTTCCCCGAGGTGTAAATTAATACCGCACCCCTAAAAGATTTGCCATACAACTCAGTCTGCGGTGCATGGAATATCCCTTTCTTGGGGTCAATAAACCCCAGAAACATTATACGCTCCCTAGTGATTAAAGCTGGACCTGTAGCCTTTCCCGGGATAACCTTTTTTGCCTTGAATTTTTTAATATCGGCCATATTACACACCTCCCTTAATGGCTATTTCGATGCAGCGCTCTGTGCTTCCAAAAAATATGTTGCTGTGAAATGACCGTCTTGCGGCAAAAGCAAGCTTGGCTGAATTTGTTGCTATCCTATTCATCTTAGGTTTCTTTGCAGGTGCATTTATGTAGAAAATAAGTAGTGTACCATCAGCAAATAGCTCTGCACCGCTGTCCTCAATTATCTGAGCATAGCCTATTTGCTCCGCAGAGTGTCTAATAGAATCAGAAGTCATTACACATAATCTAGTATTTTTGTGAACTTTCTTTCCCTCAATCATTTTAGCTATTTTACTTAACTCATATAAAGTAGGACATCTAAAAGAAATTAAGTCCACTTCTCCTTTAGAATTATAGTTGAGAGAATTGTAAATTCTTTGTTTGGCTTTATCATCAAAAAAGTATGTATTCCTGGGTTTGTTTCCTCTAAAGGCCGCCTCAAGAGTTGGAGCCTCAGGAGACACACCGGGAATAAGCAGCATTGGAATAGCACCAGGAGAGTTTGTTGCAAAACAAAGTTGATTTACCTGCTCAACAACTGGCCTTTTTAGATTTTTAAATACAGGTATACCTATACCAATACTATCACCAGTGAAATATCCTAATGCACCCCAATCACTACCATATTCTAGCTCGCACTGGATATCAACCAAGTCTGTACCTTTTCTATTCTCATCAAGGTGCATGCCAAAGTTTGGAGTAATACCTAGTAGGCATGAGTAAAAAGCTGACTCATACGACTCTCTGTTAGATTGTGCTCCCAAAATACTGTTAATATATAAATGCGTTCCAGACTCAGCCCATGCACAATGCTCTCCCATAAGTGGGATATTATCAGTTAGATGGGGTGTGATACTGAAGGTAGGCATTATCCCACACTCTCTTGCAACTTCAACTGCCTGCATTACAGAATTATAAATTGACTCGTCAGCACCCATTTGTTGCCACCTTCTACGATCAATTATTCCTGAATTAACGGTGGTTCTAACATTAACTTTAATATTTCTCATCTCTTCGGTAATCCTATCAATCTCAGCTTTTGTTAGCTCCCTACCACGTGGAGAGAAGCACAAAGCCACAACGTCCATTGCTGAAAACGCAATATGGGCGCTGGTGATGGGGATAAATTCCTCAGCACCCATGGCAGTGCCATATTTAACCAGGTTAATAAGTGCTTCTCTAAGAAGTCTCCCTTTATCACCATTAATTATATTTTGCTGTACTTCAGTTAACCTCATTTTTTCCTCCTAAACCTAATATTTGGTCTTTTACCAGACCTAACCATTTGTTCTATGAGTATTAAGCAAATTAAAATAACACCTAAAAAGTCCGTTTTATATCCGGGTAGAAGCAAAAGAACACCTGAAGAAGTCGAAGCAATACGTTCTAAAAAATTACATCTAATAACTAATTGACCAATTAGACCGCTAGACATGAGCACTGCTCCAATTGTGGCAGTTAACACATTAATTAGAATATGAGCAGGCGCTCCTATCATTATAAAAGTTGGATCAAAAACAAATATAAAAGGCATCAGGTAAAGTAACGGACTCAATTTTAGTGCCACCCCAGCACTTTTAAGCCAATTTGACCCTGCTATAGTTGAGGCTACATATACTGCAGGACAAAGAGGAGGAGTTAGGTTTGCCATTACAGCATAATACAATATAAATAAATGTATGGACATCGGTAGCAAACCAAGTTCTACTAAAGCGGTACCTGCTACACTATACCCAAGCAAATATGCAGCCGAAACTGGTAAACCTGTTCCTAATACCATTACCAATATACCTAATAATATTAATTTATTCAATAAAAGTTCAGTTCCCATACTCATAACAAAAATAGAAAATTTTAAGTTCAGGCCAGTATACTCGAGAAAGAATAATAACATTTGTGCAGTTACCAGAATTGCAGGGATAATAACAAGTGTTCTACCGGCTTTTTCCAACATTGAAGGAACTCTTATTATCCTTCTTTTAATTGCTTCTATAGAAAAACCAGATATAACATAGGTTATCAACACAGCAACACAAGCACTAGTACCTACAAGCATTAAGGAATATCCTTTAATTAGCATATAGAGAAGAATACCAATTGGTATAACAAGGGTAGTCATTTTTGAAGGAATAAGAATAGAACTAGCGGCAGGTATCTCCTCCTTGGGTAATGGTTTCAAATCTAGCCTAACAGCTTGGAAGTGAACACCCATGAAGGCAGCAACGTAGAACAAGTACGCTGGGATAGCAGCAGCAATTACCACCTTCAGATATGTCACTCCCAATATCTCTGCTATTATAAATCCTGCTGCTCCCATAATAGGAGGCGTTAACACTCCCGCACTTGAGGCTGCTGCTTCTACCCCGGCAGCAAATTCAGGCTTATAACCTAGTTTCTTCATCATCGGTATAGTAAAAGCTCCTGTGGTTGCAACATTCGCTGTTGGACTACCAGATATCATTGCGAAAAATCCACTAGATAAAATTGCTACCTTGGCAGGGCCTCCTCGGAATCTCCCTGTGAGATACTTAGCTATCTCCACTAGTGTCTCTCCCGCTCCTGAAGCTAGTAGCAAAGAGCCAAATATAATAAACATGGCTATGTATGTTGCAGATAACCCAGTCATAAATCCCCACATCCCATCAGCGGATAGATAAAGATGAGTACAAATGTTAGATAGCGCGAAGCCGGGATGTGCCCAATAACCGGGTATATACTGACCAAGTAAAGCGTATAGAAAAGCAGTAGCAGCTACAATTGACAATGCCCATCCTATTGTTCTACGTGTTGCCTCAAGCATTATCAGAGCAGTTAATATACATAAGACAATCTCAAAATTGTTTATAGGACGTACCATAAATGGAGTAAATTCTAAGTAATTTGCAAATATAAAGATACAAGAAAACAACAAAACAGCTATAATAAGCAAATCAATAACCGATGGACTCTTCTTTACTGTGGTTGCTTTCTTCCTAAGAGGATACAATAGAAAAACAAGGCTTAGTGCTAGTCCTATATGAATTGCTTTCTGTTCGAAGTTAGGAAAGCAACCGAATATACCCGTATATATATGAAAACAGCACAAAGAAATAGCTATAAATCTAGATATATTACACCATACTCTTTCAAGCTTGGACATACCTACTCTCCTATAGATATATAGGCCCGCTTGCATCTAAAATACAAGTAGGCCTATATTTAATATATGCCCAACAACACCTACTTCATTTCAGGAGGAACAACAGAATCAGGTATTTCAACACCCATTTCTCTATAATACCTAATAGCTCCTGGGTGAATATATACGTCCTCACATCGACCCACAAACGAAGGAGTTTCCAGAGGATGAGCATTTGCCATATCTTCACCAAATACTTTAAGGAGCTTTTCTTCAAATCCTTCAGCATAGGACTTAGTTATTTCGTATGCAATAACCTCATCCAAGTCTTTGTGACAAACCCACATTGTGGGAGTTGTCAATACAATCACTTCTGGGTGCTCAAGCTGAACATAGTGATTTGCTTTTAATGTCATGAAAGTAACGTAAGGAACTTTAGACTTAACTTTCTCTACATCACTTTCAGTGAAGCTAACTATCTTGATAGGAATCCGTGTTTGAACGTCCATCATGCCAGGATCAAGTGAATGCCCTTTCATGTTTTTAGAGCACCCTATCAGCCTACCATCCTTTATATCGGCGACTGCATCAGTATAACTACCACGATATGTCTCTACTTCTATCCCAAGTGCCTCAAAAGCCGCAGTCAACAATACTTCTCCACTAGAACCTTGAAGCCCTGACATGTACAATTTACCATCAAAGTCATAAACAGTATCTATATCACTATCAACACGAACAAGTAGAGGACAAATCCCAGTGGCAGAACTAAAAAGTGCTCTAAGGTCATTAGGAACAGCCTGGCCTTCAAACTTACCTAATCCACGAGTCATTTGATACCAAGCAGCCATTGCAAGACCACCAGTCATATCCATCTCACCACGTAAGATTTCCAATGCACCCGCTACAGAACCACCCGGCAAAGTCATCGTAAACCTAACACCCGGAGCAGCATCTACAAGCTGGAATACTACCGTATGGTAAGGAAAGTAACCGGATAAAGGTTTTGATCCACTTCCAAATATCAAGTGTGGTTCTCTTTCTTGTTCCGGTTCGGGCTCTGGTTCTTCAACAGGTTCTTCAGGCGGTGTCACAGGTGGTGCCGCTGGTTCAACACAGCCAATAAGAACCAAACCCACAATAAGTGCTACTGATAACATCACCATTACTATTTTATGTCTCATTTAATCCTCCTTTTTAATTTGATTTTATCCACCCCTCCACCCTTTATTCATGTTTACTCATACACATCACCTCCTTTACTTTCTCACTTTGTTTTAATTTGGGATAATACTTGTTCACCATCTCCACAATAATGCTTGCCTGCTCCGCCATGCGGTTGCCATCTACCGCAGATGTAATAATCCCATGCCCAGCTACAACCGAGTTACCAGTCTTTAGATGACAGGGGGAAGCTATTCTTGCCATTTCGGGTGCTTCATAGGTCCTAATGAACCCACCTGAAGCTGGAGGGTTATCAGTGTGTAAATCCAAAGGTATTCCAACTGCTGCCCTTAGTGCTGCTATCATTGGCAGTTGCAAATCCCTAACTGGATTTATGGTATCTGCTCCTAGTTGCTCCAAAACTTTAAAGGAAGCAGGGTTGCAGTGACCACAGTGAGCTGATATCTTAAAGTGAATATCCTTGGGGAGCTCTCCGTCTTTTCGCATCTGATTAAGAACCCAAAGGAGTCCTTCATCATAAACCAAAATAGCCCTAGCTCCTATATTCACCGCTCTCTTCACATCCTCAATAGCACGAATTACCTGTTCCATGCCTCTCAATCGATAACCTATCCGCACTCCTTGTGGAGAAAGGACAGTTGCCCCTGTATCGTAAGTTGCCCTAGGTCCGCAAGAGAGAACAACCTCACAAGCATAATCCTTTGCCATTTGAATATATTCCTTAAGTTCCCCAACGGTGTGTCGGAAAATCCCATACGTCTCAGTTACCCGGTTAATAACGATGCCCAATTCATCAGCCCTTTTCAATAAGGCACTCATTGCTTCACCTGAATTTACAGTAGGAACCTCGATCCTAAAGTGAGCCCCGTCTGGGAATGTCTTGCCCGAAGTGGGTAAATCGTTTAGGTCACCTTCAGGGAGTCCTATTTTCTTTAAATATGCTCTAGTTTCTTGGAATATCATTTCGTTTCTCCCTCCTTTTACTCAATTTACTTAAATTACTTTATCACCCAGCTTTAAGGTTAATATAGAATTCAACTTCTATTATTACTATTTAGAAATTGTCACCTCACCTCTGTCTGCATCCACCGTTACTATATCTCCGTTCTTTACTTGGTCGAAAATGCCTGAATCCTTTACCTGCACCAGCGGGATGTTTTGCAAAGCACAGCCTGCAACTATCATGGGGTCTATCTCCAAGTTAATGATTGCTGCTGGGGCATTTCCAAAACGACAGGCGAGGTCAAGTACACTCGGCCCAACGGAAGGACCTTTCCCCGAAGTGAAAATTAATACTGCTCCAACAAATGAAGCTCCTTGCAACTCAGTCACTGGTGCAGAAAATACCCCTCGCTTTGGATCAATAAAGCCCTGAAAGGAGAGACACCCCCTAGTAACCAGAGCTGGCCCTGAAACCTTACCTGGAACGATTTTTTTCGCCCTGAATATTTTTGATGCTGCTGCCATTAAGCACCTCCATCAATAGCAATCTGGATACAACGCTCCGTGTCTCCAAAAAATACATTGCTGTTAAATGACCTTCTTGCACCGAAAGCCTGCTTGGCTGAATTGGTTGCTATACGATCCATCTTGGGCTTTTTATTAGGAGCATTTACGTAGTAGCAGAGAAAGCATCCATCAGCAAATAGTTCCCCCCCACTATCCTCAATTATCTCAGCATACCCCAGCTGTTCTGCCGAAGCTCTAATGGAAGACGATGTCATGACCCAAAGTCTAATATCATTGGCCACATGCTTACCTTCAAGCATTCGAGCTATCTCTTTTATCTCGTAGAGAGTTGCATGTGGACAGCCAAGGAAAACGATATCCACCTTCCCTTCAGGTTTGTAATTGAGAAGCTGGTAAACCTCTCCTTTGGCAGATTCATCGAAGATATATGTTTGCCTTGGCGTGTTCCCTCTGAAAGCTGTCTCAATAGTTGGCGCCTCAGGTGTCACACCCACAATATGTAACATAGGTACAGCACCAGAGGAACTCATGGATGCACTTAATTGTACTGCTTCCTCTGTAGTTGGTCTCCTCAAATTTTTGAATACCGGAATACCTATACCCACTCTATCTCCTGTAAAGTAACCTAGTGCACCCCAATCGATGGGACCTTTTAACTCACATTGCACATTAATTAAGTCAGTACCCCTCCTATTCTCATCAAGGTGCAGGCCAAAGTTCGGAGCAATGCCTAGCAAGGATGAATATAAGGATATCTCGCAGGAATCACGGTTTGACCGAGCTCCTAAGAAGCTGTTAATGTAAAGATAAGCACTAGACTCAGACCAAGCAACGTGTTGACCTATTAAAGGAATATTATCTGTAAGGTAAGGGATGCAGGTATAAGTCATCATAAACCCACACCTCTTACCAATCTCTACCGTTTGCATCACTGAATTATAAGTGGCCTCCTCAGCACCCATCTGCTGCCACTTCTCACGGTCTATTGCTCCAGGGTTAACTGTGGTCTTGACTCTTACTTGGGTACCAATTATCTCTTTGCTAAACTTATCAATATCCTCTTTGGTTAACAGAACACCACGCGGAAGGAAGCACCTAGCTACCTTGCTCCTTAACGTGAACAAGGTATGAGCACTGGAGATTCTGATGAATTCCCTAGCACCCATAGCAGTGCCATACTTAATGAGAGACTCCATCGCCTCCTGTAGGATTTTTCCTTCCTTTCCATCCAGTATCTTCCTTTGCTCTCCATTTAGCTGCATTTTTTCCTTTTTGTAAGCCATATCTCCCAACCTTCACTACAATGTCGCTCGCTCAACTAAAAGAGACACTGCAAGTTACACGCGAATTCTAATTTCCAGAGATACAGCACCTGTAGGATGGAAAAATGGGCCATGTTTCATACCTGGAGGGCGACAAGCATAATATCCTGCCTTATAAGTCTTGTTGTTTACTGTATCTACAAGGGTACCTCTAATCACAAAACACTCTTCCACAAAATCATCATGACAAAGAGTCTTGCCCGGTGCAACCTCTGGATGTTCGACATAAGCATCCATATCTGGCTCACTCATAAGTAACCGAGTATAAGAGCCTGTCTCTGGGTCCCTACTCAATATTTTTTCATATTTCCCGGGTGCTCCCTCTATCGGCTTCCAGGGGATAAGCGCAGTATCAAAAAACTCCAATTCCGGTTTAGCCATTTTATCCTCCTTTATACCAAGTAATAGTCTCCACAGAATAAGCATGTTTGATAGTTCTTCCAGCATGCTCATCAACTAGCTCTATTTCAAAATATGGGCTGTAACATAGTTCACCACCGATGGTAGGTAATGTCCCTGAGAATATAACCATACCGTTTAGATTTCCCGCAACATGCGATTTCACTTCCTCGATCAATTTCTCAGGTCTTATCATTTTCACCAGCTTGCCTTCCTGATATAACTGGCGCTGGCCGTTCTTTTCCACCCAAGACCGCATAATTAAGTCGTCCCAATATTCTTTTACATCCTCATAGCGCCACACCTTTGGTGCAAAAACATTGTAGCAAATCTCCTTTGATGCTAGAACGCTAGTTTTTTGAAGTTCTCGGTCTGTATGGTCGCTACCCACAGTAACATAGATATTGTCACCATCAAGTAGAAGCACATATTCCACCTCACCAGATGTTTTACTACCAGGAAGAACTTCAAATCGATTGCTGGTAGTAATCCTATCTGTTGTTTTGGGGAAGAAAATTGGGAATTTGTTTGGTTCTAGTATCGCAACGCCACTCTTCCGTAACTCATTCAGGTGTTTCTTCACCCCACTTACATCGCGAGTAGAGCGCCCCACATTAATTAATTTCCTAATCTCAAAGGACAACTTCTTACTACCATCATTTTCAACAATTAACTCAAACATTCTAATAATTCCTCCTCTCATACTGAAAGGACTCTATTTTGAAGATTGGGCATAACTTTTCTAAATTTATAAAGCTCCTCCAAATCTATCTCACCTTTAACTATACATTCAGAAGTACCTGAGCCTGCGATAGTTATACCTCTTGGGTCAATAATGGCACTATACCCAAGATATTGGTGACCACGATCACTACCAACAGCATCACAGGAAATTAGATAACACTGGTTTTCGATAGCTCGTGCGTGACATAAATGCAACCAATTTTCTAACCTTGTCATGGCGAATGCTGCTATGAGCAAGAAAACTTCTACCCCTTTATTAACAGCCATTTTACGGTAGAGTTCTGGGAAGCGTAGGTCATAACAGATACTAAATCCAAGAACACCCAACTCTGTTCTAACTGCAGTGATATCTCGCCCAGGTTTCAATAATGCTGCTTCTTGATATCCCAGATAATTAGCTAGGTGCATCTTGCTAAAAGTAGCAATAATTTTTCCTTTGGGGTCTAAAAGAACGGCAGTATTATAGAAGGAATCATTCCTCCTTTCTAGGATACTACCAGCTACAATATAAGAATTAACCTTTCTCGCCCCTTCAGCCATTCTTGAAATTGTTTCACCTTCAAGGGTCTCACTGAGGGTGCGAAGTCTATCAATGGAAGCTATATCTTTATCAACTAAACTATGCCAACCAAAATTCCATAACTCAGGCAAAAGGATTAAATCTGCATCAGCACAGCTATCTATAAATTTTTCTGCCTTCTTTATTCTATCTTCCTTAGAAAGCTTATCAGAAAACTCGTATTGTATGGAAGCTACTTTTTGTTTCTTGCTAAGCATCACCTCCTCTTCTCCTCCTTTTGCTCTTTCTTTAATGCTTCCGTCACAACTTTATCAACAAACTCGTTAACATCTTTACCAATTTTTTACCAAGTTTTACTATTTCATCGCACAACTCTTTGCTCAGATAACAGGCTAAACATAGGCCCGCTCTTGACCAGAGCGGGCTTATGTTTTAATGGAGGTGAAAAATGAAAAACGCCCAAAATATAGATATTAATCCACTTCATTTAACCAACATCCTGATTTGAAGCATTTTGTTTTGCTCGACCTACAAACCTTTTCCTTCCGCTCTCGTTTAAATTTAATATTATTAAAATATTGCTTAATCAGAAGCTTTAAGAAAGCTGTAACGGATATGCCTAATTTTCTTGCTTCTTCCACTTCTACCCACTTCTGTTCGCTAAGCCTTATCGTCTTTCCTTGTTATCATTTATGAGTAGCCTCCCGGTAGGTGAACAGGCGGCGACAATGTACAATACCCCTTCTTGTCATCGATTTTGCTGCATTCTAACAACTCTAATCATAAAAGTCAAATGCGTCAACTTATAATTACACATATATATCTACTGCTAAGTACACCTATATATTAAACTATACATATGATTTATGCAACACTGGCAGAAATTTGAAAAAAAACAGAATACATCCCATCATGTCTGGAGCTACGACTTCATGGAGGACAGGACCGAGCGAGGTCATAAGCTCGGGACTCTGGCTGTAATTGATGCGTCCGCCCGGCAGTGCCTGGCCACCAGGATTGCACCCGCAATACCAGCTTCGGCGGTAGTGAGGAGGCCGGAGTGTTTGCTGCTGACCCGTGGGGTGCCGAAGTTTATTCACAGTGGCAACGGCTCTGAGTTTGTTGCTAGGGCGGTCTGCCAGTGACTAGGAAGCTCTAGGCAGCCAGACTCCGCTTATTAATCCTGACAGTCCCCAGGAGAATGGATATATTGAAAGTTTCTTTGATAAATTAACAGAGCAATCCACCCCCCAATTGTGGGCGCCATTGTCTGCCTTCAACGTGCGTGCCTAGTTTGTTTTCCAGGGGAAAACTATGAAAAGCGCGGATGATCGCATTCCTTGATAACCTCTAGAGCAGAATTTCCAACCTTACGCATAATTGATGCAAGAGATGTACGTTCATCCTTTGATAGGATAGACAGTATTTCGGAAACGGAGTCTAGTCTAAGGCTGTTTTCATAGGCTTGATACCCCTTATCCGTTAAATGCATTTCGACAATATCCTTTCTGTTCTCACCCCTTACGATTTGCAGCATTTCCCTTCCTTGCATCCTATGCAGTAGCGCATTAACAGTGTGGATCTCTCTTCTCGTTTGTCTTGCAATATCCGACGGCGTTAACCGGCCTTGTTTTTGAAATATAACGCGTAGCACTCCTGCCTCTGCACGTGAGATACCGTATGGTCTAAGTTCTTTCTCTCTCGCTTTTGCAGCCAAGCGGGTAGCACGAAGCAACAATGTCCATAGGTCATATAATTCTTCGTTCTTGTCTTCTACCATATCAGACACTTAATCAACATCAAAGTAGTTAGTGAAGCATATTATTAACACTGAGCCTTTGTCAAGACATGGAATTCAATGGGTGTTAATGTTCTACGATTTTGACATAATATCAACAAAAATTTAACATTGTATGTAAATAGGTATGAATGAAGCAGGCAGATAAAGCTCAGTCAGCAAAAACAGACTATGTTTCTTCATTTGTAGAAAGACCTTTCAGATACTCAGCAAACTTGAGCAATAGTCTTGCAGTTCAGGCTCTAATCCGCCTGCCTTATCCAATAGTATATTTATTATTTGTAGGCCACTTTCATCATCAATTTTGAAGGCGTTTTATATCCCAGGGTCTGGTGTGGGCGTTCATGGTTACAGTGTATCATCACACATCAAGCTTCCTTTGAGCATCTAAAGGGGCAGGATAGTCATTAACATAGCTCTCTTCTTCTTTAATTGTCCGAATAAGCCTTTCTACCATCCCGTGGTTTGAGGATGGTAGTTTCTCCCTCGGATATGGTAGTAAGGAGACACTTGAAGCATTTCGACCACTCAAAGTAATTTAAGAAGGATATGACTAGGTATTTCCTAGATTATAAAGAGCTTGAGGTAATGTTAAGGAGCTATATTACAAATTGTGCAGTTACATATGCCTGGTAGAGAGCTGACAAAGATAGTCTTCTATGTAATCTTTAACCTCATTTGCTGGTTGGTAGATGCCGAAATGCCCTTCGCACAGTATGTCAGCTTTGTGGTCAGTGTGTTTTCGCTAAATAAACGGCAAGCATATGGGAGTGATATCTCAGCGTTGCCGAGGATATAAATATTTCCCCGTATATGAAAAGGCTTGCTCATAGCCCCCTATCTCCCGGAGGTAGCCCTGGCTAAAAGCTCCTTTTCCCTGGCTCTCATTTTGGCTTCTTCCTCTGGTTGCTCATGGTCATAGCCTAAGAGATGAAGTATGCCATGAATAATTAGCAGTGCTAGCTCTTTATTAACGGAATGCCCTTGTTCCTTGGCTTGCTCCACTGCTTGGGGATAGGAAATGATTACCTCGCCCAGGCGAGCTACGCCATCGGGAGGCAGAACAAAAGGGGGAGAGGTTTCTTTTTGAGGAAGCATATTGAAGGCAAGCACATCTGTGGGCTCATCCACGCCTCGGTAGTCTCGATTGAGTTTTTGCACCGTCTCAGAATCGGTGAAAACCAGGCTCACTTCGTAAGGGGGAACTACGCCTTCAGCCTCGAGAACCTCATGAGCTATTTTTCTGACCCACTCCTCATCAACACAACCTTTGAATTTCTGCTCAGTGTGAATGCCGATTTCTTCTATCATTTAAGAAGTATCTAATTAGAGCATCATAACAGACGACTCAACTCGTTTCAACGAGGCCTTTGTAGTAAAATAGCACCAATGGCGATAACTCCACTCAGGCAACAGTATCTCAGGGTTAAGCAGAGGTATCCTGAGGCTATAGTTTTCTTTCGATTGGGCGACTTTTATGAGACCTTTGATGAAGATGCCAGAGTTGCTTCTAAGGAGCTGGATATTGTCTTAACCTCTCGTGGGATGGGTAAGGGGCACAAAGTGCCCATGGCGGGGATACCTCATCATGCTTTAGATAATTATTTAGCCAGGCTCATCAACCGGGGCTACAAGGTGGCTATTTGTGAGCAGCTTAGCCCTCCAGGCAAAGGGTTGGTGGAAAGAGATGTTATCCGGGTCGTGACGCCAGGAACAGTGATTGAGCCTAACCTACTTGAAAGTAAGAGCAATAACTATCTGGCTAGTTTAGTTGTTGAGGATGAGAAGGCAGGAATTGCCTATGTTGATATAACTACAAGCGAGTTTGCTACTACTCAGCTTCCTGCTGGTAGGATTCTCCCTGAATTGGAACGTCTTCAGCCAAGCGAGCTTCTTATTTCTGAGAATGCCAATGATTATGGTCAATTGCCATTCACTATCACTAAGCTTGATGACTATTGGTTTGATTTGGAAATTGCTCAACAAGCTTTATTGGAACATTTTGGCGTGGCTACTCTGGAGGGCTATGGCTGTGCCCATTTGCCTTTAGCCATAAGGGCTGCGGGCTCATTAATCCATTATGTCAGAGAGACCCAAAAGGAAGCCCTGTCACAGCTAACCAGTCTCACCACCTACTCTACAGATTCCTTCATGGTCCTCGATGGTCAAACATGCCGCAACTTGGAGCTTTTTCAGGGTGGCAGGTGGGGAGCGACCAGCAACTCGCTTCTTTCCATTGTTGACTTAACCAAGACGGCTATGGGTGGCAGACTGCTGAAAAGTTGGCTCGGGCATCCCCTTGTTGACACAGTAGAGTTGAATCAACGCCAAGAAGCTGTCGCCTGGTTTTATCACAACACTTTGGCTCGCCATAAAGCTGTGACACTTCTGGCAGATATTGCTGACTTGGAACGCTTAATTAATCGGGTCAGAAGTGGCAAAGTCATGCCCCGAGAGCTAATAACGCTACGCTCTAGCTTGGAGAAGATACCTGAACTAAAGGCAGTGATGGAAGTCGGAGAGTTTGTAGATTGGTTAGCAGCCAAATTGAAGCCTTGCCCTGACATTGTGGATTTAATTAGGCAATCTATCGCCGATGAACCTGGGGATTTTGAGCAAGGTGGAGTAATAAAGGAAGGTTTCTCCCCTGAATTAGATGAGCTTCGCCACAACTCAAAGGAGGCTAAGCAGCATCTGGCTAGCCTGGAGCAGAGAGAAAGGCAGCGCACAGGAATTAAATCCTTAAAGGTAGGTTACAACAGGGTGTTTGGCTATTATATTGAGGTCTCTCGGGCTAATCTCAAGGTGGTTCCTCATGATTACATCCGCAAGCAAACATTGGCGGAAGCGGAAAGGTTTTTTACTCCCGAGCTTAAGGAATATGAGTCGCTGATCTTAACTTCACAGGAAAAGATGGCTGACCTAGAGAGTGCCATTTTTCGACAAGTTTGTCAGCAAATAGGTGCTGCTGGTGAGCAAATTTTGGCTACCGCCAGGGCTATCGCCCAGATTGATACCTTCTGTGGGCTTGCTGAGGTGGCAGCACGCTATGCCTATGTTAGGCCAAAATTAACTACCGGAGATATCATAGATATTAAAGGAGGGCGCCATCCTATAGTGGAGAGAAGTATAGGTAGCGATAATTTTATCCCCAACGACACTTACTTATGTAATAAGGATAACCAACTTATCATACTTACCGGTCCAAACATGTCGGGGAAATCCACTTATTTGAGACAGGTAGCCTTGATAGTTCTTTTGGCTCAAATAGGCAGCTTTGTTCCTGCGGATTCTGCCACCATTGGTATTATTGACCGCATCTTCACCCGAATTGGCGCTCAAGAAGACTTAGCTGCCGGGCAGTCTACTTTCATGGTGGAGATGACCGAGACGGCAAATATCTTACATAATGCCACTCCTCGTTCTTTGGTCATCTTGGACGAAATTGGGCGGGGTACGAGCACTTACGATGGGCTTTCCATCGCTTGGGCAGTGGCTGAGTTTATTCATGGGTCACCCAGGCTAGGCGCAAAAACTCTTTTTGCCACCCACTATCATGAGTTGGTGGATTTAGCTAATACCTTGCCCAGGGTGAAAAACTTCAATGTGGCTGTGGCTGGAGAGGGGGACAAGGTCGTCTTTTTGCATAAAATTGTTCCCGGAGGCACTGACAGGAGTTATGGTATTCATGTGGCTCAGCTAGCTGGCTTGCCAAGATCGGTGATTAATCGAGCTCAGGAAGTTTTAATTGAGTTGGAAGAGAGCCATGCTTCCAAGAAAAGCAAGACCCTTCGGCGGAAAGCACAGCAACTTTCCCTTTTCCCGAAAGACTCTTTATTAGCCGATGAGATTGCTAAACTCGACATTGATTCCATGTCGCCCTTAGAAGCTATTGGCAAGCTTTATGAACTCAAACGAGTGGCCAAGGAGAAATAATTTGGGTATAAATATAGCAACCTATCGCTAGCCTCTGGGACAATTTTGAGGACTATGGTGGCATCTGGGTGGCAAAAATTTTTTCAATCGCTGTTTTTAGGTCCCTGGGACTTGACAAAATATTTTATTAATGTTAGATTATAAGTTTGCGTTATGTTTATTGCCCTTCCCCTCCTTCTTATTAGCTTTAAATTTTCCTCTAGTGAACATCTTACAGTTTAAATGCCTTACAAAGATTAGGTTTCACTTTTGTTTTGAGGAGAAAAGATTATGGCTGTTTCGTTGATGTCTAAGCACGTGTTAGTGAAATCTTTTGCTAAGTTGCCTGAGATGGTAGAGGTACCTGACCTAATTCGAGTTCAGCTTGATTCCTTTCATTGGTTTCAGGAAGAAGGTCTGAAGAAGCTATTTGAGGAGATTTCGCCTATCCAGGATTATACTGGTACTAGGGGGGAGCTATATTTTTCCGATTATGAGTTTCGTGAGCCTGAGCATTCCATCGAAGAGTGCCTTGAGCGAGGTATGACTTATTCCTCGCCTCTCCATGTTTTAGTTCGTCTAGTGGCTAAAGGGACAGGTGAGATTAAGCAACAGGAGTTATTTTTTGGCGATTTTCCTTTGATGACGGACAAAGGCACTTTTATTATTTCTGGAGCGGAGCGGGTAGTAGTCAGCCAGTTGACCCGCTTTCCAGGCGTTTACTTTACTTTAGAGAAGGATAGTGTGGGAAAACGAGAGTTATGCTTTGCTAAGCTGGTTGCTGAGCGCGGGGCATGGCTTGATTTTGATACTTCCGGTCGTGATGTGATTTCAGTCAAAGTGAATGGGAAACGGAAAATACCTGTTACCACTTTGTTACGCGCTATAGGCTTTGGTAGCGATGATGCTTTATTAGCTCTTTTCCAAGACGTAGATGACGCTCCTGACCATTCTTTTATTCGGTCCACAATAGAGCGAGACCCTTTGATTAGGAGCAAAGCTGAAGCGTTAGTTGATGTTTATCGCAAATTATCCTCTGGTGTGCCTCCTAGCCTCGATAGTGCCCAAACGTTGCTGAAGAATTTCCTATTCAATCCTCGGCGCTATAGCTTAGGCGAGGTTGGCCGCTACAAGCTTAATAAGAAGTTAGGGGTTAACGTCCCTAAGGATTATCTTGGCTTAAAACCTGAAGATATAGTGCAGATAGTGCGCCACATTATTTTGATCAATAATGGCAAAGAGACTTCTGATGATATTGACCACTTAGGCAATCGGCGAGCACATACCGTAGGTTTTCTGACACAAAATCAATTTCGGATTGGGTTATTCCATTTAGAGAGAGCTATTAAAGAGCGGATGAGCATCCTTGGTCCTGAAGCAACTCCTTCTACTTTGATCAATATTCGTCCTATAGTAGCTACTATGAGGGATTTTTTTGGTCGGTCTCAATTATCACAGTTTATGGATCAAACTAATCCGTTAGCCGAACTGACTCATAAGCGTCGCCTATCTGCTACCGGTCCTGGTGGGCTCTCTAGGCAGCGGGCTGGCTTTGAAGTTCGTGATGTGCATCATTCCCATTACGGAAGAATTTGCCCCATAGAGACGCCTGAGGGTCCTAATATCGGTTTGATCGGCTCTCTAGCTATTTATGCTTCAATTAATAAATATGGTTTTGTGGAAACTCCGTATCGCAGAGTTATCCATGAAGTTCCTAATGCTGTATCAGAGTTATTAGGGAGGACGATCCGAGAGGATATAGTGGATAATGAAGGCTGTCTTATAGCTAAATCTGGCATATTAGTTACAGAAGAGGTGGCGCAAAAGTTAGCTTCGCTTTCTACGCAAACTATCAAAGTGGTTCCTTTCGTTTCCAATCAAGTTACTTATCTAACCGCTGATGAGGAGGATCAATATGCCATTGCTCAGGCTAAGGTTCCTCTAAATGAGAGGAATGAGTTTGCGGAAGAAAAAATTGAGGTTAAGATGGGGAGCAAGTATTTTAAGGAAGCGGCAGACAAAATAGATTTCATGGACGTTTCCCCGAAGCAGATATTCAGTGTATCTGCCTCGCTTATTCCATTTCTGGAGCATGATGATGCTAATCGCGCTTTAATGGGCTCGAATATGCAGCGCCAGGCAGTACCGCTGCTACGCCCTCGGGCTCCCTTAGTGGCCACGGGGATGGAGAGGGAAGTAGCTAAATACAGCGGACAAGTGATATTTGCTCCCGAAGATGGTGTAGTGACTTCCGCAACCAGCTCGCAAATTGTAATTGAAGATGAGAGGGGCAAAAATCATGTTTACGAGCTAATTAAGTTCGTCAGAACTAATCAAGGAACGTGTATTAACCAATATCCCATAGTAAACAAGGGAGATAGGGTTAAAAAGGGTCAAGTCTTAGTAAACAGTACCGCAATCGATGATGGAGGACTTGCCTTGGGGCAGAATGTTACCTGTGCCTTTATGAGCTGGCGAGGGTATAATTTTGAAGATGCCGTTATCATCAGTGAAAGGCTGGTTAAAGACGATACCTATACCTCTATCCACATTGAGAAGTATGAAATAGAGGCGCGAGATACAAAGCTTGGACCGGAGGAAATCACCAGGGATATACCCAATGTAAGTGAGGAAAGCCTGAGTGATCTTGATGAGCAGGGCATTATCCGTATTGGTGCTGAGGTAAGCGCTGGCAATATCTTGGTAGGGAAGATCACCCCCAAAGGTGAGACTGAGCCTTCAGCAGAGGAGAAATTACTACGAGCTATTTTTGGGGAGAAGGTGCGTGAGGTGAAGGATAGCTCTCTCAAGGTATCGCCTGGAGGGTGGGGGAGAGTGATTGATACAAGAGTCTTCTCCCGTGATAAGCATGATGAATTGTCGGCGGGAGTTAATAAGATTGTGCGAGTGTGGGTTGCCCAAAAACGCAAGATCTCAGTCGGTGATAAAGTGTCAGGCAGGCATGGCAATAAAGGGGTTATCTCCATCATAGTGCCTGAGGAAGACATGCCATTTCTGCCTGATGGCACACCTGTGGATATTATTCTTAATCCGCTGGGCGTTCCATCCCGTATGAATATTGGACAAGTCTTAGAGGCTCATTTGGGTTGGGCAGCCCATGTATTGGGTTTTAGAGCAATTAATCCAGTTTTTGATGGAGCTGATGCCGTAGCTATTGAGGATGCTTTAGCTAGGGCCTGGATAGCTTGGGAAGCCGGCGCTGTTAGCCTTAACTCAGAAAACTCAATAGCAGCTAATCAGGAGAAGATCAAGACATGGCTAGCCCAGCATGGTTTTACTGCTGAGGAAATAATGGATGAAAAATATCGAGGAAGGGCTAAAAGGGCTTCCCTTTGTTTGTGGCTTGAGGAATTGGGCATGAATGTGCGAGATCTAAGTGACGATGATTTGGAGCAGATGGCAAAAAGATTTTATGAAGAGCGAAGGCTTTATCCACCTATCTTTGGCAAGATAGAGCTTCGTGATGGAAGGACTGGTGAATCCTTTGACCAACCAATAACCATAGGCAATGTCTACATGATGAAGTTGCTACACCTTGTGGAAGATAAAGCGCATGCTCGCTCTACCGGTCCATATTCACTCATCACGCAGCAGCCTTTGGGTGGGAAAGCTCAATTTGGTGGTCAGCGCTTTGGTGAGATGGAGGTATGGGCGTTGGAAGGCTATGGTGCCGCACATATGCTTCAAGAAATGCTTACTGTAAAGTCGGATGATGTGATGGGTCGAGCCAAAACCTACGAGGCTATTATTAAAGGTGAAGATATCTATCAACTTGGTGTCCCGGAGTCGTGTAAAGTTTTGTTTATGGAACTACGTAGCTTGGGTTTTGCTGTTGAGCTACTCAATGAAGATGAGGAGAAAATAAATTTCTTCGCCGAGGTAAAGCCAAAATTTAAAGCTAGATTATAAGTATAGAGGTGACGAGGCGGAAAGTCAAAGATAAAAATGCAAAAATAAATCTGTGATTTTGACTTTTGATGTTTGATTTTTGATTTTCTTATCCTTTATCTGGCGAGGGACGTGAGGTGATAAACAAAGATGGTTCAATTTGACGAGCTGAGTGGTATAGGAATAAGTCTTGCCTCACCGGATCAAATCAGGAGTTGGTCTCATGGTGAGGTGACTAAAGCGGAGACGATAAATTACCGTACTCTGAAGCCGGAAAGAGACGGTCTCTTTTGTGAGAGGATCTTCGGTCCTACCAAGGACTTCGAGTGTCATTGTGGCAAATACAAAAAAGTAAGATACAAAGGCGTTATTTGCGATAAGTGTGGAGTTGAGATAGCTCATTCCAGCGTACGCCGGGAGCGTATGGGGCATATCGAGTTAGCTGCCCCAGTGACTCATATTTGGTTTGTCAAATTGGTGTCTAGTCGGCTTGGCCTTCTTCTCAATCTCTCTCCACGAAACTTAGAATCGGTCATCTATTTTGCCCGATATATCATTACCTCAGTCAATGAGGAAGCTCGCCAAGGGAAGGTTCATCAGCTTGAGGAAGAAACGTCTCGAAGGATTGCTGAAGAGGAGGAGCGTGTAAACAGGGAAGTTGAAGAATTGCAGGTTAAAGCTGAAGTGGATGAGGAGACTATAGCGAAGGAAGTGAATCAGCTCCGTGCTAAATTTGCAGAGCGGAAAACGGGACTTGAAGAGGAACTGAAGGTAAAAAAGGGAGAGATAGAAAATCTTAAGCCATTGAAGCTGCTTAATGAGGAGGGATACCAAGAATTTAAGGATAAATATGGTGATATTTTTGAAGCTAGTATGGGTGCTGAAGCTATTCTAGAGATTCTGAAGAAAATTGATATAGAGAAGTTACATCAGGAACTCCTTGAAGAAATGCGCACCGCCTCTGGGCAGTCCCACAAGAAGATTAGCAAAAGGTTACAGTTAGTCAAAGCCTTCAGGCTTAGTGGAAACAAACCTGAATGGGTTATTTTAACTGTGCTTCCAGTACTACCACCGGCACTTCGTCCTGTAGTCCAGCTAGATGGCGGTCGTTTCGTTATTAGTGACCTTAATGACCTTTATCGGCGTGTCATTAACCGTAATAATCGTCTCCGCCGTCTTATAGGGTTAGGAGCCCCCGAAGCCATTATTCGTAATGAAAAACGTATGCTGCAGGAAGCTGTTGATGCCCTCATTGATAATGGACGGAGGGGGCGTGCAGTTACTACTGGCAATAATCATGTTTTGAAATCTCTCTCAGCTATGTTGAAGGGGAAGCAGGGGCGGTTTCGGCAAAATCTCTTGGGCAAGCGAGTAGACTACAGTGGGCGCTCGGTCATTGTTGTTTGTCCCGATCTTAAGCTTCATCAATGTGGTTTGCCACGGCATATAGCCTTAGAGTTATTTAAACCTTTCGTTATGCATAAGCTTATAGAGAAGGGTTATGCTAATAATGTAAAGATTGCTCGACGCCAAGTGGAGAGAGCCAGCCCTGAGGTTTGGGATTTACTTAGTGAAGTGGTTAAAGAACGCCCAGTATTGCTTAATCGTGCCCCTACATTACATCGGTTGAGCATTCAAGCCTTTGAGCCGGTCTTAATTGATGGGAGTGCCTTTCAACTTCATCCCTTGGTTTGCACTGCCTTTAATGCTGATTTTGATGGTGATCAGATGGCGGTTCATGTACCCTTATCCAAGATGGCAGTGAGGGAAGCAAGAGAGCAGTTGCTCAGCCCCAACAATATGTTGCTACCAAGTTGTGGTGAGCCGACAACAGTGCCCAGCCTTGATATGGTGTTTGGTTGCTATTATCTTACTGTCATTAAGGCCGGGGCTAGAGGGGAAGGAAAAATTTTCAGCAATTTCGATGAGGCCAAACTAGCTTACGAATTGGGCATAATTGATCTTTGTGCCGAGATCGAGGTGCAAGGTGGTGATAAGCAAGGAGAGCGGATAAAGACTACAGTGGGACGGATTTTATTCAACGATGCTTTGCCCCCGCAGCTTCGTTTTTACAATGAAGTAGCAGATAAAGCTGCCTTGAGGACTCTGGTATCTGATTGCATTCGTTTATTAGGCAATGAAACTACTGCTGCTGTCCTTGACAATCTTAAGCAATTAGGCTTCTCCTATGCCACGAAGTCAGGGATTTCTATTGCCATGAACGATATAATAGAGCCCCCGGGAAAAGCTAAGCTTCTTAAGGAGGCTGATAAGCTAGTTAGTATGGCTGAAGATCAATTTAACCGTGGCTTCATTACTGAGGACGAACGTTATGAGAGTGTAGTTCAAGTATGGATGGAGACCACAGATAAAGTTACTGAGGATGTATCTCAATCCTTAGACCGCTATGGTGGGATCTACATGATGGCTACATCGGGAGCAAAGGGTAATATCTCCCAGATTAGGCAGCTAGCAGGAATGCGCGGATTGATGACCGATCCGTCAGGGAAGATAATGGACTTTCCCATTAGGTCAAGCTTCCGAGATGGGCTGTCCCCTATGGAATATTTTATTTCTACCCATGGTGCTCGCAAAGGATTGGCTGATACCGCCTTGAGGACGTCAGATAGCGGTTATCTTACTCGGCGTCTCATAGATGTGGCCCAAAATGTCATTGTAGCTGAGAGGGATTGTGGCACCACTGAAGGAGTTTGGATATCAGGGGAGGATAGGGGAGGCTCTTTGCCTTCGTTGGGTGAACGGATTATTGGCTATCTAGCAGCAAGTCAAATTGTTGACCCAGCTACGGGCAAGGTTATTGTTGATCGCGATGAAGAAATCGATGAGGAAAGGGTGAAACGAATTATCAAGGCTGGCATCAATCAAGTATATGTGAGGTCACCCCTTAGCTGTCGCTCTCGATTTGGAGTTTGTCAGTGCTGCTATGGTAGGGATCTATCTAGAGGACGGTTAGTAAATCCTCGTACCGCCGTAGGCATTATTGCCGCTCAAAGCATTGGCGAACCGGGCACTCAGCTTACCTTGCGTACTTTCCATACAGGTGGTGTAGTTGGTACTGATATCACCAGTGGGCTGCCGCGGGTAGAGGAACTTTTTGAAGCTAGAATACCGAAGGGTAGTGCCATTATTTCTGAAATTGATGGCAATGTTGAGGTAATTGATACAGATGAGGGAAACAAGGTCAGGATTACTAGCTCTGAATTTTGTCTTGATGAATATGAATTGTCACCAGGGATGAAAGCTGCTGTAGATGATGGACAATTAGTTGATGTTGGCACTATCCTGCTTCATCCTGTCCCTCCTTCAGAGGAGACTGAGGAAAGGGACATGCAGTTGCCGGCAATAGCTGAACAACGACCTATAGTGGCTAGAGTTGCTGGTGAAGTCGTTATTGAAGATGGCCGTTTTTATATCAAATATGAGGAAAGGGAGGAAAGAGAATACATTGTTCCACATGGCACAAGGTTACTTGTTAAAACAGGGAGCAAGGTTAAAGCCGGTGAACAACTTGCTGAGGGGATCATTGACCCACATGATATATTACAAATTATAGGGAAAGAAGCAGTGCAGAGGCATTTAATCGATGAAATACAAAAAGTATATCGCTCTCAAGGGGTGAACATACATGATAAGCATATTGCTATCATCGCTTGTCAGATGTTGAGAAAAGTGGGAATTATTTCCTCGGGTGATACAGAGTTCCTGTCGGGCGAGATGATTGATCGCTTTGATTATGAAGAGGTAAATGCTAAGGTGCTAGCTGAGGGGGGTGAGCCAGCAACCGCACAAGCTGTTCTTTTAGGGATAACTAGAGCCAGCTTAAGCAAGGATAGCTGGTTAGCTTCTGCTTCTTTCCAAGAGACTGGGCGAGTGCTTACTGATGCGGCGACCAAAGGCAAGGTAGATAAACTTCGTGGACTTAAGGAAAATGTTATTCTGGGCAAGCTTATTCCAGCTCGGGTGCTGGATGAGAGTGAAGGAAGGCCCTCCTATCCCTTATCTGGTGAGGGACATGAGGAAACTAAGACGACAAGCTTGCAGCTAGATACCCAGATTACCCCCTAACAATAATAAAGGAACGGCATTATGTCAAATGTTCAAGGGATGTCCTCGCCACACTCCCCTTTATCTGACGAGGGCCGTGTGGTTTCTGGCAAACCGGCTAGTGAGGATATACCTATCGATTTAAACCTTCGCCCCAAGCGCCTCAGTGGATTTGTAGGTCAAGAAAAAGTTAAGGAGAACTTGAAAATAGCTATTGCTGCTGCTCAGAAAAGGCAAGAGTCTCTAGATCATATCCTCCTCTATGGGCCTCCTGGTTTAGGAAAGACTACCCTTGCTTACATCATTGCTGCTGAGATGGGGGTCAATATTAAAGTTAGTTCAGGGCCAGCGATAGAACGCCCCGGAGATTTGGCAGCTATTCTAACTAACCTGCGCGAGGGCGATATTCTTTTCCTTGATGAGGTTCATCGGCTTAGTCGCATCGTAGAAGAGAAGCTCTATCCAGCAATGGAGGACTTCGTTTTTGATATCTTTCTGGGTAAAGGTCCAGCAGCCAGGAGTTTGCGCTTGAATTTACCCCATTTCACCTTAATTGGAGCCACCACTCGCTTCGCCTTATTGAGTCCCCCACTTCGCGACAGATTCGGAGCGATATATCACCTTGATTTCTATGATAAGTCGGCGATAGAGATGATTCTAAAGCGCTCTTCAGCCATTCTTAAGGTGCCAGTGGAGGGGGAGGGGCTTGTTCAAGTTGCTCGGCGTGCTAGAGGCACGCCACGGGTGGCTAATCGTCTCCTAAAGCGACTGCGGGATTATGCTCAGGTCATGGCGGATGGGGTGATTACTAGGGAAGTAGCTCTGGAGGGGCTTTCAAAACTCGAAATAGACTCTGTAGGCTTGGACGATGTGGATCGCAGGGTGCTCCATACAATAATTGATAAATTTGATGGTGGACCTGTAGGTCTAGATACCATCGCTGCCTCTATTAGTGAAGAGGCTGATACTATTATGGATGTTTACGAACCCTATCTTCTTCAGTTAGGCTTTTTGGACCGTACACCCCGCGGTAGAGCAGCTACGAGGCTTGCTTACGAACACTTGGGTTTGCCTTATAAAAAGGTTTGTCAACCTCAAGTAGGTCTGTGGAACCACGAGCAAGCTCAGACTTCGTAGCTATGACCTGGCTTGCAGCCAGGCTGGGCTAGCGAGAGCGAATAAAGAGAAGAGTAATATCAGCCAACCCCAGAAACCAATATTTCCTCTGTTTACTAGAGTTACTGAAACCAGGATTACGCTTGGCGGAATTAACAAAGTAGCAGCTTTGCACCACCTCTGCCTTACACGAGCGTATGCAAAGGTTGCCACAGCCAAAACAAGGAAACTAATAACTATCCAGGGAATAGCTGGTTGCAATCGTGCTGACAGCATGTTGCTTGGCAAGGACTCATTTATGCCTAGGGCTAATGACCAACTGAATACTACTGGAAGTGGGGCTAGCATTAACGACACATAAAGCCAATCGCGACTTGCAGTTTGTTTCATTATGTAGGCAAACGCAAATAGAGCTAAAGGAAAGTAAGCAAGTGTCGCTAACCAAACCCAGCCATGAGGCAAGTAAATTAATAGCATACCAGTAATTATTACTGGGAGTAGATAATATCCTAACCAGGGGAAAAACCACATTGGTTTGTTATGACACCAGCCATAAATTACTATACAAGTAACCGCTACTAATATGATTGATAAGCAGATGATGTTTTGCCAATAGTATGAAGCAAAAAAAGCAAGGCAACCAGCAAATGAGACAAGGCAGCGAAAAAAGCTTCTTGCCACGTACCCTGGCTATGGACTTCGTAGATTTGCTGAGCGATTAATTGAGGGGAGCCGAAGGATTCTGTGGCGATGTTATTTGCCTCATCCTCACTAAGCCCGGTTTCCCTTAGCTCTTGGCTTTTATCCTCGAGGTGTGTCTGAAGTTCACGAGTCACACTCGCCTTAACTGCCGAATCGCACTTGAGGCAGATTTTAATACTATCTAGGTAATCGCTTAAATTGTTTGCCATCGTGGTGCTAAGTTGTTGCTGGTTGTGTAACTAATCTAACCGCGGTAGAGAAATCTTGCCACACAGCCAGCCTTTTGGCTAAAACTTGCTTTCCCCTTTTAGTTATATGGTAATACCGTCTTTGTTGCCCATTAGGTAGCATTTGCCATTCGCCCTTAATAAGCTGCTCCTTCTCCATGCGGTGGAGAGCAGGATACAAAGTTCCCTCTTTGAATTGGAAATATCCGTTGCTCCTCTTCTCCAATTCCTTTATGATTTGATAACCGTATGTGGGTTGATTGTTGATTAAACAAAGAAGTAAGCAATCGGTATTCCCTTTGAGCAACTCACGTCCATAATCCATCATCTAGTACCCCCAGCTATATTCTGAATTTCTTCTTACTGTAGCCGAGGATACTTCCACTGTCAATGGCAGCTATAATAGCTTCGCTTGCTAAAAGTGACCCCCAACCGCTAAAATGTTAGCTAGTTTACTTTGGAGTAAGTAACCGTGCCATGAAAGATTATTATTCTATTCTTGGTATGCCTGAAGGGGCTAGCGAGGAGGAGATAAAGCATGCCTTCAGAAGGCTTGCTATGAAATACCACCCCGATAGAAACTTGGGAAACGAGGAATGGGCTGGAGAAAAATTCAAGGATATCAATGAAGCTTATGTCGTATTGGGTGATGAGGGGAAGAGACGGGAATATGATAGGATGAGATGGGCTGGTTTTGTTGGAGCTGGATATGGTCCTCAATACACCGGTGGGCGATATTATACTCAGGAGCAGGTGTTCAGGGACGCATTTACCAATCCATATTTGTTTCAGGAGTTCGTGAAGATGTTTCAAGGAGCAGGTTTGAGGTTCGATGAGGGATTTGTAGACAATATGTTCTTTGGCGGCAGAGGATTTACCTTTGTTTTCTCTGGCCAGCCAGATTGGAGAGGTCAGCAATATTCTTCTACACAATATAAACCGCCCCTCTTGTTGCGGCTAATAGGCAAGGTAATGAAATTTGCCCTTAAAAGAATGCTGGGTGTAGGGAGCTTTCCTTATCAAGGAACGGACTTATATCATGAGATTGCCCTTTCTCAGAACGAGGCCGTTGCTGGGGTGGAGAAGAAGATTAAATACCAAAGAGGCAAGGAAAAGAAAAAGCTTGTGGTCAAGGTGCCAGCAGGCGTTACAGACAGGACAAAGATAAGGTTGAGAGGAATGGGATTGAAAGGAGGAAATCCTGGCGCCCTCTATATTACCGTCAGGATTAAAAATTAGCAGACATGGGTGACTTTGAAGATTTTGTCGCTATAATCAGGAAAACACAAACTATGCAGGCTCTCCTTGAAAGCCTCGATGAGGAGCCGGCCAAGCTCTTAGGCACAATTTGCCGAGAATATGAAGCCACCAATAGAACTGTCCCTGACCACCATCTTCATTTGGCGGGATATTTTGGTGAGGCAATGCTGAGAGCATTGGTATCAGCAAATCTAGTTACTAAGGAGCCAGGAGATAGGTTTTCCCTTTATGGCTATAAGCCGACGGAAGCGGGGCTTAAGTACTATAAAGGCATGGTCGACGAAAAGAGAATTTAGTGTATAAGCTCATCGATACCCATGCTCACCTAGACGAACTACAAAATCTTGATTTAATACTTGAAGAAGCTAAAGAAAATGGCATTAGCGCTATAGTGGCTGTGGGCTCAGGCTATCAATCAAATGTGAAAATATTGGAAATTTCTCAACTATATTGCTCCTTCGTCTATCCGGCTTTAGGTTTGCATCCTTGGCAGCTAGGTAGTCTTGGGGCTCCTCAGTTCGATGACAATTTACAGTTTATTGAGCAGAATATCGCCACAGCGGTTGCCATCGGCGAGATAGGCTTGGACTATGATAAGAGGGTAGTGAAAGCCGCGTCAAAGGAATTACAGAAGGATGTTTTGAGGCGTCTTTTAGATTTAGCTAAGAAATATGCCAAACCAGCGATAATCCATAGTAGATATGCCTGGAGGGATTCATTCCAATTAGTCCAAGATGCTGGAGTAGATAAGGCTGTTTTCCATTGGTTCACTGGTTTTTCCAGCGTTCTCAGGGATATAATTACCGCTGGCTATTTTGTTTCTGCCACGCCAGCCACCGAGTATCATGAAGAGCATAGAAGGGCAGTTAAGGAAACGCCTCTCAATAGGTTACTTTTGGAAACAGATTGCCCTGTTACCTATGGCAGGGAGGTAAAGTATGAATCTAAACCTGCTGATGTAGTGAGGAGTTTAAAAGCCACAGCTCAGCTTAAAGAAATTGACGAGGCTACAATTGCTGAGCTGACAACAAGAAATGCCATCAATTTCTTCGCTTTAGACGTAGCTTTTTAAATTATTTATGGGAGGTCAAGCCAATGATGCAATCAATACTAGGTGAGGACAACTTTCAAAAGGCTGTAGTACAATCGAAATTACCGACTTTGGTAGATTTCTGGGCAAATTGGTGTGCTCCCTGCCTGGCTGCTGCTCCCATTTTGGAGGGACTAGCTAAAGAATATGCTGGTAAAATAAACTTTGCTAAAGTCAATGTGGATGGCAATAGTTCTCTAGCTGCTAAATATGGCATTGCTGCTATTCCCACTATGCTTATATTTAAGGACGGCCAGCCGGTTCAGCAAATCATTGGTCTCAAATCGAAGAAAGAACTTAAGAAGATACTGGATGACCTTTTAGAGGAGTAAATAACAAGTCTCCCTCTCCCATGATGGGAGTGGATTAGAGTGAAAAGAAGTCAGCAATGAAGTCAAATTCCTCGGGGAGGAGCGCTAATAACAAAGGAAATTGCTCCATCAAGAGTTTTGCCATTACAGACTGAGAGATAACTCCCCCCATGACTGATAAATACTTGCTTACAATGGCAAGGACAGCGGCGCATAGCATGCTACCTATGGCGGCTCCAAGGATGAAACCAATAAGCCTATCTACCCAGCCGAGCATCACGATGTGAACCAAGCGAGCTACAAACCAGCCGATTACGCTAGCTACAATCAAAGTGGCCACCAGGATAATAGCGTAGGCAGCTATCCTCGACCAAATAGCTTCACCGGAGGAGAGTATGCTGGCAAGTGGCAGGTAGTAATGCCCTGCTAGAGCTATACCTCCTATTAACCCGACGATACCAAATACAGCCTTGATAGCTCCTCTCCATAATCCCAGCATGCCGAGTAAGAGAGTAACTATTATGATAACTATATCCAGCCAGTTCATGCTTCACCACATTCAAACTTATAGCTACAGTTAGGACACATCCATGAGGGACATTTTGGAAGCTGAAGTGGAGACGTTGCTTTTTGCAAAAGCTCAACGCGGCGTAATGCCTCCGTCTTGAGGGCATGCAAATTTCTAAAGGTCGCATCATAGACCATTAGTTTAGCATCTTCTCTAGGAACGTTAGCGTAATAAAGCAGTAGCCTGCCCTGGGGATGGTCTGTTAGGGCGCACTCGAATCCCAGGCGGAGGAAATAATGAGGGAATGTCCAGGGCAAGCGTTCCCTTTCCACCAGGGAATAGAACTTTGGGTCGCGCAAGATGGTGGGCAAGTTCTGACAGACTTGGACCAGGTCAGCCAATAGTCTATGTTGTATGGGAATCCTTTCCACTTCGCCTGGAGCGCCGTAGCGTAACGCATCACGAAGCGCATCGAGAAAGCCTAGTTCATCCATGGAACGAAGATGCTCTTCTTTTTCTTGCGGCAACCCTTGGTCAATGGCGATTTCTTGCGGCTTGGCACGCTTAAAGTATGCCTTACGGGGGAAGACGAGGTCGTTGGTTCGAAATAGTCGAGATGGCTGTGGCTTGGCAAGCTTATCAAGGAGTTGTTGGCAAGTGGGCTCGTCAATTTGGATTTGCCCTGCTAGTTCAGCAATCGTGTATGATAGCGGCACCGAAGTAGTCCTGCAGTCACATACTTCTGAATAATCACATCCCCTATTAAACCAAGCACAGATAGGCAGATTACTGGGGTCATTTGAGATGAGTGCTTGTACCAAGAGATCTCGCCTTTGCCGCATTTCCTCTCGGATTGCTTCCAGATCGGGAAAAGTAACCTGGTAGGCAATAAGCGGAGCTTGGGGTGATTCTGTAGAATCGTGGCGCTGGTAAATAATGATTTTCCCCTGGAGGGAGTTGACCATAGCACAGTATATGCCCAGTTGTTCCACATAAGTCGGCCTATATTTAGCCAAGTCTCCCGTGCTTACCAGGGTTGAGGTTGTTTTCACCTCTATGGGTATATTTTCATAGATATCAATTTTGCCTACGATGCCCTCAGCTTCGACAAACTGCTCCAGATATTCTTCGCTGGAAACAGCCGAACCAAAGATCTTGTGAAACCCGGTGCCAGCCCACAGAAGCTGTTGTTTTTCCAGAGGTGGAACGATTTCCGGGTATTTTCTCTTAAAGTAAGCCTGCTTCAGGTTAGTCAGGTCAGTTACTGAAATATGGTATGGAGGCCGGCGAGTCTTTAACTTTTGCATCAGGGCATCCTTGACTGACCTATTAGCCTCGATGTGGGACACATAAGATGCGATATCAAAATGGGTCATTTTACTGCTTACCCTATATTATAGAGCCTTGTAACAATAACTTCACTATGTCATTGCGAGCCAAATTTCCTCTCCCTTGACGGGAGAGGATTAAGGTGAGGGTGAAAAACTCACCCTAAAACCTCCTTTACCGCCAAGCCTTTAATCTTCTGAAGGCATCAAGCTTCTCTTTATCGCCAATTTTGGCTTTGTCCACTGCCAGAGCCAGAAATTCAATGCTAGCATCGTATAAGGCCAGATTGTTTAAGAAAGTTCTACCGGGATTGTGCAAAGTCCCCCCTATTGTCAAGAAGTGTTTTTTGGCGTATATTGATGAGGCGTTTGATACTTTTCGCCGGGGTTTGAATCTAATATAAGAGAGGTGGCAATGGAAATTTTTATCCGAAGAATTTTAGTAGTTCTTTTCAGCGATATAGCTCTGTCTGACAGAATAGAAGTTGCTCAAAATCTAAACAAAGCTACAAAAAACTTGTTTAGTGGTGAACAGACTATTTTACCGATACCTGATGATGCTCCCGTTGAAATTCCGCGCATTATCCTTGGGGATAAGAATAAGATGTTTCATTGCCACATAAGCCCTAAAAGACTTGAGTTTTTTTTAAGACAGAAGAAAGGTGAAAATAAAAAGCTTGAAGAGGTGCAAGATGATTTTTTGACTCAGCTTGCCAACATTGCTAGGGCTGTAAAAACAGAACTTAGAGTGAAAGTTGAGCGCATGGGGATTGTTGTAAACTCAGCTGTGTTTCCAGAAGAGTCCCCCGTGGATTTCTTAATGAAAAAGTTCTTGAAGTCAGGAACGATTGTCGATCCGCGCGAACTTAATCTGAACTTTTTGCACAAGTTTGCTCTAGGAGAATTTAAGGTAAACAGATGGCACAGATTTAGATGCCTTAGCCCTGAGGGTAAAGAAACCTTAGAAGAAGCTAATGCTTTGCTCATTGAGACAGATATAAATACAGTCTCAGAGATGAAATATGATTTTAGTGCAGAACAGATTCCAGCTTTTTGTTCCCAAGTTTTCACTTTTGTGGAAAGCGATTTAAAGTCTTTGTTTACAGAGGAGGATTAAGTATGTGTGCTCTTGCTTCTATATCCACTGTTACCCAGCCTTATACACCATGGAGGCTAAGGCGAGAAGATGTGGAGAATACAACCTTTAAGATGTTTTCTGAGATTTTGCTGAATGCCTTTAAAGAAGTTACTGCTGGCAAAGAGGTTACACAATATCTCGGGGTTGAGAAAGTTAAGCAGTGTTCTAAAGCTATCGATTTATTAGATCGCCAGCTTGTAACCACCTTGGAGGCTATGTGGGAAGAGGTCTTTTCTCTGAACTCTGGTACACTTATTAGATGGGTTGAGTTCTCAACGAAAGCTGAGGAGGAGAGTAGTGAATTTCGCATAGAACGGAAGGTTATAGGCATTTTTGAAGGAATAGAGCAGGTGTTTTCGATTTATTCCGATGAATACCTGCAGAGAAAAAGGTTCCTTATACTAACAACGAATGAAAAGTATGACGACGAATTAATGAATCGGCTTCTCATCAGTGAGAGAAATGTTCGATTGCAATTTAAGGATGTTCCTCTTTCCTTTGAATATATCCCCAGGCTCACTGAGTTTGAGTCTTTAGCTCAGATATTCAATCCAGATGTGAAACTGATTTGGTCAAGAAGTCTAGATGGCATCTCTACAAGCTCATTTGCGACAAGCACGACATAATGAAAGTCTAGCCCGGCAACTATTAGCCAGCTTGGAATATAAGGATTGGATTATAACTGCAACCTTTTACGCTGCTATCCATTATGTTGAAGCTGCCTTCTTTCAGAATCCCAAAATCGTGCATACCGAAATAAGCAAACCTCGTAATTACAAAGGAAGCTATCATGACTACAGAACCGAGATGATTTTAGAAAACTACTCATTTAAGGTGTGGCAATCGTTTAGGAAACTTTATGAGCAAAGCAGAATTGCTAGGTATCTTCACTTCCCCGCAGAAAGAGAATTTCTTGAAAAGCCAGTTCAGGAATATTTTAGTAATAGTGACGTAAAAGGCTTTTTCCAAAGAGATTTAGCAACTATTCGTCAATCATTAAACTTTTAAGCCTGTACCTTAGTTATCACTATTAGTTATACAGTCCAAACTTTTAGGCGTCTGAAGGCATCAAGCTTCTCTTTATCGCCAATCTTGGCTTTATCTACCGCCTGAGCCAGAAATTCGATGCTAGCATCATAAGTCTTCCTATCCACAGGATAGGGATGACCATCCTTGCCACCATGGGCAAAACTGTAGCTTGCCGGGTCATGCAGGCTAACCGGTGTATCGTAAACCAATTCTGAGATAAGACTCAAAGCGCGAAGCGTCTTTGGTCCTATACCTTCAAGCCCCAGCAGTGACTCAAAGTTTTCTGGTTGATGCTCATAAGCGATGGTGAAGAGCTTGCTCAGTCGGTCGGGATGAATGTCTTCGAGGCTGATGTAAGATCGCCGGGGCAGAGTCAAGGTTTTTAGCTTCTTCAATTGGGTTACGATATTCTCCGGCTTTTCCTCAGCAGCAATATCGGTGATGACGTTTCGCGCTTGTGTGCTCTCTGATGCTACCAAGTTTAGTGCTTCGCCTCTAGCTTGGGAGCAAATAGCTGCCTCAGGCTCACAAACAAAATCAACGACTTTTTCTCCTAGCCAGTGATAACGCCGCGCATAGCGGTTAATCTCATTCATGCCCTGCTGAATTACTGCCCAGGAGCCGTCTCTGGTAAAGAAGAAAGTATGGTGATAGAGCTGATAGCCGTCTTGAAGGGCTGAGTTATCTACCTTGGCTGACATCCGACTGGCATAGATTAGAGGCGATGGATTTACTTTTAGCAGATGCCCAAAGCTTTCTATCTCCGCTGGGGTTTTTCGTGAAGTCCTGCCCTTGCCGCCGGCAACGAACAGGCCAAGTTCTTTTTCTAAGCCTCGCATCCCTTCTTTCAGAGCCCCGCAAACAGTGGTAGTAACGCCGCTGGAATGCCAGTCGTAGCCCAGGACACAGCCAAAAGCTTGAAACCAGAAAGGGTCAGAAAGGCGGCGGAGCATCTCCTCAGCTCCAAATTCATCAATAATGACAATGGCAATCTCCCGAGCAAGCTGAGACATCCGCCCAAAAAGCCACGGAGGCACCTTGCCATAGTGCAAAGGCAAATTAGCAATCCCGGTTCTTTGTGTTGAGGTGGACATATCCTTTTCTACAGATATTATACAACAGCGTTACCTTGACCGATATTTGCCGCATGACGAAAAGTTGCCAGAGGTGCGGCTGGCTTTGAAAGGGAGCAGCTACCCAAGTATATGTATATGCTGATAACCTACTGAATAAAAAGCGAATTTCGTATATACTAAAGTTATATGAAATGACGGCATCAGATGGAAATGGTGATCAATTATGGAGAAATACATTGAGGAAGTTAGAAGCAAAATAGTTCCTATATTGACGGGTCATGGCGTTGTGCAAGCTGCAGTATTTGGATCCCTTGTGAAGGGGGAGATGAAAGAAGGGAGCGACATTGATATCCTTGTAGAATTGCCCGAAGAGAAAAGTTTGCTCGATCTTGTAGCATTGAAGTTGGAACTTGAGGAAGCGTTAGGAAGAAAAGTTGATCTTGTTGAATATTCTACAATTCATCCTTTATTGAAAGAACGGATTCTCAATGAACAGGTGTCGGTGGTATGAAGAAAGAAATAAGGGTTTTCCTCGAAGATATTAAGGAAAGCGCTGACAGGATAGAGGAATACTCTCAAGGTATGAGCAAAGCACACTTTATGGAGGATATTCGGACTCAAGATGCTATAATTCGAAGGTTGGAAATTGTAGGAGAAGCTGTAAAGAACATACCCGAGGATTTTAAGAGTAAGTATCCCAATATCCCTTGGAAGCAGATTGCAGGAATGAGGGATGTTCTCATTCATGGATATTTTGGTGTAAATCTGGAGCGGGTCTGGGCAGTTGTGGAAAGGGATTTACCGGAGCTGAAACCGAAAGTTTTGCGAATTTTGGAAGAAGCAGAATGATGCTCTCACTTTTTGTATAACATGGTATAAAAGACTACGCCTCACCCCGTCGAAATTCTGGTTACGCAGAACTCCTTTTACACCGGGAACATTTGGCGAAAACTCAAATTGCGCTGACTATCATCCTATAATGTTATTGAGGACAACAAAGGAGGTGGCTGATGAAAACAGTTCAAGAAGCGGCGGAGCATCTCCTCAGCTCCAAATTCATCAACAATGACAATGGCTATCTCCCGAGCAAGCTGGCACATCCGCCCAAACAGCCACGGAGGCACTTTGCCATAGTGAAGTGGCAAATTGGCAATCCCGGTTCTCTGTCCTGAGCTAGACATGTCTCAAGCTGCTTATGCTTTTTTCAGCTTTAAGTATTATAATATGAATAAGGTCGGAGTTCGAGTGTCAGAAAATGCTAAAGACATACCTTAAGAGATTATATGAGGTTACCCAGACTGGCGATGCTCGGGAGGAAAGCTATTACTCAAGTTTAGAGGAGCTCCTAAGGGCCCTTGCTGATTCTATTAACAAAAAGCATATTCATATCACCACCTTGCCCAAGAAGACTGAGGCAGGCAACCCTGATTTCAGGGTTTGGGATGGGAGGCAAAACATTGTTGGTTATATTGAGGCAAAAGAGCCTCTCACAGAAAATCTTGACTACATTGAGAACGGTGAACAGCTAAAGCGCTATAGACATACATTTCCCAATCTCATCTTAACCAACTTCTTTGAATTTCGCCTGTATCGCAATGGAAGGCTAGTTGATAAAGCCTTGCTGGCTAGACCCTTTATCATTCATCAATTGAAAACAGTACCTCCTGTAGAGAACAGGGATGGTTTTCTCAATCTGCTAAATAAGTTCCTCTCCTTCTCACTCCCTAAGGCCTATACAGCAGAGTCTTTAGCCGTCGAACTGGCAAAAAGGACTAGCTTCTTAAAAGAACAAGTCATTGTGGAAGAATTGAAAGAAGAGAGAAGCTCCGTTCTTGGATTTTATGAAGCATTTCAGAAATATCTCATTGCCGGGCTGACCCAAGATGGTTTTGCCGATTTATATGCTCAGACTATCACTTATGGGCTTTTTGCTGCCCGCACTCGCTGTAAAAATGGCTTTAACCGCAAGCTAGCTTATGACTACATCCCCCGAACTATTGGTATCCTGCGAGATGTTTTTAGCTTCATTTCCCTAGAAGAATTACCCAAGCAAATGGAATGGATTGTGGATGAGATTTCCCAGGTTCTGGCAGTGGCTGATGTCAATGAGATTCTAGACAAGTTTTATCATGAAGCAAAAGGAAGAGACCCTGTTTACTATTCCTACGAGACTTTTCTAGCTAAGTATAATCCTGAGGAAAGGGAAAGAAGGGGCGTTTATTACACTCCTGAATCAGTAGTTTCTTATATCGTTCGTTCCTTAGATATCATCCTCAAAGAGCGCTTTGACAGACCAGATGGATTTGCCTCCAATTCCGTCACTGTTTTAGACCCAGCCGCTGGCACTCTGACCTTCCCTGCTGAGGCAAGCAAATTGGCATTAGAGCAATTTATCGCCAAATATGGGAAGGGAGGAAAGGAGAGCTTTATCAAAGAGCATATCTTGAAGAACTTTTACGCCTTCGAGCTAATGATGGCTCCCTATGCCTTAGGACATTTGAAGGTGGCACTGCTATTAGAAGAATTGGGCTATAAGCTCCGTGAGGATGAGCGCTTCAAGTTCTATCTTACCAATACTTTGGAAATGGAAGAACTGGAGCAAACTGTTCTTCCAGGGATGGCTTCCCTGGCTGAGGAATCACATCTCGCTGGCAAGGTAAAGAAGGAAGAGCCCATCCTAGTTATTCTGGGGAATCCTCCATATTCGGGAATATCAGCAAATTTAAGCGAGAGGAAAGTAACTGTTGAGAAGGGGAACAGATATGTAACTAATTACCAGATTCAAGAGGATAAATTAAATGGCTGTTATAAATTGATTCCTCAAACAAAAGAGGCAAGAAGAAAAATGAAAATAAAGCAGAAAACCTGGATTGGCGAACTAATAGAACACTATAAGGTAATAGATGGCCAGTGGTTAGGTGAGAGAAAACAGTGGCTTCAAGATGACTATGTTAAATTCATTCGCTTTGCCCAGTGGAAGATAGACCAAGCAGGTGAAGGCGTTTTGGGATTCATTACCAATCATAGCTATCTGGATAGCCCGACCTTTAGGGGAATGCGTCAATCTTTGATGAATAGCTTTAACGAGCTCTATCTATTGGATTTGCACGGCAACAGCCTAAAAAGGGAAAGATGTCCTGATGGCTCTAAGGATGAAAATGTTTTTGATATCCAACAAGGAGTTGCCATTTCACTGTTCATTAAAAGAAAGGGCTTAGAGAAGAAAGTTTTCCATTCTGAACTCTGGGGCTTGCAGAAAGATAAATATGATTGGCTTCTGGGGAATGATGTGAACACAATCGAGTGGCAACAACTAAAACCAGATAGCCCATATTATTTCTTTGTCCCAAGAGCGGAAACCTACAGAAATGTTTACGAAAAATTCTGGAAGATAACCGATGTTTTCCCAATAAATTGTGTAGGCATTGTTACTGCACGAGACAAGTTTGTAATTGATTTTGATAGGGATGTCTTAAAAAGGCAGATTGTGATGTTTAGAAATCTATCAATGCCGGATGAACTTATTAAACAGGCTTTCAAATTAAAGGATACAAGCACATTTAAGTTTAGGAAATCGCGAGAGACCCTTTCTAAAGATAAGAATTGGGACAAATACTTTACTCAGATTTCATATCGTCCTTTTGATAAGAGAAATATCTACTATACAAATATAGTTGTCGAAAGACCCCTTTTAGAAGTCATGCACCACATGATGAGGGAGAACTTGGGGTTATTGACCTGCCGACAAAATACGCTAGGATTTCACCATGCTTTTATTTGCGAAAATATTGTCGAATCTTGCGTTGTTTCTAACAAAACGAGAGAAATTAGCTATCTCTTTCCCCTCTACCTCTATCTAGGCAAAGGAGATATGTTCAACCAAGAGGAAGCTCGGAGAAGAAAGCCAAACCTTAATCTCAAGCTGGTCGAATCTTTAGCTGAGGCTTATGGCAAAGAACCAACTCCAGAGGAAATATTCTATTACATATATAGCATTCTTTATTCCAACATCTATCGCAGCAAATACGCTGAATTTTTGAAAATTGATTTCCCCAGAGTGCCTTTTACTAAAGACCATGAATTGTTTAACAGGATAGGCAAATGTGGCAGCAAGCTTGCTGATTTACATCTGATAAAGTCGGCGGAGCTAAATAACCCAATTGCCAAATTTGAGGGCAGTGGTGATAATAAAGTTGAGAGGCCAAGATATAGCGAAAAGGAAATGCGGGTTTACATCAACAATGATCAATACTTTGAGGGAATAGAAAAAGAGGTCTGGGAATACCAAATTGGTGGTTACCAGGTCTTGGATAAGTGGCTTAAGGATAGAAGAGGACGGGAGGTATCTCTTGAGGATGTAAAACATTACTGCCGGGTTGTAACTGCTTTGAAAAAGACAATGGAAGTTCAACAGAAGATAGACAGCCTCTATGCGAATATTGAAAAAGAGACCATCGAGATTTCAAGATAGCTGGAATTAGCAGGTAACTTTTTGTAGTGCTTAATGGAAATAGTGAGGGCATCCAATACCTGTGCAATAAGCTACTGAACAAAAAGAGAATTTCGTATATACTAATTGTGCAAAATGATCATCTTAAAAAAGAAGCAGGGAAGATGACCTATGTTTCCAATAAGATGGTGCGGGGGCCCCAAAATCCATTGGATAGGATGGAGCTAAATGAAAAATAAACGCAGTGCGGTTATGCACGAGTTATATGCAATGCTGGCCAGATGCTAGAGCGCTAGCCTAACGCGAGGAATTCCTCAATGACTGAAGAGAAGGCAATAGCTCATTTTGAAACGTTACGACAGGATATACGGGACGAGACCAAAAGACGGATCGAGCAACGGGATAAATATTCAATCCAACTAACTATTGCTTTGGGTGTCTTAGTAGCTATTTCTTTCTCTACGACTGGCCTTCGTATGGTTCTTATCGCTGCGCCACTGGTTTCTATCTACTTCACGGTTCTAATTCTGTACAGCTATCGGGTCCATGAGGTTCTGGCAAAATACCTTCGCGAGGAGATCGAACCCGAACTGGCTCGTCTGTGCGGAACTCCTCCCGAGAAAGAATGGGAAACGTACTATAAGACTCAAGAGGTGCCTGGAATTCGACGGGGGTTCTTCCTGGTGGCGCTGTGGGCGGTATGTGCTCTATCACTTCTGTATCTTTGGTTAACAGAGATCGAGCAAGCCGGATGCACAGTTCTAAGTGTTGCTACAGCAGCCTATGGCTTGGCAGCTATAGTGATAACTGTAGTCTTTCATAGAAAAGGAGGAAGTAAGACACATGAGAGATTGGCCCCCGAAGCCTAATGCACATTATCGACGTGCGGTGTTCTTGGACCGGGACGGAACCATCAACGTCGATTCGCACTTTCCTCACCAAGTTCAGTTGCTTGAGTTTATTCCCAAGGCCATTGATGGTCTGAGACTTCTGGCGACGCTCCCACTCGATATTATCGTTCTATCTAACCAAGCAGGAATAGCACTTGGCATTTTCACACGCGAGCAGATGTCCCAATTCAATGCGCAGCTTCGATTCAGAGTTGAGCACGCCGGAGGACACATTGATGCTTTTTACTTTTGTCCGCATCTCGAAGCCAACCAACTGCCGCCAACAGTTTCCCCTTGTCCGTGCTCAAAGCCTTCGCCGGGAATGCTATTAGAAGCAGCTAAGGATTTCGAACTTGATTTATCCAAAAGCTTTCTTATCGGCGACAAAACTTCTGACATCGCAGCGGGCGAGAGCATGGGGTGTGTGACTATTTTGGTCAAAACTGGTAAAGGAGGAAGAGAAGAGGGGACACTACCAATTGAACCTAGACATTTCGCAGAGAATCTATCTAAGGCCGCTCTCATAGTCCAATCATATCTTGAACATGAATCATCCAACTAAGCCAGCACTGCGCATAACACGGGCTTTGCGGCTCGCTTCGTTTGCCTAAATGCTTGGCACTTCAGAAAGCCGAAAATGTTATGCGAAATCGGTTGGTGAAAATCTAACAGGGGAATAAGCATGAGAAAATTTCAAGGTGGTATGTTGTAGATGAAAGAGAGCGATTTTTCCTTGAGGCTCAACCAAATTCAGCCTCTTTTCTCGAGAAGTTCATACACTTCTCTGGCTAATCTTACCTGCTCTTCTTCGTTTAGGCTGAGTCCACTTTCCAGGCGGTTGATATATTCATTGATTTCAGCATCTTCCTCTCTTAGCTGAGCTATTTTCTCATTCTGATTTCCGATATCCGAGTCAAGCTCACCCAAATCCAGCCCCAGGCTAAATCTGCTATCCAGAAAGGAAAGGGTAAGCTTTATTGCTGTGGGGTCTTCTCCGGCAGCGAGGTAAAATGGTATCTCGGGCCAAAGGCTTATCCCGGGGATGCTTCTCCTTTCAGCTGCCCACAGAAGGTAACTACTTATGGCTGGTGGTCCTTCCCAGGTCATATCCTCTAGTCCGTAGCTTTGGAGTGTTTTTTGAAATTCTGGCTGATTGTAAACCGTAAGTATCCTCCGAGGAGTAGTATGGGCGCTAAGAGAGGGCCTCGCGCTGATGGTATATAGCTCTTTGATATGACAATAATGTTGAGCAAAATCCAAAACTGCATTCAAAAATTTATACCATTCATATTTAGGCTCCTCGCTTTGAAAAATTAAGAGGTCGTTTTTCTGGCAAGCACAGAATTTGCTTTCTGGAACCTGGATCAAGTTATCCTTAAATATTGCTCCTCCCAATGGGAAAAAGCCTGAGGGCTTGATTTCAGCAATTTGCTGACCTTCCAGTTTCTCATTCAAAAAATGGATAACCTCAGAGCTCAACTTCCCAACATCGTGGGTCTGCCAACCGACAATCAAAGATGGGTTGCGAAGCTGGGGAGACTGATAGAGCTCAAACAGAGCTTTGTCCACCCTGTTCCCCCCTTTTCTTAAAAAATTCATCAATGTGCTCTTTAATCCATTTGGCATCCTCTTCAGTTATCCCTCCTGGCTTAGCTTGGGCAATAAGCTTTCTTTCATCATATCGCTCCCTTATTTCTGAAGGGAATTCTTCATAGATCTTTTCAATAACCTCTTCCATCTGGGCAACCATCTTATCGAGAACTATAAAATCAATTCTGATTCCGAGAATGTCAGCAAAAACCTCGAGCACTGATTTTGAAGCCTTGGGATAGGGGAAGGGAGAACCAGAAAGCCAATCTGGTATCTCCCCCATTAAACAAATACTTTCTAACCCCCTCTTTTTAGCCACTGCCAGCAAAAGACCGTTTAATCCGGTAATAACCCCTTCACCTCTTCCTCCCATTTCGCTTATTAAAATTGTATTTTGGTACCTTATTACCTCCTCTACTAACTTCTCAGAACTTACCACTGAAATAACTCTTGGTTTCACAGTATGGTGAATGGGTGAAACACAGGCACCTGAAGTATAAACTCTCTGGCAGCCAAACTTTTCAGCTACATCTAAAACTAGATTGGCCATGTGGTAAGCCTTTTCTCCCGTGGCGTACACTCTCTCTCCCTCAGTCGGCTGTTCTTCTCCAAGGAAAAATATTAAATCTTTCCTTCTCAGCCGCTGATAATAAAATTTGTTGGTGGGGAACTCTAAGTTTTCGAGCAAACCGTCCCTGACGGAGACCTTCTTGGGGTAGAAAAAGTCCCAGGGTTCTATTTCTCCAAACTCTTCTGCTACCAGCTCCCCCTTCAAGGTATCAACAGCAATTAGCCCAATATTCCCAATCCCTGGCCAGCCGCAAATCAGGTCAGGTTTTTCCAGCTCAGGCTCTTTAAAAAGTCTTATTCCCATCTTTTGGCTCTTTTTAAATTTTCCTCCTAATTATTTAAAGGCTGTTTAATTTTGATTTCCCGTTCAATTTCAGCCACCTCAGAGGTGTTTCACCCTAAATTTTTGTAGTTGCCTGATTTATCAGGCACAGTCGCCCAATAAATTGGGCAACTACATTTTTAAACACCCTCATTTAGAGGCGCAAATTGTATTTTGGAGTATAACAAAAGATATAAAATGTTACAGGCCTTTTTCAAAGAGGAGAAACAACAGCACATGATAACCATAGATGGCAGTGCAAAGTCTGGAAGCGGAACTATAGTCCGCTATTCTGTAGTTCTGGCGAGCCTGCTCGCGAAGGAAATAAACCTACAGCTAGCATTTGAATATCAGCAGTGCTAAAATCCATGTAAACGGAGCTAGGGATGAGTAATATCAAAGAGCGATATTTAGTGGATAACAGTGGCAATCGTATTGGCGTGGTCCTTGATATGAAGGATTACCATCATTTACTCAGGAGCTTGAGGGGCTAGATTCTATTCGTGCCTATGACGCAGCCAAAGTCTCCGGCGGTGAAGTTATCCCTTTTGAGCAAGCAGTGATGGAAGTTGAGTCGTATAGTATATACTAAGTTATACGAACTCAATTGTTGAAAATCTAACAGGAGGACAAGCATGGCAAAATTTCAAGAGCAATATGTTGTAGATGAAAAAGGACAAAAAACAGCAGTAATTATTCCGGTTGAGGAATATGAAGAGCTTCTAGAAGATATTCATGACCTTGCAATTATCGCTGAACGTAGAGATGAGCCTACTATAACTTTTGAAGAACTCAAAAAGAAGTTAGAAAAAGATGGCCTCTTATGAGATTCGATGGAAAGGGTCAGCAGAGCGAGACTTACGGAATATTGATCCACAGCAAATCCCTCGGATTATTCAAGCAGTTGAGTCCCTTGTAGAAAATCTATTTCCATCACAATGCCGTAAACTTCGAGGCTCAGAACGAGATTATCGAATTCGAGTTGGGGATTACAGGGTAATCTACCAAGTGGACGTCAAAACGAAAGTCGTGACCATTTATCATGTCCGTCATCGTGGAGAAGCATACCGTAAATGATGAGACTACTGACTGACTTTGCCTACTCAGCATATAAATAGTATTGCCTCAACATGAAGGTTATAGATGGCGGCGCCAAGTCTGGAAGTGGAACCATAGTGCGCTATTCTGTAGCTCTGGCTAGCCTGCTCGGGAAAGAGGTAAAGATACAAAATATCAGGGCGAAGAGGGATAGGCCAGGGCTAAGGAGGCAGCACCTTAAGGTTATCCAGGCTTGTCAGGAGATGTGCCAAGGCACAGCGAGTAATGCCGTGGTGGGCTCTAAGGAGATTACCTATGCTCCAAAGGGAAGGTTTAAAGGAGGGGAGTATCACTGGGATATAGGGACAGCAGGGTCAACCACAATGATGGCACAAACTCTTCTGCCTTTAGCCTGCTTTGCGGGAAAGCCCTCGAAATTCAGGCTCGAAGGCGGGATATTCCAGGATTTTGCCCCCTCTGCCTATCATATGAAATTTGTCTTGCTTCCAATTTTGGAACAGCTGGGAATTCAGGCTGAGCTTGAGATAGTTCGCCCTGGCTACGTGCCACGAGGAGGCGGGATTATAGAAATTGAAGTTGAGCCGGTAAAGAAATTAAAACCTTTAAATCTTACTGAGCAAGGCAGGATTCTCAATATCAAAGGAATCGCCCTCTCCTCTCATTTGAAGGGAAGGGAAGTGAGCCACAGGATGGCAGAGGAATGCCAGAAGGTATTAAGCTCTTATGGCTATAAGGCTGAAATCGAGGAAATTTACGATGAGAGTTCGCTTCAGGAAGGTGCTGCCCTGGCGATATATGCTAAGACGAGTTTAGGTAGCAGAATTGGCTTGGATAGAGCAGGAAGGCCGGGAAGAAGCTCCGAGTCTATCGGGAGGTATGTAGCCCAAAGCTTTGTAGAGGATGTTAAAACTGGTGCCGCGGTTGATAGGTATATAGCAGACCAGCTCATAATCTATGCTGGCTTGGCTGATGGAACTAGCAGGTACTCGATTCCTAGAATTACCGAACACGTAGAGACAAACCTGTGGTTGATTGAGGAATTTCTGGGCGCCAAAACAAGAATTAAGGACGATTTCATAGAGATAGAAGGGATTGGCTTTAAGTAGCAAGCCCTAAAACTGGGAAAACATCGGAGCACAGCCATTTGCCAAGCTTATCCTTTGCTGCTGAGCACGATTCTTTCCTTGGTGACTAAGCGGGAGAGGTAAATTGTCACTAGGGCTAAGACAGCGGCAACTCCCAGGGAGATAAAGACAATGCTCCATGATGCAGAGCCAAACCTTAAGACGGGAGAAAGCCCAAAGCCAACACCAAATATTAAGCCCATGAGGGCAGCGTGAATCCAACGGATGTTGGTGATTATGAGTTGTAGCGCTATCATTAAAGTAACAAGGAAAAAGACTATCAGAGGCACAGCTACCAGGGTTGCTACTAATGGTGCTGCACCAGGCATGACAAACTGCCCTATTTCAGGAGCTATAAAGAATTGATTTATGCCAGCTATTGCACCAAAGGCAAATAGCAGACCCAAAATCACACTGGGCAAAAATACTGCCAAACTTTTTCCGAGGCAAATTTGCCTTAGGCTCAATGGTGTACATAGTAAAGACTCTATGGAGCGTTTCACTTTCTCCATGGTAAGCGTATAGGCGTTGATATACATGCAAAATAGCATCATCAACATGAGCGAAAGCATGAAGACAGTGGTGCCCATGAGTGGTTGAGCGGCTGAGCTTATTTCTGCTGGTGATAAACCCTTCTCTACTAAGGTATTGATTTGTCCTCTAACTGCGCCGCCCAGCATTACCATGAAGAATAAAACCATGGCTATGCTGACATAAAAAGCCTTGGTGCGCAGAGTTTCCCTCAAATCCTTTTTCACAATCACCATTATCTTTTTCATCATTCCCTTCCCTTTGTCACCTTGGCGTAAATTTCCTCCAGGGATATTTCGCCCTTTCTGACCTCCTCTACACCTATGCTCTTCTGGGAGAGCATGGCTACTATCTCGGAGATGTCACCTCGGCCATCAAGCTGGAGACGCAGTTTTTGAGCTTCTCTGCGGCAGCTTGTCACATAAGGTAAGGCTTCAAGCTCAGCCACAAGCCCGTCGAGTAACCTGGCTTCTTCCGTAGTTGTTATCCCGGTTTCTATGATTACCTCTCTTCTGCCCATATCCCTTCTCAATTTCTCTAGCTCGCCATAGAGCTTTATCTCTCCCTTATCAATCAAGGCAATGCGGTTGCAAATTCGCTGCACTTCATCCAGGTTGTGAGAGCTCAGGAAAATGGTCTTACCCCTCTGTGCTAAGTTAAGAATGATTTGTCTCACCTCCATCTGACCTGTAGGGTCAACGCCAGCGGTGGGCTCATCGAAGGTAAGGAGGTCGGGCTCATGAACCATAGACCGTGCTAGCGCTAGCTTCTGCCTCATTCCCTTGGAATAAGAGGATACTTTATCCCCTGCTCTGTCGCTTAGTTCCACTAGCTCCAGCATTTCATCTATTCTTTTGCTTTTCAAAGCTGAGGGCATGCCATAAATCTGGCAATAGTAACCCAGATTTTCGTAAGCGGTCATATTGTCATACAGTCCATCAGCCTCGAGAACAAAGCCAACCTTTTCTCTGGCATCATCACACCCGACATTCTTGCCTAGAATAAATGCCTTGCCTGAAGTGGGTGGGAAAAGTCCCAGGATGACCCTGATAGTGGTAGTCTTGCCTGCTCCGTTGGGGCCGAGGTAGCCAAATATATCTCCCTGCTCCACAACAAAGCTAATATTCTTGAGAATCTGCCGACCCGCTAGGATTTTGGTGACATTGTCCAACGTTATTACAGCTTCAGCCATTACGTTCTTAAATCCTAATCTCTAAGCTCCAAACTCTAAACGAATTCAAAATCCCAATTCCTAATTTTTTAGGATTTAGATATTAGTATTTAGTGTTTTTCCGTAAGCGGTTTTTTACATCACCCTTTTTAGCCCAGGGTTGGGGGTGATGCCGGGCATTCTGCCCCTTTTGGCAATGGGCTTGCCTTCTACCTCGTGAAGGTCTGCGGTGAAATCGATAGGCGCGGCATCGCTGATATAGCTGCCAACAGCGAAGATGTCAACGGGTGCCCTTTGGCTGATAAAATGTCGGATGCGCTCTGGATTAAACCCACCACTGACGACAATCTTCACCTCTTTGAATCCCTCAAGGTCTAGCCAAGCTCTCACTTCTTTGACTAAATCGGCGGTGACCCTACCTCTTTCCGAAGGAGTATCTAACCTTACGCCTTGCAACTTTCCCTGCATTGCTTTAGCCACCGCGACACTTTCTCTAACCTCATCCTCAAAGGTATCCACCAGGGCGATGCGCGGCACTTCAGGAGGCATATACTTATCAAAGGCGAGAGTAGCTTTGGCAGTGCTGTCCAAAATAATGATGAGGGCATGAGGTATGGTGCCGATGGGTTTCATGCCAGCAAGCTTAGCTCCAACAGTACTAGCACAGCCACTACAGCCCCCTACAATAGCGGAGTACTCCATAACGCCGACTACGGAAGGGTGAACATGACGGGCGCCAAAACTAATAACAGGAATGCCTTGAGCAGCATTAACGCATTCTCGAGCAGCAGTGGCCCAGCCACTGCAATGGGCAAGAATGCCCAGATAGACTGTTTCATAAGTTCCATAGCTTTGGTAGGGGGCTTTTATCCGCAGGACTACTTCTTTTTTGTCAAAAGATTCGCCTTCCGCTAGTGCCCAAACTTCACGATTATCTTCAGGAAGCACCCTGGCTAATAGGGCTTTAACCTCTTCTATACCACAGAGGATACCGGCTTGTCTGGGGAATACCTCCATAGTGGCTACAGGGTTGATACCCTCCCTTTTAAGTATCTCCACTGTGTGAGGGAAGTAAATATCGGCAGTTTCCCCGCTTAGCCATGAGTCAAGGATTTCAAACTTTGGTTTAGGCAGGTTGACTTTAGGTTTGATAAGCTTGGCACCGAGTACCTTTTCCATATAGTCCAGGGCGAAGAGATGAGCCCTATTGTCGAAGGAAGCAACACAATCGACGGGGATTTCAACTTCGTAGCCCCTGTTTCTGGCATCAATTACTGCCTGCAGAACACAAATATGAGTGCACACACCACAGACGACTATAGTTTCGGGCTTGAGTGCCTCTAGTTTCTTTTCCAGAAGCGTATCATAGAAACTGCTAAAAGTTCTTTTTGGTATTATTTCACCAGGATATGGGGAAAGTTCAGGGATGAGTTCAGCCTCAGTGGTACCTTCAATACAATGCGGCGGGAACATTCTGAATTCTGGGTCATCGGGTGCATGGTGGTCACACAGATAGAAGATTTTCGAGTTCTGCTCTAACTCTCGCTCCAGCAGTTTCTTGACATTGGGTATGATACTTCGGGCGTCGATGCCACAGTAAAGTGGATAACCTTCCTCGAAAAACCCACGTAACATGTCCGATACAAGTACTACCCTAGCCATAGCCTCAATGACCGATTATAGGACTTCTTGGGCTTCCTGTGCAAACAGCAGTTAGTGAGAAGCTCTGTATCCCTCGCTCGTCATCCTCTGGTTCAGGACCTTGGGTTGCTCTGCCATCAATGCTCAAGGTGCTCGCCTCGATAGTCTTGCTTCAAGAAAGCGATATAATCCTCTAGCAGAGAAGCTGCCTTCCCGCTATCATCCACTTTCAAAGCCTCCGAGATTCTCTGCGATATGTTTATTTCATTGTCTATCTGGTACGTCAAGCCGCAAATACTGCCACAGCAGGAACCATAATCAGCGCGATCTAGTGAGGTTGTTCAATTTCTATCATATTTTCTAGATCGGCGATGCACTCTGCCTTCTTTCCAGCGTCAGCCCATCTTTCTCCTTGAGTTCAGTGCCTGAAATGGCGGATACCGGTGAATACCATGGCTACACTATGCTTGTTGGCCACATCGATTACCTCTTTATCCCTTACAGAGCCGCCGGGCTGGATAATGGCAGTAACTCCGTGGCTAATGGCTAATTCAGGACCATCGGCGAAAGGGAAGAAGGCATCTGAGGCGAGAACACTACCCTTGGCTTGCTCGCCAGCTCTCCTTAAAGCCAGCTCAACACTTACCACACGAGATGGTTGTCCTGCTCCCATACCTAATAATGTTTTGTCCTTAGCAATAACTATGGCATTGGACTTTATACCCTTGACTGCTTTCCAGGCGAAAAGCAAGTCTGATAGTTCTTGCTCTGTAGGTTGGCGATTGGTAACTGTGCGAGGTTGAAGCTCTGACTCAGTGAAAAGGTCTGGTGTTTGAATTAGAAAGCCACCCTGGACATAGCGGAAATCGAAATGAGATTCTTCACGGAGTTTACCCTGAGTGAGATTCTTCGGTCGCTTTGCTCCCTCAGAATGACGAGGAGTGAAGAGCGCGGAATGATATTGGAGGGGTATTTTAACAAGGCGTAAGCTCTTTTTACGTCTTAATAGCTCCAGGGCTTCCTTTTCATATTCTGGAGCAATGATAGCATCATAATGAGTTTGGTCTATTTCTCGGGCAGTGGCTAAATCTATAACTTGGTTACTAGCAACTACACCACCAAAGGCAGCTACAGGGTCTCCAGCCAAAGCTCTTCGGTAAGCCTCAGCTAAATTAGCATGGCTGGCAAGCCCACAGGAATTGGTGTGTTTCATTATGGCCACAGTGGGAGCAGTAAAGGTGCGCAGAATATTTAAGGCAGCATCAAAATCAAGCAGGTTATTGAAGGAAATTTCAGGACCTTTGAGTTGAGTTAGTGAAGCTAAGGCAGCTTGTGGTTGCCTCACATTTTGCTCTAGATAAAAGGCGGCTTTTTGGTGAGGGTTCTCACCATAACGGAGGTCATAAGCTTTCTTCAAAGCTATGGTCATTTCCTCAGGAAAGGTTTCTTCGCTAAGATATTGGGCGATGGCAGTATCATAGATAGCCACATGCTGGAAAGCTTTATGGGCTAATCTTTTTCTTTCTGCTAAATCTATATCGCCCCGGCGCAGCTTTTGTAGAATGGGGTCGTAATCCTCAGGGTCGACAATTACCAGGACGGAGGGGAAATTCTTCGCTGCTGAGCGAATCATAGTTGGGCCACCGATATCGATGTTCTCTAACGCTCCGTCCAAAGAAACTTCGCTTTGGGTCACAGTATCAATGAAGGGGTAAAGATTTACTACAACCATGCCGATAGTTTCGATGTGGTTTTTAGCCAGCTCAGCTAAGTGTTGAGGTAAGTCGCGCCTTGCCAGAATGCCGCCATGAACCGCAGGGTGAAGCGTCTTTACTCTACCGTTGAGAATTTCAGGAAATCCAGTAAGCTCTGAGATACTGCGGACTTTTATTCCAGACCCTTCCAGTGACTTCTTAGTGCCGCCGGTGCTGAAAATCTCGATATCTAACTCTTGTAAGCCGCGAGCAAAATCAGCTATACCTGACTTGTCTGAAACGCTTATGATAGCACGCATGATACTTCCTTAACCCATTATTACTCTTTCCTTACCCTTTGCCTTGACTACCTCACCAATAACCTTGGCTTGGGGTAAAGCAGCAGTCAATTTAGTTACTTGTTGTGGTGAACACACAATGGTCATGCCTATTCCCATATTAAATACTCGATACATTTCTGCCTCTTCTACGTTGCCCTTTTCTCGTATCAGCTTGAAGATGGGTGGAATATCCCAGGAACCTTTGTGCAGATGGGCAGCAAGACCTTGAGGTAGAATGCGAGGTATATTCCCCATAAGCCCGCCGCCAGTGATATGAGCTAAACCTTTAATTAAGGATAAGATCGGTTTAAGCTCAGGATAATAGCAGAGGTGGACCTGGAGCAGTTCCTCGCCCAGAGTTTTCCCTAGCTCGGGATAAAAGTTATTTAGGCAGGAGGGGTTATCCTCTATTCTAAAAACTCGCCGCACTAACGAGTAGCCGTTGGTATGTAAGCCAGAGGATGGCAAGCCAAGAATTACATCGCCTGCATTTATGGAACTGCCGTCAATGATATTTCCCTTTTCTACCACTCCAACAATAAAGCCAACCAAATCATAGCTCCCTTGGGAGTAAATGCCGGGCATCTCAGCAGTTTCACCGCCGATTAATGAGCAGCCAATTTCCTGACAAGCTTGAGCTATGCCTGTAATAATAGCCTCTATTTGCTGGGGCACAAGTTTACCCATAGCAATATAGTCGAGGAAGAAAAGTGGCTCGGCACCGCAGCAGAGAATGTCGTTAACACAATGGTTAACGATATCAATGCCCACAGCATCATTCTTATCTAAGAGCGAAGCGATCTTGAGCTTAGTGCCTACTCCATCTACACTGGAGACTAAAACAGGCTCATCATATCCTTTAATTTGAAACATACTGCCGAAGGAGCCAAAATTGAGGACTTGAGGGCGGAAGGTGGATTGAGCTTGCCTGGCGATTATTTTTTTAATCTTATCGGCTGCCTCAATATTGACGCCAGCGAGAGCATAGGTTTGCTTACTTCTGGCTTCCAATAGGTTCCTCTTCGGGCATCGTTTCCAGGGCTAGCTTATCCATTCCCATCTGCACTGGAATGGGATAGTCTCCAGTGAAGCAAGCCAGGCAAAAAATCTCTCTGGGCAGATCAACAGCTCGAATCAAGCCGTCGAGGCTAAGGTAACCAAGTGAGTCAGCACCGAGGTAATCCCTGATTTCCAGGGTAGTCTTTCTGGCAGCGATGAGTTCCCATTCGGTGGCCATATCCACACCCAAGAAGCAGGGATGGCGAATAGGAGGAGCACAAATACGAAGATGCACCTCTTTAGCACCGGCTTTCCTTAGTAGATTGACTACCCGAGGGGTGGTGGTACCGCGAACGATACTGTCATCAACGACCACCAATCGTTTTCCAGAGATTATCCGGGAGAGGGGATTGAATTTTAACTGAACGCCAAGCTCTCTCAGCCTTTGATCAGGCTCAATAAAGGTGCGTCCCACATAGCGGTTCTTAAGTAAGCCTTCACAATAGGGGATGCCTGAAACATGAGAATAACCAATGCCAGCAGCGGTAGCTGAGTCGGGAATACCCATGACCAGATCAGCTTCAACAGGGTATTCTTGAGCTAGCATTTCACCCATGGCTTGTCTTGCTGGGTAAAGCAGTTTACCTTGGATGATGCTGTCAGGGCGGGCGAAATAAATATATTCGAAAATGCATAAAGCCCTTTTATCATTCTTGCCCTTAAAACTCTTTACTCCATCGGCATTGATAACCACAATTTCCCCAGGTTTGATTTCTCTGGTGAACTGGGCGCCTATGTGGTCCAGGGCACAGCTTTCCGAGGCGATTACCCAGCCGTTATCAACAGTTCCCAAACAGAGTGGGCGAACACCCATAGGGTCACGAACCCCAATGAGCTTATTCTGGGTCATGATTACCAGCGAATAGGCTCCTTGGAGGCGGTACATAGCGTGTCTAATTCTTTCCTCCCAGCTTTTGCCAGGAGAGGCCAAAATTAGGTTGGCGATGACTTCGGAATCAGAGGAGGTATGGAAGCTATAGCCATCCACGTGGAGCTCGTCACGGAGTAACTTGGCATTGAGAATATTACCATTATGCGCTAAAGCAAGGGTCAACTCTTCTGATTTCGCTATAATAGGTTGGGCATTGGCTGGTTTGCTTGAGCCTGCAGTAGAGTAGCGGTTATGCCCGATGCCAATATATCCTTTGAGTTGAGCAAGGTCACTTTCTGTGAACGCCTGGGAAACCAACCCCATTTTAGTGTGTATTTTTATTTCACTACCATTGCTGACAGCGATGCCAGCGCTTTCTTGACCGCGGTGCTGGAGAGCAAAAAGTCCGAAGAAGATGAGACGAGCTATGTCTATTCTGTGAGCATAAACTCCAAAGATGCCGCAACTCTCATGCATTGAGGGTGCCTTCGTGGCAAATTATAGACTGTTATAAATTTTTGGTCAATTTATTGGTATACTTGATAGTCTTTACTTCTTAAAAAAAGGGCAGCTGAGGAGGATACTACTATCTTACCTCATCCTATACAGGGATTTTCCTGCTGTGATATAATGTGCCATATTATATTAGATTGAGGGGTTATATGCTAGAAAAAGAAAAGAAAGGCGATATTTTTACACAATTTAGGCTTAGTGAGGATGATACTGGGTCGGTTGAAGTTCAGGTGGCGTTGCTTACTGAAAGGGTAAAGCAATTAATGGAACACCTCAAGGCGCATTCCCACGACCATCACTCGCGCCATGCTCTTCTTAAACTGCTAGGGCAGCGCAGACGACTACTGAAGTACCTTAATAGGGCAGACCCGGAACGATATGACTCACTTACTGCCAGATTAGGTTTGAGGAAATAATATGTCTCAAATTTTTGAGCGCACAATAGCCGGTCGAATACTTACCATTGAAATAGGGAAACTTGCACAGCAGGCGAATGGTGCTGTCGTTGTCCGTTATGGGGATACAGTGGTGTTGGTCACTGCCTGTGCTGCCAATGAGCCTACAGAGAGGAGGGGCTTCGTGCCCCTAACAGTGGACTATGAAGAAAAACTGTACGCAGCTGGTAAAATACCAGGTAGTTTCTTCAGGCGAGAAGGACGCCCCACTGAGGGAGCAATTATAACCTGCCGGTTTATCGATCGATGCTTAAGACCACTTCTTCTCAAGGAGTTTAACCACGAGCTACAAATTATAGCTACGGTGCTCTCCGTCGACAAGGAAAATGACCCTGATATTTGCGCCCTCATCGGTGCCTCAGCAGCCTTAACTATATCTGATATTCCATTTTCAGGTCCGGTAGCAGCAGTGCATATTGGCTACATAGATGATAATTTGGTTCTAAATCCCACTTTGCCCCAAATTGAAAACTGTTTGCTCGATGTAGCTGTCGCTAGCACTAGGCAAGATATAGTGATGGTGGAGGCAGGCGCCAAAGAGGCCTCTGAGAGCTTAGCGCTTGAAGCAATCGAATTTGGGCATGAAGCTAACCAAGAGATTATTAAACTCCAGGAGGAGCTGCAGCAAGCTTATGGCAAACCCAAAGTGGAAGTCAAAGCTAGAGAGGTTGCTCCTGAACTCTCAGCTCATATCTCTACTTTGCTTGGTGACAAGCTGAACGAAGCTCTAGAGCAACCAGGGAAATTAGAGCGAGAGCAAGTTTTAGCATCGCTTAGGGATGAAGCGAAACAGAAGTTAGTTGACTCTTTCTCCGAGGAAGAGGTGGATTTTGCCTTTGAAGCCCGGCTTAAAGCAGAGATAAGGAAGAGGATTTTGCAGGGAAAACGGCACGTGGATGGCCGCCAGGCTGATGAAATTCGCCCTATCCACTGTGAAGTTGGCCTTCTACCTCGTGCTCACGGCTCGGGTCTATTCGCCCGGGGAGGAACACAAACTTTGACTATCACCACCCTGGGGTCGGCAAGACAGGAGCAGTTATTGGATGGTTTAGGCTTGGCAGAAACCAAGCGCTTCATGCACCATTATAATTTTCCTCCGTTCTCCTCGGGCGAGGTAAAACGAGTAGGGTCGCCAGGGAGGCGCGAAATTGGTCATGGCGCTCTAGGGGAGCGGGCTATTAGGCCAATACTACCTTCGGAAGAGGATTTCCCTTACACTGTTCGTTTGGTTTCCGAAGTGCTTAGCTCTAATGGGAGCACATCTATGGCCAGTACCTGCGGTTCAACCCTTTCATTAATGGATGCTGGCGTACCTATCAAGGCACCAGTAGCTGGAATAGCTATGGGACTGGTCACCGGGGAGAATGGGGAGCATATTATCCTAACTGATATTGAGGGGATAGAAGATGCCTGTGGTGACATGGATTTTAAAGTTGCTGGCACATCTAGGGGAATTACGGCCTTGCAGCTTGATATTAAAGTTGCTGGTGTGGACTCCAAAATTCTAGCTGAATCCCTAAGCCAAGCTCGCCAGGCTCGCTTGGAGATATTGGACAAGATGGCACAAACTATCAGTACTAGCCGCCCCGGAATTAGCCCCTACGCTCCCAGGATACATGAGATAACCATTGCTGCAAGCAAGATTGGCAATGTTATTGGCCCTGGAGGTAGAACCATAAGATCCATTACGGAGGAGACCAAAACAACTATAGACGTAAGGAGTGATGGTACGGTTATTGTTGGCTCCCCCAGTGAGGAGGCAGTCCAAAAGGCGATCAAAATGATAGAAGATTTAACCCAGGAAGCGAAACCAGGGGATATTTATACTGGAAGAGTAACGAGGCTGCTGAACTTTGGGGTCATGGTAGAAATCTTCCCGGGCAAGGAAGGCCTAGTCCATATCAGTGAGCTTGCTGATTATCATGTAGCTAAAGTTGAAGACGTGGTTAGAGTTGGTGATGAGATAATGGTCAAAGTCATTGGGATTGACGAGTTAGGCAGGATAAACTTATCACGTAAAGCAGTGGTTGAAGGATTTTCTCGCATACCCGGGGCTAAAGTGAAGGATTCCTTAGCCTCTGAACATCGTTGGCAGAGGCAGCCAAACTATCATCATACTCATTCGCCTAATAAAGGCGGTCGCTATTCCGATTATAATAAATAACCTATATCGGCATGTTAAGGAGTGACACATGGAAGCCATAAGGATAGTTATCAATGGAGCTTTAGGCAAGATGGGGCGGGAGGTGACTGAAGCTGTGCTCAATGAGCCCGGGTTAGAGATAGTTGGCGCTGTGGAGGAGAAAGTAACTCAGCAGTATCTTCCTTTACCGGAGACTTCAGAGCTGATACCATTTTCCTCTGATTTAGACTCTCTTTTGAAGAGTTGCAATCCTGCCGTATTAGTAGATTTTACCAATGCTGCAGCTTCCATAGCAGCCGCTCGCATCGCTGTTAAGCAAGGAGTTAACATGGTTATAGGTACCACAGGCCTTTCTGGGGAAAATCTGAAGGAGATTGAGCAGCTATGTCGAGCCAATAACGTTGGTGCTGTGGTGGCACCTAATTTTTCCTTAGGAGCAGTGCTCTTGATGCATTTGGCAAAGGTTGCTGCCAAATTTTTCGATTATGCTGAGATTGTAGAAATGCACCATGATAAGAAAATTGATGCCCCTTCGGGAACTGCTATGGCTACAGCAAAAGCTATGCTACAAGCCCGTGGCAAACCTTTCATCTGCCCTAAAACCGAGAGAGAAGTAGTTAGCAGCGTCAGAGGGGGGCAAATAGAGGGTGTAGCTATCCATAGCCTGAGGTTGCCAGGATTTATGGCGGGACAAGAAGTTATCTTTAGCGGGATAGGCCAGACCTTGAGCTTACGCCATGAGGCTATAAGTCGAGAAGCTTATATGCCCGGCGTTATTTTGGCAATCAGAGAAGTTGCAAAGCACAAAGGGTTAATTTATGGATTGGAGGCCTTACTGAAGTTGGAGGGTTCTTTATTGTCACCCTGAGCCCTTCGCTCCTTGTTTGTCATTCTGAGGGAGCGAAGCGACCGAAGAATCTCGCTCAGGGTAAACTCCGCGAAGGGTCTTGAGATTCTTCGCTTGCGCTCAGAATGATATTTTTGAGGGGGGCGAACTGTTGCGAGGAAAGAGCATGGAAGGTTTCAACGTAGCTATTGTTGGTGACACTGGGCTTGTTGAGCGAGAATTTATCAAGGTGCTTGAGCAGCGGAATTTCCCTGCAGCTTCGATCCGACTACTTGCTCCCGAACGCTCTTCAGACATAAAATTCTTTTTTTCTAATCGCCACAAAATCGAGGTTGAGGAAGCGACACCGGAGATATTTCGTAATGTTGATATCGCTCTTTTTTCCGCTAACGCTGATGTTAGCCGCCGCCTGTCACCTCTGGCTGCTGAGGCTGGAGCGGTGGTTATTGATAATAGCGCTGCTTTTAGAATGGCCCCCTTGGTTCCTTTGGTGGTTCCTGAAGTAAATCCTGAGGATATCGAATGGCACAAGGGGATAATCGCCAACCCAAATTGTTCTACAATCCAAATGGTAGTAGCTCTTTATCCCTTACACAAGGTTAATCCTATAAAACGAATCATCGTAAGCACTTATCAATCGGTATCAGACAGCGGTGCTGATGCTTTAAAGGAACTAACAAGCCAAATAAAGCTGGTTTTAGAGGGGCGTCGTGTTTGTCCTCATGTCTATTCCCATCAAATAGCCTTTAATCTGTTACCAGAAACCGATGTCTTTTTGGATAATGGCTATACTAAAGAAGAACAGAAAATGGTGGAAGAGACGCGGAAGATAATGCATGCTGAGGATATGGCTATCTCGGCAACTTGCGTCCGAGTCCCTGTTTACTTCGGGCATAGTGAAGCGGTGAATGTGGAATTTACTTCACCTATCACTCCGGAAGAGGCAAGGAAAATTTTGGCTCAAGCACCTGGAGTCAGGGTTCTTGATGATCCTAGCGTTAGCTTCTACCCCCTACCTTGGGCAGCTAGTGGTTCAAATCACGTATTTGTGGGTAGAATCAGAAAGGATATTTCTCACCCCAATGGATTAGTTATGTGGGTAGTAGCTGATAATTTACGTAAAGGGGCAGCGTTGAATGCTATACAGATTGCCGAGGAAGGGATAAGAAGGGGGTGGATAGGATACAAGAAGAAGCGGAGGCTCTCTCTTCCTCACTCTTTATCTGGCGAGGGATCGGGCGGGTAAAAATGGACAAGCTAGGTCGCTTATTAACAGCTATGGTTACCCCCTTTGATAGTCAGGGCAAAGTTGATTATCAGCAGGCCAGGAATCTAGCTCAAGCTTTGCTTAATTCTGGTAGTGATGGTTTGGTGCTCTCTGGCACTACGGGGGAATCCCCTACTCTTAACTTCGAAGAGAAGCTCCGTCTTTTTACTGAAGTCAAGTCAGCGATAGCTAAGCGTGGAACAATAGTGGCTGGGACTGGCACTTACAACACTAGAGAGAGCCAGGAGCTGACTAAAGAAGCAGAGAAGGTTGGAGTTGATGCTTGCGTATTAGTAGTGCCTTATTATAATCGGCCCCCCCAACAAGGCTTATTTGAGCATTTTAATGCCATTGCCCGAGCCACAACCTTGCCTTGTATTCTCTACAACGTACCATCACGCTCAGGCACTAATCTTGCTGCTGATACGGTAATCAAGCTAAGCCAAATAGACAATATCATTGGTGTGAAGGAAGCTAGTGGTAACCTTCGCCAAATAGCTGAGATTATACAGGGAGCCAAGGACGACTTTTTAGTTTACAGCGGCAATGATAGTGATACCTTGCCTATTCTTACTTTGGGTGGTTATGGTGTGGTCAGTGTCGCTTCACATTTAGTAGGAATCCAAATAAAAGACATGATGGAGAAATTTCTTAACGGTGAAACTCAGGAGGCAGCTAGCATTCACCGCTATTTATTGCCTCTGATAAATGCCCTATTTGTTGTTACCAATCCTATGCCCGTTAAATATGCTCTGAATTACTTGGGTTTTCCAGTGGGCAAACCGCGCTTGCCTTTGATTGAACCTGACGAAAAATCGGCCGAGATTATTAAAGCAGCATTAAAAAACTATAAAATTGACTTGCCTTTACCTACCAGGGCTACCCAGGGAGAATAGGTCTCACCTTTATCGTTTGCTCTCTCCCTGATCCCACGGCGACAAAGCTAATAGGGCAGGAGAGGAGCTCCTCAAGCCGGTTGATGTAGCGGCGGGCCTCCAATGGTAGCTGGTCAAAATTACGGATTTCCCTTATTGACTCTTGCCAACCAGAGAGTTCTTCATATACAGGTTGGCATTTCTCTAGTATAGCTATATCGCTCGGGAAAGAGTCTAGAATCTTGTTATCAAATTTATAGGCCGTGCATATTTTGATGGAAGAAAAACCATCAAAAATATCAAGGTGGGTTAAAGCTATGTCACTAAAACCATTTACCTGAGTAGCGAAGCGGCCAGCCACGGCATCAAACCAACCGCACCTCCGCGGCCTCCCTGTCGTAGCACCATATTCATGACCTTTCTCACGTATGAGCTTGCCAACCTCATCCTTTAGCTCAGTGGGCATGGGTCCACTGCCAACTCTAGTGATGTAAGCTTTAAATACACCGATAATGCGATCAAATGCCATTGGGCTTATGCCGGCCCCAATAGAGCCTCCGCCGGCTAATGGCGAAGAAGAAGTTACATAAGGGTAAGTGCCAAAGTCGGGGTCAAGCAAAGTCCCTTGGGCACTCTCTAAAAAAACTAGCTCTCCTCTGGCTAAAGATTGGCGAATTACGGAGTTAGTTTCCTGAATAAGTGGAGCCAGTTGCTCCCCATAACGGCAATATTGCTCAAAGATTTCTTCTAGTAACAGAGGCGAATGCCCGTATACCTTTGTAAGAATGGCATTCTTAAATTCGAGGATTGAGCTTAGCTTGCTGTGAAATAAATCCTTGTTTGATAAGTCCCCGGTGCGGATTCCCATACGAGCAACTTTATCAGTAAAGGCAGGGCCATTTCCTCTACGGGTAGTTCCTAAAGCCCCTTTACCACGCCTTTCCTCTTCCAGTCCATCGAGAAGGGTGTGATAAGGCATGATGAGATGGGCACGGTCACTGATGATGAGATGACTTATATCTACACCGTGCTTCTTAAGGTTGGCTATTTCATCAAGGAGAACTGCCGGGTTAATAACCACGCCATTGCCGATAATACAAGTTACCCCGGGGTAAAAAATGCCAGAGGGTACAAGATGCATCCTGAACTCGCCATAGGGGTTAATAACTGTGTGGCCGGCATTGTCACCCCCTGAGAAACGAGCCACTACCTTAGCTTTCTCAGCTAGGGAATCAATTACCTTTCCTTTCCCCTCGTCACCCCACTGACCTCCTACAACAGCTATAACAGGCATTTAGTCCCCCTTAACTTTTGCTTGCTTCATGCAGATAAAGCAGCCTTTGAGCTACAGTGATATAAACAAAGACTACCAAAACCCATAAAGCAATAAAAACTTGGTTTACCAGCAAACCTACTGCTAATACTATAACCCTTTCAGCTCTGGTAAACAAACCAACTCGACATTTCAAACCTAGTCCTTCTGCTCTGGCTCTTATATAGCTAACAAGGAAAGAGCCAATTAGCGCGGCAAAGATGAGCACAATTTCTAGAGTGGCTACTTTTGGCATATACCAAACTAAAAGACCGCAAAATATTGCTGCTTCAGAAAGGCGGTCAATCGTTGAATCTAGAATAGCGCCAAACTTTGTACTTTGCTTGGTAAAGCGAGCTAGGGCCCCATCGAGGAGGTCAAATAGCCCGGAGACCAAAACCAAAATTCCACCAAGAAGGAAGTAGCCGGTGACAATGGCGTAAGCGGCACCGATGCTTATGGCCAACTCAATAAAGGTGAGAGTATTGGGTTTTAGCCTGCTTTTGCTCAAAATGCCAACTAAGGGATTAGTAATGCGGGAAGCTAAATTTCCTCGTAGTTCTGCTAAACTTGGCATCTCCACCTGTCTCGGTTAACCTGCTATCCCCTTCTCTCGCAGGAAGTTGCGGGTAAAGCCCAATTCCGTGGCTTTAGTGACAAATTCTACCATATTGTCAAATCTACCTTTAGCCCACATAGTGGTAAGGGAAATCTGGGACAACTTAAACTATGCTCCTCAGCGGATTTGCCTATAGCATCATATCTTAGGATTGGAATTAACTCAAGGAAAAGCTTAAAAATAAGAGTTGTTTGTGTTAAGATATTTGATGGGTAGACGAGAATAGATATTAAGAGGGGGGATTTATTTATGTTTAGCAATAAAAGGACACTGATTACAGGTATTTCAGGATTTGTTGGTAGTCAGCTGGCAAAATATTTGCTTGATAATGGAAACGAAGTTTTTGGGTTGCTCAGAAGGAGAGCGGATGGATCAACGCCAAAAAATTTGGTCAATGAGAGAATTTATGACCAAATTCATGTAATTGAGGGTGATATACTCGATATTTCCAATATTGGATCTGCCCTCGAATTCGCCAAACCAGACATTGTTTTTCACCTTGCTGCCCAGTCTTTTATCCCGTCATCTTTCGAAAACCCCTTAGCAATTCTGATGACCAACAGCCTGGGGACTGCGAATTTACTTGAATCCACAAGGTTGAAAAATCTCGATCCAATAGTGGTTTTTGCTGGCTCCAGTGAGGAATATGGCCTGGCATTCTCATCCCAACTACAATATAGCAGAGCATTAAAGAAATATGGATGCATAGTTCCTTCACCAGCAAGAATGCCTGAATTGCCTATAAGTGAGGAAAATCCCCTCAGGCCTCAATCACCTTATGCTATTAGTAAAGTGCAAGGTGATTACTTGATGCGAGGCTACCATAATATTTATGGCTTAAAGGCCATTGTTTCCAGAAGTTTCAATACTGAGGGTGCTGGACGTGGCAGCATGTTTGTGACTTCCGCGATAGCAAATCAAGTTATGAGATTAAAGCTTGGGGAAAGCAATAAAATATTGATAGGGAATGTGAATGCCTTAAGGGACTGGAGCCATATAGATGATATTGTGAGAGGTTACTGCCTTCTTGCCGAAAAAGGCAATGCCGGAGAGGTTTATAATCAAGGTTCGATGCGAACAAACTCTGTTCTGAGCTATATTTTATTAGCTTTAGAAAATGCTGGGTGGGATGTGGAAAAGATCGAAACTATGAACGAAACTGACAGAAAAACTGTGCTAGATCCGCTACAAAGGAAGGATGGCGAAATATTCGGCTTAAGGTTTGAGAAAACTGAGGTTGATGAATTATTACTAACCGACGAATTAGAATTTGCCTTGGAGGACAAAGGAATTTGGGTCTATACAGACAAGGGGAAAATACCAATAGAATTTGACCCAGGTAAATTTAGGCCAGCTGAAGTTCCGATATTGCTCTCAGATACTCGGAAGATTCAGCAATTGGGATTCAAAGTTACACACAAATTGGAAGACATAATAAAAGATCAGTTAAATTTTTACTTAAAGCCAAGTGAAAGGGTTTAGCTGAAACTTTCCTCTACCTCTTTATAAACTTCTAGGGTCTTTTCTGCTGCTTGGTCCCATGAGAATTTGACAGCTTGTGCTTTTCCCTTGGCAATAAGGCCTTTCCTGAGCTCCTCATCAGTAAGAACCCTCTCCAAAGCCCCTGCCATCCCCTCAATATCGTGGGGGGAGACTTTGATTGCTGCCTCACCTACGACCTCGGGCAGTGAGGAGCTATCCGAGGTTATCACCGGGCAGCCACAAGCCATTGCTTCAAGCGGGGGAAACCCAAAACCTTCATAGAGGGAAGGAAGGACAAGACACTTTGCGTTAGAGTAATAGGCTCTTAGGTTCTCCTCAGAGACAACCTCTGTGAATATTACCCTTCCATTTAAGTTTAGAGAATCTATAACCTCGGTGGTCTGTCTCCTGAAATCTGTCTCTTTCCCACCAGCCTTGCCTACTTTGACTAGCTTTAGATTTTTAAATTGTGGTTGTTCCTTGAGTCTTTTAAAGGCCCTAAGTAAAGTCGGAAGGTTCTTTCTGGGATGCTCTGAGCCAACGAAAAGAATGTAAGGATGTTCGAACTCACTTGCTTGAGACGATGGTCTGAAAGTTGTGTGGTCAACACCTAGATAAACAACGCTTATTTGCTCGTCAGGTATTCCGAGGTAATGCATTAGGTCATTCTTTGTTGCTTGAGATACTGCTATTATTCTCGCTGCCTTTTTGATACCCTTGTAATCAAGGCCTAAGTAGAATTTGTCCCTAAGGTTAGGGCGATGAATATACGTCTCATATCCCTTGAGGTCAAAATATCTGATGAGGTCATGCACAGTTATGATATAAGGTATTTTGAGGAAGTTTCCGTAGCGTCCCAAGTGTTGGTTTGGCAAATGAACTATGCCAGTTAATTTGTTGATTCTTTTTACAAAGCTCCAGTCCTCTGAGATAGCCTTTAATGCACCTCGTGAGAGCCAAGAGATATTGAACTTCGCAGCACTGCTCTGGTAGATATCCGTATAGACTTTGGGAATGTCCAATTTCTCAGCAAGCTTCTGAGAGCATAAATCCATTGCGCCACAACCTACTGTTACCACCAAGGTTATCATCTTAGGTCACCCACTTCATCAACCTTATTAAGCCCCATCAAGCAAGGTAACGGAATAATCGATTTCTTTTAAGCTACATAGTTTGAGGTTGGTGCCTTTGTCGCAAAAGCGGCTTACGCCTTAATCTCAACTGGCTGTGGCTCAGGCAATGAGACGGGCTCTTCCTGTTCCTGTCCGGTAATAAATGCTTCGGTCTTCAGGTGGGCTTCATCGTCGGAATATTGGATTGGCGGAGATTTCATAAAGTAGGCTGAGGGGGCCACTATAGCTCCACTTAGACCGCGGTCTAAAGCCAATTTGCAGCACCTTAGAGCATCAATAACCACACCAGCTGAATTAGGGCTATCCCATACCTCCATCTTCAACTCTAAATTCAGGGGGACATCACCAAAGGTGCGCCCCTCCATTTTTATGTGGCAGAATTTACGGTCAGCTAGCCAAGGGACGTAATCGCTGGGACCAACATGGATGTTATCAGGGCCAATATCATAGTCTAACTGCGAAGTAACAGCATTTGTCTTGGAAATCTTCTTAGATTCCAGGCGCTCTCGTTCTAGCATATTAAGGAAATCGGTATTACCCCCAAAGTTCAATTGATAAGTCCGTTCCAATTTAACACCGCGGTCACGGAAGAGTTTTGTCAATACTCGGTGTGTAATAGTAGCCCCAACCTGAGATTTGATATCGTCACCAATGACAGGCAATCCACGCTCAGCAAATCGATTTTGCCAGTAAGTCTCACGGGCAATGAAAACCGGTATGCAATTAATAAAGCCACAGCCAGCTGCTAGCACCTGCTCTACATACCACTTAGTGGCTTCCTCGCTTCCCACAGGTAAATAATTAAGCACTACATCAGTTTTAGTCTCCTTGAGAATGCCTACAATATCGGCTGTTGGGCCCGGCGCCTTGGTGATAATTTGAGAGAGATATTTGCCTAGTCCATCATGGGTCATACCACGCTCGACTCTGACGCCGGTTTTAGCTACATCGCAAAACTTGATAGTATTGTTAGGCGGAGTGTAAATAGCTTTAGCTAGATCTTTACCCACTTTATTTTTATCAATATCAAACGCAGCTACGAAGTTAATATCAGCTACATGATAGCCTCCCAGATTGACGTGCATTAAACCGGGGACAAACTCGTTTTCTTTAGCATTCTTATAATAGTAGACTCCCTGAACCAATGAAGAAGCACAATTGCCGACACCTATAATGGCTACATTTATCATTCCCATAGCTCGTTTTTCCTCCTTACGACAAATAAAGAAACCACCTTGCTGCAGCGACCTTAGTAGCTAGCATGACATGATTTTTAGGCTCAGCACCCACGCAAGTACTCCCCGCCCACAGCTACATAGCTTTAATTGCTTAAAAGCAAAACTAAACTTCTAATCAACCTTGATGCTTATAATAGCAAAAATCTATTAACATCAGGATTGATTATTGCTACTATAGGCAGCATTAAGCTAAATTACCGCACCAGCAAATTTTGAGCTAAAATCCACTATTTCTCGCGGTGAGATTGACAAAATTTATCTTTGCTAGCTTAATCATGCCACTCTGGGAGATTAAGCCTTGCCAATTCTAAATACTTTGGTCCCGCACACAGAACAGGTTCCGCGGACTGCTGGCTTTCCGTTCTTAAGGGTGACGGATGTTGGATTTTTTATATCTCTCTTCGCCCGACACTTAAAGCAATACGCTTGCATGAAAAACTACCTCCTTTCTGCTTGGCTAGCATGTCTCTAACATATCTTATTACAGGTGACAATGTCAATATCCTGGGGCTGTTTCTAGTAAAAACCTAAGCTATTTAGTGTTGCTAGCCTGCTCGATTAATTTGAGCAGCCTTGCCCCCTGCTCAATAGAATTATCATAATGAAAGCTAAGCTGTGGGACACATCTCAACTTTAAATGCGAAGCCAATTTCTTGCGTAAGAATCCAGAAGCAGCATTGAAGCCGGCTAGCATCTCTGTTTTATCGGTTTCATTCCCCAGTATGCTAACAAATACTTTAGCATACTTGAGGTCAGGCGAAACTGAAACTTCTGTTACAGAGATAGAATTACTCAGCCTTGGGTCGTTAACCTCACGCTCAAGCAATCTGCTGATTTCCTGTTTGATGACTTTGTTTAGTCGTTCCGTACGTCTAGACATTTGAGCCTCCTATAAATTCTTCACCCTCTGTAAGCTCTGAGCCCTTCGCCTTCTGTCATTCTACCTCGCTCCAATCAGAATGCCATTTGTTACCTTAACTTACCCTTTCCTTTCTATAAAATTCGATAATATCGCCGGTATAGAAATCGGTAAACCCTTCCATGCCTATGCCACATTCAAGACCAGCAACTACTTCAGTGACATCCTCTTTAAAACGCCTTAAACCAGAGACTCGAGATTCGCAGACTACTTCATTTCGCCGCAATATTTTGACTTTGGCATCTCGCCACACTTTGCCTTCCTTAACATAAACTCCGGCTACTTTAACATGCTTACTACTAGGAAATACTGCTCGCACCTCAGCACGCCCCCCAAGCACTTCGGCATAAGTTGGCTCAAGCATCCCCTTTAATGCTTTACCTACGTCTTCCTCTAATCGGTAAATTACATCATAACGCTGGATGCTTATCCCTTCTGTTTCGGCTAGCTGCTGTGCTCCTGGCGCTGGGTCACTGTTAAAACCAATAACAATGCCTTTCGAAGCTGAAGCAAGAAGCACATCACTCTCGGTAATGCTGCCACTAGCAGCGTGTATAACCTTAGCCCTCGCCTTTTCCGTGCCCAGTCGCTCTATGGAGTTCTTTATTGGTTCTATGCTGCCCTGAACATCTGTCTTTAAAATTACGTTGAGTTCCTTTACCTTCCCGGCGCTTATTTGGCTGGAAAGGGTGCTTAAACTTAAAGGTTCACGAACTCTCATAGCCGCATATTTGTCTCCAGTGCTTCGTGCTTGATGCTCATCGGTAACTACAGTGAAGATCTCTCCTGACCTTGGCACGCCATTTATGCCAAGAACCTTCACTGGGGTTGATGGCTCAGCTTTCTTAATCCTCCTTCCTTTATCATTGAACATAGCTTTGATTTTGCCCCAAGTATTGCCAGCCACTACAATATTGCTCACCTCGAGAGTACCCTTCTGAACCAGAAGAGTAGCTAAGGGGCCTTTAGTTTTATCAAGCTTAGCTTCAATGACTACCCCTTCTGCGGTACAATTAGGGTCAGCTTTTAGCTCCAATATGTCAGCAACAAGGAATAAGTTTTCCAGTAAATCTGAGATTCCTTGCTCCTTTTTAGCTGAGATGGGAACACAAACAACATCGCCGCCCCACTCTTCAATAATTAAGCCTAAATCAGTAAGCTGCTGCTTTACACGCTCAGGATTGGCATCAGGTTTATCAATCTTATTGATGGCAACCACTATAGGCACTTTGGCAGCTTTAGCATGGTCTATAGCTTCCACAGTCTGAGGCATAACGCCATCATCAGCAGCAACCACCAAGACCACGATATCAGTTGCCTGTGCTCCACGGGCCCTCATAGCAGTGAAAGCTTCATGCCCGGGTGTGTCTAGGAAGGTGATTTTGCGTCCATCCACTGTAGTTTGATAAGCGCCAATATGTTGGGTAATAGCTCCTGCCTCGTGAGCAGTTACATTGGTTTTCCTGATGGCATCAAGAAGTGTTGTTTTACCATGGTCGACATGCCCCATTACAGTAATCACCGGGGAGCGAATTTGTAATTTATCTCCCAGTCCCTCGAGGGAAGGCAAGATTTGAAGCTCTATTTTTTCCCGAGCACTATAACCGAAATCTAGGGCTACCGTGGTGGCAGTATCAAAATCGATAGCCTGGTTAACATTGGCCATAATGCCCTTGCGCATAAGCAGCTTAATAACTTTCACCGGCTCTACTTTTAAGGTAGCAGCTAATCGTTTTACAGTTATGGAAGGTGGAAGCTCGATTTGAGGCAAAGCTGGATGATTTATTTCCTTTTGATTAGCCAGCGAGTGCATTTTTTTATTACTCAAATCCGGCTCCTCCCGGGCAAGTTATTGCTATACTCTATTAAAGCTTGGCGATTATCGAAACTAAGCTTTATTCGCAAAGCGTGTTCCAAACGATTTCCTTTCAGCCCTATTTCCCAGCAATCCTTTTGAGGACATAAATAAGCACCTCTGCCTGGCTTCTTGGCAGATGGGTCGACCTCGACAATTCCACCGTCGGTGCATACCAGGCGAATCAAATCCTTTTTGTCCCTTGTCTGCCGGCAAGCAACGCAAGTACGCTGCGGTATATGTTTATTCTTCCGGCCCATCCTCTTTAAAGTAAGCTTTCTTTTTTTTGCGTCCCTTGCTCTTAACCTTGTCCTTCTCCAACTTTATGCTCTTCCCCCTGCTTGGTAAAATATCCTCAGCGAAGCGGAGTTGCGGTTTTTCTTCAGACCTCTCAGAAGGAGCTTTCGAGGCTAATATAAATTCTTCACTGGCTAAGAGCGTGGTTAGTTCTTTTACTTCCCCTCCGCTAACCGGCTCCGCCGCCTGAGGTTCGCTTGGCACGGTGGAAGGAAATTCACCCTCTCCAGCTATCGTTTCTAACTCTTGAGGAGCAGCCTCCGGTAAGCTTATCCTTTCTGCTTCAGCGGTAGAGGCGCTCTTAATGTCAATTCGCCAACCTGAGAGTCTTGCTGCTAACCTGGCATTTTGTCCCTCCTTACCGATGGCTAGGGATAATTGCCTATCAGGAACGACTACAGTGGCGGTCTTTTCTGCCTCGTTGAGCTCAGTACTTGCCACTTTGGCTGGACTGAGGGCATTGGAGATAAATATTTTAGGGTCGGCGTGCCATTGAATCATGTCTATTTTTTCACCATTTAGCTCGTTAATAATACTTTGTAGCCTGACGCCTCGAGGTCCAAGGCAACAACCTACAGGTTCGATGCCTTCTTGATGAGTTGACACTGCTACTTTGCTTCGATGTCCGGCTTCGCGTGCTATTGCTTTCAGTTCTACAACGCCACTGTGAATTTCGGGAATTTCTAGTTCAAAAAGGCGGCGTAGCAAATTCGGATGAGAGCGAGAAACTATTATTTGAAGCCCTTTAACGCCTTGACTTATCTCCAAAAGGTAGAATTTAAATTGCTGTCCTACGTGGTAACGCTCATTAGGCACTTGCTCACTAAAGGGCAGTATAGCCTCTCCCTTGCCCAAGGTAACATAAATTTGTTTAGGCTGGATGAATTGAATCGTACCACTGACAATCTCGCCTTCCTTACCGGCGAACTGCTCGTAGATTACCCGATGCTCTGCTTCGCGCAACCGCTGCAAAACAACCTGCCTTGCCGTTTGAGCAGCAATACGCCCAGCATCTCTGGGTGTAGATTCCACTTCCACTATTTCGCCAACTTGAATACTATCCCGCAATTTTCGAGCATCATCCAAGGAGATCTCTCGATGCGGGTCGATAAATGACTCAACCACAACTTTTCTAATATAAACCTTGATATCACCAGTATTGGGATCAATTTTGGCTGAAATATCCTGTTCGCGGGTAAAAATGTCTTTTTTATAAGCTGAGACAAGCGCTGATTCCAAAGCTGCCAAAATCACTTCTTTAGGTAAGTTCCTCTCAGCTGAGAGCTGAGCAATAGCAGCCATAAACTCTGTCTTCATTTCTCCCTAACCTAATAATCAAATCTAACAAAAAAGTGGGTTTTGCCCACTTGATTGGATATAATATCCCTTTTAACATTTAATTTAACATGCTTAAATAAAAAATGCAAAAATGAAAGCGCTAATTCAGCGGGTTACCAGTGCTTCAGTAAGTGTCAGCGGTAGAGAGGTGGGCAGAATTGGTCCAGGGCTAGTGGTTTTTATTGGCGTTGCCAGGGACGATTCACAAGAAGGTGCCAGCTACTTGGCAAATAAAATAGTTAACCTGCGCATTTTCTCCGATGGAGGAAATAAATTTGCCCTGTCAGCGTTGGAAACAAAGAGGGAAATTTTGATAGTAAGCCAGTTTACTCTTTTGGCTGATTCAAGGAAGGGAAGGCGCCCCAGCTTTACCGAAGCAGCCCCACCAGATAAGGCTAAGGAATTATATGACTTTTTTGTCGCTCAAATTCGCTCCACCGGCCTTAAGGTAGAGACAGGGATTTTCCAAGAGTATATGCTGGTAGAGATCCATAATGATGGACCGGTAACTTTGTTGCTAGAAAGCAAAAACCGCTAAAAATCAATTAATTGCATCAGCGACCTATTGCAATAATTTTGGCGCCCTGTTATAATCTTACTTTGGAATGAGCTGTCACAAAGTCCTTCAAGAAAAGGGCTATCGCTTAACCCCGCAGCGTATGCTGGTCATCGAAGCCCTCCATAGAGCTGATGGCCATATTAGCGCTGAAGAGATCTATGAGCAGCTACATAGTCGTTACCCTTATAGCAACATTTCCACTGTCTATCGCACCTTGGAGTTACTAAAGGAGCTGAACTTAGTTACTGAAACCGATTTTGGCGATGGACGTGTTCGCTATCATGTCGCTGAGAAGGGTCATCACCATCATCTGGTTTGCTACAGGTGTGGCAAGGCAACGGATTTAGACGAATCTGCATTATATCCGCTAAAAGATACCTTGCTTCACGATTACGGGTTTGAAGCTGATTTGAGGCATTTAGCTATTCCAGGGGAGTGCAGTGAGTGCCGCCGGAAAGGGGGACAATCTTAGCTATGAGTGACATTGAAGGAAAACTGCATATTTTGCTTGACTATTGGACTGAGCATAACCGTGAGCATGAGAAGGAGTTCCGCGATTGGGCTCAAAAGGCGGCTTCTTTATCCGCTGAGGTAGCGCAACAGCTACACGAAGCAGCCACAAGGATGGCTGATGCCAGCAACTGCTTAGAGAAGGCACGACAAGCCTTAACAAAGAGCATGGAGGGGAGGTAAGATGTGTCTGGCTAAAGTTTATGAAACTACGGAAGGCGACAAGCCAATTCTGGAGGATATTGCATACATGATAATTGAGGGTGAGCGAGTAGAAGTAGAGACCCTTTTCGGGGAAAGGAGGATTCTCCAGGGTAGGGTACGCCAGGTAGATTTCGTAAAGTCTAGAGTGCAACTGGAAAAGGATTAATTTTTTTGCTCTGTTGTTGCATCTTATTGCAGTTGCATGGAATATTGAAAGGAGGGAATTATGAAAGGAAAAATTCTAGCGAGCATTATAACACTACTTCTCCTAGCAGCTTTGTTTTTGCCTTTGTCCTGCACCCGTCCATCGGCTGACATCGTGGCTGGAAGCTCGCTTATAGCTGGAGTTGCACAGGATATTGCTGGTGGCAAACTAGAAATACATAACCTTATACCGCCAGGGATGTGTCCTGGACATTATGACGTGAAACCAAGCGATGTTGAGACACTAGCTAATAGTAAAGCCTTTATCATCCATAATTGGCAGCAGGATAAAGCAAATATAACCGGGCTTATTGAGGCTGCTGACAATCCTGAGCTCATTGTCAAAGTCATAGATGTTCCAGACGCCCCGATGGTGCCTGAAGTCCAAAGTGAAACTATAGATAAAATTGCTCAAGCTCTGAGTGAAATAGATTTAGCAAATTCAGAATATTATCAAAGGAGAGCTGAGGAGAGAACACAAGCTATTTTGGCCAAGGGTCAGGAGGTAAAGAATAGATTACAAGAGGGGAAGGTGAGCCAAGCGAAAGTGATCTGCTCCGATTATCAAGCAGTATTCATAAGCTGGGCTGGCTTTGATGTCGTAGCTACCTATGGCCGTCCTGAAGACTTAAGTGTGGCGGAAGTGGGAAAACTGATAAATCAGGCTAAACAAGCTGGTGTAGCACTAGTCATTGATAATCTGCAAAGTGGTGCCACGGCGACAAGCGAAGCCATAGCAAAAGATATTGGAGCTATTCAAGTAATCATATCCAACTTTCCCGGTGGCTTTGAGGGAACTGAAACTTGGGAGAAGGCGATAGATAAGAATGTTGATTTGATTCTCGAAGCTTTAGCTCAGTGGAGGCAGCAACATGGATAACATGGTCATCAGTATTAAGGATGCCGTGGTTTCCTATCGGGAGGATGTAGCTCTACAAGGGGTGTCTTTGAAGGTACGAAAAGGGGAATTCATCGGCATCATTGGGCCCAATGGTGCTGGCAAAACCACTTTGCTTACCGTTATCAATGGCTTGGGCAAACTGGTTCAAGGTCAAGCCTTGGTATTAGGATTGCCTGTTAATGAAAGAAGTGGCATCAAGTTGAGAAAGCGCATAGGCTATGTGGCGCAAGTTGAGAACATTGACCCACGCTTGCCCATCAATGTCAGGGAGACGGTAATGGTAGGCCGCTATGGCCGCCTGGGTCTATTACATCGCCCGACACAGGCTCAATGGGAGGATGTAGATAGAGTATTGGATATGGTTGGCATGGCTCATTTGTCTCAACGCCCCATAGGGCACCTCTCTGGAGGCGAATACCAAAGGGTGGCTATTGCCCGAGCTTTAGTTCAACAGCCCGAAATCTTTCTCCTCGACGAGCCCACAGCTTCAATAGACCTACAAGCCCAAAGGGAAATCTTGAGCCTGATACAGCTTATTCATAGGGAATACCATATGACTACTCTATTCGTCACTCATGATCTTAGAACACTGCCTTCCATTTGCCAGCGGCTGATTCTGATGAAGGAAGGCAAAATATGGCAACAAGGTAGCCCGGAGTCAATGCTTAAAGAAGAGGTACTGAGGCAGCTTTATGGGGCTCCTGTTTCAATACCGGCTAAAGCTGAGGTTGCTTTCTGAATAACGTGGATTTTTCTATTCTGCAGTATCAATTTATGCAAAATGCCATCCTTGCCGGGTTGTGCGGTGGCATAACCTGCTCGATAGTGGGTGTCTTCGTCGTCACCATGCACCTCTCCTTTATCGGGGTATGTATTGCCCATGCTGCCTTCGCTGGTGCCCTCCTCGGTGTCTGGCTGGGATTTAATCCTCTCGTTGGAGCTTTGCTTTTTAGCCTAGTTTCAGCGGGCATCATTGGACCTATGGCTGACCGCGGAGAACTTAACCCTGATACTTCAATTGGCATTGTTTTCTCTTTAATGCTGGGACTGGCATTCCTTTTCATGGGCATGATGCCTGGCTCCAGAACCGAAGCCTTAAACTTATTCTGGGGGAGCATACTGACTGTCAGCCGAGGAAATTTGATTTTCCTTGCCGTAGTGACAGCTATAATAGCTGGATTGGCGGTTGCCTTCTATAAAGAGATCCAGGCGGTTATTTGCCATCGTCAGGTAGCCTTAGCCGTGGGCATCCCGGCAACGCTTATTTTCTATGGCATACTATTTTCCACCGGGGTGACCATCACTGCTTCACTGCGAAGCATCGGTGGCTTGCTCATCTATAGTCTGATTCTTAATCCTGCCGCTGCTGCTTATCAACTTACTTACAGTTTAAAGCGCATGCTTCTTATCGCCTCGGTTTTCGGCATTATCTCCTGTTGGGCTGGACTGGCAGCCTCCTATTTTCTGGATTTCCCCTCGGGCGCCTCCATTGTAATCACTTCGTCTATCATCTTTGGTCTGGCAACAGCATTTTCCCCTAAGAGGAAGGTAAAGGGATGGCAACAGGCTCAATTAGCAGGTTAGCTGTGCAACTTCAAGATTACTTTGACCAGTTAGTTCCGAATTGGGATAGGGAGGTTACTCCGGAGAGGCTGGAGTGCCTCAGCAATATTATCAAGGAGCTAGATATCAAACTCGGGAGTCATGTACTTGACATTGGCAGCGGCACAGGCATTCTATTGCCTTTTCTAATTGAGGCAGTAGGAGGCGAAGGAAGAATTATAGCCTTAGATCTCTCGGCAAAGATGTTACATGAGGCTAAAGCCAAGGGATTCCAGTCCATTGTGGATTTTGTTCAAGCAGATGCTGCAGCTATCCCATTGCTGCATAACTACATTGATTTAGCTATATGCAATAGCGTTTTCCCTCATTTCAACAACAAAGCTAAAGCGCTAAAGGAAATAGCCAGAGTGCTTAAAAGCAATGGCCAGTTAGTCATCTGTCATACTGCCAGCCGAGAGGCTATCAATCAACTGCATCAATCTATTGGTGGTATGGTTGGTGCTGACCTTCTGCCAGATGAAACCGAGCTAAGAGAGCTAATAGGGCAGATTGGTTTGACAGTAACCAGCTTGGAGGATAATCCAAAACGCTATCTAGTTATTGCCAAGAAGGTGATTCGACCTCCAGACTAATATCCAAAGCCTTGACTGAGTGGGTAAGGGCGCCAACTGAGATGAAATCAACGCCAGTTTCAGCTACATCTCGAACTCTATCCAGGGTAATTCCTCCCGAGGCTTCAATCAAAGCACGACCACCTATCATCTTAACTGCCTGACGCATATCCTCAAGACTCATATTGTCCAGCATAATGATATCTGCCCCAGCCTCAGCAGCTTCCAAGGCTTCTGGCACAGTCTTGACCTCAACTTCAATTTGAATTTGCCTTGCTTCGAGATTGCTTCGGCTTGGGATGCCTCGCAATGACAAAGGCGCATTTTGCCGAGCCTTGGCTATAATTTCCTTGAGGCTTAATCCACGGCTACGAAGAGCTGCCAGATGATTATCTTTAATAAGTATGCCATCGCCCAGATTCATACGGTGATTTTCACCGCCACCAACCCTGACAGCATATTTTTCCAGCAACCTCAAACCTGGGGTTGTCTTTCTGGTATCCATAATTTGCACTGGCAATCCCTCGACTGCTTCCACATAGCGATTTGTTTCCGTGGCAATCCCGCTCAGCCTCTGGAGGAAATTTAAAGCCACCCTCTCTGCTTTTAGAATATTAGCTACTTTGCCTTCTACCTTAGCGATTACATCACTCGCCTTAATCCTGGATCCATCTTCAAGCAAAACGTCCATTCTTAGCCCTGGACCTACTTTGTGAAATACCTTCTTAGCTACTTCGATGCCAGCCAAAATGCCTTCGCTCTTCACTATAATAGAGGCTATTCCTCGCTGATCACTTGGTATTAAAGCCTCAGTGGTAATGTCACCCCAGCCGAGGTCTTCAGCTAAAGCACGGTCAATAATCTCTTCCATCGAGGCTAAAACCTCGGTGCTACGATTTTTTTTAAACATTTTTTCCACCCTCACCCTTCCCCTCTCCCTTCACGGGAGAGGGGATTTTTGCTTTTCAGGTTATGGCCAGCATCCTATCAATAGCTTGCTTGGCTTTTATTCTTGTTTCCTCGGGCACGGTGACCACATTACTTCTTGACTCCATAGTTTTGATAACTGTTTCTAAGGTTGTTTTCTTCATATCAGGGCAGATAAAGCCATCGCTGATAAGATAAAATTCCTTTTCCGGATTTTGCTTCCTCAAGGGATGTAATGTTCCCTCCTCCGTGCCGATGAGGAAAGTTTTCTCATTGCAAGACTTAGCATAGCGAAGCATTTGTGAGGTGCTTAAAGCAGCATCAGCCAAATTTGTAACCTCTGGACGGCATTCAGGATGAACCAAAACTTTGGCCTGGGGATACCTCTGCTTGGCTAACCTAACTTGCTCAGCAGTAACCTTAGCATGAGTATCACAGAAGCCGGGATAGAGAATCATTCTTTTGTTGGTCTTGGTGGAAATATAATGTCCTAGGTTTTGATCAGGGATAAAAAGGATTTCCTTAGCTAGGCAGGAGGTCACCACCTCAACCCCGTTAGCCGAGGTGCAGCAAATGTCGCTTTCCGCTTTAATTGCCGCCGTAGTGTTAACATAAGCCACCACAGTAGCTTCGGGATATCTCTCTTTCCATTGCTTTAGCTCCCCAACATTGATCATGTCTGCTAAAGGACAGCCAGCATCAGGATGAGATAAGAGCACTGTAGAAGCTGGATTAAGTATAGCTGCCATCTCAGCCATAAAGCGAACGCCGCAGAAGACGATTATCTCCGCATCGGCGCCAACGCACCTCTGCGCTAGCTCAAGAGAATCACCGGTAAAATCGGCGATATCCTGCACTTCGGGGCGCTGGTAATTATGAGCTACGATAATAGCGTTAAGCTCCCTTTTTAGCTTAGCTATCCTTTCTTTAGCTTGTTTGGGATTCACCTTTCAGCTATCAGCTTTCAGCCTTCAGTTATCAGCTAATTGCTGACTGCTGTCTGCTGTGAGCTAATTATCTCTCTCTATCTTATCTATTTACCTTGTTTGCCGGCTATGCTGATTCTAGCTACCTTAATTGTTGCCCCTGATTCTATCCGCAGAACTACAGTATCCTGGCTGAGGTTTTCAATTTGTCCATAGATTCCGCCAGTGGTAACCACCTTATCTCCCCTTCTCAGTTCCTGCACTAGTTCTTGCTGTTCTTTCTGTCTCTTGCGCTGTGGTTTAATCATAAAGAAATACATCGCGGCGAAGATCAATACCAGAAAGAGAATTGGGGCCATGCTTTGAAGTTGTTCCATTGTATTCCTCCTTTTTAATTAGCTATTATATCCAACCTTGCCCTGTAGTGCCCAAGGGCTTGTTTTCTCAATCCTGATTTTCACCAGTTGCCCTGTGCAATCATCCTTGTTTTCAAAGAATACTAGCTTATCACTTCTGGTGCGTCCATACCACTTTCCCTTCTTCTCACCTTCCACCAATACCTCCACTGTCTTGCCTCGGTAAGCGGAGTTTAGCTCAGCAGCTATATTTGCCTGGAGTTGTTCAATTCTATTAAATCTTTCCCTCTTAACTTCTGGAGGAACATTATCTTCATATTTTCTCCCGGCGATGGTGCCAGGGCGAGGAGAATAAGCGGCCACGTGAACAACATCAAACCGCATTTCTTCTAGCAAAGAATAAGTATGCTCAAATTGCTCCTCAGTTTCCCCGGGAAAGCCAACGATAATGTCAGTGCTCAAAGATATTTGAGGGATATGATATCGAATAGCGTGGATAAGCTTACGATATTGCTCCACAGTATAGCCTCGCCTCATAGCCTTCAGTATATCATCATCGCCTGACTGAGCAGCTAAGTCCAGGTGTTGGCAAACTTTGTCCAGGAAAGCCATAGCTTCAATGAGACTTTGGCTCATATCTCTAGGATGGTTAGTCAAAAAGCGAATTCTAGCTAAGTCGTCAATGTTGTTTAATTTGGTTAACAAATCAGCCAAATCGGGATTGCCAGGCAAATCGTGGCCATAAGAAGCAACATTCTGCCCCAGCAAAATTACCTCCCTTACTCCTTGCTTCACCAGCCCTTTGACTTCACAAATTACTTCTTCTAAAGGACGACTTACCTCTCTACCTCTCCTGTATGGGACGATACAGTAAGAACAAAATTTATTGCAACCCTGGATAATAGGGACAAAGGCGCAAGGAGAAGGGGACTTCCATGTGTCATTGCGAACGTAACGAAGCAATCCTTGCTCAGCGGTAGAAATGCCCTGTAGTTGAGTCCAGTTAGTTAGCTCGGAGTAAGCTCCTGGCTTGAAGAAAAAATCAACCTGGGGAAATCTTCTCTTCAATCCTGCGATGTTGGAATCAACAAAACAGCCAGTAACCAGTATAGAGAGATTTGGGTGCTCCTTTTTTAGCCCTTTCAACAAACCCAGGGTGCCCAAAACTTTATCCTCGGCACTCTGCCTCACGACACAGGTATTGAGCACTATTAAGTCAGCTTCCCGGAGGGAGGGTGCAACTTGATAGCCGAGGAAATCTAGATAGCTAGCTATCCGCAGCGATTCTGCCTTATTCATCTGGCAGCCGATGGTCCAGATAAAATACTTTGACATAATTTAGCCCAGAGGCTATTTAGCAACCTCCTCTTGTCATTCTGAGCCTTTCGCCCCTCGTCATTCTGAGCATAGCAAAGAATCTCACACCGCTCAGGACAGGCTCCGCGAAAAATCTAGACCCTTCGCTATTGCTCAGGGTGACAAAATAAACGCTCTCTAACCCGCAAGCTTTCTACAATTATAGTCAAAGTATATAATAATTTGAAGCAAGCGAAATCATGGAAGAGTCTTTCGGTTGCACTAAAAGACATAGCGGGTTAAAATTTGATAAGGAGGTGGAGCATGGCAGTCAAAGCTTTTGTACTTATCGAGATCGGAGTCGGGAAAACCAAGAACGTCGTTACTGCTCTGGGCAAGGTGGAGGGGGTAAAATTGGCTGATGCTGTAACTGGACCTTACGACATCATTGCCGCAGTCGAGGCTCAGGACCTTGAGGGCATCGGAAATCTGGTTACCGAGAAGATTCATCCCATCCCAGGCGTTAGCAAAACGATAACTTGCCTTTCAATTGGCCTGTCCTAGACAAAGTTAATAGAAAATAAGCATGGCTGAGGGATGTCTTTTTTGCCGCATTGTTGCCGGTGAGATACCCGGTGATATTGTTTACCAAGATAAGGAATTCCTGGCTTTCAGAGACATCAACCCTCAGGCGCCTAAGCACGTGATCATCATACCCAAAACTCACATCGCATCTTTAACAGAGCTTACTGAGCAACAACAGGGGCTTATAGGACGCCTGATAATATTAGCCAGGAACCTAGCTGAGAAAGAAGGGATAGCGGAGAGCGGCTATCGTTTGGCGGTAAACTGTGGTCCTGAAGGGGGACAGGTGGTGCCTCATCTTCACTTCCACCTCATTGGTGGCAGGAAGCTGAGCAATCGGCTAGGCTAGATGTAACGAAAATACTAAACTCCAAACTCGAAATCCTAAACAAATCCTAATACGTGAAGCGATAAAAGAGCAAAAGTAAAAATGCAAAATGACAAGGCAAAATTTAAAGATGAATTCAAGGGTCGTGTCTACAGATTCGCATTGGATGTAATCGGATTTGTGGCTCGACTGCCAGCGGAACAAACTTCGAGAATCGTCAGTGACCAGCTTTTACGAAGCACTACTAGTATTGGCGCTAATGTGATTGAGGCTCAGGCAGCTTCCTCAAGGAAGGATTATACCAATTTCTTCACTTATGCCTTGAAGTCGGCAAACGAGTGTAAGTTTTGGTTAGGACTGCTCAGAGATTCCAACAGAGGTGATAAGGAGACCGTTAATAAACTTCTAAAAGAAGCCACGGAGATCGCCAATATCCTTGCTACCAGTATACTGACCCTGAAAGGAAGGAAATGATTTTTGCATTTTGAATTGTAATTTTGATTTTCTATCTTTGAATTTTGATATTGTTTAGGGTTTAGGCATTCGAATTTCGGATTTGGTAGGTGCATTTAATTGTATCGGTTCATATAAAAGTCATAGAGACTTTAGCCTAGCTACCACCTCCTCTATAGCCTCATCTGGAGTGGATGTCCCAGCAACGATGCCAATATGGTCTTTACCTGCAAGCCAGGAGCGGTTCACCTCACTTGCTCCTTCCACCAGATGAGTTTCCACTAGGGGTGAGCATGCTTCAGCCAGACGTTTAGTATTGGCACTGTCATGTCCCCCGATCACTATCATAAGCTGGCTTCTTTTAGCCAATCTTATAGCCTCTTCCTGGCGTTTTTGAATTACTTGACATAAGGTATTAATGATGCGTATTTCCTTAAGAGATTGCTTCGCTTCGCTCGCAATGACAGAAGGAAGGGCAGCTATAAGCTGTATTATGAACTCGATGAAGGCAGAGTGGCTTTGAGTGGTTTGAGAGATGATGCCTAGGCGATATGGCGTCGTTTTGTTAGCAGCTAATAATTGTTTTACCTCAAGAGCAGCGATACCTTTATTTCCCGCCCAACCCAGCAATCCTTTAACCTCGGGGTGCTCTGCCTCCCCGAAGATGATAATATCAAAGCCACTATCGGCTAACTCCTTGGTGGCATTTTGAGCCTGGAGAACTATAGGGCAAGTAGTATCAACTAATTTGATATGGCGGGCTTCGATTTGAGATAGTACTTGTGGGCTTACCCCGTGGGTGGTTACCGCCAGGATTTTGCCTTGAACCTGTTCTAGGTTGTCTATCGGTTTTATCCCTACTTTGGTTAATGCTTGCAGCAACTGCTGATTATGCGCTACTGGTCCCAGGGTCTCTATATTGCCGTATTTGCTTGCCGCTTCCTTTAACAGTTTGATGGCTCGTCTCACGCCAAAGCATAAGCCAAGTTCTCGAGCCTTCTCAATTTCCATACCATCCTCGGTTTTCCGGGGGCAGAAGGGCAGCGATTTTGTTCATCATTAAGTCAGTGGACATTTTAGTTTGCGATTTGGTTAACCGGCCATCACTTGAAGGAAGCTCAAAAGGCTGGCCAATATTGATGACTATGCCAGGACGCTTCCATAGCCAGCTTATCCCTTTAAGCTTCTCTGTGCCAATAATGCCAATAGGAAGCAAAGCAACACCCGTTTGTGAAGCAATTACAGCCGAACCTGATTTACCAGGTAAAAGCTTGCCATCGCGGTTTCTCTTACCCTCGGGGAACATACCCAGAACTAACCCCTTGTTTAGTATTTCTTTGGCTTGCTTAACTGCCTCTCGCTTATCCTTAATTGTCCCTCGACGAGGCACGGAAAAGGCTTGTGCCCACCGGAAGATGATTCTTAAGAAAGGATAGCGAAAAAGCTCCTGTTTAGCCATAAAATTAATCCACCTGGGAAAGCTAATCTGCAGCAATATGCCATCAACAAGGTGAACATGATTGGATACCACGGTGAGCGGGCCATTTAAGGGCACATTCTCCCTCCCCTTAACTTTCCAGGAAAGGAAAATCTTGGAGAGAAGTTTGAGTATGGCTAAGACAATCCTTTGAGATAGAGTCATTTGGGTAACCGCCCCTTTGTTGCTATTTAGGCTGCTTAATTTTGCCTCCGATACGAAACTAGAATTGTCTCATTCAGCTTTAATACCTGGTCTCGCAAAAGTTTTCGTAGTGCGAGGCTTTAGCCTCGTGCACGACCCTAAAGGGTCGCACTACATTTTAAACACCCTCATTCTGAGCCGAAGGCGAGGCAATCTCTAACTAGCTAAGCTTGGCCGCCAAATTATATATTTTATCCACAACTTGCTTTAGGCTAAGTTTTTCTGTATCAATGATTATAGCATTGGCAGCAGGTTTAAGTGGTGAAATAGTGCGGTGGGTATCAATGTCATCTCGTCTCTTGAGGTCAGCAAGGGTAGCATCGTAATCTACCTTCTCTCCTCGCTCCAGCAATTCCTTATACCTGCGATTAGCTCTCTCTTTGACAGAAGCAACCAAGAAAATCTTTAGTTCCGCCCAGGGTAAAACCACCGTGCCAATGTCTCTGCCTGCCATTATCACTTTCCCTCGCCGGGCTGCCATCTGCTGCTCTGATACCATCATCTGGCGCACCCCGGCTACCTTCGATATCAAGGAAACTTGCTCCTCTATCTCGGAGCAAAGTAGCTCAGCAGAAACATCTTCACCATCAATAAGAGGGAAGAGATATCCTTCTTGATGTGAAACGAAATCAAATTTAGTTATACCAGCTAGTTGAGAAAGCTCTTTTTCATTGGTAGGCGGAATGCCAAATTTAAGTGCTTTCCAGGTAAAGGCGCGATACATAAGGCCAGTATCAAAGAAAACATAATCAAGTTTTTTAGCTAGTAATGAGCC
>JAUWOR010000013.1:0-20496 GCA_030612025.1 Dehalococcoidia bacterium | reverse complement strand
GAGTTTTATCCCTCTGATATGGGGATTGCTGTTACCACTAGCAAAGGTGAGGTCACTATAGAGTTTGACCGAGAGAGATTCCGGCCAGCGGAAGTTCCTATCTTGTTATGTAGTACAAGCAAGATTCGCAAGCTTGGCTTTCAAATAAAGTATAGTCTTAAAGATATAATCAACGACCAGTTGAACTATTTTCTAGACCCGGCGAGATAACCATGGCTGGAGCTCTGAAAATAGCTTTGGTAGGTTCGCGGGGCATACCCGCAAAGTATGGGGGGAGCGGAAACTTTCGCTGAGGAAATATCTCGGAAGCTGATAAAATTGGCATTTGAGGTCTATGTTACCTGTAAGTCCCATAGCCTTCGTAGAGATGAGTACAATAGTGAGATGGCCTCCAAAATTTCCTCTATTTGCTAAAGAGAGACTAATTTGATGAACGATGCATCTATCGTAATCCTGACTAAAAACGCTGGCAGTGATTTCCAGGATACCTTAGAAGCAATTTTTGCCCAAAAATATCTGGGAAAATTTGAAGTAGTGGTCGTGGACTCTGGTTCAACAGATAATACTCTGGAGATTGCTCAAACTCATCCCACGAAAGTTCATCAGATAAAGCCGGAGGATTTTAGTCATGGCAAAACCAGAAACCTGGCTGCTAGCCTGGCTAATGGTGACTATCTTGTTTTCTTAACCCAGGATGCAGTGCCAGCTACGGATAGATGGCTTTCTAACCTCATAAGGAACCTCAAAGATAGTAAGGTTGCTGGTGTTTATGGCAGGCAGATTCCCAGGAAAGGCACGAGACCCATGGAGAGCTTCTTTTTGAATACCAGGTATCCCCCCTCCAGAATGGTTAAAGGCGTCAGGCAGGGAAAAGTGGATATGAATACCATCTTCTTCTCCAATGTCAATTCAGCAATCAGAAAGGAAATCTGGGGGAAATACCCCTTTGATAATACCTTAATCATGAGTGAGGACTGGGAATGGGCAAAGAAAGTGCTCCTTGCTGGTTACAAAATAGTTTATGACCCGGAAGCAGCCGTTTACCACAGCCACAATTACAGTCTCAAGACCGTGTTCCAGAGGTATTTCGATAGTGGTGTTTCCTTCAACCAGTTTGCTGGAACAGAATGCAGTCTCGGCAACTTTACTAGCGAAGGCTTAGCCTACACAAAAAGTGAGATGAAATTCTTGATGACCCACGGCTATATTAAATGGCTGCCTTATACCGTGTTTTATGACTTAGCTAAGTTTTTTGGTGTATCCTTGGGTAAGCGAGAAAAATATCTACCATTGGGTCTCAAGAAGCGATTAAGCCTGCACAGCTACTATTGGAGCGGTGGAGGTTAAATAGCAAATGTCGGTAACAGGTACGCCAACAAATATAGAGGAGTTTATCGATCATTATAAGAAGGGACGTTGCAATGAGGCCAGAGGTATGATGGGGCAAGAGGTATGATGGGGCAAGAGATAGGAGGGATCCCAAGGGGTATTCATATATTGGATGTTGGTTGCGGCATTGGTAATTCTCTATTTGCTTTATATGCTAATGGCTTTAGGGACATATATGGCTTGGACATTGAAAGGCAGTTAGTTGAATATGCCCGAAAGAACATTCCCAATGCGAATTTGGTAGTAGCTGATGCTGAACATATTCCCTTTAGCAGTCGAACATTTGATTGCGTGGTATGCTACGACCTGTTGGAGCATGTCCTGAAACCGGAAAAGGTGCTAGGTGAGATAAGTAGAGTGCTGAAAGAGGGTGGCAATCTATACATAACCGCTGCAAATGGCTATTCAATTAATGACATTGTATTTAGGTGGGGTGGGAGAATACTTCGTGGTCGTTCCAGCCATGTGCAAAAATTTAGCAAACAGCACATAGAGAACTTGCTTAAGACCAATGGTTTTCAGATTTCTGAAGCTTATGAGATAAAAGAGTGTACTCTTATAGACCTTCCAATAGTAGCTAAAATCCCATTCCATAAGTATTTAAGACAAGTCGCTCATAAGATTGGCAAATACATGAGTTATGGCTGGGAGTTCAAAGTGGTAAAGCGATGCTGCGAAGTAAAATGAAAATAGCCATCTTAGTGCCCACCTTATATCAGTTCCAAGGTCTCGACAGGGTTGCCTGGCGACAAGCAGATGCCCTTGCCCAGCAGGGGCATAAAGTAGCTGTTTTTGCCTTTAAGGGAAATATGGAGCCACCTGAAAATGTCACACTTGAATTTCTAGGAATGCCACAGAGTTTTCTAGCCGAGCGAATCTTTCGTTTAACCTTTCCTTTGAATTTTGTGAAGGCGATAAAAAGTATTCCCAAGTTGAAAGATTTCGATGTTATATGTTCCCATCAATATCCCATGAACTGGCTGGCATATTTGGCAAGGAGATTCTACGGCATCAGGTATATCTATTATAATCACCACCTCAACCCACCGGAAGCATTCTCTGGTTTGATAGAACATGCCTATACAAAAATGAAGCTTTTTCTAGAAAGGTGGACAATCAAGAGGGCAGACGGTGCTATTTCGATTAGTCAGTACTCGCAAGTGCAACTCAAAAGTTGGACAGGGCTGGATAGTAAGGTCGTTTATAATACCATTGATATGCGGAGATTTCACAAGGAACTGGATGGGTCAAAGATTAGAGCTAGATACAATTTAAGTAATACCCCACTTTTGTTATATATTGGGGCAATCTGGCCACACAAGGCGGTCCATCTTTTAATCAAGGCACTCAGCTTGGTTAAGCATAGTCTCCCAAATGCTAAGTTGATGATAGTGGGTAAACATGTATATCCCACTTACTCAAATACGATAAAGCAAATGAGTGATGACTCAGTGATAATAGCAGGAGAAATCCCGGACGAGGAGCTACCTTGCTATTATGCTGCATGCGATGTTTATGCCACCGCCAGTCTGTGGGAGGGCTTCAATTTGCCGCTGGTAGAAGCTCAGGCCTGTGGCAAGCCAGTCGTTGCCTTTAACATTGGGCCCCATCCAGAAATTGTAAAAGATGGTGGAACTGGCTTCCTTGTTCCACCCAGAGACGTCAATGCATTAGCTGAAGCTATAATTAAGCTTCTAAAAGATGATAAGCTGAGACACAAAATGGGCGAAAATGCCTCTAGAATGGTAAGGGAAAAATTCTCCTGGAATGATATTGCTCAGAAGACGCTCGAGGTCTACAAGCAGGCGATTGAGGCTTGGGAAAGGAATTCCAGCAAGAGAAACGCAGGATGAAATTTTGCAACTGGACGGTTATAGCGTACTTTTACCACAACTGTAATCTGGTGGTAGTACCAAGGTAGGAATTAATCCCTTATATAGAACCTAGCCCTACTTTCAGAATTAAACAGTCCATCCCTTACTGCTCTGTGAAAGCTGGCAAGTAACATTGGGCTACGGAGGTATATCAGGTAATACACAGTAGCAAGCCAAAAATAAAAGCCAAAAAAGTATATCAGGAAACAGCGATATTGCCATTTGGTGGCATGTTTTCTCATAAAGCGAAAGCGATTTCTCACCATGAAGTAACGAGTAAATCCAGTTACCTTTTTCACTGATTGCTCCAGTTTATGCCAAACTTTTGCCTTAGGCACATAGGCAATTCTATAGTTGGCCTTCTTGGCTCTTATGCAATAATCCGTCTCCTCCCAATAGGAAAAATAGCTTTCATCGAGCAAGCCAATATCTTCTAGAACGCTCCGCTTAACCAAAAAACAACAGCCCGTAACCCAGTCGGCTTCCGCAGTGTGGTCGTATTGACCTTTATCTAGCTCCACGCTCTTAATTTTCTCTGATAGTACCTTTGGCGTTTGAGTCACTTGCCCTCTCCAGACGTCTAGCTTGCCCCAGACAAATTGCAACTGCTTAGGATTGTTATAATAGTAGATCTTAGCTCCAGCGATACCAATAGCGGGGTCGTCGTCACTTACCTTGAGTAGTTCAGTGAGAAACTCCGGGTCAACTACGGTGTCGTTGTTAAGTAGCAGGAAATAATCGGGGAAAGAATTATTCAAAACGTATTTAATGCCAATATTATTCCCTTTAGCGTAGCCATAATTTTTATCATTCTTAATCAGGTGGATATAATCGCCAAATTTCTCCTGTAATACCTGGGCATCATTTCCCTTGGAGCCATTATCCACAACGATAACCTCGTAATTGGGATGAGTTATCTTCTTGAGAGACTCCAGGCACTCTATGGTATCCTCAAGCCCGTTCCAGTTGAGGATTATGATGGAGACTTTAGGGTAACTTTCCATTTCTATGCCTTCTGGCAAAATACCATTAAACCCTGTCCATTGTCTAGTGGAGTGGGCCGCAAAGCCCGTGTTAGGCGACCTGAAAGGCAAGGCTACGAAGTAGCCGAGGAATTGAGAAAAAGGCGACAATATAACCTTGTTCAATCTAACCATTTTTCTTCAGATAATGATAGGGAACTGCAAAATTTATAATCCGATATGCTGAGATATTTAAAATTTGTTCTTTTCTGTTAGCACTGTTATCTTTCAGAATTATAAATAAAATTGCATTGTAGGAAGATGTAAATTTTAAAACAAAATCATCCAATCGGATTAGAAAAGCTGCTGTTGTTTTACCAAAGAGTTTTCTTAAAATGGGCACACAAGTATTATAGATATCTATAAATATTTTCGGATATTTCATATTTTTATGATATTCTCGCGGCATTGCTTCTATTAGAACAGAAGGAATCTCTAATAACGGACTAATTATTCTTCTACTAAGAATATGACAACCCTCTGACTTCAAAAAATTAAAGCTCTCTAAGTCAAAACTATGGATATGACCGTGAGGAATTTCTTCTTTGATATTCTTGTCAATAACTTCCTTAGGCTCATGAGGTACCGTGATTACTACTGCCTTACCGGCAACTCTTAGTAGTTCATCAACAGCTTTATGTAAATCGGCTACATGTTCTAAAGTCTCACTGCACAAAACAACATCAAACTCATTATTCTTGAATGGTAAGTCATGAATATCGGCAGGTGTTGATTCTATATAAAAAATTTCTTCAGCTCTCTTACAAGCCTCTTCAGAAAGATCACAGCATTTCCCCTTTACATTAAATAGTTTCTTTGCAATATATGCTTTGTAACCTTCGGCTGACCCTACATCCAAAAGAGAATCAAACCTTAAATGTGAAAGTGCTCTCATTATGTGGTAGATTCGAATATACCTATCAATAAGACCTGGCTCACTATGGCCTTTCCGAAAACCATATATGGGTTGATGGGCATAATATATTCCATGTTCATCACACTTTTTAAAACGCTCATCTAACCAGATTTTAGTTCTTTGAGTGTATTTATCCGTGATAGCCTTTCTAAACATCATCATTAATATAAAACTTCTTAATCATTTACACCCCCCTAATTGAGTTTTTTTTCTCAATTTCGGCTAACTTGTTTATATCCGCATTGAAGATATCGTTCCGATTGGGGGTATATCTGTAGTAGTGCGGACATACATACCTCCGGTAAAATCGGTCGCAGTCAACTTGAAACGAAACCAATCTACCTTCCTCAAGCCAGACATATGTCTTGCCACAGCCTTCGTACACTTTGTTTTCTCCAAGTCGACTTTTACACGTAGGACATATTAATTGAAAGTCCATTTCGCCTAGACCAATAACCAAGTGTGATAGAGTAGCAGGCTGTTCATATCCTCAAGCCCGTTCCAGTTGAGGATTATGATAAAGACTTTGGGATAGCTCATTTCTTGTCTTTTGGCCTATCTATATGCTACAACTTTATGGTAGTATAATAGCTTTGAAGAGCCAGAGCAATAGAACAACTGAGTCTATTTAGTAATGACCCCACCTAACGATTGGGAAATCAAGAAGTGTCTGCGATTAGCATTGGCCACTTTGCTAGCTGCCGTTGGCTTAATTGGACTGGCCACCTTAGGCTTTGATATTCCAGGTTTAAGGCAAATTGTCGGCTTTATCTTCCTTACCTTTATCCCCGGCATCCTCATTCTGAGAGTTCTCAAAGTTCATAATGTCAGCGTGGTAGAAAGCCTGCTGTATTCAGTGGGCTTGAGCATCGCCTTCATTTACATTGCTGGGTTATTTGCCAATTTTGTCTTGCCCCTTATGGGTGTTTCTAAGCCTATTTCTACTTTCCCTGTAACAGCTACCCTGGCTATCTTTACCTTGATACTCGGTGGCGTAGCTTATAAGCGAGATAGAGATTTCTCGGCAGTGCCGATGCGCTTCAATATAAGAGAGCTGTTTTCGCTCCCTTACTTACTCTTACTTTTGCTGCCCATCCTTGCCATCTTCGGAACATATTTGGTTAATGCCTATCACAATAATTTTGTGCTTCTGTTTCTCATAGCGATTATTGCCTGCGTGGTAGCTTTAGTCGCCTTCGATAGGTTGCCCAAAAATGCCTATCCCTGGGCAATAGCAATGATTGCTATAGGCCTTTTATTTCACTTGTCTCTTATCTCCTCTACATTGTATGGCTCTGATATCTCAGTCGAATACTATTTCCAGCATATTGTGCTTCAAAATGGCTATTGGGATTTTACTCTACCGCATAACTATAACACTTGTCTGAGCATCATTTTCTTATCTCCCGTATATGCCTTAATGCTCAATATGGATGCCATATGGGTATTTAAGATTATATATCCTCTTATCTTCTGCCTCGCACCTTTGGCTCTATTCCACATCTTTCGTGAGCAAATTGCAGCTAAAAGAGCTTTCCTAGCTGTCTTTTTCTTCGTGGCAATACCCTCTCTTGTTCTTGTGATGGTCTGCGTAGCTAGGGGGGGCATTGCAGCAATGTTTTTCGCTCTGCTGATATTGCTTTTGATTGAGCGAAAGCTAGCCTTAAATCAAAGGGCAACTCTAGCAATTATCTTCGCTATATCTTTGATAATGTCACACTATGCCTTGGGCTATATTTGCTTTACACTTTTAGTCAGTGCTTGGATAATAATGGCTTTAATAAGAAGCCATGCTGGCAAAAGAGCCCGGGGATGGTTAATTCATAAATTTGGTGGCTTGCCGCAGATAGCTTCCCAGGGAGCCTTCCCGCACAAAATCATGGCAGTAATAGTTTGTGTATATCTGGTTGTCGCCTTAGGCTGGTATGGAGGCATTGCACAGGGGGCAGCGCTGAATACCATACGAGGCATTGGGCAATCGCAATACTCTCTATTAACTGTGGCGCCAAGTGAGCCAACTGAACCAACTGAGCTATCACCTGTTACCAAATTCTTTGAATCCCCGGAAAGAGAAAGCATAGTTAAGGCTGGTCTTGGTTACGGTTTTCCCCAAGCTACGAGCTTAAGCAAAATCTTCAGAATATTCCAGTATATAACCGAGCTATTCATCGTGGTTGGTTTTTTCTGGATGATTTTTAGGCCCAAAAGATTCAAATTCAGACCGGAATTTGTCGCCCTAACTATGGGAGCAGCTCTGATTCTACTTGCCTGTATAGTTTTACCTCGATTCTCTGCCCACCTTGGTTTCACTAGATTCTATCAGATCAGCTTATTTCTCTTAGCGCCACTTTGTATTGTGGGTGGCGAAGCTGTATGGCAAGGAGCATCTAGGCTATTCAAGTTTGTCTCCAGGGTGAAACTTAAGAAAGAGCTAGGTTGTTTGTCATTGCGAGGCTTGTCCCAAGCAAAGCAAGGGGACTCGACGAAGCAATCTGGTGACGCCGAAGGCGACAAAATAAACAATCTTAGTAGCAATTCAAATTATTGTTTAGTGTTCTTGGCATTAGCTATACTTATACCGTATTTTCTATTCACCTCTGGCTTTATTTACGCATTTACCAGCCAGCCAGCCTCTCCATCATTAGGCCCATATAAAATGGATTGGTGGCCCCGGCCTGTTCAATCAGGAGGAAGTTGCTGCAGCCACTTGGCTATCAGAAAATCTACCTGCTAGGTGCATAGTTTATGCCGATTTTTATGGGGCTACGCTGCTAAGCCAACGACTTTATGGACGAGTTGGCACAATACCACCTTCAGGGGAAATTCCAGATGATGCCTATATCTTCCTGAGAACTTGGAATATAGAGCGTAAGGAAGTGTGTGTGCGTGTGTTTAACGGAGTTGACCATGTATATGTGCCTGTGCACTTAATGAATAGGCCTGTATTAGCTGGCAGGCTGGAACATAGCAACATAATCTATGATAATGGGGGTGCCAAAATTTTAGCGCCAATAGATTATGACTAAAATATTTAAAGTATTGGGAATTGCTCTTATTATCCCTGTGTTGTGTTTAGCGCTTGTGGGATGTCACGCTGGTTTAAGTGTGGAAATTACTTGGCCTTATGATGGCATGAGAGTTTATGCCACTCCTATTGGGGTTAAGGGCGCAGTTTCTGATTCTTCAGCCAAGATAACCATTAATAACACCCCGGTGGTAGTAGCGGAAAATGGTTATTTCATTGGTGGCATTGACCTTATTGAAGGAGAAAACACTATCACCATCGTAGCTACATTAAAAGGACAGGGGGCAGTAAGTGCCACTATTACCGTTACCTATGCACCTGGCGGATAGGCAGCACGTTTTGCTCCAACCGATGGATAATGCTAAGGTTTAAGGTCTCCGAGGTTTGCTTGATTAAATGTCTCCTCTAACTGCTCTACCGACCTATCCCAAGTAAACCGCTGTATATGTCTATACCCCGATTTGGCTATTTGTTTCCGTTTTTCTTCGTCTTCGAGTAGATGTATTAAACATTCTGCCAGCTTTTCCGGGGCATACGGTGAACACAGAAGTCCAGTTCTCCCATCAATAATATAATCTGGCACAGCTCCAACATTTGTTGCTACACAAGCAGCACCACACGCCATCGCTTCCATAGGGGGATTGCCAAATCCTTCATAATGGCTAGGGAAGAGGAAAATATCCAGGGAATTATAAAGCTCCCTCAATTTATCTGAGGAAGGAAATTTATGAAGCTCTGCGTCTTTGGGTACTTCCTTGCCTCTCCGCTCACCAAAAAGAACCAGTTGAATATCTGGATATCTCTCTTTTGCTATGTGAAAAGCCTTAAATCCGTCCTCCATGCCCTTCCACTTCGCTCTTCTGTATACCATTCCTATTCGCTTGGGATTATGACACGCAAAGCTGTCTCTCGATTTATAGAACAGATTAAAGTTGATGCCGTTAGGAACAGGGCCAAAGGTTGAAACATTGAATTTTCCCCCGATGAGGATCTTTAGCCATGTTGAAGTAACTATTTTGTGAAGCGGAAGTGTATAGGTTCTGTTAACTAAATCCTCGGGCCCGCCCCAAGTTTCATAATGCCGGATAAAGTAAAATTTCTTCCCCTTATCAAGCCCGTAACTGTTAACATCATAAGCATTTGCCCACCAAGTAGCTACTACTATATCCCCTTGTGGAATATATTTCTCGGCGAGCGTCGGCGCTCTTATTAGTTTGGCTTTCAGGTCAAACCACCTTATATGGTTGCCCTGCTTAAGATTTGCGGCTAACCCTAGTGCTCTACCTGCCAGGTTTTTAATGTTGTACCATTTTGCCCCGGATCTTATCGGTATTAGAGGATATACCACTGAAACCTTATGTCCACGCTCTTGTAGGCGATTTGCTATCTCAAATGTTGACCTTGGACCTCCTGCTACACCAATACCAGGTAGAATAAAAGTTATCTTCATAGCGTTTACCTTACTATCTCTTTCGTATTATCCGTAGAGCCATCATCAATGACAATTATCTCAAAATCCTGGTAGGTCTGGTCAAGCACGCTCTGGATGGCACGCCCCAAGAGATGTGCTCGGTTATAGGTTGGGATAATTACGCTAACTTCGGGAACTTTCTCAGTCATGTCGCTGTTTTCGCATAACCAGCATGTATCCGTTTCTTTGAGTCCATGGAAATCCCCATCTATTTAGGATGTTAAATATAGCGTTTAAATATTTATTTTTAACTTGAAAGGGCTTATAACGCCATTTTAACTGTATGATTTCAAAATCTCCACTTATGTGTTCTAAAGTATGTTGTTCTGAGGGAGTTAGGTAGTGAATAATAGCTTCAGGATTATAAGGCCTGATATGAGTAAGGTCAGAGTAGAATCCATCCCATAAAAGTGGTGATCTGATTACTAATATACCATCACGGCGAATAATCCTATTGAAATTGGAAAGGATATTATGTACATCAGATGGCAGAAAGTGTTCTATAACATGCGAGCAATGTATACCAGAAAAGGATTCATCTTGGAAAGGTAAAGCTTTTACATCTCCTTGAATAACATTATATCGCAGCTTCCTACATTTTTTTAGGGACTCAGGATTCCAGTCTATCCCTATTATTCGCTCAGGGCTTTGAAGGATAAATCTGCCTTCCCCGCAACCTATATCTAAAATATGATTACAATCCTCCAAATAAGAATATGCGATACTATCCCACTCCTTTTTTTGATCAAATCTAAGCCTTTGCCAAAGTATCCTTAGCAAGTTCCTTATAATGTTCATCTTGTCCCCCGAAACGAAGCTAGGGACTCCTTTACAAGTAATAGCATTCCATACCTTGAAAATTTATCTTGCAGGAAAGTTATAGTAAGATAGGCTAAAATGCCCAGCGCAGCAAATAAGAGGAATTCCCGAATGCCTACTGTATTAACACTGGCCTTTAAAGCAAATATAGCTGACACCATGATTACTCCACTTACTAAAGGCAAGATTATAATTTTACCAAAGTTTTTAATTCCACATCTTGTGACATTTATAACCATAAAACTAAATCCTATGGTTGATATTAAGGTGCTCAAACATACACCTATTGAAGCGCCTAATATCCCCCAATAGAAGGTTAAAGGATAAATTGAAGCTGCTAACACTACCAAGCGAACAACCTGCCATCTAGTCTCTATTCGGGGTTTTCCGACAGCATAAAATATAGGACCTGTTGTAGCTTGTATGGACCTCATTAGCCCTGCTAAAGCTAGTACTTGCATTGCTGGAACCATAGGTATCCACTTTTCAGTCAGAAATATTGTAGTAAATTCTGGAGCTAATATAAATATCCCGGCAGCTAAGGGAATAGATATAAAAGCGGTGAGCTGGAGCGTTTTAAGATAACCTTCCCTTAGACCGGGGAGGTTGTCTTGTAGCTTGGAGTAGGCAGGGAAGGTTACCTGAGAAACCACATGTGTTATCTCTGTGGCCGGGGCATTGGAAATTCGGTAAGCCATCTGGTAGAAGCCAAGGAGAGTCACACCCAGCAGCTTCCCGACGAAAATATCGTCGCCTTGGGTAATCAGGAACACTAAGATGCTTGAGCCAAGTATCCACTTTCCGAAGCCGAAAAGCTCTTTAGTCTTAGCCATGTCCAGCTTAAAATGGGGACGATAGGGGTGAACCAAGTAGCTTACTACTAGCCTGACAAAGTTGCCGGCAAGCAAGCCAAATACCAGAGCCCAGACGCTTTTTAATATTAAAGCAGCAGAAACGGCTACAACAAAATCGGCTAATGTGCCGCTAGCTCGGTAAATGAATTGTTTGTTAAATTCCAGCTCCTTCTGGAAGTAAAGCACTCCAATGTTGGTTAAGCCTTGCAAAAGGGCAGCGAGACCAACAACTCGTATGAGGGGTGTGGCTATCGGTGCCTTGAAGAATATAGCGACATAAGGGGCAAGGAAGAATAGAACAGCGAATAGAACAAGACCACGCAGAGCTGAAACTGTCCAGGCAGCATCAAGGTAATCCTTGATATTTTCTTTCTTCTGGATGAGAGCCTGTTGAAAACCGCTCTGGGAGAAGGTTTCCAGGGCCATCATAGCGAGCAAAGCAATCCCCATCAAGCCAAAGTCGTTAGGGGCAAGAACGCGAGCCAAAATAATCAGCCTTGCTATGCTGAATACCTGCTCGGTTATCCTGAGGGCAAATGCCCAGGCGCCACTTCGTACTGTGCGCTGGTATAAGCCCTCACCTGGCTGGAGTAGATTCTTGGCTCTTTCCTTTATATTGAGATGCATGACCGCTTCGGTTTACCCTGGATTATCACATAAAGGGAGGCTATTTTTCCAGAAGCTGGTTTTTGTGCTGAGGACTCGTGAGATTGCCACGCCTTCGGCTCGCAATGACAAGGGAGAAAAGCGGCGATGACATAGTGAAGCCATTTTTTGCAAGGTACTATAAGACACCCTCACCTATCCTCTCCCTTCAAGGGAGAGGAATTGTGTTTTCTAAATTGGTCGCACTACATCGGAAAATAATCATGTTAAAATGATCTCATAACCTTCGTCCCACTCCTACATACCTAAAGCCCAAAGCTCTAAACTTATCCCGGGCTAAGGCATTGCGACCATCAAATACAACATAAGGGTCCTTCATCTGCTCTTTGATAGCTTGCCAATCAGCCTGGATAAATTCCTGCCACTCGGTAACTAAGATAACGGCATTGGTGCCAGCGGTGGCTGAATAAATATCTGAGGCAAAGGCTACACCTGGGGGTAAAAAAGGCTTGGCGTTTTCCATCGCTGCAGGGTCATAAACACGGAGTCTAGCACCCTCTTCATGAAGCAGGTAAGCGATGTCCAGAGAAGGGGCTTCCCGGACATCATCGGTGTCAGGCTTGAAGGATAAGCCAAGTAAGGCGATTTCCTTTCCTGCCAGGCCCCCTAAAAGTTGCTTGAGCTTGTGAACCGCCAGGATTCGCTGCTTGGTATTTACTTCAATGGTTGCCTTGAGCAACCTGAGGTCATAGCCTTTATTCAGGGCAGAGAAGTCGAGGGCACGGGCATCTTTGGGAAAGCAAGAACCACCGTAGCCCAGTCCAGCACGGAGGAAGTCAGGTCCAATACGCGGGTCAAGCCCTATGCCTTTAGCCACATCATCAATGTTGGCATCTATGGCTTCGCAAAGGTTGGCGATTTCATTGATAAATGAAATCTTAGTTACCAGGAAGGCGTTGGCAGCATACTTTATCGTTTCCGCGCTGGTGATGTCGGTGATAAGCACGGGGGCGTCAATGTCACAATAAAGCTGCCGGACCTTTTCCGCTATTTCTTTATCATCGGCTCCAATGATGATACGGCTGGGGTGGTACCAATCCTCAATGGCCTGTCCCTCACGCAGAAACTCAGGGTTGGCAACATAAGTAACTGGTGTGCCTTTAAAGTAGCGTTGCGTTAGCTTAACTCCAGTGCCTGGGGGGACAGTGCTCTTCATGGCTAAGATTAAGGGGTGCTGGGCGGCATCTCTTAGCTCAGCGGCAACTTGATAAATATAGGAGAGGTCAGCAGCACCGCTGGACAAGGAAGGAGTGCCCACGGTTATCATCACTATATCAGCTTGAAGTGGCTTTGGAAGAGACGGAACAAAGGATAATTTGCTTGATGATAGACCCTGTTTATGTAGTTGGTCAATGCCCTTTTCCTGGATAGGGCTTAAACCTTGATTCAGAAGTTTTAGCTTGGCTTCATTGGCTTCTACGCAGGTTACCCGGTGTCCTGAATTTGCCAAGCAACAGGCAGCTACCAAGCCAACATAGCCAGCGCCTACAACGACGATATTCATTATTCACATTATAGGCGACCTGATATAGATGAAGCAATCCTTGGTAAGGCGGGGATGAACCCCGCTGCATTCACCCTCACCTTATTCCTCTCCCTTCAAGGGAGAGGTTAGGTGAGTGGTAAGTGTCTCGTAGGGTCGGGGCTTGTCCCCTACTGAGGTATGAAAGTGAAGCAATATCGATATTTTTGGCAATTCTCTGAACGGTGCTCAATTCCTTTTCAGCTTATTTGATTTGTATTTAAGATTCCTCGTGTGAAATTTGGCTGAATAGTGAGGTGTCTTATTAAAACTTAGCCTAAACAGGTTCTATACGCTTGCTTATGGTAGGTCATCTTCATAACTGAGCTACTTCTTTTCCCTTCCGAGAGCTGCCAGAAATTCCTCTTTCGTTACCTTTATCTGCTTCAGGATGTCACCCAAGAGATCAGGGTCAACGCCTTTCCCAGGATGAATAGGAACTGTAGTCCATCTGCCATCGCTATGCTTATATATGGCATGACCGCCACTTTGCCTGACTTTTTCAAATCCCAGTCTCTCCAAAGCTCTGGTGAGCTTAACAGGCTTAAGCTCAGGTAGTTTGCTCACACCAATACTTTCTCGCTGCCCACTTCCTCAGGAAGCCTTTCCCCTTGTTCTTGCATATATTCAACACAGAGTTGAAGCGCTTCCTTAGCATTCTGAATGGCTTCTTCATAGGTATCACCTTGGGCATGACATTCTGGAATAGAGGGACAGCTAGCGATATAATGTCCAGATAACGATCGCCGCACTACAATGGTATAATTCATCAATCCCTCATGTCTTTCCTCTTTATTTCATTTTAACTTGATGGCTGGCTTGAGTCAATGAGCTGTGCCATCTATTTGATTAGTGACCCTCGAATTTCTTCCTTGTCATTGTGGGAAATGCCGAGTGAAGCGCGGGATAACGAAGCAATCTCAATGAGACAACACTAAAGGTTTGCGATGAGATTGCCACGCCTTCGGCTCGCAATGACAATAAACAATTTCAATAGCCTCACGTTTAGCCCTGCTTCAGGGCCCAATCGTAGGGTATATCATTGTCGAAGGGGTCAATGCGGAATTCATCGGGCTCTTTGTGGTTATAAGGCTGGGTGACAGTGTTTAGCACATAGGCAGGCTCGGAGCCATAAGCCTTGAAGCCATGGAAGACCAATTCAGGGATATGGATAAGCATGGGGTTGTCTTCACCGATGGAGAACTCGTTGACCAGTCCTTTGGTGGGAGAATCTTCCCTGGGGTCATAGAGGGCGACTTTTGCCATGCCTTTAACTACTACCATGTTATCGGCTTGATTTTGATGATAATGCCAGGCTTTTACCACTCCGGGGTAGCAGGTGGTGACATACACCTGGCCGAATTTCTCAAACATAGTGTCATCGCAGCGGAGCATTTCCATCAGCTTCCCCCGCTCGTCAGGTATCCATTTTAGCTGCTTGACCTGGACTCCTTGTATTAGCTGCTTTGATTTGGCTTCGAATTTCTTGCCTTTGGCTGGCATCATATCTTTGACTTTTGCTTTATAACTTGACTAACGCCTATTATGGTAAATCCGACGAGTTCGCCAGAATCTTCAAGATAGCGAGCTAAAATCCCTTCGCCGATATCCTCAGTAAGTGCTGGCTGGGGTTTACCAAATGAAATATATAAGGTATCTGCTTCATCATCATAGTCCCAGGTAGCTTGCTGCGGGATTTCCATTTTCAGGGTCTCCATATCGCTCTCCTTTGCCATCTTAATCTCTTGCTATAATACGCTGTAATTATGAAGCCGTCAATTCGGGAAATTTCTCTGTAGACCACGATCAGGTATTTGTCATTCTCCTTTTTAACAGCAAGGAGTGTGCCAAAATCTCCCTGCTGGACAATGGTGGGGGAACTTATCGCTTCCAAAACTTCCTGAAACTTGCCAGCTAATTCTGGGTGTCTCTCGCTCATGTGATGCCATTGTTTATCCGTTAATCTGAGTGGTACTCTACTAATGGAGACGGCAATCTTCAACCTACGGGCTACATCCTTTCTCTATCATATAATCTCTGAGTGCCTCCTGCCAAGTTTGCATGTCATCCATTCTTAGGAGCCTGAGGTGGTAGTTATCCAGCACCGAGAAACGGGGTCTTCTGGCTTTCTGCTATCATGACTAGCCTCCTGCGTACTCTACATCGGTTAGATACGCCGTCTCAGTCTCTCGTAGAAATTTTCCCTGGAGCCGACCATGATAAGTATAGCCGATTTGGCTGTCTCCGAAATCTTGTAGACAATTCTATACTCGGTTCCCTTATAGGAAAAAGTATACTTGCGGAGGCCTCTAGATTTTCCTCGCAGGAATCCGCTTTGGTGTGGATTGGATTTAATTGATTCAAGGTACTCGTTTGCTATTATCTTTTGAAGCTGGTGTGGCAACTTCCCGATGTCCTTCTCAACTGAGCGAGGAATGACAAGCTCATACATTTACTTACCTAATTTGTTCTGGAGCTCCCCTAGGGTTATAAACTTTCCTTTTTTAATCTCCCTGGCTACTTCGTCTTCACGCTTAGCCAACATCTCGAGAATCTCTGGGGCATTTATCCAATCCTCTTCTTCCTCTCCCTCAGCCAATTGCTGATAAGCCTCTCGAATCTGCTTTGGGGTTAAATAAATAGTTACAGGGATCATCTTTTCTTCTTGTTTAGCCATAGCTCATCTTCCTCCTTCCTCTAAATTAGGCTGTTTAATTTTGTTTTCCCGTTCGATTTTGGGCATTTTGGAGAGTTTTCACCCCCAAATTTTTGTAGTTGCCTGATTTATCAGGCACTATCGCCCAATGAATTGGGCAACTACATTTTTAAACAGCCTTCTAAATTTTACTTGATATATCCTTTGCTTATCATATAATCTTTGAGTGCTTCCTGCCAAGTTCTCATATCATCCATGCCTAAAAGCCTGAGATGATAATTATCTAATACTGAAAAGCGGGGTCTCCTGGCTTTCTGGGGATATTCATCGGAGGTTATGGGAATGAGGCGAATTTTCAAATCTGCCAGTTTCAGAATCTCCTTAGCAAACTCATACCAGGAACAAGAGCCTCTGTTAGTGATGTGGAATATGCCATAGTACTCGGAGGTTATGAGCTGGGCTATTTTTTTGGCTAAGTCCTTGGTATAGGTAGGGGAGAATACCTGGTCATTTACCACCTTTAGCTCCTCTCGTTCTTGGGCAAGTTTTAGCGTGGTCTCCACGAAGTTGCCATTTTTACCACTGGCACCAGCGACTCCGAAGAGTCCTGAAGTCCTGATAATGAAATGCTTTGGGCAGAAATGGCGGACGAAGTTTTCCCCGGCTAGCTTAGATTTGCCATAGATGCTAATAGGGATAGGTGTATCGAGTTCGGTATAGGGTGTAGTACGGGGTTCACTTTCACCACCGAAGACATAGTCGGTGCTAATGTGAATTAGTTTAGTTTTAAGCTCCTGAGCTATTACAGCGACATTCCTAGCGCCCAAGGCATTGATGAGGAAGGCTCTATCCTGCTCAGTTTCACAGTCATCAACACGGACATAAGCGGCGGTATTTATAATGATATCAGGTTTATGTTTACAGAAGGCATATTTAACTGAGTTTATATCGGCGATTTCAATCTCCTTATGAGTGAGTGGGATAAGTTCAAAATGCTGGAGAACCTTACAAAGGTCAGTTCCTAGCTGCCCATTAGCTCCGGTGACCAGGATTTTCATCTGTGGGAGTACATTCGCTGGTAATATTTGGCATATTCGCCGCTTTTAATCTGACGCCACCAATGCTCATGATTTACATACCAATCGACGGTAGTTGCTAGTGCTTTCTCAAAGGAATAGGTTGGTTTCCAACCTAGCTCTTTAGTTATTTTACTGGCATTCAGGGCGTAACGCCGGTCGTGACCAGGGCGGTCAGCAACGAAGGTTACGAGGCTTTGGGGCTTGACCATCATATCCAGGAGTTGATGTATGAGTTCCAGATTCGTCTTCTCCTGATTGGCGGCGATGTTGTATACCTCCCCAGGCTTTCCCTTTTGGATAGCCAAGTCTAAGGCTCGGCAATGGTCAAGGACATAAATCCAGTCTCTTATATTTAGTCCATCTCCGTAAATGGGGATGGGTTTATTTTCCAAGGCGTTGGTTATAGCTAAGGGGATGAGTTTTTCGGGGAATTGAAATGGTCCCAGGTTATTGGAGCATCTAGTGATGACCACAGGAAGTTGGTAGGTTTTCCAATAGGCATGGCATAGGAGGTCAGCGGCAACTTTGCTGGCAGCATAAGGACTATTTGGGGAGAAAGGTGATTGCTCAGTAAATCTGCCCTCCTCTATAGAGCCATAGACTTCATCGGTAGATACCTGGATGAATTTTCGCACTTTGTATTGGTGTGCTCCTTCAAGAAGAACTTGAGTGCCTTTGACGTTGGTTTCGATGAAGGGCGAGGCATCCAGAATGCTGCGGTCAACATGTGATTCAGCAGCAAAGTTTACAATGACATCAAAGTTATCCTGTAAAAGGTTATTAACTAATTCTCTATCGGCTATATCACCTTTGACAAAGTGATATCTGGGATCATTTTCAATATCCTTTAAGTTCTCTAAGTTACCTGCATAGGTAAGCTTGTCTAGATTTATTATTCCCCAGTTGGGATGCTCATTGAGAATATGATGAACGAAGTTGCTGCCAATAAAGCCAGCACCGCCAGTCACAAGGAGTTTCATTTTTCCCGCCTTCTTTTATAGTTCTACCTTGGCATCATCGCCAAGAAAAAGCCTTAGCGCTTTAAAGCCTTGCTCCTGTTTGATAACCTCTGTGCCTTTACCGATAATACTATCAGCCAGGCGCTCTATATTGAGTATATGACAATCCTCCAAAATCACGGAGTGCTCTATGGAGGAGCTCTCAATCACCGTGCCAGCACCAATGCTAGTGAAAGGTCCGATAAAGGAATTCTTAATCTGGCAACTCTCAGCAATGGATACTGGTCCCCTGACGGTGCTGTTTTCTATCTTCGTTCCTGGTCTGATTTCGACTCTGCCCACTATCTGGCTTGTGGCATCAGTTTCGCCTTTTATATCACGCTCAAGCAAATCATCAAGGACAACCCGATTGGCTTCCAGAAGGTCGTCTTTTTTACCGGTATCAAGCCACCAGCCATCCAGAGTATAACTCTGGACATTTTTACCCGCATCGATAAGTTGCTGGATAGTATCAGTGATTTCCAACTCTCCTCGCCAGGAGGGCTTGATATAAGCGATAGCTTCGTGAACAAGTGGGGAGAATAAATACACTCCTATCACTGCCAGGTTGCTTCTGGGATGCTTTGGCTTTTCCTCAATATGGCATACTTTTCCTGCTTCATCCAGCTCAGCAATACCAAAGAGGTGAGTTTCCTTAACTGCTTTGAGTAAAATGAGGGCATCAGGGGAGCTGGTATTAAATTGCTCCACAAACTGAGTTATTCCTCCTTGAATAAGATTATCGCCAAGGAACATGAGGAAGGGGGAGTTGCCCAGGAAATCATGGGCTGTTTTTACCGCATGTGCTAGACCTAAAGGCTCAGGCTGGAGGATATAAGTAATCTGAGCATTCCATCTCGTGCCGTCTCCCACAGCTTCTTTTATATAAGGACCAGTTCCTGGAGAAATGATGATGCCTATATCTGTAATGCCTGCTTCTTTAATCTGGTCCAGCACATAAAACAAGATAGGTTTATTGGCCACAGGCAGGAGTTGTTTAGCCATAGTGTTGGTGAGAGGCTTAAGCCTTGTCCCTTTGCCACCGGCTAAGATTAAAGCTTTCATGAGAAGTGCTATTCCGGAAGCCAATTTATGCTTATTATACTAGGAAAGGGTTATAAATCAATACTACGCTGCATTCTGAACCAATCTTGAAGTCACAATGGGGCAGCTACCAAGCCAATATAGCCAGCGCCGATGATGCAGATGAATAGTTGAGATAGTTGAGATGGTTGAGTTAGTTGAGATGGTTTGATCATCGCTTCTGTTGTCTAGCCCTTTTATAAATGTTCTCCCTAGCTCCTATTATGGTAACAAGGACTAAGCTCCCTTCGATGAAATAAACGGGAGACAGCTCAAGCGCATAACCTGAGCCCATCTTTTAGCCGAGTCCCCTTTGAAGTTCTTCTAAACTGAAAAACTTCTTGCCTGCCTTCTTAGACGCCAAGGCCTCTTTTGTTCTCTCGTTCACATAGTCAATAAACCATCGCTCCTCACGAAGCTTTAAGAACTCAGCAAAGGAAAGAACCTGGCGCGCATCTTTTTCGGATAGCTCATCCAGAATATTCGTTAAGGACTGTTTAGTAGCATTTCTCCGAACAATCATTTTTCTGTCTCTCGTTATATGGTCTTTGCTTATCTAATAGATCACCCTTTCTTCAAGGTTGTAATTATAGCTGAAAGGCTTAGCTTGGGCAATAAGGAATGGTTGGGATAGTTGAGATGGTTGAGATAGTTGAGATGGTTGGTTCATTTGCTAGCTCCTTTTGATCTTTGGTGAGAGCGAAGATAGGTCATAAAAGCATTGATTAGCTTGGATACCTTAGTTGCTATGAAGTCGGCAGTCAATAGTCTGGTAGTCATTAGCCAGTTCCCCTTAAGTATTTTATGAAACCGGCGATAAGCCGCGCCGTTTCAGTTCCTAGCTCGTGAATTTTATCGAAATCCCCTTTTGAAATATAGTTCAGGTCTTGAGCTATGTAAAGCTGACTCTGAACTTCGGCGACAGAACCCAAAGCGATATACAAAAACTGGATGAATTCTTTGTCGGTTTGTCGTGCATAGCCCTCAGCGATGTTGGACATAGTAGATACACAGGCTCGTTGCATTTGATCACGGAGGGAGAAGTCTCTTCGGAAATTGTAGTCACGGGTCACATCGTAAATTAGCTGCGTCAGCTTACGGGCTTCTTGCCAGGCAATGATG
>JAUWOR010000003.1:0-165491 GCA_030612025.1 Dehalococcoidia bacterium | reverse complement strand
GGCTCCAGTGGAATATAATTCATTTAAGGCTCGGTTTGCTGAGCCATAAGCTATGCCAATCCTCTGGGCAATCTGCCTTTCATAAAATTCCTGATCGCAAAACTTGGCAAGAAAGCTGATGACCCTCTGGGTGACTGTGTTAATGAGGTAAGTGTTAAGCATCTTATCCTCACTCTAAATATTGAGTGTATGCTCATTATAATGAGTGATATTGCAGAAGTCAAGGCCATTATTTCATTGCCTAGCTGTTAGGTGGAAAATGTGGTAACAGTCTTTGTCACCATACTTTTTAGCGTTTTGTTTCTGAGTAGGACTATAAAAGATATCATAGCAGAATGCGTCAACTGCTAAATTGAGGAATTCTGATAGGGCGAGAGGATTTGAACCGCCAACCTCAGCGTCCCGAACGCTGCGCGCTGCTACATGCGGTACTTATTGTCATTTAGTAAGCATTCGAGCTATAATGATTAGGAAATGATTGTGAGCAATATCATTTGTATGAAAAATCCCTCTAGCAGGTAAAGAGAAGTTAAGCAAAGAGGTGGAAAATTGATTGCACAATACATTGAAGCCGCTCTTAATAGGGCAAGGTATGAAATCATTGAGGATAAGGAACCATACTATGGAGAGGTTCCAGAGCTTGAAGGTGTGTGGGCTACGGGTAAAACACTTGAGGAATGCCGTCATAATTTAGCTGAGGTTATTGATGGTTGGCTTGTGGTAAGGCTTAGAAAAGGACTAGGCATTCCTGCCATAGGCGAACACAAAATAGAGGAACTCAAAACTTTAGAAGTCGGTGGCTGAGCTTTCGCCTGTTTCATGGACAAAGCTAGTAAGGCGACTTCGTGGGCTTGAATTTGAAGGGCCTTATCGAGGCGGGAAACATCCTTACATGATAAAAGGCAGTTTGGTGTTAACTATCCCCAATCCGCATCGTAGAGAGATTGGGGTTGCTCTTCTTGCTCGGATTTTAAAGCGAGCTGAAGTTACCAGAGAGGAGTGGCTTAGGCAGTAGTCTTTGCTGGTTGGGGCAAGAGTATTTGAACCTCCGACCTCAGCCTCCCGAACGCAGTGCGCTGCAGCCTGTATTATGCCCTTGCCCAGTTTCACTTATCAGAATTTAGGCTTTAGTCCTGCCTGTTTACATAACTCGTTTGCGGTTATTCTGTCGATTGTTCGATGCCTGTTTAAAAAGTGCCAGCCGCTTGGGTTTGTGCTAGAATGGGAATGCCAATTTAGGCTAAGGCTTCAGGATCAAATTTGCTTTTAAGGGGGTGAGATGGCAACAGAGCAAATGCTTTTGGAGCAGCTCGAAGGGTTTGAACTAGACATGAAATGGCTCAGCCAGCATTATGACAGGCTGAAGGAACAATATCCCGACCAATATGTAGCTGTGCTTGCTCACAGGGTTGTTGACCACGATAAGGATTTGAAATCCTTGGTTGCAAGGCTTAATGAGAAATACCAGGTAGATAGCAGCAGAATTGCAATCAAATATGTGACACCTAAGAAGGTAGAGCTGATTCTATGAAGATTGCAGGATACTGGGGAGAATTCGAGGCTCCTTATGTTTCTGCTGTCTTGATTTGTGAAATCTTGGACCTGAGAAAGCCTGTAGAGTTCTTAATTGATACTGGAGCCTCGAGAACTACTATCTTAGACAGCGATGCAGTAAGGCTTGGTATTGATTATGGGAAACTTCAAAAGTTTGAGCCTGGCACAGCAGGTATAGGCGGAGTAGTTGCCACCTTCATAATTCCGAGTCCAAGGCTCTTATTTCGCACTGAGAACGGTTTTTATAAAGAAGAGCTGAAAGAAATATTTGTCCTTAACCATGTTGTGGAGGAGGGGGAAATTGAGGAAAGGATACGAAGATTACCAAGCCTTCTAGGTAGAGACGTACTCAATAAATATGGTTTGGTCTTATTAAAGAGCGAGCAACTTGTTGTCATCACAGATGAGTTCATTGGAGTATAGCTAGGAAGATTTCTTAAGGGCAAATCTTGGGTAAACTATTAAAAAGCCGAGAGGATTTGAACCTCTGACCTCAACGTCCCAAAGGCTGTGCTATTGCAAATTCTGGTCATGCTGCAGGATGTACCAGCAGGACTAACAAATCTTGACTGGAAGGAAGTTCTTGCTCAAACAAGGCCAGCTTCGCCTCTGGCTATTTAATAGCGCTGCTAAGAGAAGACAGGCATATTATTAAACAAAAGAGGCAATTCACCCTCACCTTTATCCTCTCCCATCAAGGGAGAGGAACTCTGTAAGAACTTATGCGGGATACCATAATAAAGCAAAGAGTTATTAAGCTGGGGTCTAACGTGGAACCCTCTGTATTTCAGAGTAGTCCCTTGGGAAGATCAATCCATGCCCAGAGCGAAGTGAATAGCTGCTTCGACCTCCTTCATTTTCTGAGGGCTCAGGGCGGCAAGCCGATTGCGAAGACAGTCTTTGGGTATGGTGGTAATAGTATCCAGGTTAGCAACGCAGTTTTGGGGCATGCCGTCATCGGCTCCCAGGGGCACTTCGGAGGGGATATGACGGATATGCGTGGTAATTGGTGCTACAATAATCAGGGAGCGGACGACATAAGCCTCATCACGGGATAGAAGCACTACCGGGCGGTGCCCCGCGGGTGGTTCTAATTCCACCCACCATATCTCACCCCGCCTCATTCCCAGGATTCCTGAGCCAGGATATTGCTGGCAGCGCGCCGCGCTGCCTCGACCTCTTCTTTGGTCTCGGGTATCTGCTGGTAGGCACGCACATACTGCTGGCTCATTTCTTCCTCCTCCTGGCGGCGCATAAGTGTCTCCACTGCACGGCGAAAGAACTGACTGCGGCTCTCCCCACTATTCCTCCGTTCCCGTTCCACGGCGACAAGCACCCCCTCAGGAAGGCTGATAGCAATCTTAGCTGTCTTTGGCATGATATCATCTCCTCATACTATATTCATACTATAGTATGAATTATATGCTCTCGTCTGTCAAATTGCCCCTGGCATCAACCGTTCTGCTCAGAATATTTGATTAAGTCTCGGCGTTTTACTGACATCCTATATTTCGACAGGTACTTGTTCCAGGAGAGCTTGTCCAATAGGGATTTCTTTATTTTGTTGTCTATAGGCCAATACCATGCTGCACCCTATGGGCTGAATCTATTATGAGTGCCTTGATTATTGCTGCCAAGGTAGCGTGCGTGTGATCTCGTTCAGATAGATGGTGGACACCTTAGGCAGTTCTTTATGTCATTGCGAGCCGAAGGCGTGGCAATCTTCAGGCAAAATCCCCCCTCCCTCTAACTCCCTCCCACCAGGGGAGGGAGCATCAGTATAGATTGCTTTGGATAGCAGAGGCTGTTTAAAAATGTAGTCGCCCAATTTATTGGGCGACTGTGCCTGATAAATCAGGCAACTACAAAATTTGGGGGTGAAACACCTCCGAGATGGCTGAAATTGAACGGGGAATCAAAATTAAACAGCCTGATAGCAACAAAGGAGGTGATGTGTCACTAATCATGTGGACGAGTACAGCGTGTTGTCCTCAAGGAGCCAATCAAGCTATAATGAGCAAGGATTGGGGCAACAAGCGAAATTGTTTTAGGGGGTGAAGAAGATGAAACCATGGTGGCAAATTGCAAATTGCTCGCCCAACGATTATATAAATGAGGGAATATACGGTGAATAGGGAACTTGAAGGAGTCATAGAAACTCTCAAAAGCTTAGAGGAGCAAATAAGAAAGGAATACAAGGCAGAAATCATTGGAGTGTTCGGTTCCTATGCCAGGGGGGAACAAAGAGGAAGTAGCGATCTGGACATCTTGGTGAAGTTTCATAAGGGGGCTACATTATTTGATCTTGTTGGTCTTGGGGACTTCCTTGAGGAAAAACTCAATACGAAGGTGGATATTGTTCCCATTGATACTGTTCGAGAGGAAATTAAAGAACAGGTTCTAAAAGAGGCAGTTTATTTATGAGAGACCCTAAGCTTTTTTTGAAAGATATCTTAGAAGCTATGGAAGCTATCGAGAGATTTGCAGAAGGGATAGACTTTGCAACTTTCAAAAATGACGACATGAGATTAAGCGCCGTAATAAGGAAGTTTGAAATCATTGGGGAAGCTGCCAAGAGTGTTCCGGAAGACATTAAACAAAAATACACTTCTATTCCCTGGAGAGACATGGCAGGAATGAGGAATAGGCTCATTCATTTCTACTTTGGCGTGAAGTATGACCTTGTCTGGAACACTATAAAAGACGTTATTCCACAGGTTAAACCTCTGATTAACAAAGTTTTAGAAGAGTTAGAGGGGGGTGAGAGATGAACCATGGTGGCAGGTTGCTAAACCACACAGGATATAGGCGAAGGTAAGCCAGATGAGGCAGTATTCGCTGCTGACTTAGGAGACGTACTTTTACAAAGAGGACCTATTGACTATCGGGATTCCGAAACCTTTTTTACCAGAACTTATCTTACCAACTATAGGTGAACATAGAATAGAAGAACTCAAAACTTTAGAAGTCGGTGACTGAGTTTCTGCTGCAGAGAGATCGGAGTTGCTCTTCTATCGCGGATTTTGAAGAGGGCAGGAGTCACCAGGGAGGAATGGCTTAGGTAATAACCCTCTTCTGGTCGGGCGAGAGGGTTTGAACCTTCGGCCTCAGTATCTAAGAGATATATCCGTCCCGGATAAGGAGTTCAGCTACAAGAACTGCGCCTTTAGCAGCTCCCATCTTGGTATTATGGGACACCAGAACATACTTGATGCCATTTTCCAGGACAGTGTCCTTCCTGATTCTACCGACCACGGTGGCCATGCCGTCTTCGGCATCACGGTCTAGCCGTGGCTGAGGCCTGAAGGGGTCATCGAGCACGATTATCATATGCTTCGGGGCCGAAGGCAGGTCAGCTTCAGCGGCTGAGCCGACGAATTCCCTCATTGCCCTGGCAACATCGCTTACCTGGCAAGCTTTTTGGGTAGAGGCGAAGACCGATTCTGTATGCCCTTCCCGTACGTTAACACGGGTGCAGGTGCAGCTTACATCGAATCTCGCCGGACTGATTGAAGAGCCTTCAAAACTACCCAGGATTTTCTGTGTTTCGCGCTGCACCTTTTCTTCTTCTCCGGGAACGAAGGGAATGACGTTGTCCAGAATATCGAGGCCTAACACTCCAGGACTTCGACCTGCGCCTGATATAGCTTGCATGGAGGTCATTACGACAGCGTTTAGACCAAAGGTCTGGTAGATTGGCTTTAGTGATATTGCCAGGCCGGTGGTGGTGCAGTTGGGAATGGGTGTAATGAAGCCCTTCCATCCCCGCGATTTTCTCTGCACATGAAGCAGTTTGGCCTGCTCGGAGTTGATGCCTGGGATCAGAATGGGTACATCGTCATCGTAGCGGAAGGCTGAAGCGGTGCTTATAACCGGTTTGTCACTAGCAAACTTCGGTTCGAGAACCTTCGCCGGGGCGGATTCTATAGCGGAGAAGACGAGGTCTATGGCAGAGATATCCATTTCGGCGGCGTTCTGCACTGGCATTCCCATAACTTCTTCTACCGGCGGCTCTTGGCAAAACCAGCGCAGGGCTCCGGATTGAGCCTCGGTTATGGCCTCTTTATAGCTGCGGCCGGCTGACCTCTCGGATGCGGCAAGTGCGGCAATTTCAATCCAGGGGTGGTTTTTCAGGGCAACGAGAAATTGCTGACCAACGATGCCGGTGGCTCCCACGATTGCGGCTTTTAGCATAGTTTCTCTCCGTTCTCTTGGTCGGGGCGAGAGGATTTGAACCTCCGACCTCAGCGTCCCGAACGCTGCGCGCTACCACACTGCGCTACGCCCCGGGTGTTTATGCTATTATAAGATGATTTAATTATCAAAACAAGATGAAATAATAACCGTTCATTCTGGTGTCATTCTGAGGGAGAGGAGCGACCAAAGAATCTTGGAGACCCTTCGCAGAGCCTGCCCTGAGCGCCAGATTGCTTCGCTTCGCTCGCAATGACAGGAAGCGAAGGGCTCAGGGTGACATTGGGTGGCTGAATTCTTGGATGAAATACTGTATTCTGATAATGGATGGTGCCGCGGGTTGGCCATTGCTTGACCGCGGTGGCAGGACTTGCCTTGAGCTGGCATATACTCCAAACCTGGATGCCATGGCAAGGGAAGGTATTGTCGGACTTGTTCGTACCGTCCCAGAAGGGATGGAGCCCAGCAGCGGCTGCGCTTGCATGTCAATACTGGGCTATGACCCCAGGGTCTATTATCGGGGCAGAAGCGCCATCGAAGCCAGGAGTATGGACATTCCCATTGGTGAGGGTGAGGTTGTTTTTCGCTGTAATTTAGTCTCTATTTGTGATGGGACAATGCGAAGCTATAGCTCGGGCTTCATCAAGAGTGAAGAGGCTAAGGTTCTCATCGCTGCTTTAAATGAGAAACTTGGCAGCGAAGAGGTCCAATTTTATCCTGGCGTCAGCTACAGGCATATATGTAAAATAAAAGGACGAGAGGACACACTCCTGGCTATTTGCACCCCTCCGCATGATATCCCGGGCAAACCTATCAATGAGTTTCTTCCCCATGGCCCTGGGAGTGATTTATTAAGAGACCTCATGGCAAGGTCGGAAGCTGTGCTGCGCAATCACCCGGTAAATGTAGCGCGGAAATCTCGTGGCGATATCCCAGCCACAATGATTTGGCTTTTCTGGAGTAGTGGTAGAATACCTGATATGCCCGTTTTCAAGCAGGCTTGTGGTCTTGATGCTGCGATGACATCGGGAGTTGACCTTTTACGGGGCTTGGCTAAAATGGTGGGGATGAAGATATTAAGCATTCCCGGCGTGACTGGTGATCTGGGCAATGACTGTACTGCTCAGGCAGTAGGAGCCCTGGAAGCGCTTGGAGAACATGATTTAGTAGTTGTCCATGTGGAAGCACCTGATGAGGCTGCTCATGCTGGCTCTATTGAGGATAAAATAGAGGCTATCCAGAGAGTGGATGCCGAGATGGTGAGCCGAATCCGTAGTTGGGACAAAGATTCTCTTCGGGTGCTAATTATGCCTGACCATCCAACGCCAATTAAGGTTCAGACCCATACTAGGGAGCCAGTTCCATTTATGCTGTGGGGGTCGGGGTTTATGGCTAACGGGGCGAAGAGATTTACCGAGGCTGAAGCTAAAAGTACCGGCGTTTTCATTGAGCAAGGGTATAATATAATGGCTAAACTAATAAGGTAGAGAATATGGCGCTGATAGTACAAAAGTATGGTGGTAGCTCGGTTGCTGATAGCGAGAAAATCAAAAGTGTAGCTCGCCGTATAGCTAGGGCTAAGGACGAAGGAAATCAATTAGTGGTGGTGGTCTCAGCAATGGGGGATACCACTGACGAGTTAATCCGAATGGCTCAACAGGTTAGTGAACAGCCAGACGAGCGAGAACTTGACATGCTCCTTTCTACCGGTGAGCTAATTTCCAGCACTCTTTTGGTTATGGCTCTGGAAAGCTTGGGCTATAAGGCAGTCAGTCTTACTGGTGGCCAGGCGGGCATCCAGACTGATTCTAGCTACAGCCAAGCGCGAATTCTTCGCGTTGTCCCCCAGCGCATTCTCGGTGAATTAGAGAAGGGCAACATCGTCATTGTAGCTGGATTTCAGGGTGTTACTCAGGATATGGATATTACCACTCTGGGTCGAGGTGGCTCTGACACTACGGCTGTTGCTCTAGCTGCCAGCTTGAATGCTGAGGTATGCCAGATTTATACTGATGTTGAAGGAGTCTATACCGCCGACCCTCGCTTTGTGCCCGAAGCGACTAAATTAAAGGAGATTGGTTATGAGGAAATGCTGGAGCTGGCTAGTTATGGAGCAAAGATACTGCATCCTAGAGCGGTGGAATTAGGCGGATTGTATGATATGCCTATATTGGTGGCTTCCAGCTTTAGCGATAGTCCAGGAACTCTCATTTGTAAGGAGGCATCTATGGAAGTAAGAAATAAGGCTAGGGGTATTGCTCATGATACCAATGTGGCTAAAATTACTGTAATCAGTGTTCCTGACCACCCTGGCATTGCTGCAGCAATCTTTGAGCCCTTGGCTAAGGCGAATATAAGTGTAGATACTATTGTCCAGAACGCCAGTATTGAGAATATTACTGATCTTACCTTTACAGTGGCACGAAGCGACTTGGTTAAAGCGATGTCCATTGTAGAACCGGTGATAAAATCCATTGGAGCGAAACGATGTGTTACTGATTCTACCCTGGCTAAGGTTAGCATCGTAGGCACTGGCATGCAAAATACGCCAGGCTATGCTGCCAGAATGTTCCGCGCCCTTTATGAACAGGGCATTAATATCCAGCTAATCACTACTTCAGAGATAAGGATAACCTGCATTATCGCAGAGGATAGAGTTAAGGATGCTGTTCAGGCCTTGCATAAAGCCTTTGAGCTTGAAACTGCTTGACAACAGAAGAAAATTTAAAAATTAAAGGTCAAAATGACAAATCAAAACTCAAAATTTTTTACCTTTGCTTTGTATTTTTTCATTTTGCATTTTAATCTTTTATTTAGCTTTGCGTGGTGAATAGGATGGCTTATCAGCAAGAAGAGGAGCGAGCTAGACCAGGACGGCGATTAAGTGAGGAAGCCGTAGCCTTGGCTATTCAAGGTAGGTGGGAAGAGGCTGTGGCAGTAAACAGAAGTATAATTGAGAGGTTTCCTAGTGATGTTGGGGCTTACAATCGTCTTGGCAGGGCATTGGCAGAGTTAGGGGAGTTTGCCCGGGCTAAAGAGGCGTATAGCAAGGCTTTGGAACTTGCTCCTAACAATGTTATTGCGGTAAAAAATTTAGCTCGACTAGCTAGTTTACCGGCGGCTAAAGCATCCTTAGATAGGGGGCATCGTAGGGTTGCTCCTGAGTTCTTTATTACTGAGATAAGCAAGGCTGGTGTGGTCAACCTTTGTAATTTGGCCCCAACGGAGGTATTAGCCAGGATGGGTATTGGTAATCAGGTCTGTTTGAGAGTAGAGGGCCAAAGCTTAGTGGTAGAGAATGACCAAGGGGAATATTTGGGGGAAGTTAAGCCGAAACATGGGTTACGACTTATCAAGCTGATAGAAGGCGGGAATAGATACGCTGCAGCCATCCACAGTGTAGGGGAGGATGGAGTGCGAGTAATTATTAGGGAGGAATATCAACATCCTAGCCAGGTGGGGTATCCTTCCTTTCCCGTTAAAGCTACTGAGCGTTTGCGTTCCTATGCTAAAGAATATCTCCTTAGGCGCGACGTTAGCTACTGGGAAGGCGAAGAAATAAAGGAAGTTGAAAGAGTTGAAGGAGAGGCTGGAGATTCCGAAGATGAGGGCGAGGAAAAAGGTTTGTCGGAAGGTTTTTCCATACTTGGGGAGGCTACTGAAAGCTGATAGCTGACAACTGACAATGGAAATTGGGAAAGTAAGGCCTGTTGATATTGAGCAGGAGATGAAAAGCTCCTATCTGGACTATGCTATGAGCGTTATTGTCTCTCGAGCATTACCGGATGTGCGTGATGGTCTAAAGCCGGTGCAGCGGCGTATTTTATATGCCATGGATGGATTGGGACTACATCATAATGGTCCGCACAAAAAGAGCGCTCGAATTGTTGGTGAAGTTCTGGGGAAATACCATCCCCATGGAGATGCCCCCGTATATGAAGCTATGGTGCGCATGGCACAAGATTTCTCCTTGAGATATGTTTTGATTGATGGCCAGGGTAATTTCGGCAGCATTGATAATGATCCGCCGGCAGCGATGAGGTACACCGAGGCGCGGCTTGCTGAAATCGCTGGAGAGATGCTGGGCGACATTGATAAAAATACTGTTGCCCTCGTTTCCAATTTTGATGATTCCCTCAAAGAACCAGCTGTCTTGCCGGCTAAGTTGCCTAACTTATTAGTTAATGGTTCCTCAGGCATAGCTGTAGGCATGGCAACTAACATCCCACCGCACAACCTGGGGGAGGTATGCGATGCTATCGCCTACCTAATTGACAACCCACAAGCCACCACAGATGAGCTAATGGAGTTTATCCAAGGTCCTGATTTCCCTACGGCAGCCGTAATTTTGGGGAAAGAGGGGATAAAGAATGCTTATGCTACCGGGCAAGGAAAAGTTGTAATTCGAGCTAAAGCCGATGTAGTAAGCACCAAAGAGGGTAAGAGCAAATTAGTCATTACCGAACTTCCCTATCAAGTAAACAAAGCAGCTTTGGTAGAGAAAATAGCTGGGCTAGTTAAAGGGAGAAAAATCGCCGGGATAGCTGAAGTGCGCGATGAGTCGGACAGGGAGGGCATGCGTCTTATCATTGAACTCAGAAAGGAGGCGCAACCCCAGCAAGTACTTAATAATCTGTATAAGAATACCATAATGCAATCTGCCTTTTTTATCAATATGGTTGCTCTGGTTAAAGGGCGACCAAAAGTAATTAATCTTAAGGAAGCCTTAACTTGCTACATTGATTTTCGTCAGGAGGTTATTACCAGGAGGTCCCAATTTGAGCTTGAAAAGGCGAGGAATAGAGCTCACATTCTTGAAGGCTTCAGGATCGCTCTAGATAACATAGAGCAAGTGATTAGACTTATTCGGCAATCTGAGACGGTTGACGCTGCTCGTGCCAATTTAATGACTGTTTTTAGTTTATCCCAAGCTCAGGCGCAAGCTATCCTTGATATGCCGCTGCGCCGCTTGGCTGGGCTAGAGCGGGAAAAAATAGCCCAAGAATATACTGGAGTAGTGAAGGATATTTCCTACTTAGAGGACCTATTAGCTAATCCTAGAAAGATATTGTTCCTCATCAAGCAAGATGTTGCTCAGCTGAAATCCAAGTATGGCGACAAGCGGTGCACTTTAATTAGCGAGGAGGAGGTTACAGAGTTTCGTCAGGAAGATCTTGTTCCCCACCAGAGAGTGATAGTTACCTTTAGTAGCCAAGGATTTATTAAAAGGCTTCCTGCTAGTACCTACCGGCTACAGCGCCGTGGAGGAAGAGGAGTCATTGGAATGATGACCCGTGAGGGTGGTTCGGTGAGCCATATTTTGGCCGCCGATACACATGACAATTTACTCCTTTTCACTGTTCGAGGCAGGGTTTATTGCCTTAAGTGCTATGAGATTCCTGGGGATTCGTCTCGAACTGCTAGAGGTATAGCGCTGGTTAACTTATTGCCCCTTGACCTGAAAGACAAAGTAACTGCATTACTGGCTGTGGCAGATTTTCCCTCCAATGAATTCTTATTAATGGCAACCAAGGCTGGTGGGGTAAAGAAGACCTCTCTGTCTGAATTTGCTTCCATCAGGCGAAGTGGGCTTATTGCTATGGGACTCAAGAATAATGATGAGCTGGTGGCAGCTAGGGTAGTTACCGATTTGGATGATGTTATTCTAGTAAGTCAAAATGGGCGAGCTATTAAATTTAAGGTTAAAAACCTAAGAACTGCGTCTCGTAGCAGTGGCGGTGTTCGTGGTATTCGTCTGACCGATGATTGCCTTGTCGGTATGGACACTATTTTCCCCGATGCTTATCTACTGACAGTGGCCGAGAGAGGTTTTGGCAAGTTAACTTCCGTGGGGCGTTATCCTATCCAGCAGCGGGGAGGGAAAGGAATCCAAGCCCATAGAGTGAGTGACAAAACGGGTAAGATAGTGGCGGCTAGGATTGTGAGCAAAGGTGAAGGATATTTGGTGACGTTATCAAGCGTGGGTAATGTTGAGTGTATTCCCCTCGAGCAGGTCTCAGTTCAGAGCCGGAAGGGTCGTGGTGTACATATAATGGCGTTGGCGAAAGGTGATAGCATAGTTTCTATCACTACTATAGGCAGCTTGGCGATAAAGGCATAAAAGTGTCCATAGGCGATATTTTTCGAGAGCTAGGTTTAACCCTTGTTCCTATTTTTGTCGCCATGGATTCGATTGGCAACTTGCCAATTTTTCTTTCGCTAACCCAAAATATAGAGGCTTCGAGGCATAGTCGCACAACTCGTTTAGCGATATTTACTGCTTTAGGCTTGGGCTTAGGATTTGTTGCTATCGGCAAAGCTGTCTTCCTACTCTTGGGTATTGGAGTAGCCGACTTCCTAGTAGCAGGTGGCGTTATTCTACTGGTTTTAGCGGTCAAAGATCTAGTTACAGGGAGGATGGTAGAAACTAGTGACTTATCAGCCGCTGAGATGGTAGGTGTCGTCCCCCTAGGTACTCCGCTAATTGTAGGACCAGCAGTGCTCACCACTTTGCTAATACTCATTGACCAGTATTTTATTGTCATCGTAATAGTTTCATTCATTCTCAATTTGACAATACAATGGCTTCTTCTTAGGCAAGCAAATCTGGTTGTAAGGTTTTTAGGTAATACTGGAGTAAAGGCTATATCTAAAGTAGTTATGTTGCTTTTAGCTACTATCGCGGTAAAGATGATCCGTCAAGGTATTTTGACAATTTTGGGATAGGTCTAAACCTTTATTGAGACCGTGTATAATAATGTAGGTATGAGGCTTGAGCCTCATACAATAATGACGGCACGACCCTTTAGGGTCGCACTACATTAAGGCGGAAAAGCCTCACGCATTTTATATTTGTCTTGGCAGATAGGTTGCCACCTCTGTAATCCACAGCCGTTACACTTTCCGTGATGACAATCTGGAGTCTCCTTTTCCTGCCAGAGGTTATGATACTCTCTTTTAAGAAACTCGGGAGTTACCCCGACATCAATGTGGTCCCAGGGCAATATCTCATCCAGGTCTCGCTCTCGATTAGCATAGAAGGAAGGATCAAGTTCATATTGCTTAAAAGAGTCAAGCCACCTTTGATAATTAAAGTGTTCACTCCAAGCATCGAATTTGCAGCCCAGTTGCCAAGCGTGATAGATAACCTTACCCAAGCGGCGGTCACCTCGGGATAAAGCTGCTTCAATTTGGCTTATCTTAGGGTCAGACCATGAGAATCTCACTCGTTCGCGTCGCAACCCTTGTTTTAATATGTCATATTTGGGGAGCAGCTGCTCCTCTGTTTCTTGGGCTAACCATTGGCAAGGGGTATGGGGCTTGGGAATAAAGGTAGAAGTGCTAATTTGCAGTCTAAAATTTTGTTTTAAGTGGCGTATCTTGGCTACTAGTCCAATGATGCTATGCACGTCGTCCATGGTTTCACTGGGCAACCCCACCATGAAATATAACTTGAGATTTGTCCAGCCTCTATCCAAGGCGGCAGTTAGTATTTCTAATATTGTCTCTTCGGAGATTTTTTTGTTAATGATGCGACGTAATCTTTCACTCCCTGCCTCGGGAGCAAAGGTCAGAGTTATTTTGCGCTGTGAAGGTAGTAAATCCATTACCTTTACTGCAGATGTATTCAGGCGCAGGCTGGGTAAGGATAAAGACAAGCCCTGTCCTGAGCCGAAGCTCTGAGCGTAGCGAAGAGGCAGCGAAGGACATTCTCCACAATACTGATGTGATAGTTCGGCAATGAGTTCCTTGATAGCAGGATAATCCCCAGTGCTAAGGGAAAGCAAAGACACCTCATTATAGCCACAATATTTTAATAGCTTACCCACAGCGTCTACAATTTCTTCCTGCGGGCGTTCTCGCACTGGTCGGTAAATCATTCCTGCTTGGCAGAAGCGGCAACCTTGAGTACAACCTCGCTGAATTTCTACATTACCGCGGTCATGCACTACCTCGATGTAGGGAATAACTGGCTTAGTGACCGGGGGTGGTAGTTTAGTTACTATCCTGCGGTGAATCCTTGGTTTAGCTTCAGGTATCTTGGGCGTAATACTGTTTATAGTGCCATCTTTTCTGTAGTTGACTTGGTAGAAGCTAGGGATGTAAACGCCGTTAAGTTTAGCGGCTTGCTGCAGTAGCTTTCTTTTGTTGCCCCTATATGATCTAAAGACTTCCAGCAGTTCCACTATTACTTCCTCACCTTCACCAATTACAAACAGGTCGATGAAGTCCGCCATTGGCTCTGGATTAAGAGCACAACTACCGCCGGCTATTACCAAAGGGTATGAATCTTCCCTCTGGGGGCTAAATAAGGGAATTTGAGCTAGGTTGAGGACATTTAACACATTGGTGTAAGTAAGCTCATAGCCTAAAGAAAAGCCAATAATATCAAATTCCTTTACTGGGTGTTTAGATTCTAAGCTGAAAAGTGGCATATTTTGTTTTTGCAAAGCAGTTTCCATGTCTACCCAAGGAGCGTAAACTCTCTCTGCCAATACATCTGGCTGATAATTCAGTATCTCATAGAGGATAGGTAACGCCAGATTAGACATGCCAATTTCATAGACCTCGGGATAGCACAAGGCAATTTTAATAGGTGTTACTTCCCATTCCTTAGCGATGCTATTCCACTCACCTCCGGTATAGCGAGCAGGTTTGGAAACTTGGTTTAAGATATTATTAAGGCTTTTCATCTTATTATTTTATTTAGTCCTTAATTTGAGCATTATAGCCCTTATTATTCAACCCCTCAAAGCCTTTCTCCTTCAAGTTGCTCTTCCAGTGACTGGCTCTCTTTTTGACCGCCAGAAAATGGTCAGGGCGGTTGCCATCAATTTGTAAGCCAAATTTGTTTAGTTGACCTTTATTATTCTCTTATGTTAAAATAAAAACTTGGCGTCTACTGAAAAGTAAAAAAGGTTATAGGTCTAAGAAAGTCGGCTAGTTGAAGCCGGGCAGGATTTTCGAAAGTAAGTAGGCCGGTATAATAACTAGGCGGCTTTTTGATTGCCTAAAATATCAAGGGTTGTAGAAATGTCAACAGTTAATCAGCTTGTTCGCAAGGGGCGACGAAAGCCTGGCAAGCGAATTAAGGCTTCAGCGTTGCGTCTTAGGTATAATGCTATGAAAGGCGAGAGCAAGTGGACTCAAGGGTCGCCTCAGAAACGAGGCGTTTGCATTCAGGTTAAGACTGTTACGCCGAAAAAGCCTAACTCAGCACTGCGTAAGGTTGCCCGTGTAAGGTTAACTAATGGTATGGAAGTGAATGCTTACATTCCTGGCGAAGGGCATAACTTACAGGAGAGGTCGATAGTTTTGATTCGTGGAGGCAGAGTTAAGGATGTTCCTGGAATTCGCTATCATATTATTCGTGGCACTTTGGATACTGAGGGAGTGGCTAACCGGAAACGAGGCCGCAGTGGGTATGGCTCTAAGAAACCTGAAAAGTAGCGAGGGTATTAAATGCCAAGGAGAGCTGGGAAAGTAGTAAAAAGAGTGATAGCTCCTGATGCTAAATATGGTAGCCTCACGGTGGCTAAATTTATTAATAAGATTATGCTGAGAGGGCAAAAAGCTACAGCTGAGCGTATTGCCTATGATGCCCTGTTGATTACTGCGCAGCAACTCGATAGCGCTCCTGTGGAAGCTTTGGAACAGGCGATTGGGAATGCCACGCCGCTGCTTATGGTTAAGCCACGTCGTGTTGGCGGTGCTACTTATCAGGTCCCCGTTGAGACAGAAAGAGGCCGTGGGCGCTCTCTGGCCATGCGCTGGCTCGTCACCTCGGCGCGGGCGCGTAGCGGAAAGTCTATGGCGGAGAAGTTAGCAGCTGAGTTAACCGACGCTGCTCAGGGCCAAGGAGCAACAATTAAGAAACGCGAGAATCTTCATAGGATGGCTGAGGCTAACAAAGCCTTTGCTCATTTTCGCTGGTGAGAAATTAGAGTGAAAGCGGTACTCGAGGTAAAGGATAAGCTTATGTCACGAACTTTCCCTTTAGAAGAGATACGAAATATAGGAATCATTGCTCATATAGATGCTGGCAAAACTACCACCACAGAGAGGATTCTTTATCACACCGGGCGTACTTATAAGATCGGCGAGGTGGATGAAGGAACAGCGGTGATGGATTGGATGCAGCAAGAGCGGGAGCGTGGCATTACCATTACTTCGGCAGCTACCACTTGCCACTGGCGCCAGCAGCGCATCAACATCATCGATACCCCGGGACATGTGGACTTCACTGCTGAGGTGGAACGTAGCCTTCGGGTATTGGATGGTGGGGTTGTGATTCTTGATGCTGTGGCTGGAGTAGAAGCTCAATCGGAGGCAGTGTGGCGCCAAGCAGATAAGTACAATGTAGCCAGGATTTGCTTTATTAATAAGATGGATAGGGTTGGTGCTGATTTTTATCGCGCCGTCACTATGATCGAGAAACGATTGCGAGCCAAGGTTTTACCCATACAGCTTCCTTTGGGTGCTGAGAGTTCCTTCCGAGGGATTATCGATCTTGTGGAGAACAAAGCAATTACTTTTCCCGAAGATCCTTATCTGATGCCAGTGGAGGAAGCTATACCGGAAGGTGATAAAACTGTTGTGGCTAAATACCGCCAAGAGCTCATGGAAAAATTAGCTGAAAGCGATGACCAGATCATGCTTAAGTATCTTGAGGGTCAAGAAATTCCTGTTTCTCAACTCAAAACAGTGGTAAGAAGATTGACCATAGCTAACCAGATAGTGCCTATTCTTTGTGGCAGTGCTTTGAGAGGTAAGGGAATTCAACCTTTGCTTGATGCTATTGTAGCCTATCTCCCTTCGCCTTTGGATATTCCCTCTGCGTGTGCTATAAATCCCAGAGATGGAAAAAAAATCTTTTGTCGCACAAGCGACGATGAGCCCCTTTCAGCTTTAGCCTTTAAGGTTGTTTCTGATCCGTTTATGGGCAGGTTAACCTACCTACGCATATATTCGGGCAAGGTAAAGGCTGGGGCACAGGTTATTAATGTTTCCAAGGGAGAGAAAGAACGTTTGGGAAGGTTGTATGTTATGCACGCCAGTCGTCGCGAAGAGGTCGATGAAGCTGATACTGGCAGCATTGTAGCTACTGTGGGGCTTAGGAGGACGTCTACAGGAGATACCCTTTGTGATGCTGCTCGACCTGTGCTTTTTGAATCCATCCATTTCTCTGAGCCGATACTTTCAATGGCCATCGAGCCCAAGAGAAAAACAGACCAAGATAAGTTAGCTGATGTTCTAGCTAAACTTGCTGAGGAGGATCCTACCTTTAAGGTTCACAGTAACCCAGAAACAGGTCAAGTTCTCATTTCAGGGATGGGTGAATTGCACCTTGAGGTATTGGCGGAGCGCATGTTTCGTGAGTTTGGTGTGAAGGTAAAAATTGGCAAGCCTCAAGTAGCTTATAAAGAGACGATTACTCTATCTGTAGAAGCTGAGGGGAGATTTATTCGCCAATCTGGTGGCAAAGGTCAGTATGGGCATGTCTGGCTTAGACTTGAGCCTGGTGAGCGAGGCAGTGGTTTCGAGTTTTGTGACCAAATCCGAAGCGGAGCTGTGCCCAAAGAATTTATCCCTGCAGTGGGAATTGGGGTTAAGGAGGCTTTGCAAAGCGGACAATTGACTGGGTATCCTATAGTAGATATTAAAGTGATTTTGTATGATGGCAGTTTCCACGAGGTTGATTCCTCAGATCTGGCTTTTAAGATAGCAGGTTCCATGGCAGTGAAGCGTGGTGTAGCTAAAGCCAAGCCAATACTCTTGGAACCAATTATGAAGGTGGAGGTATTAGTTCCGGCTCAATCCTTGGGAGATGTCATTAGCGATTTAAATTCCCGAAGAGCTCGCATTGATAGCATTGAGACTAGTGAAGATCCCTGTGTTATTCGCTGTTTTATTCCCTTAGCGAAAACTTTTGGCCTTATTGGTGACTTGAGGTCTCTCAGTCAAGGGAGAGCAACTTATACTATGGAATTTTATCGTTATGAAGAGTTGCCCCCCAGTTTAACCGGGCAAATTGTGGCCAGTGCTAGGTAGATGAGTAGTCAGAAAGTTCGCGTCAAAATCAAAGGTTTTGATCATAGGTTAGTTGACCAAGCGGTAAGGCAGATAGTGGAAGCAGTAGAACGTAGTGGAGCCATAGTTGTTGGCCCGGTGCCTTTACCTACGCATATAGAGAAATTTTGTGTCATCCGCTCTCCAAACATTGATAAGGATTCGAGGGAGCAATTTGAAATCCGCACTCACAAACGGCTGATCGATATTTTGCAGCCAACTTCTAAAACTATAGACGCTTTGACCCAAATCAATTTGGCTTCTGGTGTGGAGATAGATATCAAGTTATAAAAAGAAATAAAAAAGCAAAATGAAAAATGCAAAAGTTTTGAATTTTGAATTATAATTTTGATCTTTGCATTTTAATTTTTGAGTTTGAAATGTTAGGTATTATTGGCAGAAAAGTTGGTATGACACGGCTGTTCCGCGAGGATGGAGTGGCAGTAGCAGTAACTGCCGTCGAAGCTGGACCTTGCTTTGTTACCCAGGTAAAAAGCCAGGCTAAAGATGGTTATAACGCTATCCAGCTAGGTTTTGGGGAAGCTAAGCGTCTCAATGCTCCACAAAGAGGACATCTTCAGGGGATAGGCAAGGTTAGGCATCTCCATGAATTTAGAACTGAGGATGTAAGTTCAGTTAAGCGTGGTAATAAAGTGGATGTCAGCCTCCTGAACTCGGGTGACTTTGTAAATATAAGCGGCTTATCCAAGGGGAAGGGCTTTGCTGGCGTGGTGAAGCGCCACCATTTTGCTGGTGGGCCAAAAACTCATGGGCAATCTGACCGCCATCGTGCTCCTGGTTCTATTGGTGCCACTACATTTCCTGGTCGAGTGCTTAAGGGGATGCGCATGGCTGGGCATATGGGAGATAGGAAAACTACTGTACATAATCTTGAAGTGGTAGGGGTTGACATAAGCCGTAACTTACTTCTGATCGAAGGAGCAGTGCCTGGGGCTAGGAAAGGGTTGCTAATTATTGAAAAGGTGGGGAAGTAGAAAATGCGAGTTCCTGTTTATAGTTTAAAGGGTGAGGTTGTTGACCAAGTGGAGCTTGGTGAGGATGTTTTTGGCATTTCCTTTAATGAAGCAGTGGTTCATCAGGCAATGGTGAGGCAGCTAGCTAATAAGCGTCAAGGAACCGCATCTACGAAGACGAGGGGTGAAGTTAGGGGAAGTACAAGGAAACTTTTTTCCCAGAAGCATACCGGCAGGGCGAGGAGGGGAGATATAAAATCACCCCTGCTCAGGGGCGGAGGAGTAGTTTTTGGGCCTAAACCGCGGTCATATTATCAATCCATGCCTAAGAAGATGAGGCGCTTAGCCTTAAAGTGTGTTCTTTCCTCTAAAGCTAGAGAGAAGGACATGAAGGTGATAGAAGAGCTTGCCTTTGAAATGTCACGGACGAAAGACGTGGTTGATATTCTGTCGGCACTTGATGTTAATTCCACTGCTTTAATTGTTACTGAGCATTCCAATCGTAATGTAGTTAAAGCGGCTCGTAATTTAGCTAATTCTAAAGTCCTGCCTTCCGCTCTAATTAACGTATTGGATTTACTTTCTTATAAAACGCTAATAATTACTGTTCCTGCGCTACGTAATATAGAGAGAATCTGGGGGCGAGAGGTAATTAAAAATGCATCTTTATGAGGTGTTGCGTCGTCCTTTAATTACGGAGAAAGCTACCTTGCTTAAGGAAGGGAATAAATATGTCTTTGAGGTGGCTAAGGAAGCTACTAAGCCTCAGATTAAGGAGGCAGTGGAGAAAGCTTTTAAGGTGGAGGTAGTTAAGGTTAATATAATAACTGTTTCAGGGAAGACGAAGAGAATGGGTAGGCGAGAAGTGACAAGCCCATCTTGGAAGAAAGCGATAGTTAGCTTAGAGCCGGAAAATAAAATCACCTTTTTTGAAGGTGTTTAAAAGAAAATAAAAAAGCAAAATGAAAAAGGCAAAAGTTTTGAATTTTCAGTTATAATTTTGATCTTTGCATTTTAATTTTTGAATTTCTAATGGGATCAGTTGTTAAGTGGAGAAAGAAAAAGATGTCGAAGCATCAACATAAGAAGCTTCTTAAGAAGACTCGTTGGCAAAGAAGGCATCCGTAAGGAAGAATTGGAGATGATCTGTAATGTTGAAGACTTATAAGCCAACTTCTCCAAGCAGGAGAGGGAAGGTTAGTGCCAATTTTGAGGAGCTAAGCAAGGTGGCTCCTGAGAAATCCTTGCTTGTATCATTGAAGAGAAAGGCAGGACGCAATAACCGCGGCGTGATAACGGTGCGTCATCGAGGTGGGGGAAGTAAGCGCAAACTTCGTATTATCGATTTTAAGAGAGATAAGATTGGTATCCCCGGGAAGGTAGCCTCTATTGAATATGACCCTAACAGGTTAGCTCGAATTGCTTTAATTCACTACAGTGATGGGGAAAAACGCTATATCCTTGCCCCTTTGGGTCTTGAAATAGGCGATACTGTGAAGGCAGGTGATGAGGTTGAGATAAAACCTGGCAATGCCTTGCCACTGGGCTCAATCACCGTGGGCGCTCTAGTTCATAATGTTGAATTTGCGCCCGGCAAAGGCGGGCAGCTTGTCCACAGTGCTGGAAGTGCGGCTCAAATTATGAGTAAGGAAGGTAATTATGTTTTGCTTAGACTCCCTTCAGGGGAATTACGCAAATTTCACCATAGATGCTGGGCTACTATTGGCCAGATAGGCAATATTGACCACAAGAATATAAGATTAGGGAAAGCTGGATGTAACCGGTGGTTGGGTATACGTCCTTCAGTTCGAGGATCTGCTATGAGCCCTCGAGACCATCCTCATGGGGGTGGTGAAGGCAGAGCTCCACGAGGGATGCCTCCCAAAACACCTTGGGGGAAGCCAGCCTTGGGGCGCAAGACACGAAAGCCTAACAAAATTTCGAATAAATTGATTGTCCAACGGAGGAAATAGAATGTCACGGTCGCTTAAAAAGGGTCCCTATTGTGATGCTAAATTACTTAAGAGGATAGAGGGGCTCAATAGTTCAGGGGAGAAGGCGGTGATAAAGACCTGGTCCCGAGCCTCTACTATTTTGCCGCAGATGATAGGGCACACCATTGCGGTGCATAATGGCAGGAAGCACGTGCCCATTTTTATCACTGAGAATATGGTGGGGCATAAGTTGGCTGAGTTTGTGCCTACTCGTACATTTAGAGGGCACGCTACGAAAGCTAAAGTAACCGTGCAGGCAAGGAGATAAGTCCTGGTGAAAGTAAGAGCTGTAGCTAAAGATATTGGTATTTCACCTCGGAAAGTTCGTTTGGTGATAGATATGGTTAGAGATAAAAAAGTTGATGAAGCCTTGACTATTCTCAAATTTTTGCCTACTCCTTCAGCGAAAGCTGTGGCTAAAGTAATTAAATCAGCGGCGGCTAACGCTGAGAACAATTTTCAAATGTCGCCTACTGATCTTAGAATCAGTGGCATTTTTGCTGATTCAGGGCATACTTTAAAGAGGTTCCGTCCCCAGGCAAGAGGGCGGGTGAGCCCTATTTTGAAGCGATCTAGCCATATTACAGTTTTTGTTGAGGAGAGGGAGTAATTTTGGGACAAAAAGTTCATCCTTATGGGTTCAGATTAGGCATTACTCGTGATTGGTCAGCTAAGTGGTATGCTGAAAAGAACTATACTCGTTTTTTGCTGGATGATCTAAAGCTACGCAAAGTTATTGAGCAGAGGTGCTCTGGGGGAGGTGTTGTTCGGGCGGAAATCGAACGACCAGGGGGTGAGCTATGTTTAACTCTTTATTCTGCCCATCCTGGCATTTTGATTGGTCGGGGAGGGCAAAATGTAGAAGCACTAAGGTCAGAATTGGAAAAGATTAGCGGTGAGAGAGTTAGATTGACTATCAGAGAAGTTGAGCACCCTCAACTTGAAGCTTGTTTAGTGGCTCGAAGCATAGCTGAGCGAATTGAAGGCAGGATACCCTACCGTCGAGTAATGAAACAAGCTGCCTTTCGAACCATGCAGGCTGGTGCCAAAGGGATAAAGATAAGATGTGCTGGGAGGCTTGGCGGGGCTGAAATTGCTAGATCTTGGAGTCTTCATGAAGGTCAAATGCCGTTGCATAAATTGTGTGCCGATATTAGTTATGGTCTTGTCGAAGCGCATACTGTGATGGGGCGTATTGGAGTCAAGGTGTGGATTTATAAAGGCGATATTGCTTCTAAGATGAGGAGAGAAAGTGTTACAACCGAAGCGAGTGAAGTATCGTAAAGTTCACCGTGGGCGACTAAAAGGCAGAGCTCACAGTGGGGATACTATTGTTTTTGGTGATTTTGCCTTGAGGGCTGAGGAGTCTGCCTGGGTGACGGCAAGGCAAATTGAAGCAGCACGCCGCGTCTTAACGCGCTATTTGCGGCGTGGTGGTCGGCTGTGGATACGTATTTTCCCAGACAAAGTTGTGACCAAAAAACCAGCGGAAACGAGGATGGGTGGTGGTAAAGGTGCTCCTGATCATTGGGTGGCTGTGGTTAAGCGGGGGAGAATCATATTTGAGTTAGAGGGCATAAGCGAGAGCGCGGCTCGAGAGGCGGTGCATCTTGCTTGCTATAAACTTCCTATTACTGCTAGCTTTGCGGAGAGAGAGGACAAAGGTGAAAGCTGATCAAATTCGTGTTCTCAGCAATGAGGAGCTACTAAAGAAGCTAGAAGAGGCGCATGAAGAGCTTTTTAATCTCCGTTTTCAACTGGCTACTCGGCAGCTAGTCAACCACCGTGAGATTCCTAGAGTTAAAAAGAAGATTGCCAGGATGAAAACTATTTTAGCGGAAAGAGAGCTTGGCATAAGATGAGCTATATCGGGAAAAGAAAAGTTAGAGTTGGGCGGGTAGTGAGTGATAAGATGGACAAAACTGTGGTAGTAGCGGTAGAAACTTTAAGGCGTCATCCACTTTATAAAAAGGCTATCAAGCGCACCAAGAAATATAAAGTTCATGATAGGGGTAATGTCTGCAAAGTTGGAGACAGGGTGAAGATTTTGGAGACACGCCCCTTGTCTAAGGAGAAACGATGGTGTGTCATAGAGATTATATCCAAAAGTAAATCAGTTGAAAGTAGATAAAGATGATTCAGACTTACACCAGACTTAAAGTAGCTGATAATACAGGGGCGAAACAGATTATGTGCATCAATGTACTTGGTGGGACTAGAAGGAGATATGCGCATGTTGGTGACGTCGTTGTGGTTACGGTGAAGCAAGCTATGCCGCGTGGGATGGTAAAGGCGGGTGAGGTAGTGCGAGCTGTAGTTGTACGTGTTGCTAAGCCTTATCGCCGACTTGATGGCTCCTGTATCAGATTTGATGAAAATGCCGCGGTTATTCTAGGTGATAAGAATAATCCTAAAGGGAGTCGCATTTCTGGTCCCGTAGCCCGAGAACTTAGAAGCAAGAATTATACTAAGATAATCTCCTTAGCCCCGGAGGTTGTGTGAAATGAAAGTTAGAAAGGGTGATACTGTTGTCATTATTGCTGGCAAGGACATAGGGAAAAAGGGAAAGGTGCATCGTGTTTTCCCTAAGGAAGATAAAGTAGTGGTGAAGGGGCTTAATATTGTTAAGCGGCATTCTCGAACCCGAGGTAGAGCGCGGCAAGCTGGTATAATCGAGCTTGAAGCCCCCCTTCATGTATCTAATGTAATGTTGCTGTGCAGTAAGTGTGGTAAGCCTGCACGGGTCGGGGTTTGTTCTCTTGATGATGGACGGCGGGTGCGGGTTTGTCGCTCTTGTGGTGAAGTGATTGACTGACAGGCTAATTATGGCATCTGGGTTGAAAGTAAAGTATTTGACAGAGGTGGTTCCGGAGCTTAAAGCTAGGCTTGGTTATACTAACGCCATGCAACTGCCAAGGCTAGAAAAGATTGTGATTAGCATTGGCTTGGGCGAAGCAATACAAAACCCTAAAGCTCTTGAAGCAGCGGAGAGGGACTTAACTACGATCTCTGGACAGCATCCAGTGATCACGCGAGCTAAGAAGTCCATTGCTTCCTTTAAGCTGAGAACTGGCATGCCCATTGGAATGATGGTGACGCTGCGAGGTAAACGAATGTACGATTTTTTTGATAAGTTGGTTAATATTGTGCTACCGCGTTTTCGTGACTTCCGAGGTATACCAAGGGATTCCTTTGACGGTCAAGGTAATTACAATTTAGGCATAAAAGAGCAGATAGTTTTCCCTGAAATTGACTATAGTAAGGTGGATAAAGTTCGTGGTCTCCAAGTGACCATAGTTACTACGGCTAAGGACGATGATGAAGCCAGGAGCTTGCTGGAACTCATGGGCATGCCCTTTAGGCGAAGTCCTACGTGAAGCGAAGGAACTGGAGATGGCAAAGGTATCTAAGATTGCGAAATCAAAACGAGCACCAAAATATAAGGTGCAACAACGTAATCGCTGCCAATTGTGTGGCAGGCCACGTGCTTATATGCGTAAATTCGGCCTATGCCGTATTTGCTTTCGAAAACTCGCCCTAACTGGTGAAATCCCAGGAGTAAGGAAATCGAGTTGGTAAGGAGTTTCGATGACAGTTACCGATCCCATTGCTGATATGCTGACTCGGATTCGCAATGCTGTCATGGCAGGCCATGATGATGTGCTAGTGCCTTTGTCTCGAGTAAAGCTCTCCATCGCTAAAATCCTTAAAGAGGAAGTTTTTATTAACGATTATGAGGTGCTTAGAGGTAAACTAGAGCCAATGATAAAAATCCGACTTAAGCATGTCAACGGCCAACCAGCCCTATTAGGCTTAGAGAGGGCGAGCAAACCTGGTCTGAGGGTTTATGTCGGAAAGCGTGAAATTCCACGCGTCTACGGTGGTTTGGGCATTGCTATCTTATCTACACCTAAAGGCATCATGACTGGTCAAGAGGCATGGCGGCGTCACCTTGGCGGTGAAGTTTTATGCTACATATGGTAGGTTAACTTAGGAGAAGTGAATGTCTCGAATTGGTTTGCTTCCTATCCTTATACCTCAAGGTGTCGAGGTAAAAGTTGAAGGGAGTGAGGTCACAGTAAAAGGAGATAAGGGAGAGCTACATCGATATTTTTCTCCTCATATTTCCATTGCTTTGAAAGACGGGAAGTTGATTGTGACACGACCCAGCAATAGCAGAATCCATCGCGCTCTGCACGGGCTTACTCGTAGCCTTTTGGCTAATATGGTTGAAGGAGTGAGCAAAGGTTTTGAGAGAGTCTTAGAAATAAACGGCGTAGGCTATAGAGCACAAAAAGTTGGTGACAAGTTGTTACTTCGAGTTGGATATGGTCACCCTGTAGAGTTTCCCCTTCCTCTTGGTATCAATGCGACTATTGAAGGGGCAAATCGCATTCATATCGGTGGCAGTGATAAAGAAATTGTTGGGGAGGTAGCAGCTAGGATTCGGGCAATACGCCCTACTGATCACTATAAAGGGAAGGGGATCAAATTCGCTGAGGAGAAGCTACATCTTAAACCTGGTAAGGTGGGTAAGGTATCCAAAGAATAGTGGATGCAGTCAACTAACATGGGTTCAAGGCTAGCTCAAAAAGTACGGCATAGGAGAGTAAGAAAGAAAGTAATTGGTACTGCCTTGCGACCACGGTTATGCGTCTTTCGAAGTTTGAATCATATTTATGCCCAGATTATCGATGATTCTAAAGGGCAAACCTTAGTTTCAATGAGCACCCTTGATCCTGAAGTGAGAGACAAGGTTGGAGGGATGGTGAAAGTGAAGAAAGCCGAGCTTCTCGGTTCGATGCTTGCTCAAAAAGCATTAGAGGAAAGGATCAATTGCGTGGTTTTTGATCGACGTGGTTATAAATATCACGGTAGAATCAAGGCTCTGGCTGACGCTGCTAGGAAAGTTGGGTTAGAATTTTGAGTTGACGTATTATGAAAGCGGTTACTAAAGTGATTGGCAAAAGGGCTAAAGTCGATGCTTCAGATTTGGAGCTTGAGGAGAAATTAATAGCTATTGATCGCGTAACCAAAGTGGTTAAAGGGGGCAGGCGGCTTCATTTCCGAGCCTTAATGGCAGTTGGTGATGGCAAAGGGCACGTAGGGGTTGGTTTGGCTAAAGCAACTGGCGTTCCTGAGGCAATCCGTAAGGCTGGCGCTGTAGCGCGGAAAGAACTGATTGAAGTACCCATTGTGAACACTACTATTTCTCATGAAGTTTTAGCTAAGTTTGAGGCGTCTAAGATTTTACTTAAACCAGCGGCATATGGCACTGGCATGGTTGCTAGCAATACAGTTCGGGCCGTGCTTGAATTGGCAGGCATAAAAGACATTATTAGTAAATCTCTGGGTAGTGCTAACAAGGTTAATGTGGTCAAGGCGACCATGCTTGCTTTGGCTAGCTTAAGGAAACGCAAAGAGGCAAACTTTGAGGCTCAAAAGGTTAAGGGAAATGAGACAGAATGAATTAAGGTCTCCTTTAGGGGCTAAGCATGGAAGGAAGCGTGTAGGCCGAGGGGATGGTAGTGGGCATGGCACTTATTCCGGGCGAGGTTGTAAAGGGCAAAAAGCTCGCTCTGGAGGTGGTGTGCGTCTTGGGTTTGAAGGTGGTCAGTTGCCTCTCATAAAACGACTGCCAAGAAAAAGGGGTTTCACTAACATCTTTAAAACCGAATATAATATTGTAAATGTGGGTAAGCTTAGTATTTTCCCACCGGGAAGCGAGGTAAATCCAAAGGGACTGCTTAAAGCAGGATTAATTAAGTCTCTTGCTCATCCGGTTAAAATTCTTGGTGATGGTGATATTCATCACCCAGTGTTAGTCAAGGCTGACAAATTCTCTGTTGCTGCGGAGAAGAAGATTGTTGCCGCAGGGGGAAAGGTAGAGAGGGCTTAGAATGCAGCGTCGAGAAAATCAACCACGCCTCATCCAGGCCATGATGGCTATTTTTACATTGCCAGATTTGAGGCGAAGGATCCTCTTTACCCTTGGTATCTTGGTGGTTTTCCGCTTCATGGTTCATGTTCCGGCACCTATGGTAACCACTGAAGTTTTGCAAAAACTTGCCGAAACATTTGAGCAGAATCAGCTTTTAGGCATGCTTGACCTCTTCAGCGGTGGTGCTATGAGGAATTTTAGTGTGGCTGCCTTGGGTGTTTATCCTTACATTACTGCTTCTATCATTATGCAGCTATTGGTTCCAGTTATCCCCAGGCTTCAAAGCATTGCTCAAGAAGGAGAAGTTGGTCAACGCAAGATAAATCGCATTACCCATTTGTTTACTGTGCCTTTGGCCGCTCTGTCAAGCTATGGTCAGCTAGCCTTACTGCGCAGTCAAAATGTCATTGGATACCTTGAGGCTCCAGTTACTGCTGCTACCGTGATCTCGATCACTGCTGGCACAGTATTTCTTGTCTGGCTGGGCGAATTAATCACTGAGCGAGGCATCGGTAACGGAATATCGATAATAATTTTCGCTGGCATTGTAGCTAGTCTGCCCGAGATGATTGGGCGTGGTTTTTTGGCTAAGGAGGATCCTTTGGGCCTGATTACCTTTATTATACTTGGCCTGGCCACTTTGGTTTTCATAGTTATGTTTATCGAAGCTCACCGCCGTATCCCTGTTCAATACGCGCGTAGCACTTTTCGCAGTGGCCGTATGTATCGACAATCAGGGTCAACTCATATTCCCCTGCGGGTAAACACGGCCGGAATGATCCCCCTTATTTTCGCTATTGCGCTGATGCAGTTTCCAGCGACAATAGCAACTTGGTTCATGAATCCTACAGGCCAGGGTCCAAATTTTTGGAACACAATGTATAACCTTTTTAGGATGGATGCTCCTCTCCCTGGGGGTCTAATCTATTGGGGGTTATACTTCGCCTTAGTAATTGGCTTCACTTTCTTTTACACAATGATTATGTTTGAACAAATGAATTTGCCTAGAACTTTACAGCAGCAGGGTGGCTTTATTCCCGGGGTTCGACCAGGGAAGGCAACTGCTGATTATTTGAATCGCGTCATAAAGCACCTTACCTTTGGTGGTGCTTTCTTTCTAGCCATAATAGCGATAATGCCTTTCATCGCCCGGGAAATTACTAACGTCACTATGTTGACAATTTCCAGTACTGCCTTGCTTATAGCCGTTGGCGTTGCCTTAGATACTATGAAGCAACTGGAAGCTCAGCTAACTATGCGCCGCTACGAAGGTTTCTTGAAATAAAGTCAAAGATAAAAATGCAAAAATAAAAATGAAAAATGCAAAAGTTAAAAATTTAATTTTTAATCTGTAATTTTGACTTTTGATGTGTAATTTTTGATTTTCTTTCGATGTATATTATTATCTTAGGGGCTCCAGGAGCAGGTAAGGGGACTCAAGCAGGAATCCTGTCCCGAGAGACGAATTTGCCGCGCATAGCTTCTGGTGACCTGTTTCGGCAGGCATTAGAGAAGAAGTCAGAATTGGGGCTATTAGCCAAATCCTATATGGAAGAAGGGAGATTAGTTCCTGATGAAATAGCGATCAGGATGGTTCTGGAAAGGATTAGCTTGCCTGATTGTATCTCTGGTTGTCTTTTCGATGGTTTCCCTCGAACTTTAGAACAAGCTGAAGTTTTAGACAAAGCCTTAGCTGAACAAGGGAAAAGTATCGCTAAAGCAATATATATTCAGGTAACTAAGGAAGAGTTTTTGAAACGCCTTAGTGGAAGGTGGCTTTGCCGCAATTGTCAAACACCATATCACTTGGTAACTTCACCACCTAAAGTACAAGGGAAATGCGATAAGTGTGGTGGTGAATTGTACCAACGTCCCGATGATAATGAGGAGACGGTGAGGGAGCGATTGGAAGTTTTCTTTGCCCAGACTGCTCCTATCCTTGATTATTATAGGAAGCAGAACAAGCTAATCGAGGTCAATGGCAATTTAGGAATACAAGAGGTAGCCAGGGAAGTAATCTCTGTGTTAAGAGGGGAAGTGAGTGATAATCATAAAGTCTCCTGAGGAAATAGCTATTATGCGGCAATGTGGCAAAATCTTAGCAACTATTTTGGATAGATTAAGAATGGAAATAAAACCGGGGGTTAAAACTTGCCAGTTGGATGCCATCATGGCTGAAGAATCACAGAAAAAGGGAGTTAAGCCTTCCTTTAAAAACTACCAAGGCTTCCCGGCCAATTTATGTGTTTCAGTGAATGATGAGGTAGTTCACGGCATTCCCGGTGAGCGAGTATTACGGGAAGGGGATATTGTCTCTTTGGATTTAGGAGTTAGCTATAACGGCTTTCACACAGATGCCGCTATAACGGTTGGCGTCGGCAAGATAAGCGCCCAAGCTAAGGAGCTTATAGCGGTTACTGAAGGCAGCTTAAGGGTAGGCATTGCTCAAGCTAACTGTGGAGCCCATGTTGGGGACATTTCGACTGCTATTCAAAATTACGTTGAATCAAGATGGTTTTCTGTGGTTAGAGAATACACTGGGCACGGAGTGGGCCGGGAATTGCATGAGGAGCCACAGGTACCTAATTTTGCCTTTAGCAAAGGGCCCTTACTCCGCAAGGGCATGACCTTAGCTATTGAACCCATGGTCAATGCTGGAGATTGGCGTACTAGATTGGCTCCCAACCAATGGACGGTGCTAACAATCGATGGAAGCCTTTCAGCGCACTTTGAACATACCATTGCTATTGCTGATGGCGAAGCTGAGATACTGGCTTAAGATGGCTAAAAAGGAAAGGATAGAAGTTGAAGGTAAAGTAATTGCATGCTTACCTAACACTATGTTTCGTGTCGAGTTAGCTAATGGCCATATGGTACTGGCACATATTTCAGGAAGGATGAGGAAGCATTATATTAAGATTCTGCCTGGAGATAGGGTTTTAGTGGAGCTTTCTCCTTATGACTTGAGTCGTGGCCGGGTTACCTACCGGCTTAGGTAGCTTTGCTTTGACAGGGTGATCAGGAAAGTTTAATATAAGAAGGTTTTATTTTGGTGATTGGGAATGAAAGTAAGTGCTTCAGTCAAGCGTCGCTGCAGTAAGTGCAAGATTATCAGGAGGAAGGGTGTTGTTAGGGTTATCTGTGAGAATCCAAGGCATAAACAGAGACAAGGTTAATCCGGCCCAAGAAAATACAAGCATTTTCTTGGGAACGCAGGTTCTGGCCAAGATCAAAGATTTTTTGTGGGCGAGGAGTAGATAATGGCGCGTATCGCTGGCGTAGATCTTCCCAAGGATAAGCCAGTTAAAGTAGCTTTGCAATCCATTTATGGCATTGGTGCGACATCGAGTCAGCAGATTTTAACCGCTGCTGAGGTTGATCCCAAAATCAGAGTTAAAGATCTTACTGAGGAACAGGTTAGCCAGCTAAGGGGTATTGTTGGTAACCAATATAAGGTGGAAGGTGACCTCAGGAGAGAAGTTCACTTTAATATAAAGCGGCTTATTGATATTGGTTGCTCTCGAGGTATAAGGTATCGCGTGAATTTACCAGTTCATGGGCAAAGGACACGCACTAATGCTCGCACTAAAAGGGGCGCAAGGAAGACGGTGGCTGGCAGAGGTCAGAGACGCGGTCTAGCTAAGAAGAAGTAAGGAGGCTTGTCCTGAGCAAAGCGAAGGATCAGGTAGCAAATGCCAAAAAAGAGAACTAAGACGGGAAAGAAGGTGCGTAGAGGGATAAGTGAAGGCAAAGCTTATATCCAATCTACTTTTAATAATACTATTGTTACCATTACTGATATGGAGGGCAATGTTATTACTTGGGGGAGTTCGGGCACGGTCAGATTTAAAGGCTCAAGGAAAGGTACTCCTTATGCTGCTCAATTAGCCGCTCGTGAGGCATCGCGGCGGGCAATCAGCGATGGTCTACGCCGAGTTGAAGTTTACATTAAAGGTCCTGGCAGTGGGCGTGAGGCAGCTATCCGTGCTTTACAGGCCTCCGGGCTCACTATTACCAAAATCAGAGACGTGACTCCTATTCCTCATGATGGCTGTCGTCCCCGTGGAAGAAGAAGGGTGTAAAAATGGCACGTTATACAGGACCCCGTTGTCGCTTATGTCGTTATCTTGGTGAGAAGCTGATGCTTAAGGGGGAGAAATGTTCTAGTCCTAAGTGCCCCCTAGGGAGGAGGAATATTCCTCCGGGAGGGCATTCCTCGGCGCGGCGGCGTAGGATTTCCGATTGGGGGCTTCAATTGCGAGAAAAGCAAAAAGTTCGTTTTAGCTATGGTGTCCTGGAGCGGCAATTTCGCCGTTTCTTCGCTGAAGCGGTAAGGGCTTCCGGTGTTACCAGGGAGAACCTTCTTATATTGTTGGAGAGGCGGTTAGATAATGTAGTTTACCGTTTGAGTTTTGCCGATTCACGTGCCCAAGCTAGGCAAGTAGTTCGGCATGGTCATATCCTCGTTAATGGGCGCAGAACAGATATACCTTCCTGTCTGGTAAAGTCAGGAGATGTTATTGAGTGGCGGGAGGCGAGTAAAAGGACTGAATACTATCAAAGGTTAGTCAAGGAAATCAAAGGGAACGCTACACCTGGCTGGCTAAGTTTAGATGAAGAAGGAATGACGGGCAGCGTTCTAGCTTTGCCTGGTAAAGATGACATTGACCCCAAATTTGATGGGAAAGCTATCGTTGAGTATTATTCAAGGTGATACAGGAGGACTATTTACTGTTGGAGCTACCTATACCAATAATAAAGTGTGTTGAAAGCGCTGGTAATTATGGGCGCTTTGTTGCTGAACCCTTAGAGACTGGTTTTAGCGTTACTCTAGGTAATGCCATGCGTCGTGTGCTCCTCAGTTCCTTACCTGGCGCGGCGACAACATGGGTCAAGATCGAAGGGATTAAGCACGAATTTTCCCTCATTCCTTGCGTTAAAGAGGATGTCATCGAATTCTTGCTGAATGTTAGGGAACTAAGGCTTCGTCCTCTTTCTTACCAGCCAGGGAAGTTGTTCCTAGAGGTAGAGGGGGAAGGCAAAGTTTGCGCTGCTGATATTAAGCCATCGGCAGATTTCCAAATTGCTAATCCGGAGCTTTACTTAGCCACCTTGGATTCTTCCCAGGCTAAACTTTATGTTGAGCTCAATGTGGAATTGGGAAGGGGTTATATACCGGCTAAATCAGCTGATGGCCTACCTGTGGGAGCATTGCCAGTGGATGCTATTTATACTCCGGTGCAAAAAGCTAATTTCCTGGTGGAGTCTATCAGACTTGGAGAAGAAAGAAGCGCCGAAAGGCTTGTCTTGGAAGTTTGGACTGACGGCACCATTTCTCCACGGGAAGCAGTTAGTCAAAGTGCTGATATCTTAATTAATCAGCTTGTCCCTTTTAGGGCTCTCGAGGTTCCAGTGGCAGAGCAAGCGAGGTTAGGCGGGGGTTTGCTAATTCCACCTGACCAATATGATACTCCTCTAGACGAATTAGGTCTATCTACTCGTGCGCGCAATAGTTTAAGGAGAGGCGGCATTTCGAATTTAGGGCAGCTCGTGGAGAAGAGTAGGGAAGGATTGCCCCCATTACCTGGCCTTGGAGCAAAGTCTCGAGGCGAGGTGGAGGAACTAGTTGCAAAATTAGGTTTTCCTATTAATTTTGAGGCAGAAGAGAAAGGGGAATGAGGCATCGAGTAGCTGGACGGAAGTTAGGTAGGCCCTCAGGTCACCGCTGGGCACTATACCGAAATCAGGTAACTGCTCTTTTAGCTTATGGGAAGATCACCACCACTGAGGCTAAAGCTAAGGAGATTCAGAGCTTAGCTGAAAGGATGATTACCCTAGGGAAAGATGGTAGTCTTGCTTCGAGGCGGCGAGCCTTAGCTTTTATTACTGATAAAAAGATAGTTGAGAAGCTGGTTGACGAGATTGCTTCAGAGTATGCTGACCGAACTGGGGGCTATACACGGTTAGTGAAATTGGGGCCTCGTCGCGGTGATAATGCTCCCATGGCTCAAATCGAACTGGTTAAACAGTGAGCTTTGCAAAATTTGTTTTAGTTGTAGAGTATGATGGCACGCAGTATCATGGCTTTCAGTGGCAAGCTGGCTTGCCTACTATTCAGGCTGAGCTGGAGCGGGCTATAGAAAAGCTTTGTGGACAGAGCAGCCGAGTCATGGCAGCTAGTAGAACCGATGCTGGTGTGCATGCTAAAGGGCAAGTGGTAAGTTTTTGGGCTAAGCCTGCGTTGAGTACACTGACATTAGTTAAAGCGTTAAACTATTATTTACCCGGTGATATCGCCGTCAAAGCAGCTTATAAGGTGAGCAGTGATTTCAATGTCAGGCGCGATGCTTTAAGTCGGGAATATTGTTATTATATTTTAAATAGTGAGACTAGGTCGCCATTCAGCAAAATGTTCGCTCTATTTATGCCCAAAATGTTAGATATTGAAGTTATGAGCAGGGCATGTCAGCTTATGCAAGGTAAGCATGATTTTATGTCCTTTGCCACTTCTTTAGGTAGCGTGAGAAGTACGGTGCGCCACGTTTACGAAGCAAAGATTAGCAAAAGAGAAGACTTTGTTATTTTTCATGTGGAAGCTGATTCCTTTTTGCCTCATCAGGTGCGTAATACAGTGGGGCTCTTGAGCAGATTGGGTCTAGGGAAAATAGGTATTGGCGATTTCTATGATATTATGGAGGCGAAGAGCTTGGGTTTAGCTGGCCCTAGGGCCCCTGCTTGTGGCTTATGGCTGGCCAAGGTCAATTATTCTAAACCCTTTTTTGGGCTTGAGTCCTAACTACGAAGCTTGTGGGAGTCGAAGATGAAAACTTATAGCCCCGGAGTTGGGGATATTAAGCGAGAATGGCACATAGTTGATGCCACAGGGAAAATTTTGGGCCGGTTGGCATCTCAGGTAGCCAGGTTGCTTATGGGCAAGCATAAGCCAGTTTATGCTCCTCATCTTGATACTGGTGACTACGTTGTGGTAATTAATGCTGCTAAAGTAAGGGTATCTGGGAAGAAAGCTGAGCAAAAGATTTACTACAGACATTCTGGATATCCTGGAGGTTTAAAAAGCCCGACCTTTAAGGAAGTGTTTACTAGCCATCCCACCCGTGTTGTTGAATTTGCTGTTAAGGGCATGTTGCCCCACAATCGTTTGGGCAGGGCTATGTTTAAGAAGCTTAGAGTTTATCCTGGGTCTGAGCATCCTCACCATGCCCAGACTTCTTTTTGTTCCCCTGAATTCTTCGCTCAGGCTAAACTCTGCGAAGGGTCGAGAGATTCTTTGCTGCGCTCAGAACCTACAGAGAGCGAGGGAGGTGAAGTGGTAGAAAGGAAAGGTGATAACTTATGACTGACGAAAGATATATCTGGGCAACGGGTAAGCGCAAGTGTGCTATAGCTCAGGTCAGGCTTTTTCCTGGGGATGGAGGGATAATAATTAATGGCAAGCCTTATGAAGAGGTTTTCTCGCGCCTTGAGCATCGCCGCATGATTGAATCTCCTCTCCTAGTCACTGACACCAGGGGCAAGTTTCATGTTACGGTGAAGGTGGAGGGTGGCGGCGTGAATGGTCAAGCTGGAGCCATCCGTCATGGTATTGCCCGAGTTCTGGTCAAGGAGAATGAACTGTTTAAACCTGTCCTACGTAAAGAAGGCTTGCTTACCCGAGATGCCAGAATCAAAGAGCGCAAGAAATACGGTCTTAAACGAGCTCGCAAGGCGCCACAATATACCAAACGCTAATTTTCTGCGCTTACTTTTCTTAAAGCTCGTCTTCAGGTATTATGCTTATTTGTTCCTTGTCAAATTAATCAGCAAGGTCAATAGCGGAGTCAACTTATTCTAATTCGGATCAAGATATCTCCCGGTTGGCCATCAGTTATTTGGCGGGCATTACTCAGTCTGACTACACCTCCTGTTTTTACTCTTGGTGGAATTTTCACTTCCAGCCTTTTTCCTTTTCTTCTCAGCAATTTTATTGTCCCCTGGGAGGCCTCTTTGGGAGAAATTGTAAGTTCATAGTGGATGTTTTGGGGGTGAGCTCTCTGAGTTTGGGCGAATATCTCATCGAGATTAATCTTTTCACCTGGCCAAGCTTCAAACCTTACTCCTCCCGGCCTAGTGAAATTTTTAAAGGAGAATGAAGAACCTCTACCCCGCAGGAAATCGCCAAATATGTTATCCAGAAAACCAAATCCAAGGCCAGCTCCGTTGAAATCCTTCAAACTATCCTCGAAGGTTGTCCTGGTAAAGGGACTTCCAAAAATGTCACCAACATTGCCAACTGTGCCAAATTGGTCGTATTGCCTTCTTTTCTGAGGCTCACCGAGGACCCCGTAGGCTTCGTTTATCTCCTTAAACTTTTCATTAGCCCATTTTTCTCTCCTTGGGTTGCGATCTGGATGATACTGCATCGCCAGTTTTCTATAGGCCTTTTTAACCTCCTCCTCCGAGGCGTTTCTTGGCACTCCTAGAATTTGATAGTAGTCTTTAGCCATTCTTACCCTTTAATTTGTCGCCTTTAATAAACCTATATTGAATCTACTCAGTTCACTCGGTAAATTCAAGCTATCGTGACCTACACCAAGCTTATAAGCTCAGTAGAAGAGATGTTACTTCAGCACCCGTTTTTCAAATTCTGGGTTTGTTAAGGAGACTTGCTTATTACCCGGACTGGGTTTGCCTTCCTGCCACTTCACCTACTCTTTTACGTTTGGTACGGCGTTTACCTGACCACAAGCCCTTAAAGAAGTTTTGGTTCAGCAGGTGCCGGTTATCGGCTACATCCAGGAGATCCTTAGATACGTTGCTTTCGAAATAAGCCACCTCAACATGCTTGCCCATGTTCTTCACCGCCTGAAGAGCGTAAGCGAAGTCAGAGTCCCCGCTCACCAGCACTGCCACATCGTAAAGACCATTCCAGGCGAAATGTAGCAGATCTGTGGCTAACATAATATCTATGCCCTTTTCCACAGGGACACCCTGAGCCATTTTGGTACTCCCTAGTCGAACCTCTAGATATGGCGTCTTACGGAGAATATCAAGGAACTCCTGTTGTTCGCGGTAGCCCTCAGGCCATCGGGTTGGGTCCTGCAAGACGTTGTAATAGTATGTTCGGAACAAGTGTCTCGAACCAGTGAGCTTATTAGCAAACTCGGCAAAGTTGAGGTTATGGCGCCTAAAATTACTTTGTAGAGCATGATACAAATTACTTCCATCTATGAAAATCGCAACTCTATCTTCCATAATCTTCTCCTCGAGGGGAGTTAATGGCTTTCAACGTTATTCACACCCCTCTAAGACTCATTATACACCAGCAAGTCCTCCCACTTCACTTTTCCCGAGTTGAATATCTCCGAATTCTGGCTAGAAGGTCATATTTTGGCTTAATTCTTGCTATTTCTGCACTTTGTGGGCATGGCGCCACGCAAAGCAATATGGGGGATTAGATTCGATTATGAAAAAGGAAATACATTTGTTGAGGCTGATTAAAAATGTAGGTGCCCAATTTATTGGGCGAAAAGGCCTGATGAATCAGACAACTACGAAAATTTGGGGGTAAAACATCTCCAAAATGCCCAGAATTGAATGAGAAATCAAAATTAAACAGCCTATTGTTTTATTAGGGATATACCTCACACAAAGAAGATAACAGCTCATGAGCCTCCCTGTTTTGCACCTGGTGAGCCATTATGAACAGTCCCCGAACTTTTGTTTGAGAAGAAGCAGCTTGTTCCGGCCGTGCAGCAACTGCTTGTTTCCCACTCAAGACCCACAGCATAAGTCTATTGGGTCTGGCATCATCCGCTACGCAGCAGGGTTGTAGACTGGACAATGAGATAAACTGTTTAACGACACTCATGCCATTGAAAGAATTAAGCTCGGCCAGTAAAGTGATACTTAGTAGGCTATCCAGAAGTGAGATTTATTTAAAAGGATATGAGTGCTAGCTTCTTCGTAAGCAATACTATTTTGAGAGAAAGGTGTGGCTTAAACGTCTATGATATATAGGTTAATCTGCAATCAGCAACAGGCTTGGGCACGCCAACGAGGAATTAAATTTGACAAAGATGGTTATACGTTTTCTCTAAATGACAACTTATTCCTACCACTTTTGCCAGAGGTGAAAAAGGAATTTCAATCTGGCAAGGGAGACGAGCTAGGAAGTGATGGGAAAAGAGGGAAGATGCAGGCGCTACACTCCTCCTCAACTCTCGTGGTCAACGTCTTTCAATATTGGGTAAATCAAGATGTTAGTGATATTGCTTCAGCCTGTGACGCTCCTCAAGGAATGACGGAGATGCACTTTGAGCAAACCCGTCCGACTCCTTTGGGGGGAATTCCTCCTCATCTTGATGTAGAGTTCTCCAGGAATAAGCTGAAGCCACTTGCAATAGAATCGAAATTTACTGAACCATATCATCGCCATACTAAAAGAACGATTAAAGATAAGTATCTTAATGTACCCGGCCTATGGACACGACTTCCCAGATGCGAAAAACTCGTAAAGCATATTCGTGAAGAAGAACAAGCAAGGACAAGCTTCACCTATTTGGATGTACCCCAACTGCTTAAACATATATTAGGGTTAGCCTATGCCTTTGGCCCCACTGGTTTTGAGCTTCTCTACTTATGGTATGAGGTACCCTCAGAGGAGGCAAACAATCATCGTAACGAATTAGAGGAATTCAAGCTGTGTGTAGGAGATGAAGTGACTTTTCTTGATATGACTTATCAAGAGCTCTTCGCTGCCATTCGAGAATGCCATGGTGTGGCTGAAGGCTACATATTATATCTTGCTGAGCGATACTTTCCTCATGTGATTGACTGAACAAATTAAGAAACGCGAACTGCACCTTTTGGCTTATTGGTTAGCAACCCGCTGATTTCGTACTGTGCGTCGCAGTGATTGGCGTGGAGAGCGGATGCATTCGCTGTTTGGTGCAGGCACCGCGTAATCAAAGCCTTGCAGCGTCCGGCGCTCCAGAGTCGCGTTGAGAACATGTTCAAGAGCGTGCACCATGGCTGCGTCTGCGCTTGTCACAAATGTTAATGCTTTACCGTTTTTGTTAACCCGTCCCGTGCGGCCGATGCGATTAGTGTAGGCATCCACGCCGTCGGGCATATCGTAATTAATGACGTGCGAAATACGCAAAACGTCAATGCCGCGGGCGGCAATGTCAGTTGCCACCAGAATCTTAAACAAGCCAGTACGGAAGCCATCAAGCGCAGCCTGACGCCTGTACTGAGACAGATTGCCTTGCAGGTCGGTTGCTTTGAAGCTCGCTTTTTTAAGCTGCTGTGCAACGCGCTCGGTACGATGCTTGGTACGCGTAAAGACAAGTACCGACTCTGTTTCAGTATGGCGTAAGAGTTCTATCAGCAATGCAGTTTTGAGGTGTTGCTTAACCGGGTACAACGCGTGTGACACCGTGGTTGCCGGTACTGTGTGGCCGATTTGCACGGTGACCGGATAATGCAGGATATCTTGCACCAGACGCCGGATATCGTCAGGCATAGTGGCCGAGAACAGCAGTGTCTGTCGCGGCTTTAGCAGGCACCTTAAAATACTACGGATATCAGGTAAAAAGCCCATATCAAACATCCGGTCCGCCTCGTCGATTACAAGAACTTCCAGATTTGATAAATCGATTGTGCCCCTCCAAAGGTGGTCTATCAGGCGGCCTGGGCAGGCAACAACTATTTCGACCCCACTTCGCATTCCCCAGATTTGTTGGTTAATATCCACCCCACCATAAATGGCGATACTCTGCAGCCCAGTTTGCTGTCCTAATTCACTGAATGTCTCGCACGTTTGCTCAGCCAATTCACGCGTGGGTGAGATTATGGCAGCACCGACCTGGCACCTCGGAGCCTGCAGTAGGCGCTGTAAGATTGGCAGAGCAAAAGCAGCAGTTTTGCCGGTTCCGGTCTGTGCCAGACCGATGACATCACGTCCCCGCATGATTGGAGGAATTGATTGAAGCTGGATGGGTGTGGGTGTGGTATAACCAAGCGCCCGCACCCCAGCCATGATGCTCGGATGAAAATTAAAGGTTTCGAAATTCACTAAATCTCCTCTATTATAAAGTTATGCGTCTCCAACTTATGGCAAGTGATGTAACTTATTCCTAATATCTTCGCTGTCTTCCTCCCCCGGATTTACCACCTCTACCACCGTTGTAGCCACCTCCCCTTCTGTCACCATATGACCCACCGCCTCTGTTGTCTGTCCGAGGACGAGCTTCATTAACCACAATTGTCCGCTCTTTTAGTGTTTTCCCGTTAAGGCCCGTGATTGCAGCTTCGGCCTCAGACTTTGAGGCCATTTCAACAAAGCCAAATCCCTTGGGTTGCCCACTGAACCTGTCAATCAGGATGCTTACAGATGTCACTTCTCCGTAAGCCAGGAATTCCTGCCGTAATTCCTCTTCTGTCATATCATAGGATAAGTTAGCCGCGTAGATTCTCATATTAGAACCCTCCTTTATTAAATTACTTAATCTTACTGCTTGTTTGTCGCCAACATAAGCAGTATCCCACTATCTACTTTCTAGTGCACTCCGGGGCATTACCCTGACGCTGTCTTAACTTTCATGTATCGAGACTTGCAACGACATAATACACCAGCACACTGTGGACATACACGGGCCAATTATTCTCGGCCCATGTATGTCCATAGTCTCAAACCAGTTTATCTACCCGTTCTGACTTCACGGTAGCAATCAATACATAACATCAGTCTCTTCTTGTCAAACTTGAAGGGGACTTTGTCTTGTATGCTACACCGAGCATAAATACCCGGAAGGTTTAATACCGTGATGTATGGTTGTAGCTACCACTTCCACTGCGCTGTGCCTTCCTTGCTTGGCGGCAACTGGGACAACGCTTAGGTTCGTTCTGCAGGCCACGAGATGAATAGAACTCTTGTTCTCCAGCAGTAAAGGTAAACTGCTGCTCGCAATCGGAACATTGGATTGATTTATCCTGAAAACTCATTGGATGACCTCCTTTCTTCTAAATTTCTAGTTAGGGTTTGGTCATCCAATACTCGACGAATCTGAAGTGATCTGAAAAAGCTTGTAATAACCTAAACTATAACTGACTGTGTGTAGTGTACATTAAAGGGAGTTTTTTGTCAAATGAGAGTCTCTTCTGAAACAAGATGAGACTGAGAAGTCATGGCAACTCGCTTATGATTGGGACGTGCGAGTGAGCACGAACGATGGACAATTACGGATGAGAAAGTCGAATTCCAGCGTCCACTAATTACACCCAATGACGAAATGTATTTCTAAACAGACACATGATTTGATGTTGGATTTAGGTAATATTACTCCCTTAATGGTGGGCCATTGTGGACTCGAACCACAGACCCCAGTCTTATCAGGACTGTGCTCTAACCAACTGAGCTAATGGCCCTTTAGTTAAAATATAGTTTTTCAGCAGACAGATGTCAAGGTAACAAGTTAAGGCAGGCTTGTTCAGTTATTCCACTATAATATAGTAGCTGGAACCATAGTCAAGAAGATACCAGCGGCTACTGAACAACCAATAGCACCTGCCATATTGGGCCCCATAGCATGCATCAGCAAGAAGTTTCTTGGGTTTGCCTTTTGTCCCTCTATTTGAGCTACCCTGGCTGCCATCGGGATAGCGGAAACACCGGCGGCGCCAATTAGTGGATTAATCTTCTCTTTCAAGAATAGGTTGGCTATTTGCACTGCCCAAATTCCCCCAGCAGTGCAGATAACGAAGGCTATCGCAGCTAACACAATGATGGCTAAAGTTTTAATATTAAGGAACACCACTGCTGGCATTAAGGATCCCACAGTCAAAGCTAAGAGAATTGTCAGTATATCGACGAATATAGTGCTTGCTGACTGGGCTAATCTATCAGTAACGCCGCAGACATAAAGTAAATTCCCAAACATAAGCATGCCAATAAGGGGCGCTGCTTTGGGGACGAAGAGAGCAGTGACTATAAAGATTGCTATGGGAAAGATAATCTTCTCTAACTTAGAAACCTCGCGAAACTGAGGTTTCATATATATTTGTCGCTGTTTCTTTGAGGTAAGCGCCTTTATTACTGGTGGCTGAATCATAGGGACCAGAGCCATATAAGAATAAGCCACTAATGCAATTGGGCCTAACAGATGGGGAGCTTTAGCTACCGCGAAATAAACTGCCACTGGTCCGGTAGCTCCCCCGATAATACCAATAGAAGCAGCTTCTCCTAGTTGAAATTGCTGTGTAAGCAAGGCAAGGATGAGAACAACAAAAACTCCTAGCTGAGTCGCAGCACCGAATAGAAGATATATAGGGCGAGCTATGCATGGGGAGAAATCAGCCATCGCCCCGATGCAAAGGAACATAAGCAGAGGAATTATTTCACTTTGTATCCCGAACTGATATATCAAGTTTAATACCCCAACTTCTCCCTTGGACATCGCCCTCATTATTTCCGTCAACCCGCCCTGTACCTCCATTGGCATTGGCACGGCACCAAGCTCTGTTGGTTGTGCGTGAGTCATCAATCCAGCGAAAGGCACATTGACCAATATTATGCCAAAGCCAATGGGTACTAGTAGAAGGGGCTCCATTTTCTTGACGATGCCAAGATAAATCATTGTACCGGCAAGACAGAACATCAGGATGTTACCCCAGGTGAGTCCAGCAAAAGCCATCTCATATAAACCGAACATCTTAACTTGCTCCTAAATCGAATGGGCTAGCCATGACATTACTCCTTATGCCTTGTAGCGATTCTCTGAACTAGAAACCCCACTAGCCATATTACTATAGTCAAAATTGCCAATACCAAGATGGTTACTCCAAAACCACCACCAGTAAGTTTTGCTATAAAGCCCCAGTCAATCATCTTAATGACTAATTCAATAGTGTTCTTTTTGTTGCCATAGAAGAGCTATTGTACGTTTGATAACTTCGTAGCTGAAGCCACGGTAACTGAGATAGTTTGATAAGCGTCGCTGAAAATCAGGGTAATCTAGCTTAGCCAGGATATGCATCCTCCTACGGCCTAACTTACAGGCGTTATCCATATCATCTATGTCCTTAGTTACCTGTTCCACAATTTCCCGAGCTACTTTCTTATTGGCTAATTCCTCTTCTATTAATCTTTTGCTTTTAGGCTTAAAGGATAGCCGGTTGTCCTTCCAAAACTGAGCGAAGGCATAATCATCTATTAGTTTTTGCTCCTTTAGTTTGGTGGTTGTTTTTTCCACTACTTCAGTATCGAAGCCACGCTGGTGAAGTCGTTGCTTTATTTCCCCTTCACTACGTGGTCGATAGCTGAGGTAGCGGTAGGCGGCATCGAGGCAATGTTGAAAGGCACTGTCATTTAGCAACTGGCAGTTTCCTGTTTGAACCTTATTGCCCCTGAGGAGGGGCCTCTACACCCTGTCTAAGAGGGATGGTGGGGATAACTGTTGAAGCTCTGATTTCACGTTCTAATTGCGAAGCGACCTCCGGGTGCTGCCTCAAGTAATCTTTGGCATTTTCTCTCCCTTGCCCTAATTTTGCCTCTCCATAAGTAAAGAATGAGCCAGCTTTCTTCACTATCCCTGCTGCCGCTCCAAGGTCAATCAAATCCCCTTCTTTGCTTATGCCCTGATTAAACATTATGTCGAATTCGGCTCTGCGAAAAGGAGGTGCTACCTTATTCTTGACCACTCTGGCTCTTACCTTGGCGCCTATTATTTCCGAGCCCTGTTTAATGGTATCACCTCGCCTTAAATCTATCCTCACGGAGCTATAGAATTTGAGTGCTCTTCCCCCTGGGGTTACCTCGGGGTTGCCAAAAACGATGCCCACTTTCTCCCGTAACTGATTAATAAAGATTACTGCTGTTCTAGACCTGCCGATAGCGGCGGTCAATTTTCTTAACGCCTGGGACATCAGCCGAGCCTGCAAGCCAACGTGGGCATCGCCCATCTCGCCTTCTATCTCCGCTCTGGGCACTAAAGCGGCTACGCTATCGATGACTATCACATCTACAGCGCCGCTTCTTACCAGAGTCTCAGTAATCTCCAAAGCTTGCTCACCAGTATCGGGCTGGGAGATAAGCATGTCATCAACTTGCACGCCACAGTTAGCAGCGTATGCTGGATCGAGGGCGTGCTCAACATCTATATAAGCCGCAATGCCGCCAGCCCGCTGCGCTTCAGCGATTATATGCTGGCCGAGCGTAGTTTTGCCTGAGGCCTCCGAGCCAAAGATTTCGGTAACTCTGCCTCTAGGTATGCCACCTATGCCTAAAGCTAAATCTAAACTCAATGACCCGGTAGGAATAACCTCTGTTGGCATCCTGGCTGAGGCTTCACCCAACCTCATAATTGAGCCTCTGCCAAATTGCCTTTCAATCTGCTCAATGGCTAATTCTACTGCTTTTCCCTTCTCTGTGGCCATTTTTAAACATTTAGAAATTCATTAAAGCATCACATCATATCATGGGCAACATGTTAAATCAATACAAAGAGACCGTAAAATACCACATAACTCTTCATCAGGGGTAGTATGCGGTAACGTCGCTTTACTTAACCAGGTTCCATCACTTGAACTTTATCTGGTCAATCATCTTTTGAAAAGCATTCAATAGTTGATGTCCCTGTGCTAGACTCACTTCACGGAATCGAATTTTATCACCTGGCTTCATCTGCCCAAGCTTGGAGATGTCAGGTGTGATTACGGTAGCTATTTTGGTGTATCCACCAGTCGTCTGCCTGTCAACCATCAGCACGATCGGTTTACAATTTCCTGGTACCTGAACAGCACCCAAAGGAATACCATCACTTATAATATCTGCCTTACCTTTATGCTTTATCTCTGGACCGTCCAATCTATATCCCATTCTATCAGATTCAGGTGTAATAGCATACTCACTATTAAGAAAGGTAGCGATGCTCTCTTCAGGGAAGTGATCGGCCTGGGGGCCAAGTATTACCCTGATTTCCTCAAAACTTTTGTATTCCGGGATCAGTTCTTTGGGAATCTTTCTGCCAATAAGGTGCTCCAGCTTTTCACTGCTAACAGGAACGTTTTTTAACACATCACCAGTTCTGAGGGCACGACCCTCCAGCCCGCCAATTCTAGAACGTAAATAAGTCGACCTGCTGCCTAACACCACGGGGACATCTATACCACCGACTATTGAAAGATAAGCACGGCAACCGTTACGCATGCCGCGCCAGGAAAGTATATCTCCTTTTTGTACTTGCACGACTTCCCACAGGGGAAGGGGATGGTTGTTGAGTAAAGGGGCCAGGTCGCCGCCAGTAATGGCTATCGGGGTATCGTTTAAAAACTTCAACTTTGGTCCCAAAAGGGTGCATTCTAAGCCTGCAGCACATTCATCATTGTCTAACAAACGGTTAGCTATACGCAGTGCCAACCCGTCCATAGCGCCAGAGACTGGCACGCCATATTGCTGATAGCCAAATCGCCCTAGATCCTGTATAGTAGCAAGCGGTCCAGGCCAAAGCACCTCGAATACTTCCCTGATTGACTCCATTACCTCAAGATTCCGATGTAACTTTTACCTTGAATGTGCCCTCCTTTACCTTTGGCGAAATATGTTCATATTGCTCGGGGCTAATCGGGACGAAGCGCACCTTGTCCCCTGCTCTGAGTAGCGTTGGTGGCTGCCAGGATGGGTCAAACAATTTAAGTGGGGTACGGCCGATATATCTCCAGCCACTAGGGCTGTCAAGTGGAAGAATGCCACTCTGTTTGCCGCCCATGCCTACAGAGCCAGCTGGGACACTAATTCGTGGCTTATCCAGCCGTGGCGTAGCTATCTTCTCTGACATCCCACCAAAGTAAGCAAACCCGGGTAAAAATCCGAGCATGTAGACTAGGTAGTCTCCACTGGTAAAGATCTCTATCACTTCTTGCACTGAACCAAGCCCGTTGTATTGTGCAACGAACTCTATATCTGACTTATATGGCTCGCCATAACCATAAACAATGGGAATCTCCACCTCTCTGGGTGAAGGCAAAGATGAGAAATCCAGCCTATTCTCCAGAGCCTTTAACTTGTCTTGTAAAGTTGCGAAACTAATAATAGATGGCTCGTAATTTATTAAAATAGAACGGTAGGTAGGTATCAATTCTCTGATGCCAGCAATTTCCGCCCGTTTTATAGCCGAAACCATACTATGTACTTTCTGGTTAAGAGTTATATCGATCTCGTCACCAAATTCTACTACCATATTTTGATCGCCAGCTATCGGATATCGCGTCTCAGGATAGATCATAGTATCCCTTCACCCTCCTTCAGATCAAAAAGACAGCTCCTCATTAAGTATGTCGGTAATGAACATGTGTCCCGGTGCATGTGAGATCAGCAAAGGCAATTTAGCATTTTGTGCTACAGCTTGTGGAGTAACACCGCAAGCCCAGAATAAGGGCACCTCGTCAGGCTCTATTCTGATAGCATCGCCAAAATCAGGCTGACTGAGATTACTGATGCCGATGGACTCTGGCTTGCCGATATGTATCGGTGCGCCATGCACCTTGGGATACCGTGCCGTGATCTGTATTGCCTGAACAACACGCTTTTCCGGTATAGGACGCATGGTCACTACCATTGGGCCCTGGAATCGTCCGGCGGGCTGGCAAGGGATGTTGGTAATATACATGGGCACGATTTTTCCCTCCTCGATATGTCGGAGGGGTATTCCTGCCTGTAAGAGTGCTGCTTCGAAGGTCAAGCTGCAGCCTAAGAGGAAGGCAACAGAATCTGATTGCCAGAATGGGCGAATATCAGTCGCTTCCCTTTTCAACTCGCCATACTCATAAACACGGTATTTTGGTATATCAGTACGTAAATCTGCTCCTGGTGCCACCAGTTTAGGCTCTGGATCACCGACTTCGGTGACATCCAGTACTGGGCATGGTTTAGGATTACGCTGACAAAAAAGCAAGAATTCAAAAGCTAGTTTCTGAGGCAAAACTACTAGGTTCGCTTGAACATATCCCGGAGCTAACCCATGGGTGGACTTAGTCCATTCACCTCTGCGAATGCTTGCCCGTATTTCCTTCGGCGTTTCAAGGTTTAGTGTCATTTCTTCACTATCTCCTCTAGAGGCACTACCTTAATGCCTCTGTCTCCTAGCGCACTTCGCAGATGTATAGCCAGCTCCAGTGCACCTGGAGAGTCGCCATGGAGGCAAATCGTATCTGCCTTAATGGTGACGTCTTCACCGGTGATAGCTTTTACCCGGCCTTCTTCTATCATGCGAATCACTCGTTCAGCCACTTCCCTTTTATCTTTTATTACTGCACCTGGCTGGCTACGTGGCACTAAGCTTCCATCAGCAGAATAAGCGCGGTCGGCAAAAGCTTCGCCAGCTACCCTTAGCCCCTGCTCTTTCGCTATATTAACCCATGCTGATCCAGCTAGAACAACCAGAATCAGCCCTTTACCTAAACTCCTAACCGCCTCTGCGATGGCCTGAGCTAATTTAGGGTCCTTGACTGCCATGTTATATAAAGCGCCGTGTGGTTTGACATGTTGCAGTTCTAGGCCCTCAACTCGGGCAAAAGCTTGCAAGGCACCAATTTGATAAACAAGGTAACCTTTCACATCCGTAGCTGCCACTGCCATATTCCTTCTGCCAAAGCCCAGCAAGTCTGGATAGCCAGGATGTGCCCCTACCTTTACTCCATATGTCTTTGCCAGCCTTATTGTCCGCTGCATCACCACTGGGTCACCGGCATGAAAGCCACAGGCGATGTTAGCTGAACTCACATACTTGATTATTTCCTCATCAAAACCTAACTTATAAGCGCCAAAGCTTTCACCCATATCGCAATTCAAATCAATCTTCGCCATTATAAAATCCTCCTCTTCAAGTATTTAGTCAACATCCAGCCACTTGGTTCCCTATCATATTCCTAGGTAAGCCTTTTTCACCAGGCCACTATTTAAGAGTTCCTCGCCCGTTCCTTCCAGCACTGTTCGCCCGTTTTGCAACACGTATGCCTTATCTGCTAGTTCTAGGGCATCTCGAACTGCCTGCTCTACCAACAAAATGGTAGTCCCCCTTTTGCTGATTATTTTTATGACATCAATAACTTTATCCACCATTGTGGGCATTAACCCTAGCGAGGGTTCGTCAAGCATCAAGAGTTTTGGCCTGGGCATCAATCCACGAGCTACGGCTAACATCTGCTGTTCACCGCCGCTCATCGTCTCCGCTTTTTGGCTTGTTCTTTCCTTTAAAATGGGAAATAGTTGGAATACCTCTTCTAAAGTCTCCGTTATTTCTAGTTCAGACTTTCGCGTGTAGGCACCGAGTAAGAGGTTCTCTACTACTGTAAGCTTACCAAAAAGCCCACGCCCTTCCGGGACATGTGAGATGCCCAAAGCGGCAATATGGTGCGGCAATTGTCCATCGATTTTGCTGCCTAAGAACTTTATTTCGCCCTTAGTGTTGTGTAGCAACCCCGATATAGTTCTTAGTATGGTAGTCTTGCCGGCACCATTAGACCCGACTAAGGCTACAATCTGCCCCGCCTCGATTTTAAACGAGGCGTCAAAAATAGCTGGGATTTCGTTATAACGAACCTCTATATTATTCACTTCTAGGAGTGGCTCTTTTGGCATAATACCTCGCTCCCAAGTAGGCTTTAATTACCCTTTCGTCGTTAGCTATCCTCTCTGGCACATCTGCGGCGATCTTTTTGCCAGCATCAAGCACCACTACACGCTCACATAGCGGCATGATTACCTGCATTACATGTTCCACCACCAGTAAGGTGATCCCTTCTCGCTGTATTCTCCGGATCAGCTCTACAGCCTCCTTCTGCTCTGTAGGGTTCAAGCCTGCCATAGCTTCATCTAAAAGCAAGAGCCTTGGTTTTGTAGCCAAAGCTCTGGCAACTTCAAGTCGCTTCTTATCGGCAATAGTTAGACTGCCGCCAAGAATATCTTTCTTTTCTGGGAGGCCAGCAAACGCTAGTAGCTCTTCGGCGATTTCTCTTGCCCTATTGGTGTTTGTAGTTCGACAAAAAGCGCCTACCATCACGTTTTCCAACGCTGTCATGTTCATCAAGGTATTCACCAATTGAAAGGTTCTGGCGATGCCCCCTTTGCAGATTTTGTGCGCCGGAAAATTAGTTATCTCCCTCCCCTCAAATCTGACAGAGCCTTTGGTCACGGGGTAGACGCCGCAGATGCAGTTGAAAAAAGTAGTTTTGCCAGAACCATTAGGCCCAATTAAGCCCACAATCTCACCTTGATCTATCTCCAGGTCTAGAGAATCATTAGCCACCAGGCCAGCAAACTTTTTGGTCAAACCCTTCACTTGTAGAAGCTTCATCCCCTTATCCTTCCCCACCATTGGCGGAATCTAGGCCCTTGGAAAAAGCTGGTTAATCCACCAGGGCGGAATATGATTGCGACCATGATAGCACCAACAATCATATAGTCAATCCCACGCCCACCACCACCTAGCCAAGCACGAGAATACTCTATTGCTATCAATAGGATTGGTGCCCCCAGCGCTGGTCCCCAGAGAGTGCCTGCGCCACCAAGGACAGGCACCACGCAGATCAGAATTGAGGTCATCAGCGGCATGAGACTGATGGGGTCTATGTAAAGTACATACTGGGCATAGAGGGTGCCGGCCATAGCAGTGAAAAAAACACTGATTGACATAGCCGCAAGTTTATACTTGGCTACATCGATACCTAAACTTCTGGCTGCCTCCTCCGATTCTTTTATCGCTCTTAAATAGAAGCCGAGCTTCGAGCGTTCTATCTTATAGAGAATAGCAAAAATCAAGGCACAGAATACCAGGGCAATATAATAATATGGCAATTTGGTAGTATGAAACTGGAAATTCCAAAGCGATTCTGGTAACAGTGGCAACCGCACACCTAGAGCACCTCCTACTAACCTCCAGTTCGTAAAGAGTAATCTTATTATCATCCCAAGGGCTAAGGTAGCGATAGCAAAATAGCGCCCGTGAAGTCTGAAGCAGGGGTAATTAATAACCGCAGAGACAGCGACAGCAAGAATGCCACCTAAGAACATACCAAACCAAGGGTTCAGTCCGAACCAGATGTAGCAGAGAGAGGAGGTATAGGCACCTATGCCGAAGAAGGCCGCATGGCCGAGCGCTACCTGACCGGTGTACCCGCCAATAATGTTCCAGGCACAGCCCAGAAAAGCAAACATTAGCACCTTTATCATTACATGATGTTGAAAGTGGGCGGTAAATATAAATGGAAGCGCTAAAAGCAATGCGAAAGCAACAATAAAGATATAGTTTTTACGCCAGAAAATCCTCGGTTGTCTTACCATCAGTGGTTTTAATCTGCCCATCCGAATAAACCTCGAGGACGGAGCACTACAACAATCACAAAGACGGCAAATACTAGCGCCTGTTTAAGCGCTGGTATCCCCACGAAGCCACCTACGCTCTCTATGAGCCCGATTATTAACCCACCTATAAGCGCGCCATGGATGCTACCAAAGCCACCAATCGTCACTGCTACCAGGGCAAACAAGACAAACATAATGCCTACTTCGGGAAATATGATAAAAAAATTCGTCAGAAGCGTTCCTGCCACACCAACGCAGGCTATACCGAGGCCGTACGCTAGCATATACATGCGTTCAGTATCTATCCCCATCAAAGCAGCAGCTTGTCTGTTCATCGCCGTTGCCTGGAGGGCACGGCCAGTCTTGGTGTGTTTAATGAACCAGTATAGTAAAGCAGTGGCGGCTAAACTACCACCAGCAGCAAGCAATTTAGGCACACTAATGAAGTTTGTCCCGCCTAAAATACTTACTGTTATTACCCGGTCGCCTACCAATGTGTCCCCTAGCATCCTATAGTCTGCCCTCCAGAGAAAATGGGCTAAATTTCGCAGGAATATGCCCAACCCGAAGGTAGCCAGTAGCGCTGTCAATCTCGGTGCTTTAACTATCCTGGTAATGAGAGACTTGTAAATGCCCAGCCCCAATATGAACATCGCCGGGGTGACAATCAGAAGCCCGATAAGTGGGTCAATGCCTGTGAGGATAGCTAACCAATAAGCACCAAACATACCCAGCATCAAGAAATCGCCATGTGCCAGGTTGAGTATGCCCATGACGCCCCATATTAAGCTCAAACCTACAGCTACTAAGGCATATATAGCTCCCCATAACAAACCCTCTATTACCACCTGTATATATAGCTCTGACATCTTCTTAGGAAGGCAAAAATTTAATCAAGCAGTCATTTTAATAAGATGGGGAAACGGAGAGACCCAAACTCAGCCCCGTTTCCCCTCCCCTTTCGCTCCTTTGGGTTTATCTTTCCGCCCAGGTTGGCTGTGGGTAGACCCAGTCTCTAAGGGCAAACTCAGATGGATATACTGTATGCCATGACTCGTCAATTATCTGAGAGATGACACCTTCCCCATACATGTTCTGGCCAGTTTCATCAAACTTAACACCTCTCCAGGGCATGATGAGCTGGTCGGCCGGAATATCAGTTTCGACTAAAGCCTCCCTGATTGCTTCTGGCTCTGTTGAGCCTGCGCGGTTGATAGCATCAGCGATCGTCATTAACCCGGTGAAACTGCGCGCAGTGGTGCCGTCCATATTCTTTCCGTAGCGCTCGTGGTACATGTCATTAACGATTCCTATCAGCGGATTTATCGCACTCAAATCCAAGCTCCATACGTCACGAGTGAAGATGTAGTTGGCATCGGCACCAAGCGTGCCAACAAAATCAGGGTGTATGTGGCCAGCATCCATGGCTAGGATAGCTTTAGGGTTGAAGTCTAATGCCTTGAACTCCTTCTGGAACAACAACGCATCTGAGAGGTAGGATGCCTGAAACACTATGTCAGGGTTAGCAGCTTTGAGCTTCATCACCTCACTGGTTACGCTGGCAGCTTCGTGAGCGTAAGCTATGTCAGCCACAATCTTATATTCAGCGCCGGCAGGATACTTTTCCGCAATTAAGTCTTTCTCAGCATCTGCTACACCCACGCCAAAGAGAGTATCCTCATAAAGAATAGCCACATTCTCTATTTCGCTATGGTCGAGCCCTTCCTTCTCCTTCAGGTCTTCGAGGAATTTGAAAAAAGTCTCGGAGAATGTATAGTCATGAGGGGTATTACGGAAGAACCATTTGAAGCCACGATCAGTGAGCCCGGGGTAAGTTGACTCTGGGTTAAGGTAAGGTATCGCTAATCGCTCGGCGGCGAAGCTTGCTGTTTCGGTAACCGAGCTCTGATAAGCTCCGATCAATGCTACTACACCTTCCATCTCGATCAGCCGCTCAGCCTCTGCCAAGCCGGTTTCGGGCGAGCCTTTGGAGTCAGCGAACACTACCTCGATCGGCGCACCGCCCAACCCCGGCAGCCCCTCGCCTCTGGCAAAGGGCAGGTCAATGTTATAGGAATTGTTGACGATATCTGCGGCTAACTCCACAGCATGCTTGATGTCTGTCCCAATAGCCGCTAATGATCCAGTAAGCGGATATATCGCTCCGATTTTCACTGCCTCCACTTCTTCCTCTTCCTCCTCTTCCTCTGGTGGAGCAACTTCAGGCACACAACCAGGAAGGGCAAAGGCCGCCACTAATATGAACGCCATGCAAAGTAACAATATTTTGTTTTTCAATTGATTCACCTCCTTTCAGATTTAAGTCTCCTAGCTCTTTTCACCTTTATTATACTCCTACATAGCATCACCCCTCCTTTCTCTAAAAGGTTAACAGAAGGGTAATTAAAAAGCAATCAAATAAGGGCGCTATTATGAATTTTGTGGAAAAATCTCCTCAACCGGCAATAAAATAGCATTTAAGTTTAAACCTTCGGCATTTACAGCGCTGTCCCACAAGAGGCGGACCCTGTCATAATCACCACTAGCTAAGGTCAAATCAATTTTAGCCATCTTTAAAATCACCTCGTTTTAGATTAATCCCATCGCCTGCGCCACTAGAGTAGCTGGGTGCAAGACCTTAATACTACGGAGACGCTGCTTAGACAGACCTACTGTTAGCTGTTTAATGCATGTAGGGCAGCAGGTAACAATAGCCTCTACATCCATGTCTTTTAAAAAGGACATTTTACGCTTTAAAATGCATTGCGAGATTTCTAGATTTGTTAACCGCAAACCGCCGCCGCCACCGCAGCAGTAGTCAGCTTCAGGCATTTCTACAAAATCCAAATCAGGAATAGCTCGAAGCACTTGACGCGGCTCTTCATATACGCCCTGACCCCGTTTAAGCGAACAGGGATCGTGATAAGTAGCCTTTAATTTAAGGCCTGGCAAACCTTCTAGAGATAAAGAATTCTCTACCAGGAACTCACAAAAATCTTTTACCTCAAAAGGCAATCCATTGCCTGTAGTTTTTTGGTAAATTTCTGGCCAAATTTTTTTAGCACTTAGGCCACAACTGCTACAAATTGTTATTACCTGCTTGCAGCTTGCTTTTTTAAAAGCTTCTACGTTTTTAGTAACTAGCTCCCTTATTTGTTCGTGAGCTCCAACTTCTTTTAAGGGAATACCGCAGCAAACCTGTTCAGGCGGAATGGCTATTTCTATACCCAAATTTTGCAGTACCTTAACAGCAGCTGTAGCAATAGGCATTAGACGAACATCATAATCAATAACGCAGCCAACAAAGAGCCCGACTTTCGTAGCACTTGCATTAGCATTTTGCTCCAAGAAGGATTTCTTGCCTTTAGGCGGTCGGAAGGATTTTTGGCTATCTTTAACCATCTCTATTAATTGGTTAACAGCCCGTGGGGCCCTGCCATTAGCCACCAGCTTTGCGCGTAAAAGCTGGATAATTTCTGCTGGTGCAATACTATGCGGACAGACTTCAGTACATTTACCACAAGTAGTACAGTTATACAATCCACTGCTGTAGGCTACTACATCACGGTTCAGTTCGTCACGCGGGTCAAAGGCATGTCTGGCCAACTGTACCATACCTGCCGGACCTAAATATTCATGTTTGTTTTCATACAATACCGGACAACTGGAAACGCAACAGTAGCATTCTACGCAGCGGCTGGCTACTTTAAAGTTTTCTAAGTCTTCAAGGTCGATTTTTTCCGGCTGTTTGGCGGGAACATTTACCCGGTCTAAGAATAAACGCAGGCTATCTTTGCGGTTTTCGTATTCCTGCCGGTCAACCATCAAGTCACGGATTACAGGGAGGTTATCCAGTGGCTCCAGGGTCATTTCTTGCGTGGCAGCTTCCCGGCACATAAGGCCGGGTTTCCCATTGATTTTTGCCCCACAGAGTCCACAGTGGCTATTGCGGCAGCAGTAACTAAAACTAAATGTTCCGTCAATTTTTTCATATATATAAAAGGCTACGTCCAAAACGCTCATGTCCGGCTCAAAAGGAAACTCATAAGTTCCATAATGGGGTTGCCCATCTATTTCCGGGTTATAGCGTAAGATAGTTACTTTACCCTTTTGCACATTATAAACCTACTTCCTCGGGCTTGATTTCCCTTAGGTCTACAGGTACTTTCTCCATTTTAATTCCGCCATCACTTCCATGTATGACGAGATGTTGTAGCCAGTTATGGTTATCTGTTTCAGGATAATCATCCCGGTAATGGGCACCCCGACTCTCAGTACGGTTTAAGGCTGCCGTGGCTACACATTGGGCTACTGTCACTAAAAAGTAATTCTCAAGGCCCTGTACCAACTCCTGGTTATAATGCCTGGACTTTAAGTCTAAGGATTGTTTCCCCAATTCTGATTCAAGTTCTTTAAGCTCCTCTAGAGCACTGCGCAAGTCAGATTCTGTCCGGAAAACATTAACCCTTTCCCACATAAGTTGGCGCAAACGTTTACGTAAGTCTATGGGTCTTACACCTTCCTCGCGACCAAGCATCTGGTTTGCCAGTTCAGTGGCAACTAGTGCTTCGCGAGGGTCTACAATAGACTGAATGGTACTTGCCGCAAATTTTGCTGAAGCTTTACCAGCACGTGCCCCTGTCACGAGGAGCTCAGCAAGAGCATTCTGACTCAAACGGTTAGCTCCATGCATACCCGCTGCAGTTTCGCCTGCTACGAAGAGTCCCAGCACAGCACTTTGCCAATTTTCATCCACTTTTACCCCGCCCATGATGAAGTGACAGGTGGGGGCAACTTCAAGGTAATCTTTCTCCGGATCTATGCCGATCTTTTGATAAGTTTTGTAAAGGGCGGGTTGCATCCTGGCAATAAAGCCAGGCTCATGGTATGTCATATCAGCAAAAATACCACCATGGGGGCCACTATGACCTTCTTTGATTTCAGTATAGATGGCCCTGGCAACTTTGTCACGGGTTGAAAGTTCCAGGTGCGCGGCATCATATTTTTCCATAAAACGTTCACCTTTGTTATTTCGCAGATGAACATAATAAAGCAAAGCTGCTAGAGCACCCCTTAAGGAATGTGGGAAAAGAAAACCTAAGGGGTAGAACTGAACAAACTCCATATCCATGACTACTGCGCCAGCACTTAAGGCAAGAGCGTAACCATCACCAGTAATGCCTGTCGGGTTGCTGGTGTTTAAGTAAAGGTTACCAGCACCTCCACAGGCTAGGATAATAGCTTTGGCTCGTAAAAGAACCGGCTCGCAAGTTTCGATATCTAAGCCTACGGCTCCAACAATTTTATCGCCATTATTGAGAAGTTTTAAAATAATTACATTTGATAAAATCTTCACATTACGTTTACGAAGCTCACCAACTAGAGTACGAAGCATTTCACGACCGGTGCGGTCCTCTAGGAATGGACAACGGTGGAAAGAGTGGCCACCGTCAATACGCAAGGAGTAATTTTGACCATCATTTTCACGCTGCCATAAAGCTCCAATTCTTTCCAATTCCAGAATCAGATCCGGGGATTCTTCTACAAGTATTCGCACAAGTCGCTGCTCATTTAAAAAAGAGCCGCCTTTAACAGTATCTCGGAAATGAACATCACGACTGTCACCGGGCAAATGCCAATCACCAACACCTGCAATTGCTCCTGGCGCCATTATAGTGCTTCCGCAGCGTTCCGGTACCCCCTTTAAGACCATAGTTACGGTTACGCCATGTTTGCTAGCTTCGTAGGCAGCCATTGCCCCAGCCCCACCACCGCCGATAACTAGAACATCTGTATCAAAGTTATGCATATTTAAGTTCACTGCTCTGGCAAAATTAATGTTGTCATATCCAGCCAATATGACCTTCATACCGGCGAAGCCAGTCGATAAATTTAACTAAATTACCCGCCATATATTCGGGGTATTGCTTCCCCTTTTCCGGTGTGGCTTTACTCGAATTTGAGAAAAAACCTCTCTGTAATCATTTAAGGCATGATAATACACTCCCCGCGCTGATTGCAATTAAAAGATTTGACTCACTGCTTATGTTTTTGGTAAATAAAAGGAGCTGCCCAGGCAATGCCGCCTAGAAGCAAAGCCTCGGCGGCTATAACCCCGGCGCCCAAGAAGGCGATGTCCTGCCAAAACTGCTCAGGAAACAGCTTGGGGAGATAGCCCGAACTCATCCACCATGGATTGTCAAAGGCAACATAGTGGAACTGGACAAATAATTGCTCAAAGTCAATAAGAATTGAGGCGATGCCCAGCACAGCTATGAGAGCCAAAGCAAGAGCACATCCGTTCCTTACTCCTTTAGCTAAATCTTGCCAGCGGCCCCTTTTCCATCTTTTGAGATTGCTTCGTTTCCCTCGCAATGACATTAGGCTATAGATAATGATATAGGCAAGGCTTGCTAACTGAACTCGATGGTTAAATTGAAATAGCCGCCTGACATCTGCGAGATGAGTAAGTTCGCGGTTCTGGTCATCTTCCTGAAACAGCGGAATCTCTTCCTCAGCCTCAATAACTACCATCGTTTGAGGTGTCTCTACCCTAAAATTAAAGTAGTCAACAAGCCTTTTTGCCACATTGCCTAACTGTTCCCTGTCTATCCCGGTATCTTCGCTTACACCATATCTATCGAAGCCATACTCGTAGAGGCGCATGCTATTCACCCCCAGGCGAACAGTGCTGGTAAGGAGCAGAAGGGGAACGCAAATTATAAATAGCCAATAAGCAACAACTTTAGCGATTTTCAACCTTTACTCCTGGTCATTGCGAGGCATAAAATGCAGAAGCAATCTCGGAGGAGTGAGCGATTGCTTCGTTTCGCTCGCAATGACATGTGCTATAATTTAAAAAATGCCGCAGAAGTTTACCCACCTCCATCTTCATACGGAATACAGCTTGCTTGATGGTATGTGCCGCATTCCCCAGCTTGTTTCCAGGACCAAGGATTTGGGCATGGACAGCCTGGCTATTACTGACCATGGGGCGATGTATGGTGTCATTGATTTTTATCTGGCAGCTAAGGAAGCAGGGATAAAGCCGATCACTGGATGTGAAGTTTATGTGGCTCAAACCGATTGCCATAGTCGAGATCCTAAATATAAAAATCCATATCATCTTACTCTACTGGTTAAGGATAAAAAAGGATACCATAATTTAATTCAATTAGTTACCAAAAGCTACCTTGAGGGATTTTACTATAAGCCTAGAATAGATAAGGAACTTCTAAAGCTTCACCGTGATGGACTCATTGTTCTTTCCGGCTGCACCCATGGAGAACTAGCTCGACTTATTCTGGAAGGGCGAATTGACGAAGCTGCTCTGGCGGCTTCCTGGTATAAGGAAACCTTTGCTGACTACTATCTAGAGATTCAGAGACACCCAATTCCTGAGCTGGAACAAATTAATCGGGAGCTTGTTTCCTTATCCAACAAGCTTGACATACCGCCCGTGGCTACTACTGATGTCCATTATATTGATAAGAAAGATGCCCCTGCTCATGAACTTCTGCTGTGCATACAGACCAATGCATCTATACACGATGAAAAAAGACTAAAGATGGCTGGCGATTTCTTTTATCTCAAAAGCCCTGAGGAAATGGAGCAACTCTTCAGCGACCTGCCTCAAGCCATAGAGAATACCCAGCGCATTGCTGATATGTGTCAACTGGAATTGGATTTCACCAAGCTTCATCTGCCTAAGGTGACGCCACCAGAAGGCAGAACAGCAGATGATTTCTTGGCTGAGCTTTGTTGGCAAGGGCTGGAAAAGCGTTACTCAGAACTGACCCCTCAGATCAAGAAACGTCTTAGCTACGAACTCGAAGTCATCCAAAAAACAAGGTTTGCCGATTACTTCCTCGTTGTTTGGGATATCACCTCCTTTGCCCGAAGCCAAGGCATCCACTTTGGTGTTCGGGGGAGTGCTGCTGCTAGCTTGGCTCTTTACAGCCTTGGCATCACCAACATCGATCCTTTAGCTTACGAGCTTGTGTTTGAACGCTTCCTTAATGTGGAGCGGGTTGAACTTCCCGATATTGACCTCGATTTCCAAGATGACCGTCGTGATGAAGTTTTGACTTATGTCAACCAGAAATATGGCACTAACCATGTAGCTCAAATCATTACCTTTGGCACCATGGGGGCTAGAGCGGCGTTAAGAGATACTGGACGGGCTTTAGGCCTGCCTTATAGCCAGGTTGATCGAGTGGCTCGAATTATTCCTTTAGAGTTAACTATAACCTTGGGCAGGGCCCTGGAAGAGAGCAAGGAGCTTAACGAAATCTATTGTCAGGATGAGACAGTACGCAACTTAATTGATTCGGCCAGGAAGTTGGAAGGCCTCGTCAGACATGCCAGCACCCATGCTGCCGGTGTTGTTATATCACACGACCCCTTAACTGAGTATGTACCTTTGCAGCTAGTAGGCAAAGGAAAGCAGCATGCTGTTATGACTCAGTTCCATATGGAAAACATTGCTCGCCTCGGACTCTTAAAAATGGATTTCCTGGGGCTATCCAATTTGACCATTTTGGCTAAAGCCACGGAGACCGTAAAGGAAAAACGCGGAATCTCTATAGATTTGCCAAGTATCCCTCTCAATGATAGCAAGACTTTCAAGCTGCTTGCTTCGGGAGAAACTAAAGGTATCTTCCAACTAGAAGGCAGTGGCATGCGCCGCTACATAGAAGAACTTAAGCCCACCAATTTCAGCGATATCGCTGCCATGGTAGCGCTTTACCGCCCGGGACCAATGGAACAGATTCCTACTTTCATCAAAGCCAAGCAAGGGGTTATTCCGGTTCATTATCCTCACCCAGCCTTAAAGGAAATCCTAGAGGAAACCTACGGAGTCATTGTCTATCAGGAGCAGGTAATATTTATTGCCCAGGCTCTAGCTGGCTACAGCCCGGGACAGGCTGATATCTTCCGTAAAGCCATGGGAAAAAAGATACCAAAGGTGATGAAGAAGGAAGAAAAGAACTTCATTGCCGGAGCCAACAAGAAGGGTATACCGACGGAATTGGCTAAGGAGGTATTTTCCTTAATCGAGCCCTTTGCTGGCTATGCCTTCAATAAAGCTCATAGTGTAAGCTATGCCCTCATTGCCTATCGCGGTGCCTATCTTAAGGCAAACTATCCCACCGAATACATGACTGCTTTCCTTAACACTTATTGGGATAATATGGAGAAGGTTCGCTCAGCGGTAGCTGAATGCCGCAGGTTGGGTATTCAGGTGCTTCCTCCAGATATTAATAAGAGCCAGGTTAACTTTGCCATTGAGGTAGCGATCTGTTTTGGGCTAGCTGCTATCAAAAATGTCGGCCCTTCACCTATTGAGTGTATCTTGTCTGCCCGCAAGCAAGGGGGTGTTTTCAAGTCTATCGAGGATTTTTGCCATCGAGTCGATTTGCGTAATATTAATAAGAAGGTCTTGGAAAGCTTGATTAAAGCTGGTGCCTTTGACTCCTTGGGTAGTCGGGGGGCGCTTCTTAAATCAATTAACAAGATTGTCTCCTTAGCTCAAATGGAGCAACGAATGAAAGAGTCGGGACAAGTGAGCCTGTTTGATTTGACATCCCCTGTTTTTGTTCTCGATCCAGAGATAAAAAAAGGTGAAGATGTATCTACTAAGCAAAAGCTGGATTGGGAAAGAGAATTATTGGGCGTTTATTTCTCCTCGTCGCCTCTTGATTCCCTAGCCCAGTCATTGCGAGCCGAAGCCCTGAGCACAGCGAAGGGGCAGCGAAGCAATCTCATTTCCTGTAGTGAAATCAGTACTGATATGGCTAATGAAACGGTAGTAATTGCTGGGATGGTGGCCTCAGTGCGTCATGCTTATACTCGTGATAAACGCCCCTTTGTTATTGCGGCGCTTGAGGACTTGGATGGCAGTGTGCAAGTTATCACTTGGCCAGGGCTTTATGAAAACACTAAAGAGCTATGGGAGGAAGGCAATATCCTCTTGGTTAAAGGGTTAGTGAAGGTAAGAGATGGAAGAGTGCAGTTAAATTGCCAGCAAGCACAGCGCTACCAGCCTCAAGATACACCCTCTCCCTCAAAAGGAGGGGGTGAGGGTGAACGGCGCCATCTTATAATAAACCTCAACCAGACAGGCAATGCCGAAGAGGATATCGAGTGCCTACGCAAGGTTATTAGTATCCTACAAAGCTATCCTGGGCAGGATAGAGTCTCTCTCGCTATCATTGTTGAGGATGAGATAACTAACCTGGATATGCCTGAAATAACTGTAAACTACTGCCCTGAACTAGCAAGTGAATTGAGCAGTATATTGGGTGAAGGCAATTTAAGGTTTGAGCAACGGCTCACGTAGTTTTAGTCTCAATTTCGCTTCCTTAGTCCATCTTGCGAGCCCAGGATTCCCATCCACCCCAGCGAAGTGTTAAAGAGAAAGTAATTCAGCCCCATCAACTTCTCTCCTCATAATACTCAATTTGCAATATAGCTCCTTAACATCACCTCAAGCTCTTTATAATCTAGGAAATACCTAGCGATATCTTTCTTAAATTGCTTTGAGTGGTTGAAATGTTTTAAGTGAAGGAATTCGTGAAGGATAATATAGTCAACCAAGCGTTGAGGCAAGCATATGAGTCTCCAGTTGAAGAAAAGATTCCCCTCTCTGGTGCAATATCCCCATCTTTTCGTCTCTCTCGGGGAGATGTGATTGTAAGTTACCCCTAATTTCTTGGCGAATTCCGCTGCCTTCTGTTGAATATATTCAAGTGTCTGCCTAGTTATGAAATCAATTAGAATCTCATCTCTTTTCTTCTCAGAGTCTTCATAAACAAAGATAACTTTCCTATATAGCCTTACTCCCTTACTAGGTTTCCTTGCTGCATAAGCTTTTACCCTGATGTATTCCCCTTTATACAGAACTGAATCGTCATTGAAAATCCTCTTTGCCTCGGATATCTCTTTAACCTTTCTCTCAATCCAGGGGCGCTTTTTCTCCAAGATGCTATCGGCACTTACATCCGCATTGTAAGGAAGGCTGACCTCCAGTCGAAGGTTTGGGTTAAGCTTTAAATAAACATGGCGAATATCCTTACGCTTAATATCGCAAGTAATTCTCTTCCCGTTTACCTCTAATACCGGCATTGTCATCCTCAGATATCGAATCTCGTCAAATAAGTGGTCATCTGCTCCGACATAGCAGCAATTTGTCTATTACTGATTTTCCCAAAGAATTCCGCAAAGCATTCATCAAAAAGCTCCTTTTCAATTTCTTGGACCACCTGTTTTTTCTCGTGCCAACCTGGAAATAGCTCCGGTCCAACTTTGCCAAAAAGGCTTTGGGCAAATTCAGCACCTCTCTCCTCATCCATATCAAGAAAGTACCTCTTCAAAACCTCGAGTAGAGCGTATTCTTCAGGAGAAAGATTGAGCCTTTTGGCTTTGTCTTCTATTTCGTTAATTTCCTTGATTAACGCCTTCAGCGATTCCAGAAGTCTCCAGCCATCCTTTTCTTTCAGGATTCGCTCCAGTCTTTGGCTCAGCGTCTCATAGACAGGGTTTTTCTCAATGTTTATCTTTATGTGGTAAGTGATAGCTTGTTTCATCTCTATTATTTGCTCTTCTTCAGAATAGCCGAGACCTTCAAGCTGTTTCAGATAAGTCCTGTCAATTTTCAGCATGGGAATGCTGCCCACTTGGTCGACTTTGACATTCTGTCTGATAAGTTCCTTTGTCTTCTCTTCATGAGTATAAAGAGGCTTCTCTTCCCGCCTTATAAACTTGTTATAGGCTTCATTGACCTGAATTAGCCAGAGGTAATCGTCTTTGAATTGCAGCACAAAGGGGTCAGGAGATATGGTCTCAAAAAGCCTTTCGAGGATAGTCAATTTCCCCTTGAACGATTTCAGATTTTCCTCATTTTCCAAAACCCTGATAGCTTTAAGCAGGGAGGCTCTAGAGCCATCTCGTTTTACATGTTTGAACAATCGCAGCAACTCTGAGATAATCTGTCTGAATCTGTCCTTCAGCTCATCAAAGTTGAAGGCAACTCCTTCAATATCCTCTTGCTCAAAGTTCAGAGCCTTCATAAGATTGTCGAAAATGCCGATATAATCAACAATGATGCCGCCTTCTTTGTGGGGATAGGGACGATTGGTTCTGGCAATAGCTTGAAGTAGCTTGTGGTCTCTTAGGGGCTTGTCTAAATACATCACTTGCTCAACAGGAGCATCGAAGCCGGTAAGAAGCATATCGGTGACAATTAGAATTCTGGGATTCTCATCCTGCTTTTGGTAATCAACTCTGGCGATTCTTAATTGCTCCTCCTTTGGCAGGTGGTATTTTTTTAGTAGCTCGCTATCGTTTTGTGCTGGTGTGTAGATAACCACTGACCACTCATCGAGTAGATGCTTCTTCAGCTCTTCCTTATATAAAGCACAAGCCTCCCTATCTACGGCGACTAATTGAGCTTTAAAGCGATTCGGTTCGACATGAGCTTTGAAGTGCTCGGCAATGTCTTTGGCTACCTTTTCCACATGGTCTTTTGACTTTAGGACCTCTTTTAGTTTGGTGGTCCTTTCCATCACCCTTTCTTGTTCCTCGTCGGTGAGGTCCGAAGTGAGGCTGAAAAATTCCCGGTCTAAAGTCTCTTTATCTATATGATAAGAAACCAGGCGAGGGAGATAGTAGATTGGAACCGTTGAACCATCAGCGATGGATTGCCCAATGGGGTATTTGTCCAGATATTTTTCTCCCCTGGAGCAGAAAGTGCGGAAGGTACTTTTTCCAGTCGGACCTTTGTCAATGGGCGTGCCGGTGAAGCCAAAGATTAGAGCATTAGGCAAGGCTTTTCTCATCGAGGCAGCGAGGAGACTGTATTGAGTTCGGTGAGCCTCATCAACAAAGACTACGATGTTTTCCCTCTCGTTAAGAATAGTTTCCACCCCTTCAAATTTTTGCACGGTGGTGATGATGACCTCTCGGCTATCCTTGGCGAGCTTCTTTTTCAAATCCTGGATACTTTCAGCTTTAGCGGTGTAGGGAAGCTCGACATTCTTAAATACGCCGGAAAGCTGGCTTTCAAGTTCAATTCTATCCACCACCACTAAAATAGTGGGGTTTCTCAATCTTGGTATTTTCTTCAATTTCCAGGCGGCAAAAAGCATAGTTAGGGTCTTGCCCGAGCCTTGAGTATGCCATATCAAGCCAGTTTTAGGCTTACCTTTCAAAACTCGTTCTACAACCTTATTGGCTGCTGAGACTTGCTGATATCGGGCTATCTTCTTGGTAAGCTCCTCCTTTGTCTTTTCAAAGACGATAAAGTTGTTAACCATGTCCAGAAACCCTCGGCGAGCAAATAATCCCTTTGCTGCTCCTTCAACAGGGTCAAAGAAAGCTGGATTTTTCCAGTAGGAGTAATTATTTTCATCCACCCAGTTATATTTGAATGTCATGCCATCGGTGGCACAAACAAAGGCGAGATATTTGAAGATTTGCGGTGCCTCTCTGTGATAACGCAGGAGCTGCTTCATAGCTTCGGTGTAGTCATAAGTTGCTGTAGGTTTCTTGGCTTCAATAATGACCAAAGGGATGCCGTTAACCATAAGGACGATATCAAACCTGCGAGTTTCATATCCAGAAAACCTGAACTGGTTGGTTACTACAAAGGAGTTACTGTTAACATGCTCGTAATCAATGAGCCTGACGGTCTTTGCTTTCTGTCCTGGCTTTAAAATGATACTCTTCTCACCCTTAAGCCAATCTAAGAACTCCTTATTTCCAGATATATCGTTAGATAGACGCTGCAGCTTGGAAACAACCCGCTCCACCGCTTCATCGGTTTCGATAACGCCAAGATTAAGCCTGGTAATGGCTTTCCTTAAAGTAGCAAATTCGAAGGGCTCCTCTGGAGTTCGACGAAGATTGGAAGACGGCGTATATCTCCAGCCAAGCTCCTGAAGCCATGCAATGATGGGTTTTTCGACAATGCCAGCTTCAGTATACATACCAGTCTGTTGAGTCGAGAGTCGAGAGTTAGAAACCATTTTTTAACCCACTTTTCCTACCTTAAACCTTTTAATTACCCCCATAACTTAGACTCTTGCCCCCATAAACTCTATGACTCTACAGACTCTAACGACCCTGTAACTCTAACTTTGCCTGTTAGCAAAACTTGCATCAAACCCTTCTTAAGCTCCTCTAATTTCTCCTTCCTCCGCCTTTCCACTTCTATTTTCTCGTCCACGGTTGAGAGGATTTCAGCGATTTTTCGCTGCTCGAGGAATGGAGGGAGAGGGAGTTTGAGACTTTTGAGAGTTGTTTTTGATACCTCTCTAAACGTGCTTCCAGAAGCAAGAGATTCTAACTTGTTCGTAATAAATCTCATAGAATACAAGATGTAAGAATTTAAGACTCTTTCCCCACAAATTAAACTAGCAAACCCTTGATTTGTTGCTACTGGAATCTTGTTTATTGCACAAAAGCCTATAGTTGCTCTGCTTGTAAGCAAAACAGTCCCAACTGGTAATAATTTCGCTGAACTATTCTTTAGGCCTTCTTCTGTAATGTAGTTTTCAGTCCTTTCCAAGTAATTATTTCTTAAATTGGTTATATCTGTTGGTATTACAAAGGGTATATTCCCATTCCAATAGTGACTATCCCTTGTTGAAGGAGTCCCTCCTCCAATTATTTCAGTGATCTCTCCCAGCCTCACCACCTTCCACTCCTCAGGAATCTCGCCGATTTCGGTTTGCTTAAATTTGGTGTGGCTAATGCCACGGGTTAATAGTTGCTGCATCAAGCCCTTCTTGAGCTCCCGGGTTTTCTCGATTATCTCATCGCTCTTCTGGATGGCTTCGTCAACAGTAGACAGGATTTCAGCAATTTTTTGCTGCTCTGGGAGGGGAGGAAGAGGGATTAGAAAGCTTATTAAATCCTCCTTTTTAACAGCCCCAAAGGTTGAACCTGTAGCCATGGCCAATAATTGATGATTTGCCTGTTTAGAATAGTAAAAGGCAAACTTATAGTCTAATTTTGACGGTTTAGGTCTTATGGCAGACAAGCCCCTGCCTATACAACATTTAGAAGGTGTTAAATTTACCTCTCCTACAGGTGCTCGGACTGAAATTAGAATGTCCCTTCTTTCAGCTATTTTCGTTGGTCTTGAAGTATAGATTTTCAGAGTTGGATAGATCTCTCCAAACTCCGCTTTTCCTTGTAAAAAGGGTAAACCTACCCCTCTGTCGTTATAAGTTGAAGAAGGCGGAGATTGACACATTATAATTTCAGCGACCCTTTCATTCTTGTCCCCCAGCCTCACCACCTCCCACTCCTCAGGAATCTCGCCGATTTCGGTGAGCTTGTAGCCAAGTTTGAGGATTTGCTTAGTTTTATCTTTCATAACCTAGTTTCCCCAGGTATTCCTTAGTTTCTTGCAGGAAAACTTGAGACTCCTCAATAATATCTTCCGCTTCCGCTCTGGAAGGGAATATTACAACCTCATAGTCACCTCTTTGTCTCTCTCGGAAGGCCTTCACGAAATAAGTATGTAGCTCCTCTGGCAAAACACCAGTTTTAACAAATTCTTGGCCGAAAGAGGATATTACCGCCGAATGCCTGGAAAATTTCAATTTTTTCGTCAAAAGCAAGGCTTCAGCACAATAAAACATGGCGTAATAAGCTCTTGAAATGGCAAAATCATAATCTCCTTGGGTAAATAAGCTTTGCCCAGCTCTCAGGCTTCTCTCAGCTTTCAGGATTAAAGCCTTTATTTCTTTTTCATAGCTCATATGTTTACGCCCTCTTCTTTCACATTGAGTAAGAACGGCGTGTTATACTCCTTAAACAACGCATAGGGATAATCAATGCATGAAATTAGGACATTATATTCAAGCGAAAAATGAGCTAACAGCTTAGCAATTTTATCCTTTTCGTCTCTGCTAAGTTCTTCCTTAACCATGAGCAAAACATCAATGTCTGAGTCCTCTGAATAATCTCCCCTTACGTAAGAGCCAAATAAAATCAGGTCAATAAATTTTTCATTACAAACTTTTCTAATTTCGTCCTTGAACTGATGCAAGATTTGCTCAATTCCTCTCCTGTCTTTCATAAATTTATCTCCTTAAGGTAATTCTTTAACCTTCCTTCAATTTCAAATCGAGCTCCCTCCAGACTATTTAGCTCCTCTAGAACCAAGGGAATATCCACTTGCTTATCTTCACCAAATACATCAACATAGCGGGTAACGCTTAGGTTGTAGTCACTAGCTCTTATGCTCTCAAGAGATACAACTTTGGCATACTTATCTATATCTCTAAATTCTTTATAAACAGCAGCGATTTTATCAATGTCTTCATCTCGCAGTCGGTTCATGTTCTTCAGTTTCTCAAAGCCACTTGAGGTATAGATGAACAGAACCTTCTCTTTTCTCTCCGCCTGCTTGTCCTTATTTAGAATTAGAATACAACCCGGTGCGCCAGTGTTGTAGAAGAGCTTCTCGGGCAGGGCGATGACGCACTCGACTAAATCTCTGTCCACCGCCTTTTTCCTAATTCTGTTTTCGGCTCCGCCTCTGAATAAAACGCCATTATCCAAGACAATGCCCATCCTTCCGCTAGGCTTTAGACTAGCCAACATGTGCTGGATCCACCCCCAGTCGGCTGAGGAATTGGGGGCGATGCCATATACAAAGCGGTTAAATTGGTCACTCTCCATAGCTGACTTGTAGCCATCCTGATTCCACATAGGATTAGCCAAAACAATATCGAAATTCTTGAGACTCCCATCCCTTTCCAGAAATTTAGGGTTGGAGAAAGTGTCCCCCTGATAGATAAATGCTTCCATATCATGGAGAAGGACATTCATTTTGGCGATTGCCCAAGTGAGAACATTAATCTCCTGTCCGTAGAGAAAGAGTTTTCTGGGGTCTTTGCCCTTGTCTTTGAGGTGATAGTGAGCCTGGATTAGCATACCGCCGGAGCCGCAAGCAGGGTCATAAATCTCGTATCCCTCGTCAGGGTCAAGGACTTTAACCATAGTGCGAACCACTTCCTTGGGCGTATAGAATTCTCCACCCTTTTTGCCAGCAGTGTCAGCGAACTGTTTGATCAGATATTCATATGCCCAACCTAGCACATCAGGGTCAACACTGCGGTTGCCTAATTTGACACCGCTGAAATGTTCTATAAGTTTGATAAGTCTATCTTCAGAAAGTCGTTCTTTATCGTTGAAGTCAGTTCGGTTGATGACCCCTTCTAGCTCTGAGTTTGCTTTAGTTATGCTATCCAAGGCTTCATTGAGCCTCTGCCCGATGTTAGCTCCAATCTGCCTGATGTCTTCCCATAGGCATCCCGAAGGTATGGGAAAGCGGTGAAATTTTTCTCTGGCAATATCCTCATCGCGATATTTTTCCAGATTCTCTTGATATTCTTCCGCGAAGACATCGGATAGTCTTTTGTAAAACAGCAAGCTCAAGATGTAGTTTTTATACTCGGAAACCTCAATAGGTCCTCTTAAAACATCTGCCGCCTTCCAAAGATGTTGCCCTAGTTCTTCACGGGTCATTTTTTCTTCGGAGAGTTTTTGCTGAGCCATCTAAACAGCCCCCAAACCACTGCTTCTAGTCATGGACTAGTCTTCGCCCACATGATAAACAAACTGGTTGCCTGCACCATCCGATCTGGGAAGTTCTACGTTGATTATAGCACGAAAGCTTAGCTCAAAAACTAAAAACGGGGGATTTGGTTATTTCCTGCAAGTTGCGTCTCAAAGATTCCCTTTCGGCGGCGAAAAGTGACGGCAAGAAGCTATCTTCTTTTTGAATTATACCGTCACTGCTATATTCTGCATTCGGGTTGGTCGAGCAAGAGCCGCATCACCCTATTGTAGCCAAGCAAAAATGGAACTATCAGCATTTTAGCTCACCTTACTACTCCAGCTCAGGCTCAATCAAGCCATAATCGCCGTCTTTGCGGCGGTATAACAGGTTAATATTGCCAGTTTCAGCATTGATAAAAAGGAAAAAGTCATGTCCCAGAAGATCCATTTGATTTATGGCTTCATCTTGAAGCATGGGTTTGACCAGGAAATGCTTACTCTTCACTACTCTTTCTGGTGCTTCAACTTCCTCCGCCTCTTCTGTTGCTCCTTGGCGGGCCAGGGAAATGCCTCTGCCTTTGTCATATAGCTTACCTTTGTATCGTTCAATTCGGCTGGTTAGCGCATCCATTACCTTATCTATGGCTGTGCGGATATTCGCAGCTTTTTCCTGAGCTCTGATTAAGGTGCCTTTACTATCAAGGGTAACCTGAACGGTAAATCTTTGCTCAGGCAGCTTTGTCTTTTCCTCGGAAATCTCGACCTTGCCTTCACCAATAGCGGGCAAATAACGGCTTAGTTTGCCAATCTTTTTCTTGGCTTGCTCTTGTATTGCTTTAGAGGCTTCCACATTTTTGGTAATGATTTGCAGATTCATGTTCCCCCCTTTTAGATTTCTCTGGCTAAGGTTAAGCCCCATACTGAAATAGCACCGCTACTTTTGAGAGCCGCAGCACAGGACTCCAGTGTAGCTCCAGAAGTGCACACATCATCAATGAGGATAATCTGTTTACCACTTGCCTTTCCATTCTGACAGGTGAAGGCATTGGCTACGTTCCTTCGCCGCTCCTCTATATTCGATGCTTTTACCTGAGGTTTTGCCTCTTTAACTCGAATAAGACAATCTTTAATCACAGGCAAGTTTGTGAGCTTACCCAATTCCCGAGCCAGAAGGCTTGATTGATTATAACCCCGCTCCCTCAGTCGTCGTGGGTGGAGGGGCACTGGAACGAGAGCTTCGCCAGGCAAAGGAGTTGACCGCAGGTAATCAGCTAATAACTCAGCTAAGCAAAGGGAAAGCGCCTTCAAATTCTGGTACTTTAGTTGATGGATGGCCTTGCGCATCACTTCATCAAAACGAAATGGAGAACGGATACCATCAATTTCGCTTTGTAGTTGCCGGCAACTTGGACATAGAATGCCACTAGCTTGGGGTCTGCCACATTTGGGGCAAAGTGGCGATAGCAATTTTGGTAGTTTTCTACGGCAATTAGAGCACAAAAAACTACCTACTTTCCCACAGCCAACGCAATGACGTGGAAAAAAGGAATCAATCGCTAACTCAGCCAGTCGACTTAATTGAGACAAACCTACTATTGGTACGCCGGTTTTCAGCGTGAGCGAGTTTGAAGCTCTCCACTGAGAATAGGTTCGTTTAGATATACATCGCCCTTCCTGATCTTGATGTTGTAGCCGCAATCAGGATTAGTGCATACCCATGCTTTGTAACGAACCTCTCCACCCTGACTGAAATCAGAGAGGGGCACCAAATCGCCAGTGCCGCACTTCAGACATTTGGGGAACGAAGTATTTTCCATGTTTCCACCTCCCAATCATAAATATTTATTATGGCATATACTAAAAACAGTAAGGATATACTAAAAACAAGTTGTTGGCAAGCGAAATTTAAGTTTGATCTGAAAAATTTTGTTTTTCAATTAGCCTTTCTCAGTCTCTAGGTCTCTAACTTTATCATAAATAGGCGGGTATAAATAGCTCCAGCGGGTGTTAGCTGACTTCTCATAAGGCTAACAGCCTCAACATCAAAAGGATAGCTGGTTTCGGAACTGGTAGACATTACTAGTTCGCCAAAACTCTTTCTTTCCTTAGGTGATGCTCCCTGCCTGATGCGAGCTAAGGTTAGATGCGGCACAAAGGGACGTTCCTCTTTAGCAAAGCCTAAAGGAGCAAGTGCCAAATCAATGTTTTGTTGCAAGCTCAATAACTTATCTATCTCTCCTTTGATGCCAACCCAAAGGACACGAGGCTGCTTTAGATTAGGGAATCCCCCCAAACCTGAAATCTCCAGATGGAAAGGAGAAATTCCCTTGCTGGCTGTTTCTATAGCTTTGGTTATCTCAGCTACTTGCTTAAGAGGAACATTGCCCAAAAACTTTAAAGTTAAGTGGATGCTTTCAGGATTCACCCATTTGATAAAGGGGTGCTCGGCTCTTTCCAGCTCATTTCTTAACTGTGCCAGCCCGTTTTTAACATTCCGGGGCAATTCGATAGCGATAAAAGAGCGGATTTGTTCAGAATTATGTGCCAACTTTGCCTCGTTCAAATTTAGATAATTTAGGGATATTTTACCCCGAAATTTTTGTAGTTGCCTGATTCATCAGGCTTCTATCGCCCAATAAATTGGGCAACTACATTTTTAAACGGCCCCCTTTAGACAGCAATTTGAGGGCATTGCCACCCAAAATTTTAGTTTTGTCCCTTTTGGCAAGTTTGAGAGACTGGATTTGAGCCATTATTCGACTTTGGGAAATAAGAGGATAATCACTGCCAAAGAGTATTTTGTCACTGCCAATAATGTCGCTCACCTGTGGGAAAATCTGAGGTTGGTAAAGAAAAACGGTGGCGGCGGTATCAAAGAAAACGTTAGTCAACACTTGAGCTACCTCAGGCATTAAGGCGTAGAAGGGCAAACCACCACCCCAATGGGCACAAACCAGCTTCAAATCGGGGAAGCTTAATACAAAAGAGTAGAGGACGTCGGGAGTAATGCTGCCTTTGCCAATATATTGATGTCCCACAGGCTCGGAGGAATGGGTTAGAAAAATTAAATTGTGTTTCCTCGCGGCATCAACTAGAGGCTTCATAATCGTTTTATCTGTCAGGTCAAAGCCCTGCACATCAGACCTCATTTCCCCAATCCCTCTAGCTCCGGCTTTGGCACAGCGCTCTAGCTCAATTATAGCAGCATCCCCAGCCTTAGGTTGAACGCTACAGAAGCCGATAAGCCTGTCGGGATAGCGTGATATGGAATCCAGGATATAATCGTTAGTTTCCACACAAAGTTCATGGCTCACCCAACCTATATTGAGAGCAACGGATAAATCAATCCCGTTCTTATCCATGCTGGCAATCAACTCTTCAGCGGTTACCAGTTTAGCTTTTGGTTGAGAATAAAGCAGGGAGAAGCAGGAATCACGCTTGAGATATTCATCACGCCGTTCCTTTATCCAGGGAGGGAATATATGAGTGTGAAAGTCTATAATCACTTTTGCCGTATTATACCTAAATTTGCCCAGTATTTCTTAGCTAGGAGCGGGATTGTCTACAAAAACTTAGAAATATTTGTCAATAGCCATAGACATATAGGCTATTGCTAGGTTACAATTTACCCACGCAACAGATGCCAAATCATATCAAAGTACCTCCTGAGCCTGCCTCGCAAGCTAACACATTCAACTTGTCTATAGAGGAGCTTAAAGAAATGGCTAAAAGGCTGCGTCGTCATGTAATTACTATGACAGCCACAGCGGGCAGCGGGCATCCAGGCGGTTCTCTATCAGCCGCTGATATTATCACCGCACTTTACTTCAAAGCTATGCGCCATAACCCGCAAAATCCCCAGTGGCTAGACCGCGACCGATTCATATTGAGCAAAGGACACGCTGCCCCAATCTTATATGCCGCCTTAGCTGAAAGTGGCTATTTCCCCGTGGAGGAATTAGCTACCCTAAGAAAGCTGGATAGCCGACTTCAGGGACATACTGATAGGAATCTTACTCCCGGAGGGGAGATGTCCGCCGGCTCTCTAGGCATGGGTTTATCCTTTGGTATTGGTGTTGCTTTAGCCGCTAAGCTTGACCATCGTGACTATAGAACCTACGTCCTCCTTAGCGATGGGGAATGTGATGAAGGACAAACTTGGGAAGCGGCTCTCTCAGCCGCCCACTTCAAAATAGATAACTTAACTGCAATCGTGGATTGCAACCAAATTCAGCTCACTGGCTGGACTCGAGATATCATGAACCTTGAGCCTTTGAGCCAGAAATGGCAAGCTTTTGGCTGGCACACTATTGATGTAGATGGTCACGACTTCAATCAAATTCTAGCTGCTTTCAAGGAAGCTGAAAAAATTAAAAACAAGCCCCCTGTCATCATTGCCCGCACTATCAAAGGCAAAGGTGTCAGTTTTATGGAAAACAAGGCAAAATTTCATGGCAAGGCGCCTACCCCAGAAGAAGCAGAAAGGGCGCTAAAGGAGCTAGAATAGTGGCTGTCATTGCGGTGAGCCGAAGCTTTAAAAAATGTAGTTGCCCAATTTATTGGGCGATATTGCCTGATTACCCAAGGCAACTACGAAAAAATGAGAGTATTTTATTGTCATTGCGAGCGCAGCGAAGCAATCTCATATCCCTTCAAGGGAGGGGATTAAGGCTATCAACAACTTTCCTCTCCCTCGATGGGAGGTGAGGCTAGTCCTGAGCGTAGCGAAGGAACTAAGGTGAGGGTGAAATCATGATTAAAGTCTCCACTCGGGAAACCTATGGCAAGACTCTGGTAGAGCTAGGCAAAGAAAACAAGGATATCATTGTCCTTGATGCTGATTTGTCGCCTTCAACCATGACTCACTTCTTTGCCCGGGAGTTCCCAGACCGTTTTTTTGATTGTGGCTTAGAAGAGCAAAATATGATCGCCATAGCGGCTGGTTTGGCTGCCTCAGGGAAAACAGTATTTGCCAGCACTTTTGCTGTCTTTGCCTCCTGCCGCTGTTTTGACCAGCTAAGGATGTGTCTATCTCAGCCCAGGTTAAATGTCAAAATCGTAGCCACTCATAGTGGCATTAGCGTGGGTGAGGATGGCACATCACATCATGCCATTGAGGACTTAGCTTTATATTGTTCCCTGCCCGGCTTTACTGTTGTTGTTCCCGCCGATGCCATGGAGACTGCCGAGGCAGTAAAGGTAGCTGCAGCCACATATGGGCCTTTTTATATCAGGCTAAGCCGCCCTAAAACGCCACTTGTCTATCCTGAAAGCTATCACTTTACCTTGGGCAAGGCAGTGACCATGAGACAAGGCGAGGATGCCACCGTTATCACTATGGGCATTATGGTAGCCAGGGCTTTGGAGGCATCAGATATCTTGGCAAGGCAAGGGATAGATTGCCGTGTAATCAACATGCCCACCCTTAAGCCCTTAGATGAAGAAGTCATAGTCAGAGCAGCCTCAGAGACAGGGGCTATTGTTGTTGCTGAAGAACATCTAGCCCAGGGAGGTTTAGGCAGCCGTGTTGCTCAAGTGGTAGCTAGGGAAAAACCAATTCTTATGGAGTTTGTTAACCTCAAAGACAGCTATGCCCTCTCAGGCAAAGCCGATGAGCTGCTTCAAAGATATGGATTGACTGCCAAAGATATTGAGGTAGCGGTGAAGTCGGTGGTCAAGAGGAAGTAAGAACTCCCGTAGAGGAACGCTCAAGTAAAGCTACAGAAGCTGTTGGCTCTTTTTTGAAGCAGCTTAGCTCCACTAGCATTTTGAAATCAACTCTCCCTTCATATATGGGTTAAACAAAATGGACTATTGTTGAAAGTAGCCTGTACCAACCAGATTCTCAGGAAAACTTATATTATCTTAAGATGCAAACTTAGATTTGCATTCTGCAACGAGAGTGTTTAGTTTGGACACCTGCTCCTCGCACCAAGTGATAACATCCTTATTTGGCAAGTCATCGAAGAACCACCGCCACTCTGTTATTACCTTACCCTCAGTTGTTGTCTCACCGGTCACAGGTGATGAAGGTGATGGGGTCGGCGCTGGTTCCACCCTCTGCTCAACGGTTCCATCAGTTTTAGTAATGATTACAGTCGGGGGATGTGCGGTAACCGTAATGTTTGCCGTTGGAGCACTGATAGAAACGTCAACATGCGCTTGAAGTTGAACAGGGCTCTTTTTAATCGTGAAATTTCGTTTTTTCTTCAATAAGTTCATATCACTATCTTTTATCATCTTGCTACGCACCTCATCATACCATCCCGCAAAACCCGGAGCCTTATCGAATTCCTTTTGCATAATCCAAGTGACACTTCGTGCTAAACTCAAGAATGCAGTCAGATAGCATTTGAAAGCAAAACGGTTAGACTGCGTCTCCTTCATGCGCTCTAAGAAGAACTTGGCCTCCAGCAGCCTGTCTACAGTATCATTCACTGTGAGCCTCCATATCTTAATAACATTACACCCTTTCGTTCAATTCTCATGCCTTGTAGAGTTCTAAGACAAGCTCAGCCTGAGTAGGGACAAAAACCGAACTCTGTAGGTTTCTGGCCAGCAGAACGTCGGATTCACAGGCACAGGACGTATCTGTCCATCTTAGAGCAGAGATGAAGCTGTATATCGTGTTCTACTAATACTTTCTCAATAGCACTGGGTATCTCCATGAGAGAGTTGAACTTATACCCGCGGACGGGATCGATCCCATGAGGGTCATTCTTGATAATCCTTACCTCACCCCTTGTCCAAGCGTGCTTTGGCCTGATATATCCTTTTCCTTCAGCAATCCCGTCCGTCCAAAAACATACCTTCAGCTCAATCATCCGCTCACCAAACTTAGCCTCTCGGTCGGCTGACTCTACCACGTCTTTGTCCTCCCGTTTGCTATTTGAAGTGCTTGCCCTCTCGCTGACAGAACCCACTCCTTTGGGCATCAGTATATCATGTGGATAGAGTGGTGTGGTATAGTCCGGGCGAGATATCAAGGTAAGCTTTGTCAATGAACATTACGCTATTTTGTTCAGGCGTTCTGTGTGGATGTCCTTGAGCCTCGCAAAGAAGAAGCACTTGGGCGGCAAATTGACCGATTTAAGTAGGAGGTGCCGAGGGAGGGACTCGCCCCCACACTCCTTTTCAGGAAACGGATTTTAAGTCCGCCGCGTCTACCGTTCCGCCACCTCGGGTAAAGTAAAAGGTGGTGAACTCAGTAATCAAGAGGAAGTAAGAACTCCAATAGAGGGACACTCAAGCAAAGCTACTGACTCCTTTTGAAGCAGATTAGCCCGCCAACATTTGGAAATCGATTCTCCCTCATATGCGAGGTTAAACAAAATGGACAAATGTGCAATTAGGTAACAAAACAGGCTTTTGTGCAGTACTTGCGCATCTGGCGAAGTAGATTTTCCCTCGCAGTAATCTCCTTCACTTTCCTCGGTAGGCAGCCTGTTTGATTTTCATCAGCCGTGGCAGCACGCCTTCGCATCCAATACCTAGCAATTCCCTGTGAATAGATACTGCCTTTTCTGTCATTTGCAGATACTTATAAGACTTTTTGCTAGACAAATGCTGTTCTTTTTCGAAGTAGTTTCTGGCATCAATCACCTTCTGAAGAAAATCAGGTAATTCATTCTTGACCCATTCCTTGTCACGGACATCCATTCTTAGACCATTTATTGACGCTCTAACGACTCTATTTGTTCTAAGTTCATCCCTCATGTGGGTCAGGATCAAACGCCCGTCGCTTTGCTTAATCGTAGGCTCTAGAAACAAAAAGACAGAGGGAAGTATGAGCTCGAGCATCGGACGAATCTCCTTTACCATATTATCCGGCCTTCTATACTCCCACTGCATTTCTGCACCCACTAGGATATCCTGTGCCTTTTCATCCATTTCCTCCCAGATGTCACATAAGAAATCTCTTTTTAGTCTCTCTTCCGTTTCATTTCTTTTGATCGTATCTCTAGTAAGGACATTGATTGGAAGGTCAGTAAAATACTTTTGCTGTTCAGCGAAAGTAGCAGCCCTTCCCCAGTATTCAATAGCACCATATGTCTCTCCATTGTCATCCCTGATATCATCAAGAAAATCATAAAGGTCGCAGTATCCAAGGTGTTGAATTGCTTCACAGCCCATTTGCATATATTCCCAGTCCTTTATACCTTTAGAATGCCTCTTAACTTGTTCAAAAATATCAGCGACCTCTTGAATACTAAATTGGCTTCCCGAATGGGGCAAATATGGTCTGAAGTTTGGTAGCTCGCTTGATTTGTCTTCGACTGTGGTCGCGCAGATATCCCAAGCACCATTAGTAATATCCCAAAAGGCCTCTTCATAGTTTGTCTGCTCGATACGCCAAAAAGATAGTTCAACACGGGCGATGCCGCTCACCATTACTAATGAGAATGTAAATAGGTTCTCATCGAAGTATTTATTACCCCAGCCAGACGGGTCATCAATGATTTCGTCGATAATACTCGGCCGTTCGGCTAACCGATATGCCTCCAGTATTTTTTCAAGCATTGCCTTGGCACTGGGGTTCTCAGCGATTGGCCAATCAGGGCGTATGAGGCAAATAGCTAGCAACCCGGCCAGATGAAGTTTGACAAAAGCTAGGTCTTTTATATCTTCTGAGTGTAAATCATGCAAAGAACCATAGTATAGGAGTTTTTTTATTCTTTCATCCTGGAGATCAGTCAGAATCGGTGGTAATTCATTAGCAAGATAAGCACACCAAAACGCAGCCAGAGCAGCTTCACGCAGTAAAGGGTTCTCCTCTAGTTTGCTCAAGCAACTGTCTAAGTCAAAATCATAATACTGTCTTTTCTGTCTAATCCACTGGAACGCCCTTTCCCTCCATTGAATCCGCCACAGATATGATGAAGGGGAATCACTAGTTAGTGCCACATTATCAACCAAAACTACAGAGTTATTCGATGCGATTATATCATATTCTGCAGGCGAAACGCTGCAGCACACAATCTGGACATTTGTTACCCTGCCAACACGTTGGAAAGAGGCTTCCCTTCACAGAGTGCTAAACTTACAGGGAGTTATCGGCTAATGTCAGACTGTGTGAAAAGTCCGTGCCACAGCTCGTTTTTTTAGATTTTCAAATCTCTTCCGTTCTTTGTTTCTTTTTTGAGAACCATCCTTCCCCTTTCATTACTTCCCTTGAAACTCTGCTGCTTGGACCGTCTCCTCTGGCTACGGCAACACCAACGTTCTCTCCAACCGCTTCTGCTATCCCCGCAACATCCCGATGTGTAAATCCTGGGGAGAGGAGGATTGAGTGAACGCCCTCTTCTTTGACAAGCTTTTGGCACACTTCAATTGCTTGCTCTTGATTCCTCAGCAGCACGACAAAAAGTTTGTACTTGGACGTTTCAATCACGCACCTGTGCCTTTCTGGCTCGGCATCAGGAGCATGGGCAAGGAAAGCTGCTTTAAATGCCATATTCATCACCTCCTATTGAATGCGCGGCTGTTCAATTTTGATTCCCTGTTCAATTTCAACCATCTCAGAGGTGTTTCACCCCCAAATTTTTGTAGTTGCCTTGGGTAATCAGGCCCAGTCGCCCAATAAATTGGGCAACTACGTTTTTAAACGGCCTCAATGCACCGGCATTATGGGGCTCAAAGTCTCCCCAGCTTATAGGAGCCAATAAGGCCAATCTCCTGTGCATATCGAACTTGCTTTAAAGGATCAATTTGGTTCACTTCCTGAAAGACTCCCGGCTTCAGCTCGTGTATGAGTTGCAGCGATGCTCTATCTATAGCTGCCAGATCATTGGATGCTAGATAGCCTATGTCGGGACAGATTATAGGATCGGGGTGGGGGTCACAATCACAGCTACGAGTTATATTCACCAGAGCATTTATGTAGAGTGCCTTCTTCCCCCGGATGCATGCCTTGGCCGCCAGTGCCAGCCCTTGTTGGAAATCCATGACGTCGTAGCTCAAAGCCCCTCTAGGGCAAACCGATACGCACTTGCCGCAACCTTCGCAGGCGAGGCTATCGTATCTCCAGTCCAAATCCACAGTTATAGCGTGGCACGGGCAGGCTTCAGCGCAGGAACCACAGAGGTCGCACTTCTCCGCCAAAAACCTGGGGATGCTCATGCGGTGGATTATTCGCTTCGTGCCTTTGGTCACTCCACCCATGCCCAAGTTCTTTATAGCCCCTCCGAATCCAGCCTGGATGTGTCCTTTGACATGAGACATGACGAGCAGGTGGGTGCTTTCGTATATCTCCTTCGCCACCTCAAAGTCATAGCCACCTTCGGCCACCTTCACTCCTTCCTCCCCGATAACCACTTCGCAGCCCATTTCGTTCTCTCCGAAGCCATGCCTGTAAGCCACCCTCTTATATCCATCCCTCGTAGACCTTGGTCCGGGGTAAGCCACAGTGGTATCAAACAGAAACGGTTCCGCACCTACGTCTTTCAGCCTTCCTACTGTCAACTTTACAAGGGAGGGGGAAATGTAGTACCTATTACCTGGCTCCCCCATATGAAGCTTGATTGGAACCCTGGCTCCTCCAAAGTCCTCAATACCAAGGAGGTCAAGAGCACTTAGCAGCTTCTCAGCCTCGGTAAAGAAATAAACTTCAGCCATATCGGCACTATTATCAACCTGCGGATTCTTGCTTGCAACCTTAGCCGCTTTCTGCAGTTAGAGCTTGTAATCCATCCTCTGCAGTGGGCGTAAATTGCACAATACGCCATATTGTTCAGGTTTTTGTTTTTGATTCTTTCGAAGGCAAAATATCCAGGTGAACAAGGTGAATAACCTATCAGTTGTCCGATGCTTGGACTAGACGGAAAACCTACGAATGAAAATAGTACTGCTATGCCAGAGCTCTCGACACAGCTTAGTGCCGAGGGAGGGACTCGAACCCACACTCCCTTACGGGAAACGGATTTTAAGTCCGCCGCGTCTACCTCTCCCTTACTCTATTATGGAAAGTTGCTTTATGGTCGAAGGAAACCTACTATCTCTTTAATTACTTCATTCATCTTCTCAGGTTTGAGATGACCAGCTCTATACAGGATGATGTGGCGGTCTGCCGTAAATATGCGATTCGGTCGCAAATTGCTCCTTTTCCTGAGTGTCCCAGTTTCAAAATCATTCTCATCAATTGGAACCGCGTATCTGTCTCTAACTGAGTGGCTAGTTATCTGGCAGAGAATTAAATCATCCCCTTCCAATTCTGCAATTACTAAAGCTGGTCGTCGTTTAGCTCGAGTTAAATCTGAGAAGGGGAAAGGAACAACCACTACATCCCCTTTTACAAATCTCTCCATGCTTCATTTTCCTCAGGTGTCAGCCAATCTTTTTTAAGAGATGTTTCGCTTGCGATTGCTAGCCCCATCTTTTGTTCCGAAGTTTTAGCCTCTAAAAAGCGTATAAAATCCAATATCTCTATGAGATAAGGCTCAGGAAGTTTTTCTATCTCCTTAAAAATTAATTCTCTCGCTTTCATTTTTCTACCCCCTTAACCTTATTTTCAGGCTGTTTAATTTTGATTCCCCGTTCAATTTCAGCCATCTTGGAGGTGTTTCACCCCCAAATTTTTGTAGTTGCCTGATTTATCAGGCACAGTCGCCCAATAAATTGGGCAACTACATTTTTAAACAGCCCCCGTATTTACGATTCCTATGCTAAAAAACAAATTCGATAATTAGCTATACAGGTGAGCTCAAAATTCGCCCCATCTGGTCTACCCTGTCGAATTCTAATATGTGTTGTAGTATTTGTCCAAATTCATCATGTTAGGCTTCAGGTTAAATGAAGCAACAAGAATAAAAACACCTGAGGTTACCATTTCTCTGAGCACTGCAAGAAGTGCGTTTCGCATAATGTTCCAGGCTTTGTAAAAGAAGCATTTTGGACTAGCAGTTCAGTGCCGAGGGAGGGACTCGAACCCACACTCCCTAGCGGGAAACGGATTTTAAGTCCGCCGCGTCTGCCATTCCGCCACCTCGGCAGATTAGGATTTTAGCCCATGGAACTTTGATTTTTAAAGCTTAGTTAATTGAGCCAGTGTAATTATATTGCCTTTTTTAGTTTTAAACTTCCAAAAGGTTGGGCCTCTAACCTGATACCCAGTGATTTTCTTCCCGGCTCCAGAAGGGAAGGAGTATTCCCTTCCGTCGTATACTATTTGGTGAAGCCTTGCTTCACCTCCACTAATGCTAAATATTGCAGCAGCTTCACATTTAATGCCCTTCTTAACACCCTTCTTGAATATGTGAAATACGGGGGCAATCACAATGCCAGCATTGCAATGAGGGCAATGAAAATCTAATAAATTGTTCGCATCAGTGGGAATCATTATTAACTCCTTTATATTTAAAAGGCGGCGAGCGGATTCGAACCGCTGTATCGGGGTTTTGCAGACCCCTGCCTTAACCTCTTGGCTACACCGCCATAATTGCTAATTCTACTGGAGCGGAAGACGAGATTCGAACTCGCGACCTCTTCCTTGGCAAGGAAGCATTCTGCCGCTGAACTACTTCCGCCTAACTAAATTTTACCGCCTTCTCTCAATCCAAGCAAACCAAATTGGTGCCGAGGGGGAGACTTGAACTCCCACGGGCTTATGCCCACCACCCCCTCAAGATGGCGTGTCTACCTATTCCACCACCCCGGCATGGCAGGGGCGGCAGGATTCGAACCCGCGACCTGCGGTTTTGGAGACCGCTGCTCTGACCAACTGAGCTACACCCCTATAACTACTAAATTATATCAAACATCCCTGGGGCGACTCGAACGCCCGACACGCGGTTTAGGGAATCGCCTTCAGGGCCTACTCACCCTGGCTATCGTAAGGCGCAATATGTAGGTCATTTCGTTTTCCACTTCAACATATTGCGCCTCTCCCTAAACTATCCTCTCCTTTTGTTCGGGTTGCGGTGTCAACCTCTTAACCAGTTGCGAGGCTATTGTAGAGGAGAATGAGAGAAATTTCAATGTGGTTTCAGCGGCAGCTTGTTGTAGTTGTCTGATTCATCAGGCTTCTATCGCCCAATAAATTGGGCAACTACATTCTGGAGATATGCCCGGACTTATGATAGCTTCATACGATGTGGTAGAATAGGGCTAGCTATCTCGCCAAAAAGTGGACTTTTTGGAGTATTTTTGCATATATTAAAGGAGAACCTACACAGCCATCCATGCAAAACGGTTAAGTGATTCTTTTGTAAGGTGTAAGCTATGACTAGACTGGGTACTACCAAGTGTGGAAATACAGAGTTCCGCTGGGGAGAGCGGACCTATGTTATGGGCATAATCAATGTATCCCCGGACTCCTTCTCCGGCGATGGAATTACCGACCTTGAAGCAGCCGTTGCGCAGGCACATTACTTCGTGAGTCAGGGCGCTGATATCCTGGACATCGGTGGTGAATCCACCCGTCCTGGCTCAGTCCCGGTCTCAATTGACGAGGAAATCAGGCGGGTAGTCCCGGTGATAGAGCGGCTGGCTTCTGAAATACCCGTTCCTCTGAGCATTGATACTTATAAGTCGGAGGTAGCACAACGAGCGCTTGAGGCTGGCGCAGCTATGATAAACGACCAGTGGGGTTTGAAAAGGGACTCTCATCTTGCAGGACTAGCTGCTGAGTGGGGCATTCCTATTATCTTGATGAGTAACCAGCGGGACAAGGGAGGTTATGACGCTGGGATTCAGCGCGATACCGCCTACTATGATGACCTTATGACTGAAGTAACTTCGTCCCTCAAAAATAGCTTAGAGCTGGCATTGAAACTGGGGGTACCCCGGGAGAGCATTATTGTTGACCCTGGGATTGGATTTGGCAAGACTTGGCGGCAGGAGCTGGAGATAATTCGCCGCTTGGGCGAACTGCAAGGACTAGGAAGAGCTATTTTAATTGGACCATCCCGCAAATCCTTCATTGGCATGGTACTGGACCTCCCCACTGATGAACGCTTGGAAGGTACCGCTGCTGCAATAGCAATCGGCATCGCCAAGGGTGCTGACATGGTACGGGTACATGACGTGCAACAGATGGTAAGGGTCTGCCGGGTGAGTGACGCTATTGTTCGCTGGTCCTAGAAGGGCGCACTAATTTCTTGTAGTTTGCCATAAGTCTCCGTGTGACAGACTCCGGTTTGCCCGAACCAACAGGTTTGCCATCTATCTCGGTAAGCGGCATAATCTCCATAAGCGAGTTGGTCAGGAAAGCTTCCTGAGTCTGGAAAAGCTCGTCCAGCCTGATATCCTGCTCAAAGGTATTGATGTCTAGCTGTGAAGCTAGCTCCAGAACCACCTCGCGGGTAATTCCGGGCAGGATACCACTCTGCTCTCCTGGCGTCCGCAGTATGCCGTCATTTACCAGAAAGATATTACTCATACTAGCCTCAGCAAGGAGCCCTTTTTCGTTGAGGCAGATGGCTTCGTCAACCCCAGCCGCTCTTGCCTCCTGTTTGGCAAGCATATTTTCCAGGTAATTGGCCGACTTGAGCTTGGAGAGAGGTGATTGACTGTTGCGGCGGATGGATGAGACAACAGCCCTAAATCCCTTTTCATAAACTTGTTCGGGGTAAGGCTTGTAATATCCAGCTACTATCAGCACCGTGGGTTGCCTACACGTGCTGGGGTCAGGAACCATCCCTCCCTCACCGATAGAAATAGTGATACGGACACGAGCTTCACTAAGCTTGTTAGCGTGGATAGTGTCCATTACCGCACCTTTTAGGTCCAGTGCCTCGATTGGCAATCCCAGTATTTCAGCGGAACGTGCTAGCCGGTTTAAGTGGCTATCCAAACGAAATACCTGACCTCCATAAGCACGCATGGTTTCAAAGAGGCCAAACCCATAGAGAAAACCGTAGTCCAGGGCGGATATCCTGGCTTGACTGCGGGGAATTAAGGAACCATTAAGATAAACAATTTCGCTCATAAACCTACTCCTGGGGCCACCTTGGCTGCAGGAAGCTGAGGAAGTTTTTGAGTAGATCGTGACCTACGTCAGTCATGATTGACTCCGGATGGAACTGCACCCCCTCGACAACATAATCCTTGTGCCTGATACCCATGATGACACCGTCATCGGTCTCCGCGGTCAATGCCAGTGACCAAGGGAGAGTATCCCGTTTGACTACTAAGGAATGGTAACGTCCTGCCTCAAAGGGATTGGGGAGGTTTTGATATACCGTCTTACCATCGTGATAAACCAGGGAGCTCTTACCATGAGTAGGCACAGCGGCACGGACGACCTGACCACCAAAGACATAGCCGATACACTGGTGCCCCAGACAGACACCAAGAATTGGAATTCTCCCAGCAAAGCGCCAGATAATATCATTGGAGATGCCTGCCTCAAGTGGGGTAGCGGGTCCGGGAGAGATGATAATGTGGGAGGGACTCAAGCTCTCAATTTGTGCCAGGGTTATCTGGTCATTGCGATAAACCACCGGTTCCCAGCCCAGTTCACCCAGGTACTGGGCGAGGTTATAAACAAAGGAATCGTAGTTATCAATGACTAAGACCATATTTACCCTACTAAGTTGCCACCATGTTCAGGGCATTAATCAGCGCCCTCGCCTTATCCAGTGTTTCCTGATACTCAGCCTCAGGGTCAGAATCATAAACAACGGCACCGCCCACCTGGAAGTAAGCCTTGCTTCCCTTGACCAGAAAAGTACGGATAGCAATGTTAAGGTCGAGGTCACCATTAAAGCTCAGATAGCCGATATTTCCCGTATATACACTCCTCTTGGTAGGCTCCAGTTCATCGATAATCTCCATAGCGCGTACCTTAGGTGCTCCCGTTATGGAACCACCAGGAAAGCTAGCTTTGAGCAAATCAATGCAGTTCTTGCCCTCTCTGAGATTCCCCTCCACTGTAGAGGTAAGGTGGAAGACAGTAGGAAACACCTCCAGTATGGCTAATTCGGTCACCTTGATGGTGCCAAAACGACACACGCGCCCCAAATCATTTCTCTCCAAGTCCACTATCATGATATTCTCGGCCCGATCCTTGACGCTGCTCACCAGCTCATTGGCCAGCGCTTCATCTTCCTCTGGAGTCCTTCCCCGCGGGCGAGTACCCTTGATGGGTCGTGTCTCTACCCAGTCTCCGTGCACGCGGAGAAATCTTTCCGGTGAGGCACTTACCACTGAGACCTCATCAAAGCTGAGATAACAGGCGAAGGGTGCTGGGTTTACCTGCCGCAGCCGGCGGTATAGTTCATAAGGAGTAGTAGAAAGCTTAGCTTCAAAACGCTGAGAGAGATTCACTTCGAAAATATCACCAGCAATGATATACTGCCGGGCTTTCTCGACTGCAGCGACGTATTCTTGATGAGTAAAACCCCCTGCAAGGGTCACCTGCTCCATGGTAGAAGATATGGGCAGCAACGCTGCCTTTCTGCCGGAAGCTGACACATCGGCCAGCTTCTCCTTAACTTCCTTAAGACGCTGCCTAGCTCTCTCCATTCTTTCACTCTCCCTCAATTCCGGGAAACCGGTGGAGATGATATAGGCCTTACCTTGAAGATTGTCAAAGGCTACCACCAGGTCATAGAAGCCGAAATAGCACTCAGGGAGCTGTAGGTCGTCGACAGCAGTACCAGGCAAACGCTCAATAAAGTGACAGAGGTCATAGCTGAAGTAACCTACTGCGCCGCCAAGGAATGGTACCTGTGGAGAAGAAGAATCCAGGTGATAGACTCCCAGGAAATTATTCAGTACATCAAAGGGATTGCCTCTTAAACTGCTCTTCTCAGTGCCCTGGATAAGAGTAATCTCACTGCCGCGGGAACTCAATATTAAGAAAGGACTACTGCCGACAAAGGAATAGCGTCCTAACTTGCCAGGGTCCATACCGCTATCCAGAAAGAAACTGAAATGCTGGCCTTCAAAGAGGAGTTCGAAGGCATCGAGCGGTGACAGTTCTGTGTCTAATTCTTCTATCAGGGGAGAGCGAAATTTTTTGCCCATGGTTCCAAGCTACGGTGGAGGTTCTGCCTTGCCAACAGTTGCTTGCATCATATAACAGCCAGGAAGCTTCGTCAATTGAAGTCGGAACGGCTTGTTTACCTTGTTCTGTCACCTGTGGACTGGCAAAAATAACAGTCATCCGTTACTGAGAGCGCCGCCTACGATGCGCACATATCTCTTCAACTTCTCATTGTAACCATGAATAGTCTTGGGGCCCATGCCGGCTGGGCGGCATGCAGAGAGGCACTGACCTAGCAAACTTGCAATTGGTATGGAAGTTCTATCCACAGATGCCCACCTCTTTTGTCTAGAAGACATTGTCTAACCAAGTTTCTTTGCTGGTCAAAAAACCATGAACCAACCAAATCGGGTATCACATCTGTGGTAAAAACCTCCTTTTGGGGCAAATTTAGTTTATGGTACCCCTGGGGCGACTCGAACGCCCGACACGCGGTTTAGGAAACCGCTGCTCTATCCACTGAGCTACAGGGGCATGGAGTGGTTACTTAAGCAGCTTCCTTAGTGTCCTACCAGTAGCTTTACCGGCTGCCCGCCTTGCTATCCGTTTCCCCACTTTGCCTTTCTGGACGGCGTTAACGTCACCCATAAGTCTAGCTATTTTGTATAAAGAACTCCGTAACCCCATAAACTTATCCCCTAGCTTTCCCGGTCATTCGACTGTTTTTCTGCCAGTATAGCCTCCACCTCTTGCTCTATTGAGGTTGGCTTACTCTTAGCGGCTTTTGGAGTCTTAGCACGCTGCTGTCTTGCTGGTAGGGATATCTTGATTTTATCCATTTCAGAGAGAGCAGCCTCGTTTAGTAAGTGGCGAAAGGAGCTAACAATATCTTCTGGAGATACCGTTATTTCAGTGGCTTTCTTTATCCTGCGTTGATATAGCTTTATTGAATCTTCTGCCAAGATAGCCTTCAGCATATTATTAGTGGTTAATACGTTCCGTTTTTCCCACAATTTGTCCAAGCCTTGCTTTCTAACATTCTTATAGCTGACTATTTCAAACTTCTTAGCTAAGACAAGGAGGTCATCATTAAGTAAATTCCAGGACTCTATCAATTTAGTCTGGGGAGGCTGCCCAAATGTGATATGGTAAAGCCTCCATTCTTTGCTGTTAGTTAACAATATCCATTCGCAGCCAATATCAATAGCATAGGATGCAGCTTGTTTAAGATGCTTCGGGCTGAGGTCAATGTTTACCCTTTTAACTTCAATAAGCATTTCAGGCTTTGATGATTCTTCATGACTGAGTTGAATTGCAATATCACAATGTACGGTATCCCCAGTTGTATGGATTGCGTATTCCTCTGTGATATGTTTGAAACGGTCGTACCCCATAAGTGCTTCAAAAATATGATCTATACGTTTACGTGTTTCAGCCTCATTACTATCTGCTTTAGCACTTGCTTCTACCATACTGCGAGCCCCAAAGATTGCCTTTTTAATGTCTTTACCTAGGCTGTGTTTAGGCATTGGTCTCCTCCTTCCACTGTATTTGTATTATGTATTATAAACCATTTTGTCAATTCAATACAGGGTGTCTAATCACCAGTAAGCCCACCAGAATGCACAGAATCAACGGGTAGGCGGTTTAACCATACTGGTAATACAATTTCTCTTGTGAATACTTTTTCCGTCACCGTCTTACGCTGACCTTGAAGCTATTGCTAGGGGTGAGCAGCCTAGTTGACAATAACTGACGCTCTAGGATGCGATTTTAGGCGGGTATTCGGGGCCGCGGATATAAAACTACACCAGTTTGTCTAATCTGTGGTACTCAATTCTACCTTTATCTGACTAGCTATGTTCTTAAAATCTAAGTCGGGCAACTGTTTTAGTGACTCAAATACCACTTTTGTGATTCTCTCAACGAATAATTCTTTACCAGCCTTTTTAAGAAGAGGGTTTATGCTTTTTGTGATACCTTCGATAGTAGTGTAGGTCTCCAACTCAGATAGCCTTTTGTGCTCATGGAGACCTCTAGCCCATGAAAGGTATGACCAGACACCAAATGTTATTGCATATTCGTTCTTGCCCTCTCTTTGTAAAAACAACCTCATTTTGTCCCAGATGGCCGAAAGCTCCATTGGGGTGCCTTCAGGAGAATATCTCGGTTTAGAATTGACCCATAATACCAACCTATTGAACTCTTCCCATGCCTCGTCTTTCTTACCGGACTCTTGCAGGTACAATGGTAACCGCAAGTAAACTTCAATCGGAAAGAACCAAGGGTGTCTATCCAACTCCTTGTAGGCTGCTCTTAAAAGCGCAATAGCTCCATCAAGGTCGCCATCCCTCTTTTTTTGACTTGCTTCCTTCAATAGTCTCTGAACTGTATCGTCCGTTCCCATTCCGATGGAGGTTTTGACTTCTATAGAGAAAGACGCCTCACTATTCTTTTTGTCCTTTTTGAATAATCCCATATCATCCCCTTTTTATTTTTTAGTTAGCTTCAAGTCAAAGCTGGTATTTTGGCGTTAAATTAAAAGGGACGGGTTAACACCAGATGGTATTTTAGCTTCAAAACAGGTTTTTGCCAAGTAACACAAAAGTTCTAAACTGAACGTAAAACCACACTTTGACAATTTAGCCTAGAATTAGGAAACCGCTGCTCTATCCTCTGAGCTACAGGGGCATGGTGGAGATAGGGGGATTCGAACCCCCAACCTCTGCGATGCGAACGCAGCGCTCTCCCTACTGAGCTATATCCCCACAAGTTCAATTGTAGCAACGCCTTGAGCTTTAGGTCAAGTTAAATCTTCTTGTCTCGACCTGGCAGGGTTGATATACTAGTCCCAAGTTATGGATTGTGAGACTGTCATAGGTTTGGAAGTTCATGTCCAGCTACTGACTAAGAGCAAGATGTTTTGCTCTTGTAGCACTGATTACATTAATGCTCCGCCTAATACCCACGTTTGCCCTATTTGCCTGGGCATGCCTGGTGTCCTCCCTGTTATTAATAAAAAGGCGGTGGAGTATACCGTGATGACTGCCTTAGCCTTAAGCTGCACCATTCCTGACTATACCAAATTTGACCGTAAGAACTATTGTTACCCTGACCTAATGAAGGGTTACCAGATTTCCCAGTATGATGTTCCTATCGCAAGGCAGGGCTGGCTAGTCATTGATAGCAATGGCACGAAGAAAAGAATTAATATTACTAGAGTGCATCTTGAGGAGGATGTGGCTAAGTTATGGCATAGGGGAGATTACAGTCTGATAGATGTCAATCGCTCTGGTGTACCGTTGATGGAGATTGTTAGCGAACCTGAAATTAGCTCCCCTGAAGAGGCTCGGGATTACCTTATCAAGTTACGCTCTATCCTTCGTTATCTAGGAGTGTCCACGGGCAATATGGAAGAGGGCAGCTTCAGGTGTGATGCTAATATAAGTGTTCGCCCCCGGGGCAGCAAAGAGTTGCTGGCTAAGATTGAGGTCAAGAATATGAATAGTTTTAAAGCGGTTTATCAGGCGATGGAATATGAAGCCAGGCGGCAGAGGAGGGTGCTTGAGGAAGGTGGCGCGCTTGTGCAGGAAACGCGAGGTTGGGTAGATGAGAAGGGCACAACGGTAAGTCAAAGGAGTAAAGAATATGCCGATGACTACCGATATTTCCCTGAGCCTGATTTGCCTCCGCTGGTTTTTAATAGAGCTTGGATAGAGGAAATCAGAGCAAAGCTACCCGAGTTACCTGAAGCCAGAAGAGAGCGCTTTGTGACTCAGTATGGTTTGCCCTTATATGATGCTAATATCTTGACTGGTTCCAAAGCAATGGCTGAGTATTTTGAAAATTGCCTCAAATTAATGGATCACAACAAGGCGAAGCTGGTAAGCAACTGGTTCTTAGGAGACTTTAGCCGACTGCTTAATGCTACTAATACTGAAATTGGAAAGGCGAAAATAACTCCTGAACACCTGGCAGAAATGCTCAACTTGGTGGATAAGGGGACTATTAGTGGAGCAACTGCCAAGGCAGTGTTTGAAGAAATGTTTTATAGTGGTAAGAGGGCTAGTGCTATTGTGGCGGAAAAGAAGCTCAGCCAAATTAGCGATGCTGCTGAGATAAGGGAGGTGGTGAAGAAGGTAATAGCTAATAATGCCAAGGCAGTGTCAGATTATAAGGCTGGCAAGCAGCAAGCCTTGACCTTCATTACCGGGCAGGTAATGAGGGCTACAAGAGGGAGAGCCAATCCCTCTTTGACGAGGGAGATTCTTATTGAAGAGTTAGGAGGGAAATAAATTGCCTATTTATCTTGTTATTGCTCAAATATTAATAGCTGCGGCTTTAATTGCTACTATCTTATTTCAACTCCATGGTGGAGGTTTAGGAGGAATCTTCGGTCAATCCGATTCTGTTTATCGGACCAGGCGGGGGATAGAAAAAACCTTGTTTAAGCTCACCATTGTCCTAGCTATCATTTTTGTCACCTTGGCAGTGTTAATGGTTATGTCTGCTCAGTAACCGGGGATGAATTCCATAATAACGCTAACCACCGATTTTGGCTCTGATGATGCCTATGTTGCTATTATGAAAGGCGTCATCCTGAGCATTAACCCCGAAGTTAACATTGTTGATATAACTCATTCTATCGAGCCGCAGAACATTCTCCAAGCTGCTTTCGTTGTCAATATCGCTTATCGCTATTTCCCTAAGCGAACTGTTCATATGGCTATTGTTGATCCCGGCGTAGGGGGTGAGCGTCGGGGGATAATTTTGAAAACGGTTTCGGCTTTGTTCGTTGCTCCCGATAATGGCATCCTCAGCTATGTAATTAATGAGTTCTCCCTCAATGAAGGCGCCTTGAGCCAGTGTTCTCAAAGCCTTGAGGAAGCGAAGTTCAAAACGGGGCTTGAAGCCGTGGCTATTACTGACCCCCGTTTTTGGCGGCATCCAGTCAGCCCTACCTTTCATGGGAGAGACATCTTTGCTCCAGTTGCTGCTGGCCTTTCCTTGGGTATTTCACTTTATGAATTTGGGGAAAAGATTACCTCCCTTTATGTTTTCCCTACTCCAAAGCCATACTTTGACTCACAAGATAACTTAGTGGGCCATATTTTATATATTGACCATTTTGGCAATCTAATCAGCAACATTAAAAGCACTGATTTGCCAGGTGGGGATGTTATTATTGAGGTAGCAGGACAACGTATTCAAGGTATAACTCATTATTATGAACAGGAAGAGGGATTGATGGCCATTGTGGGCAGCAGTGGTTATCTAGAAATATCATTAAGCAGCGGGAGTGCCTGTGACTTTCTTGGCATGGGAGTGGGAGACGAAATGAAGGTATTGCCAGCTTAGTAGGGTGCTGTGTTAAATAGGCAATCCCAGCCAGCTGAATACACCAATCATCCTCAGTCCGATATAAACCATGAGGGCAATAAATATATATCTTAGTTGCTTAGCTGGTAAAGCATGCGCTGTCTTAGCGCCAAGTTGTGCCAGAGGCACGCTCATACCGGCCAAACATAGCCATATGGGTAGATTTATGTAGCCTATTGAATAGGGAAGGCCAGGCACTCCGATACCGTGTATGATATATCCAATGATACCACCTAGACTGGTAAGTATTATTGCGCTTACAGATGTTCCTATGGCCAGGTGCATAGGAAAATCGAGTGCCAATACTAGCGCGGGAACTATCAGTGCCCCGCCACCGAGGCCTGTAAGTCCGCTTACCATACCTATGGGGAAGCCCAGAGCTGGCAATAGCCGGGGATTATCTTTCGGCTCTGCCCTTTGTTTTGCCAGCTTTGGCATCATCCCCAAGCCCATCCATATGGCTATAGCTAGGACTAAGCCTCCGAAGCCCGTCTTTAGCACTCGCTCTGGCAGGTAAGTAGCCAGGGTAGACCCAGCCAGACCTCCACCTAAGCCACACAGTCCCAGGACTAACGCTGTCTTCCACTGAACTGCCTTTTTCTTGTTGTGTCTCCATGCACCGCTCATAGCTGTGGGCAAAATTACCAGCAAACTTGTGCCTAAGGCTACTTTCATAGCAATATCTGGAAAACCCATGGCTCCAATTACCGAATACATAACCGGGACCATGATAAAGCCACCGCCAATACCAAGCAGCCCGCTGGCAAAACCAGCGCCGGCGCCAGTAGCCAGTAATATGGGGAAAAACTCTGCAACACTCCTCCATAAAGCCATAACTTTTTATCACCATGATAAAAATAGAGAAATATCTTTCTTACTTACAATTATATTTTAAAACAATATCATTGACCCTACATCCAACGTCATTAGCAATAACCGGGCATTTTACTTTAAATAAAAAGAAAATGGGTGCCTTACTTCTCCCCACTAACCCCTCAAAATTTCCTTGCCCTTTACTGATAATTAGCTTTGCTGTTTCATAAAGGCTTAAAAAAGCCTCCGAGCATAAACTTAGAATTGTCCCCGGTGCATCCGACCCATTGGAGACAACTTCGGCTATTTTATCTATGCCACAAAATTGGGCATCTTCTGCTAAGGCATCATTAATAACAGGCTTATCCTTCACCACATAGATGACCTCTTTATTTAATTCTTCAATTAATATACGGTCAAAGACCACCTCTCCAGCATTATCGGCCAAATAGAGAATTTGCTTTGCATTTTTAAGAGTCTCCTTGAATTCCTGATAATCAAATATAGCAAAATCTTTTCTAAACACATCCTCTATTTCCTTTTCCAGGACAAAGGGATTATCTACCCCAAAGTCAATTATATTACCAGCAACAGCTAGCCTTATAGCTGTTAATAATCTATCTTTAGAGTGGGCTACTTTATCTTTCAAATCTGGATAGATATTAAGGGCTATCTTATTGTATTTATCCTTTACCTTTTTGAAAGGATCTTCCTCGCTAGTAATTTCTCTAACAAGCCTATAAACAATTCTTCCCATCTCAGGTGGGGAACTCGATAAAGGAAAATTAGGCACTTCTGCAGCTAGGTTATCCAGTATCTTTTTCTGGACATCCTCATCTGCTCCAGCCATTCTTGCCGCCTTAAGAGCTTGCTTAAAAAAACAAGGTATACAATCTAAGTATGTTCTCATCCCAGTATCACATCTTTAACAATAAGAGTTGCTGCAACTCCAAGATTGATAGTTATAAAAGTCCATTTTAGATAACTTGGCTTCAATCTTGTTATCATTAACCTGGAGCCAAGTTGGCTTCCAATCAGCACTGCTATTACGCAAGGAACCCAGATAACCCATTGAGGTTGTGCCTGTAAAGCCACATGAGACAAAAAACTGGACACGCCAGAGCATGTAACTATGAAAGCCGATGTTGCCGCAGCAACCTTTATATCTAAGCCTATGACATAAAGCAAAGGCACGATAAAACTTCCTCCACCTCTTCCTATCAAACCAGCAAAAAACCCAAGAATAGAGCCCCCTAAAATACCTATTTTAATACCCCTCTTTGTAGATAATTCACATTTAGAACGCCAATTAACTATAAGAGGAATAGTAGAGATGGCCGCGAACAAGGCTAATGCCAGGATTATGGGTTTTGTGGGAAGATTGAGATTTGCCCAAGCTCCTAGTGGGGCAAAGATTACCATCGCTAAGCCAAAAGGGATAGCTAATTTCCAATTTATCATTTTTTTAAGCCCAAAGGTCAAAGCTGGCACAGATGTATTTGCCACATTTAATAGCATCCCCAGGGGAATTGCTTGGGTTTTAAAATCCATTCCCAGCCAGAAGAGGATAGGCACATATAGGGTTGCTCCACCTCTCCCCAACATTGAGAATACAAACGCAATTACAAAAAAGAGGATGGGAACAAAGTAAATGCCGCCCATATTAATTCCTTACGCTAAAAATAGATAGCTTTGGTCAGAGTAGCTCAATATCAGGTCCTCTCCATCCTTAACCTGCCTTCAAGCCAGCCAATTTTGACATTAGCCTTTTCATCTATGGAGGGGATATAGGGCTTGATATCCAAAAGCGGCGTGCCATCTATAGCATCTAACCCTTTTACCTTAAGGATATTCTTTTCTCTGGCTACCAGCTCTACCACACATAAGCCTAATGGACAGGGTCTGTTTGGCGATCTAGTGGTAAATAGCCCATGTGGCTTTGTATCCCAGGGCGTTTTAACAAGCAGATGATATCCTTGGGATTTGCGAAACCAATATATCAAGATAATGTGAGAAAACCCCTCTATGTCTTTCAAACCCTCCTCAAACTCTTTAAACAGCTCTATCTCGCTGACTTCCTCTCTTCCGCAGCCCTGATGTGGTGCTCCCCCTCTACTACGGTAGGGAGAATGGATTACCCCTATGGGCTTCAATTCCAGACTATGCTTCTCTTCCATAATTGCTTAAGCTCTGCTAGCTAATCTATCAATTCTTCGAATTATAGCATCAGTTTGCTGTTTTAAGTTGGAGGCAGTGGTTCTTAGCTCTGCAGGCGAGATTATAATCATTTCAAAAATCGCTCCTTGAGGGCATACGTTAAGACATTGATAGCAAGAATTGCATCTCCTTGCATCTATTTCTGCTTTGTCCCAAAGGAGGTTAATTGCTCCCTGAGGGCAAACTTGGGCACATAAGCCACAGCCCAAACAGAGGTTCTTATTTATTTTTAGCATAACTTATAGTCTTCCAGCTAACTTCTTCTAAAACCCCTCTCATGTAATGAATTTTTTCTTCCTTACAAGAGAGGATTAAGGTGAGGGTGAATTCTCCCTCCCTCTAACTCCCTCCCGCCAAGGGAGGGAGAATTATAAGGGATTTTAAGACCAACTATAATCAAAGCTTTGGCCTTCGCCGTAAGGTTTCCCGCAAATTCAATGGCTTAACTTCAGGCCTTGGTGCTTCATAAACTGTTACTACGTTCCCAAAATTATGAAAGGCACTCTTGATAGAAGCCATTTGTGATGGTGTTAGAGGCTTAACAGCGCAAGGACGTAAAGGAGTATTGAGTTGCACTTCGTCAGGACTCAGGTAACTTGCTATTTGTGCTATTTCCCTGGCAAAAGTTTTATTCGCCTCAATAAGCATTACCTGAAGGCATAGCTTGCCAGGGAATTTGTTTTTGAATAGCTTAATGCCTTCAATTATATCGCTAAGCATAAGGTCAGCTATAGGCCTATTGACTTGTCTGAATAGCTCTTGGTTGTGGACATCTAGTTTAGCTACCACTACGTCCGCCTTGGCAAGGTCTTCTCTCACATCCTCTCTAGGCATTAAGGAAGAATTAGTCAAGACTGCTACAGGGAGAGGCAAAATTGATTTGGCTATCTCGATGGCTTGCCCTAAATTGCTGGCTAGGGTAGGCTCGCCTGTCCCGGAGAAGGTGACATAATCAGCAGCTATATCCTTTATTTCCTCTAGCTCTTTAGTTAATTTGCCGATTGAGACAAATTCCGCTCGCTTAGTGGTCGGCCTGGTAGTTGTGCCCAGTTGGCAGTAAACGCAGTCGAAAGAGCAGGTTTTGCCTGGCGCACAGAGAAGGTCTATACCTAATGATCTACCTAGTCGCCACGAAGGTACTGGACCGTAGATAACAGAATCCATCGCTCGCCTGAAAGCCAATGGCGGAGAACCAAAGACGCAAATCCTAAAGGCAAATACTTCTTTGAATGCCCTTGACTCACTTCCAGTAGTGTATCATAAGATTGTGTATGGTTTCAAAGAAGCGCGGGTTAATAAATACTGTCTAGTCGGCCCGACTTGACAGAGTGTAGAGATGCTGCTATTCTGTTGTGATAATGAGAATCAATCGCAACAATCTCAGCAATATCCGCCCACTTACACCACAGCGAAGTCTTCTCCTTTCTACTATACGAGAAGCTGGAACGCATTTAGATGCTAAGGAACTGTATCGCCGAGCTATCGAGAAAGACGCTAGTATTAGCCTTGCTACAGTTTACCGTAGTTTACGCTTATTTAAGGAACAAGGCTTGATAGAGGAAAGGCATCTAGGTCAGGTTCGTTGTAGTTATGAGATGAAGCGCTTAGGAGAACATCAGCATCTAGTATGCCGAGGCTGTAGGCGAGTCATTGAGTTTGAAAGCCCCTTGATTCGTGAATTGGTAGCAGAGGTGCAACACAAAAACGACTTCTGTGTTACCAGAATTGAGTTGTACCTGGAGGGTTATTGCCATAAATGTAAGGAGGAGAAAAGGTAGTTTCTTACTTTGGTGGATGTGCTGGCGACAAAAATAACCACTTTCCCCATAGGAGGAGTGCCAGAGTAGCCCACGGATCAGAATTTCGAGGACGAGGTTCTGAAATCTGAGCTGCCTGTAGTGGTAGATTTTTGGGGCCCGTGGTATGGGCGATGCTTTGTGGTTGCTCCGATAATTGAGAAGCTGTCGAAGGAATATAATGGAAAATTCAAGTTCTGTAAGCTTAACCTAGATGAGAACCCTCAGACGGTCATAAGATATCAGGTTATGAGCATTCCCTTGATGCTGTTTTTCAAAAATGGTCAGCTTATTGATTCCAGTCTTGGTGCTGTTCCCGAAAGTGCGATTCGGCCTAAGGTGGAGACACTGCTCTAGCTGGGAAACAAAAATGTTGGAGCCAAAATTAAAGGGTGCAGTGGATTATGAGAGGTGCCACCCGGAGAGATGCGACAAAGGAGTTTGCGCTGCTGTTCTTGAATGTCCCGCTAAGCTCTGGAGGCAAGAGGAGCCATACGATTTGCCCTATCCCATTCCGGGCTTTTGTCAGGATTGTGGCACATGTGTTGAGTCTTGCCCGCTAAAGGCAATTAGGATGCTCTAAGCCGGACGGATATATGATGCACCAACTAATGAAAGAAAGCATACGATAGAAGAAAGAGATATGATTATCATCACTGCTGCCTCCGAGGGAGCCTGCGCCAGGATAGCTGCCAGCGAGTACCTGGCATTGCAAATGGTAAAGAAAGGTGAGATGTTTGAGGGCGCTAAGAACGGGAAGTACGCCAGTGAGTATCTGGCAATGCTTAGCTAGAGGTGCATTTTTGCCGTCGCCAAGGTCGAAAGTAGAGGTCAGGCCAGAGGAAGCCCGCCACTATGACCTTTTTATGAACGTGATCTCGCTAGGATATTATCCCTTTCTGATTAAGAGGGTCGTTGACAAGATGGATATTCAACTTGGACAATCTATTCTGGATCTCGGTTCAGGGACAGGCAGGAACGACTGCTTCATAGCCCAAAAGGTAGGCCCTGAGGGCAGTATCCTGGGACTTGACATCAGTAAGGAAATGCTGAGCTTGTCTCGAAAACACTGCCAATCATATCCCAATGTCGAGTTTAGGGAGCAACGAATTGAGACACCTTTGACATACCAGGATGAATTCGACAAGGTATTCACCTCATTTGTCTTGCACGGCTTTGAGGATGCCCAGAAGGTCGGGATTATCAGCAATGCTTACCGAGCCTTAAAGTCTGGAGGAGTCTTTTATATTCTAGACTATAATGAATTCGACCTGGAGAGGTTATGGTTTCCCCTTCGCCAGGCATTTATCCGTGGGGAGTGCCAGCTTGCTTTAGAATTTCTCAAGCTTGACCTAAAGGGAATGCTCTCGAAGCAGGGATTCACTGGCTTGGAGGAGGAACTCTTCTTAAAGGGGCACTTACGCTTGCTTAAAGCGGCAAAGTGGCAATGCTGTTGAAAGCTAAGCAGGTGCAAACAGCGTGAGAATGCAGAGTGGAAGATGGGAAACGAGTCAACTACGATGTGCTTAAGTCATCTGCTAAGGATGACAGTATGGCGTTTGAATGTGAGCAGGGTTTTTGTCCAAATAAAGGACATATCTAACCAGTTTAGTACTGGCAGTTTAGAATGGAACAAGGATTAAAGGAAGAAGTAGAAGCCGTGTTAGCTAGGATAAAGCCAAGCCTGGGAGGGGCTGATGTCCAGTTAAGAGACGTGAAGCAGGGAATAGTAACAGTGCAGTATTATAGGCCACTATCAAACCCTTCTGCCTGCCATGTAGACAGGACACGAACAACTAAGGAGATAGTGACTGAGGTACTCGAGGATCAGCTCAAGGAAGTGGTACCTGAATTCAGGAAGGTAGCTCTCCTTGGTGAGGAATAAAGGCTAGCTCGCAGATGATATGATGAAGATTTCGATTTGTGGAAAGGGTGGCAGCGGCAAAAGCAGTATAGTCACCCTGCTAGCAAACAGAGCTCGGGGCAGAAGTTACCAAGTTCTCGTCGTTGATTCTGACGAGTCAAATTCGGGGCTCTACCGGCTGCTAGGTTTTGACATCCCACCTACTCCTCTCATGGAACTGGCAGGAGGTAAGAAAAGAGTACAGCGACAAATGAAATCTGGATTCTCTCCTGGAGAATCAGAGCACCAGATGAATGTGTTAGCGCAGCGTGAGATATCTATCAAAGATATACCCTATCCACATATTTTGCAGAGGGACGGTATAAGGTTTGTCTCTATAGGTAAGATACTCCAATCGCTTGAGGGGTGTGCCTGCCCTATGGGGGTATTGAGTCGGGAGTTTTTGAAAAAACTTCGCCTGAAAGATAAGGAGATAACAATTGTGGATATGGAGGCAGGAGTGGAGCATTTTGGCAGAGGTGTGGAGACAAGTATAGACGATGTGCTGACTGTGGTTGAGCCCTCTTGGGAATCTATAGCACTTGCTGAAAGAGTAAATAGCTTGGCTGCTGGGAGTGGAGTAAGTAATACCTGGGCTGTGCTCAACAAGGTAACCTCGAATGAGATGGCATCGAAGTTGGTGGGGGAGCTGGGCAGGCGGGGCATTACAGTGATTGGAACTATCCAGTATGATCCGGAGATTTTTGAGGCTTGCTTCGAGGGGCGCCCAGTATGTGGAGGCAAATCAACGCAGGAGATCGGGGAAGTCTTAGATTTCCTGCTCTCGAGACTTGAAACAGGAGGCGAAGGGAGGCAAAACAAGATAAGCTAATCTACCGCGAAAGGTGGTGTCGAAAGTGTGTCCTACTAAAATCATCACCAAAACTTACAAGTCATTTAGAACAATAAAGAGGTATCTATGCCTGCTTCTAGTCAGCCAAGGATCATAATTCTTACAGGAGCTTCATGCCCTTGGTGTAACACAGTTAAACAGTATTTAAGGGAGAAGAGGTTCAGATTCAGGGAGGTAAACGTAGAAAAAGACCCTGAGGGAGCTAGAGAGCTCAAGCGTCGAAATATAATGGGTGTTCCTGTCGTCTTGATTAACAATCACCCGATTGTCGGCTTTGATAAGGCGAAAATCGATAAACTACTGGGTATCAAATAAGAAAGGAGGTTTTTTAAGATGCAGCTCAAGCCATTTGAGGACCGAGTTTTAATTGAGCCGGAAGAAGTTGCAGAAAGTAAAAGCAAAGCAGGGATAATCCTTCCTGATACTGCCAAGGAGAAACCCAGGAGAGGCAAGGTTGTGGAGGTTGGAACTGATGAGGAGCTTGCTGAGAAAATTAAAATAGGGGATACAATAGTTTACGCTAAATTTACTGGTGATGAGATTGAATTCGAGGGTAAAAAGTATTTAATCATCTCGAGAAGTGATATTCTCGCTGTGATTAGGTAACGATAATAAATTGAGGGAGGTTAATAGATGGCTTACAAAATTACTGAGGAGTGCATCAGTTGCGGTGCCTGTGAAGCGGAGTGCAAGAATGGAGCAATCTCGGAGGGGGAAGAGGTCTATGTAATCGACCCTGACAAGTGCACTGAATGCGTGGGCAATTTCGAATCACCTAAGTGTGCGGAGATATGTCCGGTAGATGCTGCTGTGCCCGATCCAGACCATGTGGAAAGCCGCGAGGAGCTGATAGCTAAGTGGCACGGGTTACATCCAGGCGAAACTCCGGCATCTAGCTAAATTATGGAACAGGTGTAAGCAGTGGCAAAATATGAAGTAGTCATTGTTGGAGGTGGTCCTGCTGGGTTTACCGCAGGACTGTATGCCTCACGGGCGGGTCTTAAGAGCTTGCTGGTCGAGCGTGGGATGTTTGGAGGCCAAGTGGTGAATGCCGCATTAGTAGAGAATTATCCCGGCTTTCCCGAGGGTATCCCAGGCGCTGAGCTGAGTTCGCTTATGCATCAACAGGCAATCAAATACGGTCTGGAGGTTGTAACTGCTGAGGTTACCGGGATTACCCCGGGGCAACCCTATGGTGTCTCTACGACTGAGGGCAGCTTTGAAGCTGTGTCCATAATCATCGCTGCCGGCTCCGAGTATCGTAAGTTGGGAGCCATTGGCGAGGAGAGGCTCTCAGGGCATGGCGTTTCCTATTGCGCCACCTGTGATGGGTTTCTCTTTCGTGACCGTGAGGTGGCAGTTGTGGGTGGGGGCGATACCGCCATCACCGATGCTCTGGAATTGAGTCGGCATGCTAAGAAGGTCTATGTAATACATCGGCGAGACCAGCTTAGGGCAGGGCAAGTCCTCCAGCAACAAGCCTTTGCCCAGCCCAAGCTGGAGTTCATTTGGAGCACTGTGGTAGAAGAAATCTTGGGAGAGCAACTAGTGAAGGGGCTCAGGCTGTGCAACGTGAAAACCCACAACTTTTCGACCTTAGAGGTGGCTGGTGTCTTTGTTGCCGTAGGGCTTACACCCAATAGCCAGTGCTTTTCCAACACCGTGAAGCTTGACGATGTCGGATATATCATTACTGATGAGACAATGGCTACCTCTGCTCCTGGTATCTTCGCTGCCGGCGACATACGCAAGAACTCGGCACGCCAGATTGCTGCTGCTGTTGGGGATGGCGCCACTGCTGCCATGTCCGCTTTCAAATACCTTCAGGAGAGAAGCTAAGAACGTAGATTCACATTATCCTTAGGCATGAGAAAATGGAGTTAGAATCACAAGCCTTTGAGGTATTAGAAAGATTAGGCATTAACAGAGGCCAAATTGTGTTGGATTTTGGCTGTGGGTCTGGCACGTACAGCATTCCGGCTGCCAAAATAGTTGCTGAGCAAGGGAGAGTATACGCCTTAGACAAAGATAAGAAGGTTTTGGACGAGCTGATGCAAAAGGCTAAATTAGCAGGCTTAAAAAACATAGAAAGAATGGACACGTCAGGAGAGCCAAGAATTGATTTAACTGACGAGTCTGTGGACGTAGTTCTCTTTTTCGACGTCTTTCACTCCTACTATTTTCCGCAAGTAGAGGATAGAAGAAGCTTGCTAAATGAAATCCATAGGGTGATGAAACTTTCTGCCTTTATTTCGGTTTGGCCAAAGCACATGGAATCAGAGGCTAAAGATGAAATAAAAAATGCAAACTTTTATTTGGAAGAGGAACATTCCGAGACGCTTATTCATGATAATAAGGATCGCGAAGGGGGCCAAATCTTAAATTTCAGGAAAAAGTGATGAAATAAAAAGGAGGAGACATAAAAGTTGCTGCTCATTGTAAATATTAGGGATATGGGTATAAGTTTATGATCGAAGCTGTTTGCTTTGACCTAGGGGATACCTTGATTGCTGAAGAAACCATTATTCACAATAGCTCTGGGCAAGCTATTACTGCTGAGGTCGTCGAGGGTGTAATCGAGGTCTTGGAGACCATCAGAAAAGGTGAATACAAGATTGCTATTATAGCTAATGCTGACAGCGTTGGTGCGAGAAAAGTTATAGCCGCTTGTGGCTTGAGGGATTATTTTGACGCAATAGTAATCTCTGAGGAAATTGGTATCGAGAAGCCAGCCAGGGAGATATTCGAGGCTGCATTGGACAGACTCAAGGTCAAAGCCGAAAACACGATTATGGTTGGCAACAGGATTGACGCAGATATTGTCGGAGCAAACAGAATTGGTATGAAAAGCGTCTGGTTCAAGTGGAACAACCGCTACCAAGAAACGATAAGCAATGAAGAAGAGAGGCCTGACTTTGTAATAAAGAGCCTCTCCGAATTGCTCAAGATTTTGAGGTTAAGGTAAGATTTGATACATTAGCAACTTAAAGGAGGTAGTATGAGTAAAATAATAGACATCACGGATCGAAATTTTGACGAGGAGGTTCTAAGAGCAGACCTTCCCACAGAGGTTGATTTCTGGGCACCTTGGTGTGGTCCATGCAGGATGGTTATACCTATATACGAGAAGCTCTCAGAGGAATATGATGGCAGATTCAAGTTCTGCATGATTAATGTGGATGAGAATCCCCAAACGGCAGCGAAATATCAGATTATGAGCATACCCATGCAGATGTATTTCGCTGGTGGTGAGAAGGTTGATGAAATCCTCGGTGCAGTTCCCGAACATACGATCCGGACAATGGTTGAAGGTATTGTCAAAAATTTCCCCACTGATGAAAGGGGCAAGCTTAAAGTGCTTTTAACCTCTTGGATTGAGCATAACAAACAAGATAGCGAGAAATTTAGGAAATGGACGGAGAATGCCAAGAATGCAGAAGCCGATCCAATTTATAGTAGCATATTACGGGCGGCGCAGGAGATGGAAAAAGCCAATGAAAGGCTATCTCAATTATTAATTGAATTGCAATGAGGGGGATGAAAAGGTGGCAGTCGCTAATAAGGAAAAAATAATAAGGAATATCTATGAAGCTTTGCCTAAGCTTAATTGTGGCCTTTGTGGGTATGGTAATTGTGGGCAATTCGCTAGAGCAGTGGCAGAAGGGAAAGCCTCGCCTTTTGGCTGCCGGCAGAATCCTTGGGCAGGCTACAAAATAAGTGAAAGCATCGGAGCGAAAGCTCCAGAGATTGGCTATAGATATACATTCTATCAGCCTATTTTGGCTCAAAGACCGGAACCTCTCTCTTCAGCATCATTAAAAGAAGAGGTGAGTGGATTATCCCGGAGAGTTGACAATATTTTGGCTAGAATCGAAAAGTTAGGAGAGTAAGGAATTCTAAACGAGAACAATTATGCAATCATTTGCTAAAAGACACTTTGACAAAATATTAGAGAAAGGTGAGCTTTTGGGAATTGATAAAAGTTGCAAGTATTATTCTTCCTGTCACCATAATGATTTAGAAGATTGTACTTTCTGTTATTGTCCCTTTTATCCTTGTGGAGACGAATCTATAGGAGGCAAATGGATTAGGGGTGCAATTTGGTCATGCGAAGACTGTAATTGGATTCATCGGACTGAGGTTGCAAGCAAAGTTCTAGAAGAAATGAAAAATTTAGGTATAAGTAAGCCGGAGGATATCGAGAAAGAGCGGATTAGCCTTAAGAAAGTAAAGGAGGAAGTTAAAACTCTATACCCGCCATGAAATTTAAAATTTGCCTAACAAATGAAATTTGCAAAGAAGGAGCTGTATCGAATAAAATTAACCTTGCAGTGACAAGGGGCAAGGTAAAAATATGTGTATAGCCACAATCTACTTTGATGATGGGAGGCAGCGGGAAGAGGTAATGCGGGATGTAGTCGAGCTTAAAGCCGAAAAAGATGGTTTTTTGCTCGTCACCTTGCTTGGAGCAGAGAAATTTATTAAAGGCAGACTAAAGAGCGTTGATTTCTTGAGGGAACACTCAGTAATAATCCAAAAAAAATCTTAAATTCCACTATTTACTAGCTCAGGTTCTCATATTCTTTTGGGCATCACTTTTGGGCCGTTTGTTGCCTTGAGTATCGTCCCCTTTTAAGTTTAGTCAGAACCTCTCTCACCTTGGAGATTGCTGTGGGATGCAATCCCTTACCTAAGATAGCTTGAAGTTCAGCTAGTGTCTCTTCTACGCTCATGGGTTACATCCTTAGGGTTCATGGCTTTGGTTCCTTCTTTATAAAACCAACATTTAATAGAGAGATAATTTTTTCCCTTATTTTCAAACCAGGAATCATACTTCGAGGCCTTCATCTTCTATAAACTCTTTTCCAGGGTTCGTTCTTGAAAGCTAAATAGTCCTTGATCGCCTCCCTAAGCGTGTTTGCCGCCAAGAGGGCGCAGTGAAGGCTCTCCTCAGGGAGCCCTCCTAGGGCGTTTAGAATATCATCATGGGTGATTTTTCGAGCCTCGGCGATGCTCCTTCCCTTAATTAGCTCGGTGGTCATGCTGCCAGAGGCAATACTGGGGCCACAGCCATCAGTCCAGAAGGTGGCATTTGTAACCTTACCATTTTTCGTCTTAAGATATATCTCCATGGTATCCCCACAAGGGCCGGTTACTCTCCCAAATCCATCAGGAGCTTGGATCTGGCCCAAATTTCTTGGGTTAAGAAAATTGGCGATCACCTTCTCGGAGTAGATCCTCCGCATATCCTCCATAACAGACTCCTCTAGCTCTTTAAAGGAGTCATCAAATTCCAGTGCCATCTTCTCACCTCCTTCAGGGAAACCAGGCTGTTTAATTTTGATTCCCTGTTCAATTTCAGCTATCGCAGAGGTGTTTCACCCCCAAATTTTTGTAGTTGCCTGATTTATCAGGCACAGTCGCCCAATAAATTGGGCAACTACGTTTTTAAACACCCTCGAAAAGCTTCTTCTTGCTGTGTGTCATTCTGAGCGTAGCGAAGAATCTCACAACGCTCAGGACAGGCTCGGCGAAGAATCTCAAGACCCTTCCCCTTCACTTTGTTCAGGGTCAGGGTGACGGGTGAATTACTTTCTCTCATTCAGAACAGTAACTAAACTAGCAAAGATTTCAGATAGGGCATCTGAACTATACCTTTCAATTTCGCCTTGATCACATAGCCTGGCTAGCTCTGGGTCTATGGGCAACTTTCCCAGTAAAGGAGCTTGAGAAGCCTTAGCCATCTCTTCCCCTTTGCTCCGACCAAAAACTTCCAGTTTCTTTCCTGTTTCCGGTAACAACAGATAGCTCATGTTTTCTATCACACCCAGCACATGAACATTCAATTTCCTCGCCATTTTGACTGCCTTCCTTACTATCATTGTGGTTAAGTCCTGAGGAGTAAAGACATCGATTACCCCGGAGAGCGGTACCGTTTGCATTACTGTTAATGGGGCGTCTCCAGTGCCAGGTGGCAGGTCTATCACGAGATAGTCAAGCTTTCCCCAAAGCACCTCCTCCCAGAATTGTGTGATAGCCTTAGACATGAGAGGACCTCGCCAGATAACAGCTTCATCTTCGCTGGGCAATAGAAGGTTCATAGACATGACCTCAATTCCAGACCTCGATGATATAGGTAAAATGCCTGTCTCACTGCCACTGGGACGAACATTCAAACCAAACATTTTAGGAATGCTGGGACCGGTGATGTCAGCATCAAGTATGCCAACATCCTTGCCTTCTCGGGCAAAAGAAGCAGCTAACAAGCTAGCTACCAGAGATTTGCCTACTCCTCCTTTGCCGCTCATCACCGCTATTATACGGTCAATTTGGTTAAGCTCCTTAGGCTTGGCTTCTACAAGATCAATAGCGACCTCGTTCACTTCAGGCAGTTCACGAATCGTTGTGACCACTTTCCCCCTTAGCCAATCATGACTTTCGGAAGGTATAGCAGTCGAAGCCAGAGTGATTTTCGCTTTGCCATCCTTAACTTCAATGCTTCGCACCAAGTTCATTTGCACCAAGCTACGCATCACTCCAGGGACAAGCACTTGTTCCAACTTGTGTTGGATCTGTTCTTCTGCCTCTAAGCTCATTAATAACCTCCTTTTACTCTAATGGTCACATATATCCTCGCCTACTGCCAGTGTACCCTTTATATAATCCCAAACAGCCTTCTCAGGGTCATCTTCCAAGGCATTAATAACAACCTCAATGCGGTTCTCTCTAAAGAGACTTTGAGCTCTGGAGCCCATGCCGCTAGCTATAACAACGGAAATTCCTTCCTCGGCAAGCCAGGCGGGAAGGAGTCCAGGTTCATGTCCTGGTGAAGCTACTATCTCCTTTCTTATAATTACATTTCTCGTCTCATCCACATCAAAAAAAGCAAAATGGCTGCAATGGCCAAAATGCATAGCCACTTTGCCATCTACTATAGGCACTGCATACCTCAACTTTTTGTCCTCCTTTGGCGCTGTAGCTACTCTCCACTTAATCTCTACGGCAAACCCCCTCAGTGGAGCAAGGAGGCGTCTCACAGCGCTCCGCTCTGCCGCAGCAAGTTCTACCTGGTGTAGAGCTACTCATCCTTATAGCGTAGGAAGCTGACAAAAGTCTCTCCAGGTTCTTACTGCCGCAGACCGGGCATTTAACACTTTCGCTATCAGGACTGCGAAGGAATACTTCTGAGGTTTCTCCACAGTCCAAGCATTTATATTCATAAATTGGCATTGCTTTTCTCCTTCATTGGGTATTATTTTGCTATCGCCTTGACCCCAAGCTCTGCAGCGTTCACCAATTGATAGACCATTGGCGATGCGGTTAGAGCAGGGTGGGTACCCATTTGAAACAGAGAAACCTCGTAAGCAGTCATGTCATTCTGAATGCAGGCACTAATGATATTGGTTAACTCACCTGTACCCCTGCCACCTGAGACTTCACCACCAAGGAGTAAGCCATTATCCTTGGAAAATATCAGCTTTACTTTTGTGGAAGTCGCTCCTGGCATGAGGCCCGGGTGTCTATCGGGTGCTGTTGCTTCGCCAGTTACTACATCGTAGCCTTCCTGCCTTGCCATTCCCTCGATTAAACCAGCACAGCCAAATGCCTGTTCACCAATAATGGTAGAGAAGACGCCAATTTCACCACAATTGCGATAACGGGTATCAAAGAGATTAGCTCCGACTATGCGCCCCTCGGCTCCGGCAATAGAGGCAAGCATGATACGGCTCGGCTTACCGCTAAGGTAGGCATATTTTTCAGCGCAGTCACCACAAGCAAATATATTTGGGTCGGTAATAGTACGCATAAATCGGTCAACGGCAATGGCTCTCGTTGGGCCTATTTGAAGTCCAGCCTTTTCAGCCAATTCGGTATTTGGTCTTGCCCCTACCCCCATGATAACCATGTCAGCCTTTCGCTCCTGACCGTCAGCTAATCTGACAGCGCTAACCTGCTTATTACCAAGGATAGCCTCCACTCTTTTATTAGTGAGAAGTTTGATCCCCCTCTCTGCAAGCCCCCTCTCAGCCTCAATGCAGAATTCTTCATCGAGGGCTAGCTGTAAGCAATGGGGGAGTATCTCTATAATGGTGACGCTATTATCGCGGTTTTTCTTGCACTCGTCAGCGAATTCTACACCAATAAAGCCACCGCCAATTATTATAATATCCTTAGCTTGATTGACCTTATCTAACATGTTATTCAAATAGGCAACATCCTTTATTGCGGAAAAGACGTTCTCCTTGTCTACACCAGGGAGAGGCAAAATCACAGGCGAGGAACCAGTAGCCAAAACAAGCTTATCATAGCTGATGGGGAAACAGTCAGCTATGGAAACCACCTTCTTATCCCTATCTATTTCCTCTACTTCGCCAATAATAAGCTCGATGCCATTGTTCTTAAGCATTGCATCAGGAATCAGGTTTTTCTCAGGACTACCTACAGTTCCAAAAATATACGGCAAGCCACAGGGGATTAATACTTGCTCCTCTTTGCGAATTAAAAGCACGCTCTTTTCTGGGTACCGCCTGCGGCAACTTATCGCTGCTGGTATTCCCCCAGCGCTGCCTCCAATAACTACTACATCAGACTTTTTCATTTTACCTCCTTAACATTTCGTTACTTCAGTGTCCGTGTGAGGCGCTGCCATAGTGACCCTATCTCCTGAGTAATCTTGCCTTTGGAATATTCCACTACGGGCATCCCGCGGACAATTGCCTCGGTTACTACATTATCGAAGGGAATCTTTGAAGCTACCTCTATCCCTTCTTTATGACAGTAATTTTCAATGCGGCAGGAATTCTCTTCGTTAATGTCATATTTATTTATGCAAATCAGGGCAGGAATGCCGAAGTGGCGGCAGACGCCAATTACACGTTCAAGGTCGTGGATTCCTGATAATGTTGGCTCGGTTACTAAAAGAGCTAAATTTGCTCCGGATAGAGAAGCAATGACTGGACAGCCAATGCCCGGTGGACCATCGCTGATGATATAATCGAGCTCTCCTTTCTCAGCTATGAGTCTAGCATTGTTCCGAACTAAAGTCACTAACTTACCGGAGTTTTCCTCAGCAATTCCTAACCTGGCGTGGACGAGAGCACCATAGCGTGTGTCAGAAATAAACCAATGCCCAGCCATGCAAGGTCTCATGGTGATAGCATCAACAGGGCAAATTTGAGAACATAGCTCACAACCTTCACAGGAAATCTCATCAACTACGTAATCTTTTATCGCTCCAAAGCGGCACACTTCCTGGCAAAGTCCACATTCAGTGCATTTTTCTTTACCAATAAAGGCAACTTGCCCGCTCCAGAACTCGTTTTCCTCTTTAATTTGTGGCTCGAGGAGAAGGTGAAGGTCAGCAGCATCCACATCACAATCAACCAATACCTTGCTTTGAGCTAAAGCAGCGAAGGAAGCTGCTATACTTGTCTTTCCCGTCCCTCCTTTACCGCTGAGAACCACTACTTCTTTCATCTAGCTATTATCCTCTCGCTTGCGTCGTATATAGACTCGGTAAATTCTCTCACCTCTTTCCTAGTAGCACTTAGTGCATTGCTCCACTTCCTCTGGTTTAAGTTCTTCAAGGCGAACTTCGAAACCAAGCTCTTCATACATATCTGTTATCCTTTTGACGAGTGTTTCACCGTCTATGGCGACTTCCTGCCAACATGTCATTTCGTTACCTGACTAGCTGTGACTATTTCTTTGATGTCTTGAAAAAGCCTGAGGAAGGCCTTGCGCCACCTAGGTATCCCCTCTATCAAGCAAATTCCTTTGGAGTAGAGTGTGGCAATTTTTCTATCTAAAGGAATTTTCAGCAAGACGGGTATTCCTTGCTCATAGCAGTAGCTCTCGACCTTCTCATCCCCAACCCCAACACGATTGATTACTACTCCGCATGAAATGCCCAATTTTCTCGTTACTTCCACTGCCAGTGAAAGGTCATTCAAGCCAAAAGGTGTGGGCTCAGTCACAAGGAGACAGAAATCACTGTCCTTAACTGCTTCTATTACCGGACATGAGGTTCCTGGAGAGACATCAATGATGACCTCTTTGGTAGGGTCAATGTGCTTCTTCACTTCTCTAATTATAGGCGGAGCCATTGGTTCGCCAATGGTGAGTCTCCCTTGAATAAACTCCATATTTCCTAAGCTGCCTGTTTCCACTACTCCTATTTCTCTCCCTTCTTCGGTAATAGCAGACTCGGGGCATAGATAAGAGCACGCTCCACAGCCATGACATAGCTCAGGGAAAACAAGTACCTTTTGCTTGACTACCGCAATGGCGTTATAGGCGCATACCTCAGCGCATTTGCCACAATAGGTGCATTTTGTCTCATCTACTTTGGGGATGGGGAGGAACACAGGTTGGCTTTGGTTCGTAGTTGAGCGGAGAAAAATATGGACATTGGGTTCCTCTACATCACAATCTAGTAGCTGCACCTTACTCCTACCCTTAAGGGAAAGAGCTAAGCTGGTAGCCACCAGTGTCTTTCCTGTGCCGCCTTTGCCACTGGCAACAGAAATTATCATTCTCTAATCATCTTTGCGCCACACTTGGGGCAACTTAAGTTATAGCAGGGAACGCCTGCCTCGTGGGGAACCCTCGTCCCACAACTGGGGCAAAGACAGCTTCCACTTGGGCCTGCCCCAGGACGACTTCCTCCCATTCTACCCATCCCTTTGCCCATGCCACGCCCCAATCCTCTACCTGTTCCCGCTCCTTGACCAAAAGGACCTGTGCCATCTCCTCTAGGCATAAATCACCTCCACTAAGAATCGTTTTTGTCTTACTCCATTGGCGGGAGTCCGCAGACTCCAGAGCTGCAAGTGGGACAACTTATTCCTGAAGGCTTGAGTGCGCTGGAGCCGGGGCTGAAGAATGAGGAAAAGAGCCTTGTAGGATTTGGGGCATGGCATTTAGGACAGTTCAAATTAGAGCCCCCCTCACCAAGGTCTTGACGAACCTCAAATTTTTGTCCGCACTGGGTGCATTGATACTCATAGATGGGCACAGTATACTCCTTACTTCCCTTTCCCTAGCTCCTCAAGGCGGCGCTGGATCTCGCTTAATTGCTGTCCTAGCGTCTGTGCTTGATTTTTAAGCATTTCTACTTCCTGCTCCGGGCTCATCGCTTGAGGTGCTGGCCCTGCCATAGGTGTCATCCCCGTACCCATACCCATGCCACGGCCCATTCCCATACCTCTGCCCATACCCATACCACGGCCCATGCCCATTCCCATGCCGTAGTGAGCACTTACACTAGGCTGGGCACTTGGTTGAAGGCTGCCTGCTTTGTAGGCTTCAACAGCGTCTCTTATCCTACCGGCCACGCCGCTGATCACCTGAAGACCTGCGGCGGATAATGTCTGGTAAGCATTTGGCCCACAATTGCCAGTAAGAACTACTTCCACTCCTTTGTTGGCAATCATCTGAGCTGTGCTAATACCGGCACCACCTGCAGCTTGAATATTAGGATTCTCCAAGGCCTCATACTGCATGGTTTGTGGGTCAACAATGATAAAGTATTGGCAACGACCAAAGCGAGGGTCTACCTCAGCATCTAAGCTAGGGCCAGTCGCTGAAATGGCGATTTTCACGATGCACCTCCTTTTTGCTTACTCTATCTCTAGCTCTTTTATTCTAGCATCAATTTGCTCCAGTTGCCCTTTTATCCCTTCAGCTTGGTTTCTCAGGAAATCAAGCTCCTGCTCTCGAGTCATCTGTGGAGCGTAAGGGTCTGCTCCTGATGCTGTTCCCATAGGTGCTCCACTGTAGCCACCATATGGCATACCTCCGGCATAGGGGTTACCTCCATAAGGATATCCATAGGGCATAGCCGCGGGGCTACCATAAGCTCCTGGAGCTGGCGCCCCTGACCATTGACCAGCCATAGGATAAGGCATCCCCATTCTAAACCCGTATCCTCGTCCAAACCCATACCCTCTTCCAAAGCCATATCCTCGCCCTATACCCCAAGGACTGCAAAAGCCCCTTCCTCCTCCTGTCATTGGACCCATCCCACGGGGTCCTGTTCCATCAAATCCTGGCATAGTTCACCTCCTTTCCTAATTTAGATATTATACACCAGTCCCTTTTCTTTATTTGCGAAGCTCCTCCAGCCTCTTCCTCACTCCGTCCAATTCGCTTGTCAACCATTTTTCTTGCTCTTCAAGCATTCTTAGCTCTTCTTCCTTAGGCATAGCTCCCCAAGGCGAATAACCATAACCATATCCTCCATAGGGATATCCATAAGGCATTCCATATCCCGAGGGATTCCATCCAAACCAAGGCCACATTTTATCACCTCCTTTAAAAAATTTCTTATTCTTCCAGGTTAATTAGCTCAGCGTGGTGGGTATCCATAAGGGTATCCGTAGGACGGAATATAGCCCCTGCCATAGTAGGGATAGCCATATCCCATATAAGGAGTGGCTCCTCCATGCCCGCCAGCATAGGGATACCCGTAAGGCATCCCCCAACCAAAGCCAAACCGCCTCCCCGGAATAGGGTTGGTAAATCCAGATCTAGCAAAGCCAGCGCAGAAACCTGCTGCTCTTCCCGTCATTGGCCCCAGTCCCATTGGTCCAGTTCCATCTCCAAACGGCATTCTCAATCACCTCTTTTCTACTTTGAGGCCGTTTAATTTTGCCTCAGATTCAAAACTAGATTTGCCTCACCCAGTTTTAATAGCCATTCACCCCCAAGATCCTCGTAGTGCGACCCTTTAGGGTCGTGCCCGAGGCTACCCCGTGTAGTAATCTTCGCTACTACACAGGGCTAAAGCCGCGCACTACATTTTTAAACACCCTCACTTTGCTATACACTCTTACCATGGCTAGTAGCCATAGGGCGGTGCTGCACCGTAACCATAGTAGGGGTAACCTGACCCATATCCTCCATAAGGATAACCGTAGGGCATGCCATACCCAAGCCAACCCCTGCCAAATCCTCTACCCCAACCACCTCCCCAGCCAAACCAACCTCTTCCAAATGGCATCTTCTTTCACCTCCTTTCCTTTTATTTTCTTAGCGCCATCTGCCACGGCGAAATCCCCTGCCACGCCCTCTGCCCCAACCAAATGGGGGTAAAGGCATGGGCTGGATATTCGCGCTGGAGCACGCCGGGCAAGATAAGGGAAGCCGGCGCGCTAGAGTCTCAAAGGGCACATTCCATTCGTGTCCGTCGTTGTTACACTTAAAGCGGCTTTGAGGCAATCCAAAGTTACCCCCTTCGATTTGAATTGCTTTGCCATTGGTTAAGGCATCGGCCAGTTTTCTTCGAGCTAACTCCAGTATGCGATGGAAAGTCGGTCTGGAAATATGCATGCTTTCAGCACATTCCTCCTGCTCCAATCCCTCTAAATCCTTGAGGCGGATAGATTCAGCTTCCTCAAGCGAAAGACGAACCTCTTGTAAACTAGCCCCAGGAATCCCCATCGGTCTAAAGAAGCCCGTGCTCGGTAGCTGAGCAACATATCGCAACTTCACTGGTCTAGACATCGAAAATCACCTCATTTTCGCTAGTAATTATGAACATATGTCAATAATAAGTCTAACAACCAGGCTCAAAATTGTCAAATTTTGAAAATATTCTCAGGTGGTGATACAAATTAGGATATGGTTTGTGTAGAGCTTTTCCCCAGCCTTTCCCATTGCATAGAAACTGTAGCCAAAGAGGAATACTGGAGTTCGGTAAACAAGTTTATGGAAGATGAGCAAGAAGATAAAGAACTACAACAGAGAATCGAGCTTCTTAAGGCCTTTCTGGAATCGATGGATTTTAGAAAACTCCGTCGGGAAAGCGAAAAGCACTTAATGCAGGGAAAAACAGTTAAATTTGTAATCTACTGGAAAGAAAATAAACCAAGTTATGACATGGTGGTAACCTAGTTTTCTGAGCTTTCCTTCTGAATTAAAGCTACAGATTGAGCAGCTATTCCCTCTTCCCGGCCGATAAAGCCTAAACCATCGGTGGTGGTGGCCTTGATTGTCACCCGGGGTGGTTCAATACCCAAAGCTTGGCTAATGCGTTTTCGCATCTCAGGGATAAAAGGTGTAAGTCTAGGACGCTGGGCAATAATAGTAGTGTCAATATTAGCTACGCTGAAGCCTTTTGCTTTAACTAGTTCATGAATTCTATTCAGTAAAGTTAAACTGGAGACGCCTTCGTGTTCTGGCTCCTCGGGGGGAAATTGAGTGCCGATATCACCAAGGTCAGCGGCGCCACATAAAGCGTCTATTATGGCATGAGTTGCCACGTCAGCATCGCTCCACCCCAGCAACCCTTTATCATAGGGAATATCAATACCTCCCAAAACTAGCTTGCGCCCTGGAGCTAAAGGGTGGCTATCATAGCCAATGCCAACTCTTAACTCTCTTTCCATTCGAGACCCTTCGCTATGCTCAAAACATGCTATGTCTGTGCAGAAAGCCACCTATATCCCCCAAAGTCATTATTAGTATACACCTAAACTTTGTAAGATAGCTTCTCGGTTTTCCCACTCGCTAAGCATATTGAACAAGTCAAAGCTTCTGTTACCTTGTGGGTAGGCGATACGTGCTGTTATCTCTGTGGTACTCTATTTAACAACTACGGTTAGGTTGAATGTCCAAGCTCCCTTCTCACCACCTTCCCAAGGGCGGCTATATTCCATAGATATAACGCTTGTGCCTTTCTCTAGCACCTTGAATGTCCATACTTCCTGACCAGGAGCTCCCTCAACACCAGTTTTTTCAGGAGGCACGAATTTGTGGTCTACCAGCTGTAACACAGCTTGGTCACTAATTTGTGCCGACTCCCACTTAAAGCCTGTTGTCGGGTTAGAGCACAAAGTTACTGTAAATGAGCTATCAACAGGAACTTCGATTTCTTTGCTAATAGCACGTTCCTCAGGGGGGAGCTTGATAAAGTCATCACAGGAAGCCTCTACAGATACTTGCTTTGAGACTGGGGAGCAAGCAAACAGCAATGTTGAGATGGCAGTAATAATAAATACTAAGGTTAGCTTTGATTTCATTTCCATCCCTCCTTATTTTAGCCTGTCGATATAGATAACGAGGAAACTTGATTTTGGTTTAGCGCTAGTTGCAAAATTGATACTGCTCACTAAAGGATATTAGTGGTAGCTAAGCTGTCATGTCAAGGGTTATCACTCTTTAAACATTCAGCTATTTTGTTAGATTCTGCTTTTTAATATTGGCAGGGGCAAGGTTGAGATATTTTGAGCAATGATCTCCGCCAGTGCCAAATCCTCAGGTGTAGTTACTTTTATATTATTATAAGCGCCCAGGTAAAGTTTCACTTTGTATCCTAAGCGCTCTACCATAGTGGCATCATCGGTAACCTCATTTGTAACCTTCTGGTAGGCTTCGGTTATCATGCCAAAGCGGAATATCTGCGGAGTTTGTGCTGCCCATAATTCGTCACGCTGAAGTGTTTTTCTAATCGCCCCATTGCTATTGGCAACCTTTATAGTGTCTTTAACAGGTACTGCAGCTATAGCAGCCCCAGTTTCCATAGCTGCCTTCAAGCCATTCTGAATTAAATCCAAGGTCAAAAAAGGGCGGGCTCCATCATGAATTATAACCCAATCACAGTCCTTCAGCTTGCGTAGTCCTTCCTTCACTGAATCTTGTCGCCGCAGACCACCGAGGCATATAGTAGCCTTAGACCAAGCTCTTTCTTTCATTAACTTTTGACCCAACTCAAAGTTATTATTATTCAAAGTGATGACTATTTGTTGAACTAAGTCACATCGCTGGCAAGTATCCACTGACCAGGCTAGTAGAGGTTTGCCCCCGAGGGGGACAAAGATTTTATCTATGTTATCTATCCGCTCACCGCTACCAGCGGCAACTATGATAGCTCCTACTTTGAGATTGCTTCGCTGCGCTCGCAATGACATTTCGTCACCCTCACCTTAATCCTCTCCCTTCAAGGGAGAGGCACTGTGTCCTCGCCTACTAAGTCCTAGCCTCAGAGCTTCTACTACAGAGCTAGCCTGGATTAATTGGATATCGGCGTAGTCAAGAGAAAGCTGGGGTGGAAGTTTGGGCATGAGACAAGATTTAAAACCTAATCTGATAGCTTCGCTAACTCGCCTCTCTATCTGTGGCACAGCCCTGAGCTCTCCATTTAAACCTACTTCTCCCAGAACGACTAACTTTGGAAGTGGTTTACTATCGTGAAAGCTGGAGGCGATAGCTGAGGCGATTCCTAAATCAACCGCTGGCTCATTGACCTTCAGCCCGCCAGTGACGTTAACTATAATATCCTGGTTAGAAAGCCTTATCCCAGCACGTTTAGTGAGCACAGCACTAATCAGGAGAAGACGATTAAAATCGATGCCATTAGCAATGCGCCTTGGTGGACCGAAACTGGCGGGGGTAGTCAAAGCTTGAATCTCCACCAGTAAGGGACGACTTCCCTCAAGCGTTGGCACAACAACTGAGCCAATAGCGGCATCGCTATATTTAGATAAGAAAACTTGAGATGGGTTACTTACCTCTACTAGCCCGTTATGGCTCATCTCAAAGATACCTACCTCGTTGGTGGAGCCAAAGCGATTTTTTACACTTCGTAGCACTCGATAGCTACTAAATGGTTCACCCTCGAGGTAAAGCACTACGTCAACAATATGCTCCAGCGCTCCAGGACCAGCAATAGCCCCCTCTTTAGTCACATGCCCAGCGATAAATGCCGACACATTATTTTGCTTTGCCCAATACATTAGTTCTAGTGTGCATTCACGTATTTGGGTAATGCTACCAGGCGTTCCAGATATATTTTCCAGATACATAGTTTGAATGGAATCAATGACAACTAAGCTAGGTGAGAGCTCTTCTAGCCACCCTAAGACGGCGGGGAGATTGGTTTGGGAAAGAATAAAAAGCCCTTTGCCAGCCATGCCTAACCTCTCAGCTCTAAGTTTGACTTGATTAATAGATTCCTCTCCAGAAACATAGGCTACAGGCTTGTTATTCTCAGCTACCATGGCTGAAGCTTGAAGTAGAAGCGTAGACTTACCTATTCCTGGCTCTCCACCAATGAGTACTAAAGAGCCAGGAACTAAACCGCCTCCGAGAACCCGATCCATCTCGGCCAAGCCGAGGTGAAAGCGAGGAAATGAGCCCCTCTCTACTTGAGAAAGCTCTTGGGGTCTATTTTCCCTGGTGGGAAGCCAATGAGGGGAAGCGCGAGAAAGAGTAACCGTAGTCTCTACAAAACTATTCCATGCTTGGCAATTAGGACATCGCCCTAGCCACTTGGCACTTTCCTTACCACATTGCTGACAAACAAAAATACTTTTGGATTTACCCCGAACAGGTTTCAAATTATTTAGCTAAGATAGTTAATACTCAATAACGGCTATCTTTTCTCCAGTCTTAACTATCTGCTCTGGTGAAACTGCTACTTCTATGACCGAGCCTTTTACTGGAGACAATATAGGGTTTTCCATCTTCATGGCCTCTATAGTGCAAATTACTCCGCCTTCCTCAACAGTATTACCGACAGTAACATTGACTTGCAATATTTTCCCCGGTAGCGGTGCTTCAATTACCTCTTGTGCCATTTCTACACAGCTTCCTTAACTAGTGACTTCATTACAATTTTCTCACCATCGCAGTCCACCACCACAGTATCTCCGGGCAAGAATTCGCCCCGTAGGAAAGCCTCGGAAAGAGGATCTTCGACCAAATTCTGAATTACGCGGCGCAGGGGGCGCGCTCCAAAAACAGGGTCATAGCCTTTACTGCCGAGAAAATCCTTAGCGGCATCGGTGATTTCTAAAGTTACATTCTTCTCTTTAAGCGAGGTGGCAACTTGATTGAGCAGTAAGTCAACAATCTGGCGGATATGTTCTTTAGTTAAGGCGTGAAAGACAACCGTGGCATCAATGCGGTTGAGGAACTCAGGGCGGAAAGTTTTCTTCATTGCCCCAAGCACCTTCTCCTTCATCTTTTCATATTCCCCTTGCTGTTTTTCTTTGCTATCAATATGAGTGGCGAAACCGATGCTCATATCACGCTTAATAAGCTCGGCGCCGATGTTACTAGTCATAACTATGATGCTATTGCGGAAATCAACGCGACGCCCCTTGGCATCAGTTAAATGCCCGTCATCGAAAATCTGGAGCAGCATATTGAATACATCGTAATGTGCCTTTTCAATTTCATCGAGAAGAATACAACAGTAAGATTTGCGTCTTACTGCCTCAGTTAATTGACCACCTTCTTCATAGCCGATATAGCCAGGAGGTGCTCCAACCAGACGAGCCACGGTATGACGTTCCATAAACTCCGACATGTCAAGCCTGATTAAAGCATCTTCACTGCCAAACATGAATTCGGCTAGGGCTTTGACTAACTCGGTTTTACCCACTCCGGTAGGGCCTAAAAATATGAAGGCACCGATTGGACGTCGAGTGTCTTTCAAGCCAGCTCGAGCTCTTCTCACCGCTTTGGCCATGGTGTTTATAGCTTCATCCTGGCCAATGATGCGACGGTGCAAAGCCTCCTCCATTTGAAGAAGGCGGCTAGTTTCATCAGTAGTCAATCTCACCACCGGGACTCCAGTCCACATGCTAGTCACTTCGGCAATGTTGTCCGCAGTAACTGTGGGTTTGCCCAGCTCCTGCTTAACTTGCCATTCTTTTTCCATCATGCTAACCTTTTCTATTAGCTGGAGCTCGCGGTCACGCAGCTCAGCGGAATATTCATACTGTTGAGCGGCGAGGGCGGACTCTTTCTCTTTGTGTACGCTTTCTAGAGCTTGTCTCGTCTCAGTTAAACCAATGGGGGCGCTACCATGCTTGATGCGCACCCGAGAGCTAGACTCATCTACTAAATCAATAGCCTTATCAGGCAAAAAGCGATCGGGTATATACCTGGCGGCCAAAGAAGCTGCTGCCTGCAAGGCTTCATCACTTATAATTAGGCGGTGGAATTCTTCGTACCTATGTTTGATACCTCGCAAAATTTCCAGAGTCTCTTCTACAGTGGGTTCAGCTACCAAGACAGTCTGAAACCTCCGTTCCAAAGCCGGGTCTTTCTCTACATGTTTGCGGTAATCGTTCAGGGTGGTAGCACCAATACATTGTATTTCACCACGTGACAGCGAAGGTTTTAAGATGCTAGAAGCGTCGACAGCACCCTCAGCGGCTCCGGCACCTACAATAGTCTGCATTTCATCGATAAATAAGATGCAATTGCCAGCAGCTTTCTCCTCGGCAATAACTTTCTTCAGCCTCTCTTCAAATTCGCCACGATACTTTGTTCCGGCTACCAGTGCACCTACATCTAAGGCGACTATTCTTTTACCCTGTAATACCTCAGGGACATCTCCAGCTACTATGCGCTGAGCTAGCCCTTCAACAATAGCTGTCTTGCCCACGCCTGGTTCACCTATAAGTGCTGGGTTGTTTTTAGTACGGCGGCTTAGTATTTGAGTTACTCTCTCAATTTCCTTGGTGCGTCCAATAACGGGGTCAAGCTTATCCGCTCGGGCTAAGGCAGTTAGGTCTGTTCCAAGTTGATCCAGTGTTGGTGTGCGTGTAGCACTACGAGTAGTACGAGCATGTATTGCTTCATGCCTCATAACGCGATTGACTTCATCACGTGCCTGCTCCAGAGTAATGCCGAAACTCTCTAAAACATTACTGGCCACTCCTTCGCTTCCACGCAGTAACCCGAGTAGAAGGTGTTCAGTGCCTATGTAGTTAGAATTAAAACGGCGTGCTTCATCAACAGCAAGTTCAATAATTCTCTTAGCCCGAGGAGCGAGGCTAACTTCTCCACTGGTTTGTTTCCCGCCCTTCCCAACTACAAACTCCACCGCTGCTTGCACTTTATTCAGTGAGACACCTAGATTGGTTAGAACTTTAGCCCCTATTCCTGATTCATCCGCTATTACTCCCAACAATATATGTTCGGTATCAATGTAACTGTGGCCTAGACGCCTGGCCTCCTCTTGGGCACGCATTAGCACCCTACGAGCTCCTTCGGAAAACCTTTCAAAACCAACACTCATATTCGACTCTCCAGATCCAATGTCTGTTACTTAATTTTAAGCCCATTATAAATTATGCCACCCTTTATAGTCAAACTACGTAGAGCGGTTGAAACAATGGCTAAATTATAATAAAATATTGAAGGTTTATCAAAGGCTAAAAAATGCGAGTTATTGGTGGTAAAGCTAAGGGAACTTTGCTAAAAACTCCCCCGAGGCAGTTGATTCGCCCCACAACCAGTGTAGTGAAGGAAGCTATGTTCTCTATTTTGGAGAATACTGCTAGTTGTTGGGATCGCGTTCTCGATTTATATGCCGGCAGCGGTGCTCTGGGGATAGAAGCTTTAAGCCGCCAGGCGGAGTGGGCCGATTTTGTTGACCGGAGTAGAAAATGCTGTGACATTATTAAATACAATTTGGATAGGGCGAGGCTATTAGACAAAGCCCATATTTATTGCTGTAGCGCCAGTAAGGCAGTTACTTTTCTTAGTAATAGTTATGATATCATCTTTATGGATCCCCCTTACTCAGACGCTACTGTGAGTAATTTCTTGGCAACTATAGCTAGCTCAAGATTATTAGGAGAAAACACTGCTATCGCAGTTTGTCATGCAAATCGCTTTCCACTAAGTTCTGATTATGATGGATTACATCTAGCTAAACAACGTCACTATGGTGATACCTTTATTTCCGTTTACCAAAGGGAGGGTTAAGCTATGACGATAGCGGTCTATCCTGGAACCTTCGACCCCCTTACCAACGGGCACCTTGACATTATCAACCGTGCCTTAGCCGTTTTTGATAAGTTAATTATCGGCATCTATGATCAGCCTAGTAAACAGCTACTTTTCTCCCCGGAAGAAAGGATGGATATGGTAGAAAAGGCGGTAGCTGATTTGCCTAATGTATGTGTTAAATCTTTTAATGGGCTTGCTGTCGATTTTATTCATGAGGTGGGGGGGACAGTTATGATTCGGGGATTGAGGGCGAGTTCTGATTTTGAACGAGAATTTGAAATGGCGCTGATGAATAAAAAGCTGGCCCCGGATATCGAGCTAATTTGTTTAATGACAAGTTCTGAATATCAATTCCTTAGCTCTAGCCTGATTAAAGAAGTAGCTAAGCTAGGAGGTTGCCTTCGAGGCATGGTCCCTGACCATGTTGGTACTGCGCTGAGGGAAAAGTTCTCAGTAAGGATTCCTGGGGGTTCAAAAAGGGAAGGCTAGGTGTTAAAATAAAGCAAATAAAATTTTAAGGAGGTCATGTAAAGATGGCGTATAAAATTACTGATGAGTGTATTGCTTGTGGCGCTTGCCTGCCAGAATGTAAAAATGAAGCAATTAGCGAGGGGGAGACAATTTACATTATTGACCCCAATAAATGCACTGAGTGTGTCGGCTGGTTTGAATCATCTAAATGTGTTGAGGTTTGCCCTGTGGATTGTTGCATTCTCGATCCTGATCATAAGGAAACACGCGAGCAGCTTCTGGAGAAATGGCGTAAGCTATATCCGGGCGAGACACCGGCTGTTACTTAGGATAAAACCTGTCAAGCATTTCGGGCGAAAAGTTGTTTGCTGTATCCTGGGACATCTTTTAGTTGTCCCGAGAGCGATCGTTCGCTATAAGACCTTATAGCATCATAGCAAGCGCTACATTGGTTTGCCTGAGAAAAATCCTCTATCATCTCTTTTTGAGTAGAATATTTATTACCGCGATGTGAGCAAGGAACAAAACCCCCATCAGGCATCACGACAAAGAATCTCTTACCAGCCTTACAATTGGGCATATAACCTCGCTCAAAATACCTTAAAGTATCTAAAAGTATAGCTTTAGAGTTGATTACATGGCTGGTTTGCTTTTTCAATTCTATAAGTTCGCTAATCGTCTGGCGTAAAATGTTCAAATCCTCTTCGCTATCGATGCAGTAATCTTTGTTGCCTGTTCGCAGTGCGGTATATGCGCTGTATGATATGGATATATTCCAGTCCATAGCCTTTTTTGCCAAAGGCAATACATCTTTCAAATTGGCTTGAGTTATAGCAGTGTTCAAGATGATATCTCGGTAACCAAACTTTGCCAGCTTAGGAAGTGTTTGTTCCAAGTGTTCATACAAACCTCGGTGCCGCCGAAATTCATCATGGCGCTCATCAGGGAAGTCAAGTGATACTGAAAGTTGGTTCACTCCAGCTTCATGCAGTTGTAAATAGTGACTCTCGTTTAGTAGCACCCCATTGGTAACGAGTATCAAGTACGGTAGCCCATCAGATTGCTTGATAGCCTTAACTATAGCTACTATATCCTTACGCAAAAGTGGTTCACCACCAGAGATTTGCACTACTGGCGGCTTTATGAGTCGAGTTAAGTTAGCATAATCATCTGGTTGAAGTTGCATCTCGTTCTTTATTATTCCGCCCAACTCACAATGCCGGCAGTTGCAATTACAAGAAAGTGTTAGCTCGTAGGAAACTACTAAAGGACGGCTGGTTATATAGTTATAAATCCCCCTTTTGGCAAGCTTAATCCCTTGTAATGGAGAAAAATTTGTCATTTATCAACCTCCTATTTGAAAGCAATCACTGCGGAATAATTAAGTTTTGAGGGATATACCAGCATTATCTTATTCATAATCCTGCCTAAAACAGAGTCAGGTAAAAGGGAAGTTTTTACCTTCTCATATAGCTTTAAGTATTTTAGTATCGGTATAAATAGATAGAGTAAACTTATAAATTCCTTATAACAGACAGAAGATATGTTTTTGAATTCGGCATTCTTGAGGATATCCATAAGGCTTTTCGTGGTAAATTGGTTGATATGAACTCTCCTTATCTCCCACCATCTTTTGCCCAGGGTTTTTGCTAGCACGCTCCCGATATTTGGAGTTGACACTGCTAGCAGCCCCCCAGGCTTGAGTATCCTGTGAACTTCTTTAAGGATTGTAAGTGGGTGCGGAACATGCTCTAGAACCACCCATAGAGTAACCACATCAAAGTGATTTTCTGGAAGTTGTAGTTCTTCCAAAGGTTTTGTTTCTACATCTAAGCCGAATTCGCTTTTGGCATATGCTGCGGCATCTTGGGATAATTCAATCCCTTTAGCAACGTACCCAGCCTTAGAGGCATTACATAGGAAAAAACCTTCACCACAACCTATATCTAAAAGATTTGTGCCCTTCTTATACCTTTTAATTAATTCTACTTGCGATTTAGTAGCACGTAAACGACTCTCCCGAATAATAGAGGCATCGACACTTTTCCTTTGAGAGTAGTCCTCGTTGATTTTGCTTCCTTTTTCAATGGGATTTACATATATTAGATGACAATTCCGGCATTTAACATGCCTTCCATACTTGTCTCCCGGTAACATGTATACACTCTCTATTCCTTCTTGGAAATCGTCCTGTTTCATATTAGAGTCGAAGAGCACAATAAAATCATTCTGTCCGCAATTAGGACAATGGCGATATTCAAAAAGCGGATCCAATTTCACCCTCACCCTAGCCCTCTCCCATCGAGGAAGAGGAAACAGAAAGATGTTTAGCCTTGTTATAAGCGGCGGCAACAGCCTCAAGAAGGAGAGAACGAAAGCTCCCTTTTTCTAATTGAAGAAGAGCCTCTGCAGTGGTTCCTCCTGGTGAAGTAACCATGCTTCTCAACTCAGCAGGGTGTTTGTCTGTCTTTTGAACTGTATGAGTAGAGCCTACTATGGTTTGCATCACTAATTTCTCGGCTATATTGCGTGGCAAGCCGATATGGACACCGGCATCAATAAGTGCCTCGATGAAAAGAAACACGTAAGCCGGACCACTTCCGCTTAAGGCTGTAGCCATGTCTAGGTATTTCTCATCAGCAACGTAAATTTGCTCGCCCAAAGCACCGAGGACAGATTGAGCCATCTCCCTCTGTTTTTGGCTAACTTCTGTAGTTGCTGTCCATACGGTCATTCCCTCACCAATTTGCCCTGGCATATTAGGCATAGCCCTGATAATGCCAGGGTGCTTCAAGCCATGCTGTAAAGTAGACAAGCTGGCACCAGCTATGATGGATAATACAACTTGCTGTGGCGCGGGTTTTTTTATTTCCTCCATTGCCTGAGCTAGGTCCTGGGGCTTCACGGCCAGGATAATCAAGTCAGCACCTTCTATTGCCTTTCTATTATCAGCTAAGGTGCTCACTCCATATTCTCGACTTAGTAGTTCTCGTCGTGATTGCCTCATATCACTAACTATAATATTGGCGGGCATAGCAATATTTTTGTTAAGAAGGCATCCTATCATCGCCTCCCCCATAGTCCCACCGCCAATAAAAGCTATGCGCATTTCCATTTCTCACTTGGCGACAATATTTATCACCCTCTTAGGGACGTAAATGATATTAGCAATCTTCTTGTTGTTAGTGTAGGCCTTTACTCGCTCCCGTTCCAGTGCTAGTTCCTTGGCTTCAATCTCAGTGATAGAAGCAGGCACAATTAGTTTATCCCGTAATTTGCCGTTTATCTGGATGACGAGGGTGATCTCCTCTTCCTTAGCCATCTCTTCATCCCACCTTGGCCAAGATTGATTGTGAATGCTGTAAGGATGCCCTGTCCTAGCCCATAGCTCCTCAGCAAGATGGGGGGCGGTAGGAGCGAGGAGAAGCAGCAAATATGTAATGGCTTCCTGCCAAAGCGAAATTGATATATTCTTTGCTTCCTGCACCTTAGATAAATAATTAGTAAACTCCATGAGGCTAGCCAGCATGGTATTAAAGTGAAACTTTTCCAGATCTTTGGTTACCTTTTTAATTGTCTTATGAATAACGTGGTGGAGCCCTTTCTCTGCCTTTGGCACAACATCCTGACTGGCGTAGCCTGTTTCTATTAAGCTCCACACCCTGTTTAGCCAGCGGCTTATGCCTACAATACCGCTATCGCTCCATTCTCCTCCCAACTCCCAGGGGCCGATAAACATAAGGTAACCACGAACAGCATCAGCCCCTAATTCAGCCACATATTCATCCGGAGCAATTACATTGCCTTTAGATTTACTCATCTTACCCCCGCGGTAAATTATCGTTCCTTGATTAAACAGGCGGGTAAATGGCTCATCAAAGTCAACCAAGCCTATATCCCTTATGGTTTTAATGAAAAAGCGGGAGTAGAGGAGATGCATAACAGCATGCTCAGCGCCACCAGTATACAAATCCACAGGCAGCCAATACTTCACCTTTTTAGCCTCAAAGGGGGCATTATCAATTTTTGGGCTGGTATACCTCAAAAAATACCAGTTAGAGCACATAAAGGTATCCATAGTATCGATCTCCCGTCGTGCCGGTCGAAAACATTTAGGACAGGTGGTATTAACAAATGACTGGCAATATTTCAAAGGAGACTCGCCAGTGGGCCTAAACTCAGCATTAGGAGGGAGCAAAACAGGGAGGCTCTTCTCAGGTACAGGGACTATGCCGCACTTATCACAATAGACTATCGGTATTGGCGCCCCCCAGTACCTCTGCCTGGAGATAAGCCAATCCCGAAGGCGGTAAGTAACGGCTTTTTTACCCCAACCTTTTCTCTCTATCAAATTACAAATCCGCTCATATCCCTGTTCGCTAGGTAAGCCGTTAAACTCCCCAGAATTTACCATTGTGCCTGGCTCAGTATATGCCTCTGCTAGTTCCTCGCCTGACCAACCTGGAGGAGCAATAACTGTTCGTACAGGGAGATTAAACTTCTTAGCAAACTCAAGATCTCTCTCATCATGAGCTGGAACCCCCATTACTGCTCCGGTACCATAAGTTGGCAAGACGTAATCAGTAATCCAGATAGGCACTTTCTCCCCGTTTAACCTGTTGATAACATAGCTTCCCAAAAAGGTTCCCGTTTTCTCCTTGCCCAAAGCCGTCCGTTCGTACTCCGTCTGCTGCCTACACCAGGCAATATACTCTTCTACCTTAGCCTTATACTCCGGGGTAGTCAATTTGGGAACTAGAGGATGCTCTGGCGCCAGAAGGAAAAAAGTTACCCCAAAGATAGTATCAGGGCGAGTGGTAAACACGCTTATCTCTTTTTGCTCTATATCCTCGTGCTCTAAGCCAAAGGAAACCTCGGCGCCCTCGCTTTTGCCAATCCAGTTTCTCTGCATTGTCTTTATGCGCTCTGGCCAATCTATGTGGCTGAAGTCGAGGAGTTCCTCAGCATATCTGGTGATCCGGAAAAACCACTGCTCCAGATCCTTTTTAGTCACCTGGCTGCCACAACGCTCGCAAAATCCTTCCCCTACCACCTGTTCATTAGCCAACACTGTCTGACACTTAGGACACCAATTGACTGGTGCCTTAGCGCGGTAAGCCAGACCAGCGTGATAAAGTTTCAGGAAAAACCACTGCGTCCACTTATAATACTCAGGGAGGCAGCTAACTACCTCTCGATCCCAGTCGTAGATTGCCCCCATGCTCTTGAGCTGGCGTCGCATATGCTCTATATTCGCCATTGTCCAGTCATAAGGGTGGATACCGTGACTAATGGCGGCATTCTCTGCAGGTAGTCCGAAAGCATCAAAACCCATGGGATGAAGCACATCATATCCCTGCATTCTCTTAAATCTGGCATGGACATCTGAAGGAGCCATAGCGTACCAATGCCCAATGTGGAGGTCTCCTGAGGTATAGGGGAACATGGTCAGAGCGTAAAATTTTGGCTGACTGCTATCTTCTTTGACCTCATAGATGCGGTCAGCAGCCCATTTCTCCTGCCATTTCTTCTCGATTTCTTGAGGGTTATATTTCAGAGCCATATCGGTAGAAGTTTAACCTAATTTTAAGGTAAATTAAAGGCCTTTGTACTCGTTCCATAAGATTAGCGACACTTGACTTCCTTGTCATTGCGAGGAGCCGCTCCCTATTGTCATTCTGAGCCGAAGGCGAAGAATCTCACAGCCCCTTCACTTCGTTCAGGGTGACAAAGGACGGCTGTCATTACGAGGCATTTCAGTGCCGAAGCAATCTCCTATTTGGTTTCTTTTTTGTGGGATTGCTTCGCTTCGCTCGCAATGACACAAAAGCTAGCCAGTCTGTGTCTCAACCATAAAGCGAAAGATCCCCTTATACTTTAAAGTGTCGCCCATCTATCTGAACGAGCTCAGGCATCTGTCGCAGAATATCAGACGCTCTGGATACCATTACTGTAGTTTCGCAAAAGAGGTGAGGGTAAAAAAGAAATGGTTCTCACATATATAATGCCTCTACCACCTGATGAAATTCTCGAGGAGCGGAGAGGAATTCTACCTGCTTTCTATCATGGTGGAGCTGATGGGATTCGAACCCACTACCTTTTGACTGCCAGTCAAACGCTCTCCCAATTGAGCTACAGCCCCACTTTTAAAAACTATAGCAAGAAATCTTAGAAAACTCAAGCTAGAAACTTAGCCCCAGCCACTGCAATATAGACCGTAAGCCAAAGTATCCCAGGTAAGCCAGAACCATGCTTTTGATTGTCCTCCCGGCCCAAGTCAAGAGGAAAAACCTGGTTAGACCAAAGCGAAGCATGCCCATAAACACAGCGAAGGGATAATAAATGGGATTGACAACTGATGCCATAAGGAAAACACTCTTAGAACCATGGCGGTGTAGTATATTGGTAAAGCGAGTATAAAGAGCGCTGTTGTTATCTCGCAATAACCCCCTGCCACCGTAGCCAGTGAAATAAGCACCCACAGCACCTATAGTTTCGCCAATTCCAGCTACAGCGCCCACTATTGCCGGATTTAACACCCCGCCTAAAGTGAATGTAACTAAGATACCAAATCCAGGGACAGCTAGGGTCCCGCTAGCAAGCGTGTTGATGATAAAGCAACCAAGATAACCCCAGCGCCTTATCTCACCCAGATAACCTCGATGCTGAATAATAAGAACACAGAGTGCTATAGTAATTGTTAGGGATAAGCCCCCTACGATGGCCTCCCGCTTGGTGGGTTTCAATTTCACGGTCTAGTATTATATCCTTGCCTCGGCAGATTTTGTAGTGGTAAAGCTTAGGTTATCTCCTTCTACACCGATAGCTATGGTGTCTCCCTCCTTAGACTCACCCTTTAATATCTTGGTTGATAGTGGATTTTCCACATATCTCTGGATAGCCCGACGTAGGGGGCGAGCCCCATATACTGGGTCATAGCCTCTTTTTACCAGCCAAGCTTTGGCTTCAGGACCGATCTCGATCTTGATATTCCGTTCAGCCAACCTCTGCTCTACCTCTCGAACGAGCAAGTCAACAATGCTCTTCAAGTTCTCCTCGGTCAAAGGATGAAATATAATGACATCGTCTATTCTATTAAGCAATTCAGGGCGGAAAGTTTGCTTCAAAGCACTTTCTATGGTTTTCCTCATTCTTTGTTCATCTGCTTCGTCCCTATGGTGGAAGCCAATAGCCTGGCGCTGGAATTCCTCGGTGCCCAAGTTGCTGGTCATAATCACCACTGTGTTTTTGAAATCCACGGTTCTGCCATGCCCATCGGTAAGCCGGCCGTCCTCTAGTAGCTGCAATAGTATGTTAAATACCTCAGTATGTGCCTTCTCCACCTCATCGAAGAGAATGACTCGGTAAGGGCGACGCCTCACCGCCTCAGTTAACTGACCACCTTCTTCATACCCTACATAGCCAGGTGGTGCGCCAATGAGGCGAGATACGGTATGTTTTTCCATATATTCTGACATGTCCAATCTCACCATGGCCTCTTCATCGTCGAAGAGGAATTGTGCCAAAGCTCGAGCTAGCTCTGTCTTGCCTACGCCAGTGGGACCGAGAAAAATAAAACTACCAATGGGGCGCTTAGGATCCTTAAGTCCGGCTCGGCCCCGTCGGATAGCTTCGGAAATGGCTGCCACCGCCTCCTCCTGGTCCACTATCCTCTGGTGAAGCCCCTCTTCCATGTGAACCAATTTGTCACTTTCACTTTCAAGCATTCGAGAGACCGGGATGCCTGTCCATTGGGAAACTAGCTGAGCAACATCCTCCTCGTCCACCACACCGTCAATTTTCCCTTCCTGCTGCCACTGAAGTTTGGCATTATTGTATTCCTGTTCTAACCTCAATCTTTTTGCTTTCAGCTCCGCTGCCCTTTGGTAGGCTCTCCGTTGTGAAGCAGCTTCTTCCTCATCACGCAAATGCTTTATCTCCCGGTCTAGTTTTTTAACTTCCTCTGGGGCACTTTCCATGTCAATGCGTAGTTTGCTGGCGGCTTCATCGATTAGGTCAACGGCCTTATCAGGCAAGAATCTATCGGAGATATATCTCTGGCTTAGCTTGGCCGCAGCTACTAGAGCTAAATCATCGATTTTTATCTTATGATGGGCTTCATATCTAGGGCGAAGTCCTCGAAGCATCTCTATGGTTGTTTCTACACTGGGTTCGCCAATGAAGACAGGCTGGAACCTCCTTGCCAATGCTGCGTCCTTCTCAATGCGTTTTCGATATTCATCAAGAGTGGTAGCTCCGATACATTGAAGTTCACCACGAGCCAACGCTGGCTTAAGCATATTGCTGGCATCAATTGCTCCCTCAGCAGCCCCGGCTCCTACTACGGTATGAAGCTCGTCAATAAACAGAATGACTTCTCCACTCGCCTGACGGACTTCGTCTAAGACCGCTTTTAGCCTCTCTTCAAATTCCCCTCGGAATTTGCTCCCTGCCACTAAAGCTCCCATATCCAAGGCAACCACCCTTTTCTCTTTGAGGGAGTCGGGGGCATCCCCAGCGACAATCTTCTGGGCTAAACCCTCCGCGATGGCTGTCTTGCCTACGCCGGCGTCACCAATAAGCACAGGGTTATTCTTGGTGCGGCGTGAGAGTATCTGTATTACACGCTTGACTTCCTTCTCCCGGCCAATTACTGGGTCGAGTTTACCTTGACGAGCTAGCTCGGTGAGGTCATGTCCATATTTTTCCAGAGAGCGATATTTGCTTTCCGCATGTTGGTCAGTAACCCGATGGGCACCGCGAATTTTGCGCAAAGCTTGGTAAATCCTTTCTTGGTTGAGGCCAAATTCGGCTAGGATTGCCGTGGCTTCGCCCCTGCCTTCGGCAGCAATGGCAATGAGCAGATGTTCCGTGCTGATGAACTCATCCTTAAGCCTGTCAGCCTCCTGGCGAGCATTCTGCATAAGCTGGGAAATTCGTGGTGTAGCATAAATTTGCGTTCCCTCATAAGCTACCGTGGGGTAGCTTTGCAGCGTCGCCTCCACTCGCCTTTTCATTGCCTCAACATCCACACCTAGTTCTCGTAATATGTCTATAGTTACCCCCCCTTGTTGCTCCAGCAAAGCTAATAGGACATGTTCCACATCCCATTGATTGTGGTGATAGCGTCGAACTAACTCCTGTGATGCCGCTAAGACCTCTTGAGCTTGCTCGGTAAATTTCTCCGGTGTCATGGTTCTATTCCTCCTGATATACTTTATCTCGCTTAATTTCTTCCATCCCTTTTATATTATAAACATTTTTAAGGGCTCAGTATAATGTTTATTAGCTGTGCGAGCAGGGCTACCCAGGAAAATAGAAGAAGGTGTTTAGAAATGTAGTGCGAGGCTTTAGCCCTGTGTAGTAGCGAAGATTACTACACAGGGTAGCCTCGTGCACGACCCTAAAGGGGCGCATTACGAGAATCATGGGGTGAAGGTTATTAAAACTGGATGAGGCAAGTCTAGTTTTCAATCTGAGGCAAAATTAAACAGCCTCTAGAAAGGAGGGAAGTGATGTAGATAGCGATAGAAAGACGGCGACTAAAGAAGAAATGATTAACTGAGAGCCCCACTCTCAGACTTTAGCAATTCAGTGAGCTGTTTCAAAATCCTGGCTATAGTCCCCAAAATATGCCTTTCATGCTCATAAGAATAAACGGGTAAAGTTTCGATAGTTTGGCAATCTGCGTATACTTGCGTATAAAAGTTGTCAACAGGGCAGTTTAAGGTCTATACTAAAAGATTGGGGTTAACTAACTATGGCGATAAAGCGAGATTACTATGAAGTGTTGGGCGTGCCGCGGAACGCCAGTGATGAGGAAATCAAGAGGACGTTTCGCAAGCTGGCTTTTCAGTATCATCCCGACCACAATAAAAACCCTGGGGCAGAAGATAAATTTAAGGAAATAAATGAGGCTTACCAGATCCTTTCTGACCCGGAGAAAAGGAGTAGTTACGACCGCTATGGTCGAGTAGCTACGGAAGAATGGCATGGGTTTCCTGATTTTGGTGGGCTAGGTGATATTTTCGAATCCTTTTTCGGTGGTTTTGGTGGGAGTCCGTTTGGTAGGACTGCCCAGCGTGCTCCACAAAGGGGGGATAGTCTGCAAACCCACCTCACTCTTTCTTTTGAGGAAGCAGTCTTTGGCTGTCAGAAAGAAGTTGAAATACAGCGTATTGAGAACTGTCCTTCATGCCAGGGCATTGGTAGCCAGCCAGGGACGAATCCTCAAACTTGCCCTGAGTGTCGTGGGACAGGACAGGTGAGAAAAGTTCAGCAGAGTATTTTTGGCCGCTTCAGCCACATTACCACCTGCCCCCGTTGTAAAGGCAGCGGCATTATAATCCCCCACCCCTGCTCCCAATGCTGTGGAAAGGGGCGAGTAAAGGTAAAACGCAAGCTAACGGTGGATATTCCTGCCGGTGTGGATGATGGTTATCAAGTGCACCTCGATGGCGAGGGGGATGCTGGCTTGTATGGAGGAGCGCCTGGCGCTCTCTACATTGACCTTTCAGTGAGGCCACATAAGTTGTTTTGTAGAGACGGGAGCGATATTCTTTGTGAGTTACCCATTAATTTTGCTCAGGCTACCCTAGGTGATGAGATAGAAGTGCCCTCTTTAGATGGGAAGGCAAGCCTAAGGATACCACCAGGCACACAGAATGGAAGGATTTTTCGCCTTAAAGGCAAGGGAGTGCCGCAACTTAACGCTAGGGGGAAGGGTGATCAATTGGTCAAAGTTGTGGTAGTTACTCCGCAACATTTAGATGGGAAGCAACGACGCCTTTTCGAAGAGTTAGCTAAGATATTACCCCAAGCCAAATTACCTTAAGGCATTTAACGAGGGTTGATCGTGGCTCTTTGTTAGCTCACCGAAATCAGCCAGTGCCTCAGTTGCTGGCAAGTTTTCAAAAAGGACTTGATAAATAAGATTGATAATAGGGGTTTCCAAAGTCAACTTCCGTATTATTTGATGAACTGCCATGGCAGTGTAAACCCCCTCGGCAACCTGTGTCATAGAAGCAGATATTTTTTTCAAGGATCGCCCTTTAGCTAATTCGTAACCAACGTAGTGATTGCGACTCAAGGCGCTAGCACAAGTGGCTATTAAGTCGCCTAAACCAGCTAAACCGTAAAAAGTGCTAACCTTAGCTCCCAAGGCTACCCCGAGGGAAATAACTTCGGTCCAGCTCCAAGTGATGAAGGCAGCCTTAGCATTGTCACCCAGGCCCAACCCATCGATCATCCCGGCGCCTAAAGCTACGATATTTTTCAGAGCTCCACCTAACTCTACCCCGATAACATCATCGGTAGTGAACAGAAGGAATTTAGGCGAATTCATCAGGTCTCGTGCTCTCTCAGCCACAGTTATATCCTGTGCCGCGATTACCGAGGCAGCAGGCAGGCCTTGAGCAATTTCTTTGGCCAAATTGGGACCGGAAAGAACGCAAATCTGCTTTCTTAAAGCGGGGGCAATTTCCTCTGCCATTACTTGAGACATCCTCTTACCGCTATCCTCCTCTAACCCCTTAGCAGCGCTCATCAATAGCATTGAATTGGTTAAGTAATTCTTAGCCTGAATAACATTTTGCCTCAGTTTTTGTGAAGGAACGGCCCAAATTACCAGATCAGCCCTGTCTAAAGCCTCTTCAATATGGCTGGTAGGGGAGTAGCTACGTGTTTTCTGATTCAGCCCCTCAACCTCGGCTTTGCTGCGCGCCCATAGCTTTACCGCTATCCCCTTATCACTTAGCAAAGAAGCTAAAGTGTTACCCCAGGTAGTATTGCCTATAATGGTAGTTTTAGGCATGGTTTAAGGCTAGCTTTTTTCTTCACCATAATCGGCGTTCTGTGCCCAGCTGTAAGCGGCTTATGTTGCCGCGGTGCTGGTAGACAAGCAAGGCTATACCTGCTAAGCCATAAGCTAGATAAACGGGGGGAGAATTATAATTAATAGTTAAGGGTATCAATAAACACCAAGCGGCTAGGGCTCCAAGTATAGAGCCTAAGGACATGTGCCGGCTACGCAATGCCGATATAGCTAGAACTTCGACTCCAAATATAGCTGCCGGAGGATAGATAGCAAGCAATGTGCCAAAATAAGCAGTCACGCCGCGGCCACCTTTAAATTTAGCAAATATAGGCCAGTTATGCCCTGCCACTGCTGCTAGGCCAGCCATGACTTGAGCCATCTGGTGGAGGGGTATGCCGCCGATGGTCAAGGCGCCGCTGTCTATAATTACTCCAGCTAGCACCACTGCTCCAGCAGCTTTAGCCACATCAAGAACTATGGTTAAAATGCCAAACTTGGTCCCTACGGTGCGCATTACATTAGTGGCGCCAGTCTTGCCACTTCCATATTTTCTGACATCAACACCTTTTTTAAGTTTGCCTATGATCAAGCCAAAGGGAATGGAGCCAAGAAGATATGCAATGACCACCACAGCAATGAATTTAGCAGTTATCATGTTTTCACCACCTTTGTCCTTCTACTCCTTTTACTGTTAGCCCTGATGAAAATCAGGTGCAAAGGGGAGCCGCAAAAACCAAAGCTATGGCGAAGTTTATTCTCCAAGTACCTCTGGTAGGAAAAGTGGACTAAATGTGGGTCATTAACTTGTAGCACGAAAGCTGAAGGTCTGGATTCGTCTTGATAAGCTTGGGCGATGTGCAATCGTTTAGAGCCCATACGAGGCGGGGGATGACTGTCTACTGCTTGTTTAATAACCATGTTAACTGCTGAGTTCGGTAAACGCTTCTGCCTTTCCTGCCATACCTGCCAAGCTTGGGGTAAGATTCTATCAATATTGTGCCCTAACTTGGCGGAGATGTAAAGATCAGGCACATAAGGCATAAACCTAAGCCGCTTTTTCATATACTGCTTGAATTGCTGTCTCTGTTCCTGAGGAACGAGGTCCCATTTATTAACCACTAACACCATACCCTTGCCAACTTCTATAATATAGCCAGCGATATGCATATCCTGGGCGGTGATAAATTCACCAGCATCGATTAGTAATAAGGTAACATCGCATCGGTTAATAGCTTGAACGGCGCGAATCAGGCTGTAGTAGTTAACGCCAGCGCCAACCTTGCCGCGTCGTTTAATACCCGCAGTATCAATGAGTAATACCTTCTTATCATCCCAACGGACCATAGCATCAAGAGTATCACGAGTAGTCCCTGGAGCCTCATGGACAATGGCCCTCTCATTGCCGAGCAGTGCATTCAGCAATGTTGACTTTCCTACGTTGGGGCGTCCCACAATAGCTAGTTTAGCCTCTTCTGGCTCTACAAAGCTGGCGGTTGATGGGGGGAGAAAGGCTAGCACAGCATCCATAAGCTCGTCTATCCCTCGGTTATGATAGGCACTAATAGCTACGGGTGTACCGATACCTAATCGATAAAAATCAGCCACCGAATCCCCTTGCTTTACAGAATCTGCCTTATTTACCGCTAACACTGCGGGCTTGTTGGCAGCACGCAATATATCGGCTATTTCTTCATCCGCGGGAATAAGCCCCTCCTTAGCATCGGTAAGGAAAATAATGACGTTTGCATGGCTGATGGCTGCTTCCACTTGCTGCTTAACCATTTCATCTAAAGTCGTCTGTGGCTTTGCTTGCCAGCCACCGCTATCAACCATAGTTAGCTCTCTCCCCTGCCATGAAACAGGAGCAAGAACGCGATCCCGAGTAGTTCCCGGTAAATCGGCAACGACAGCTAGGCGCTTGCCCGCCAAGCGGTTGAGCAAGGTGGACTTACCTACATTAGTCCGGCCTACAATAGCTATGATTGGTTTTGTCATTTACTTATTGCTCCTGGATGGGTTGATGGGAGCATCTTAGCCAGTAATGCCTTTTGCAGATGAAGCCTGTTTGCTGCCTGGTCAAAGACCACTGATTGGGGGCTATCTAGTAGCTGGGCGGAGATTTCCTCACCATGATGGGCTGGCAAAGGGTGCATAAATAAAGCATCCCCTTTAGCTAAAGATAATAGCTTCTCATCTACCTGATAGCCAGAAAAGGCAAGACGCCGTTTCTCTGCTTCGGCTTCCTGTCCCATGCTAGTCCACACATCAGTATATACTATGTCGGCGTCTTTGGCTGCCTCACCAGGCTCGGCCGTTAGCTCAATTTGGCTACCACTGGAAGCGGCAAGTTCTCGGCTTTGATTCAATACCTCTTTCTTAATTTCATAACCCGGCGGGGAGGCAATATGGAAATTCATTCCTGTAAGTGAGGCAGCAAGTAGTAAGCTGTGAGCTACATTATTGCCATCGCCGATGAAAGCCAAAGTCAAACCGGCAAGCCTGCCTTTCTTTTCATATATGGTGAGGAGGTCAGAAAGTACCTGACATGGATGTTCCAAATCGGAGAGAGCATTAATTACCGACACAGAGGAATGCTCGGCTAGAATGAGCAAAGTCTGATGAGAAAAGGTGCGGGCAACAATACCATCAACATAGCGACTGAGCACCCGCGCTACGTCGGGAATCGCCTCTCGCCTGCCCAAGCCTACCTCGCCTGGAGACAGGTAGATAGCGTGCCCGCCTAACTGATGTATGGCTAGGTCGAAGCTAACCCTGGTGCGCAAGGAAGGCTTCTCGAAGAGAAGAGCCAGGGTTTTCCCTGAGAGGAGACACAGCGTATCCCCCCGCTTCATAATTAAGGCCTGCTCTATGAGCTGCTCAATCTCCGCACGGCTGAGGTCGGACACCGAGAGCAAATCTCTCTTCATATGACTTTAGTATATCATGCCTGTTAAGTAGCATAATAGAGAGGTCGTTTATCAAGTCCTATCTGTCATTGCGAGCCGAAGGCGTGGCAATCTCGGTGGTGGAGTATTTCCTAGAGATTGCTTCGTCGCTTATGCTCCTCGCAATGACAGGAGGGAGAGTCCGCAATGAGGAGAAATGCTATAATTGTTGAGGAGGAAGTCTATGGGAGATTCTTCGGTCGCTTCGCTCCCTCAGAATGACAGGGAGTTGCTCGGAATGGCAAGAAGTGAAGGGCTCAGAATGACAAAGAACGAGAAAGAAAAACCCTTGCTGTTGCTTTTTGATGGCAATGCTTTAGTGCATCGTGCCTTTCATGCTTTGCCTCCACTGACGGTATCTAAAACCGGGGAGATGGTAAATGCTGTTTATGGCTTTGCCAACACCTTGCTCAAGGTGCTCGCCGAATTCAAGCCCACTTATTGGGCGGTGGCTTTTGACCGCCCAGCTCCAACTTTCAGACATGAGATGTTCGAGGAGTATAAAGCACAGCGTCCCAAGGCACCAGAGGAACTGAAAAGTCAGATAAAGCGGGTTCATCAGCTAGTAGATGCTTTTCACATTCCTATCTTTGAAATTGACGGCTTTGAGGCTGACGATGTTCTGGGCACCTTAGGCAAGCAGGCTAGTGAACAGGGTAGTGAAACTATCATCGTCACTGGTGACAATGACGTGCTCCAACTTGTGTTGCCGGAGATAAAAGCCCTCATGCCAAGGCGAACCCTTAGTGATACTGTCCTTTATGATGAGGAGGCAGTTAAGCAAAAATATGGCATAAGGCCTGAGCAGATTACTGATTTTAAAGCCTTGGTTGGTGATGTTTCGGATAATATTCCCGGCGTACCAGGAATTGGCGAGAAAACAGCTACGAAATTAATTCGGCAGTTTGGCAGCCTCGAGGGAATCTATGACAATATTGAAAATGTAATGCCGAGCAAGTTACGAGCAATGCTACGTGAATATCAATCCCAGGCTTTCCAGAGTAAGGAGTTAGTTACCATAGTTAAGGATGTTCCTGTCAACTTGAATTTGGAAGCCTGTCATGTGAGCACTTATGACCGGAGTGAGGTAGTGGAACTTTTCCGGGAGCTTGAGTTTATTAACTTACTCCCCCGACTGCCACAAGACAGTTATCAGCTGACAGCTGACAGCTGTCAGAGAGGCATTTATCAAGTAGTGCGCAGTGAGGCAGCCTTAGCCAAGCTTATAAGTCAACTGGAAGCAGCAAGCGAAATAGTCCTCGACCTTGAAACTACCCTTACCTCTTCTCCCTCATATAATGAAGTTTCTTTTCCTTACAAGAGAGGGATTAAGGGTGAGGGCTTGACGGCAGAGCTGGTGGGAATAGCTGTATCGCCAGCTTCTGGAAAAGCATTTTATATACCTTTGAGATTGCTTCGCGGAGTTTATCCTGAGCGAGATTCTTCGGTCGCTTCGCTCCCTCAGAATGAAAACAATCGAAGGGCTCTCAATGAAATTCCTGAGCCACTACTGCTAGCTCAAGTTATAGCTGGACTAAAGCCAATCTTAGAGAATACAAACATAGGCAAAATTGCTTATAACGCTAAGCATGATATGGCTGTACTAGCTAATTACGGAGTGGAGCTGGAAAACTTGGATTTCGACCTGATGATTGCCGCTTACCTTATCGGTGAAAAAAACCTGAGTCTTAAAGCAATTGCTTTTAATAAACTGGGCCTGGAAATGGCGCAAATCACCGACTTGATTGGCACCGGAAAAAAGCAGGTTTCTTTAGCCACGCTGGGGGTGAAACAAGTTGCCGATTACGCCTGCGCCAATGCCAACATCACCTGGGGTTTAAGGGATAATTTAAAGGAGGAGCTATGTCGGCAAGGATTGTGGCAACTCTTTAGGGAAGTGGAGATGCCTTTGGTTCCTGTGCTGGTAGCTATGGAGAGAAATGGTATTACTTTAGATACTAACTTGCTTCGTAAGATGTCTCTTGAGTTAGGTCAGGAAATGCTAAAACTAGAGGCAGAAATTTATAACAGCGTGGGGCATCAATTTAATATCAATTCACCCAAGCAGTTGGGCAAGGTACTGTTTGAGGAGCTTAATCTACCTCGCTCTCGCAAAACAAAAAGCGGTTACTCCACCGAGGCTTCAGTGCTTGAGGGATTGAGGGGTCTCCATCCCATAATCGAGCTTGTGTTGCAATATCGCCAACTTGGCAAACTTAAATCAACATATATTGATGCTTTGCCGGCGCTTATTAATCCTCAGACAGGTAGGGTGCATACCAATTTTAATCAAACAGGCACGGCTACAGGGCGACTTTCCTCCAGTGAGCCAAACCTGCAAAATATCCCTGTGAGAGGGGAAAGAGGTAAGAAAATAAGGCAAGCTATCATTGCTCCGTCAGGGGTGTACCTATTAAGCGCTGATTACTCCCAGATTGACCTCAGAGCCCTAGCTCATCTCTCCCAGGACCCCGGCCTTATTGCTGCCTTTGTCGGCGATGAAGATATCCATGCCATGACTGCCTCCAAGCTCTTCGATATCTCAATAGCAGAGGTGACCGCTGAGATGCGCCGAGCTGCTAAGACAGTGAACTTCGGTGTCATCTATGGCATGAGCGATTATGGATTGGAGCAAGCCACCGAGCTTAGCCGAGAGGAAGCAGGCCAATTTATCGCCTTATATTTTGACAGGTATCCCAGGGTAAGAGAGTACATTGAAGCAACCAAAGAACAGGCGAGGAAACTGGGTTATGTGCAAACGGTGCTGGGAAGGAGGCGGTTCATACCCGAAATCAATTCCCCCAATCGGCAAGTAAGGGAAGCTGCGGAGCGTATGGCTATAAACGCCCCGGTGCAAGGTACCTCCGCTGACATTATCAAGGTTGCTATGATTAATATACATCGAGAAATGAAAAGGCGAAAGCTAAAAAGCAAGATGCTTTTGCAAATTCACGATGAACTGGTTTTCGAAGTACCTCAAGAGGAAATGGAGGAGATGAAATCCTTAGTGGCTGGGCTAATGTCCCAAGCTATAAAGCTTTGTGTGCCTTTAAAAATAGATATTAAGCTGGGCAAAAACTGGGCTGAGATGGTATAATCAAGGTAAATGGGAAGGGTGTACGATACTATTACAGCCGCTAATAAACCTTTACATGCCCTGTTTGATACCGGAGCAGTGCATAATTACATTGCTGGGAAAGCTGCTCAAGAGCTTTGCCCCAGGTTCCTCCCTAAGGCTTTTAATGTGAGTCTTGGTGGAAGTGTAAGGAAGATTTCCCAGGTTTGCTTTGTTCCAGGTGAGATTCAAGGGGATTATCTCTATTTTTTGGCCTATGTCATAGAGGAGATCGGGAATGATGAAAGTGGGGAAGAAATCGACCTGATTCTGGGAGCAAGAGAGATGCAAGTTTGGAATATCAGGATCGACCCCAAAGAAGAGAAGCTAGATTTAACTCACTTCCGCAAGAAATTTATCGAATATTAAGAAGAGGATAGATAAACATCAATATCGGCGGCAGCTCGCTTGCCAGCTCCCATAGCACTGATAACTGTAGCTGCTCCAGTAGCTATATCACCGCCACACCAGACCCTATCCTTGCTGGTCCTACCTGTAACCTCATCAGTTTTTATCGTGCCCCATCTGGTGAGTTCGAGCCCTTTAGTCGTTGAGGGGATGATCGGGTTTGGTCTGGTGCCCAGAGCAACAATTGCCGTGTCAATGTCAATGATGAATTCAGTGCCCGGTTTTCGAATTGGTCGCCGCCGACCACTTTCATCAGGTTCACCAAGCTCCATTTCATAACACTCTACTGCCTTGACCCTACCCTGTTCATCGCCGATAAATCTCTTGGGATTGGTTAGAAGCTTGAAAATAATCCCTTCTTCCTCAGCATTCTCCCTCTCCTCAGCCCTGGCTGGCATCTCTACTTTAGAACGGCGATAAATGATATATACTTCCCCAGCCCCAAGCCTGAGGGCGCATCTGGAAGCATCCATAGCGACATTTCCTCCGCCGAAGACCGCTACCTTTCTCCCCACTTTTATTGGAGTATCATACTCGGGGAAGAGATAAGCCTTCATCAGATTTGTTCGAGTAAGAAATTCGTTAGCGGAATAAATGTTGCTGAAGTTCTCGCCGGGAATGTTTAGAAACATTGGTGCTCCAGCCCCAGGAGCTAAAAAAACAGCAGCGTAACCATCTTCCAGAATCTCATCCACAGTAGCTATTTTGCCTATCACCTGGTCAAACCTAATTTCTATGCCCAGGGACTTTACATAATCAACTTCACCCTGGACAATGACTTTAGGCAATCTAAATTCAGGAATTCCATACATCAGCACGCCGCCAGCTACATGAAGTGCCTCAAGGATAGTAACTTCATACCCTAGCTTAGCCAGGTCGGCAGCGCAGGTTAACCCGGCCGGTCCAGAGCCAACAACAGCTATCTTCCTACCATTAGATTTTACCCGCTCCTTCTGTCGTTCAATAACTTCAAGGTGAGCTCTTTCCCAATCAGCTACGTACCGCTCTAGTCTACCAATAGCGATGGGAGCGCCCTTTTTGGCTAGGTTGCAAGTCATCTCACATTGTGTCTCCTGAGGGCAAACACGACCGCAAATGCCGGGAAGGCTGTTCTTACTCTTAAGTATTCTTACTGCCTCGGGCATATCACCATCTTGTATTGCTTTTATGAATTCGGGGATATCTACATCCACCGGGCAGCCAACTTTGCAACCTGTTTTTTTACATTCAATGCAGCGACTTGCCTCCTCGATGGCTTGCTCTTCAGTATAGCCTAAGGCTACTTCATTAAAATTCCCTCTTCTTATCAAGGGCTCCTGCTTTGGTATAGGCACCCGATTTAGATTTATCTTTTTCTTTTCCGCCATAATTTTCGTCTCCTTAGCTTATGAAGGCTTTGTTCCTTTCCTCCCAAAGCCTTAAAGATTCTTTTTCCTCATCTAGATAGGTGCGCAGACGATGCATAAGCAAATCCCAGTCAACCTCATGTCCATCGAAATCCGGTCCATCAACGCAAGCAAACTTAGTCTCACCGCCCACAGATACACGGCAGCAGCCACACATCCCAGTGCCATCAACCATTATAGGGTTAAGACTTACCATTGTCTTGATACCAAATGGCTTGGTAGTTAGAGAACAAAACTTCATCATAATAGCTGGTCCGATAGAGATTACGCGATCTATTTTCTTGTTATCAAGCAATTCCTTGAGTGGCTCAGTAACCACACCTTTGCGCTTATATGAGCCATCATCGGTGGTCACTATCAGTTCATCGCTGACACTATGCAGCCGCTCTTCCCAGAAGAGAAGCTCCTTGTTTCGGGCACCTAGAATGGAGATGATTTCATTTTCCTGAGCTTTCAGAGCTCTGGCGATGGGAAACATGGGAGCGGCGCCGACTCCTCCAGCGACGCAAACCACGGTGCCAAACTTTTCGATCTCCGTGGGGCGACCTAACGGCCCGACAAAATCAAGAATGTTATCACCAGCATTAAGCAAAGCTAATTTCTTGGTAGTAGTGCCTACCTCCATGAAAACAATAGTCACATTTCCCTCTTTCTTGTTCCAATCGGCGATGGTTAGTGGAATGCGTTCCCCCTTTTCATCACTTCTGACAACGACAAATTGCCCCGGCTGAGCCTTCTTGGCTACTGATGGTGCCCCAATCTTAAATAGATGAATATTTGGAGCAAGGTCTTCTCGGGCTAAAATCCGATACATTTCTAACCTCCTATTATAAAACGAGGCTGTTTAATTTTGCCGCAGATTCAAAACTAGATTTGCCTCATTCAGTTTTAATAATCTTCACCCCCCAAGATTTTCGTAGTGCGACCCTTTAGGGTCGTGCACGAGGCTACCCCGTGTAGTAATCTTCGCTACTACACAGGGCTAAAAGCCTCGCACTACATTTTTAAACACCCGCTAAAATCTTTGTATTATAGCATGGCACATTGAGCTTGCAAGCTTTGTTTCCTTACGCTAACCTAGAGAAAAATGCCTGAATTACCTGAAGTAGAGACAATCAAGACCGAGCTTTTGCCCTGGATAGTTGGGCAGAGTTTCACTCAAGTTACTATCTTTGATACTGCGTTAGTGCCCGATAGTTCCGCTGAGGAATTTCGCCGTAAGTTAATTGGGCAAACAATACAAAGCCTTGAGCGCCGAGGAAAATATCTTATCTTTAACCTGGCTAATCAAGCGCTAATCATGCACTTCAGGATGACCGGTGTTTTGCTATTAAATCCCAAGGGAATTGACCGCTACGCCAGGGCTGTTTTTCACTTTTCTAATAGAAACAGACTTGTGTTTAGCGACTTGCGCCGATTTGGGGTAATGCGGCTGGTAGAAAATGTTGATACTGTGGTGGGTAAATTAGGCCCTGAGCCTTTGAGCGAAAGTTTCACTCCCGAGGTTTTGGCCAAGCTATTAAAGAAACATCACATTCCGATAAAAGCAGCGCTCATTGACCAGAATCTCATCGCTGGAATTGGCAATATGTATGCTGATGAAGCCCTCTTTGCTGCCAAAATCCACCCTTTGAGGAAAGCAGGCGCTTTAGCAGCTCACGAAATTCAAAGCTTATATCGCTCTATCCGTGAAGTTCTTCTGTCAGCCATAGGCAACAAGGGAGCCAGCGTTGACACTTACGTCCGCCCCGGCGGCCAAATAGGCACAGCCCATTTCCATTTTCAGGTTGCTCATCGAGGTGGTGAGCCTTGTCCTGTTTGCCACACCCCCATCGAGCGGATTCTGGTGCGAAACCGAGGCACCTACTTCTGTCCTAATTGCCAGCCTGTGACAACCCAGATACCCCTTTTATCACCCTGACCATGAGCCCCTCGTTTCTTGTCCTTCTGCGCCCTCTGCCTCTTGTCATTCTGAGGGAGCCCTTCGCTTGCTGTCATTATGAGTTTTCCCTTTGTCATTGCGAGCGAAGCAAAGCAATCTCAAACAACTTCTTTCTCCAAGATTGCTTCGGCACTCTGTGCCTCGCAATGCCAGGAGGAGTTCGCCTTTGCACCACTAAGTATCCCCTGTTAAAATGGCATTAGAGAATCGCTCGTAAAGAACCATAGTTCAAGGCATGTCATTTGTCCTCTGCAGAATACAAATGGCAAAAATTAGAAGATATATATAAGAAAGTATTAAAAAAGAGAGGTGAAAGAGATGGGAACTAAGGGAAGAAAAAATGTGAAAAAATCCAAGAAGCCCAAGGAAAAGAAGAAATAGGGAAACTGAAAATAGATTAAGTGCGAAGGACAGATGCGGATTTAGTGGAGTCCTCTTGTCAGGAGCTGCCTTGTTAGCTTTGAAAGTAGCAACGGCTGGATTTCAACCAGCGACCAAGGGATTATCGGATGGCTGATGTTGAGCTACCATGCTTAAATCACGGATTTAGGATGTGATACTATTCCCCCAATTGCCAGCTTTCAGGGAGGTAGTGAAATGTCTAATGACCAAAGTAATCGGGAAAGGAAGTTCGGGATCTTAGGCTGGACTCTTTTCCTAGTGTGCGCCGGTTTCTTCATAGCTTCTAGTGTGGAAGCTCATAACATGCTGAACCTCGTAGGCAGTATTATCTTCCTCATTGCCTGTGTGGTTTTCCTCATTCCTTTAGTAACAGAGGGACGTGGAGGTGAGCGCAGTTAGATTTGCTCCACCAGCAGAGACTGAGGTAGGCGTGGAATCTTAGGCAGCTTGCTGGAGGTAAATTTTGCCTTATCACCTTGCTTTCATCCAGATGGAATCCTAAAGTTCGCGTGGCACAAACAAAAGGGCAGGCTAGATTTGTCAGCCTGCCTTCTTAATTCTTGGCAGTAAGGATTGGACTTGAACCAACGACCAAAGGCTAATAACTCCCTTCAGAAACATAACAGCTAGATTTACACCCGCCACAGAGGTGAGGGAACTTCTCGTCCGTGTTACACAGATGCAGGGAAGCCCCAGAAAGTGGTCCATAAGGCTTTTTGGGCAACCGCGTATAGCTGGGCTGGCCAAGAAGTCCTTATCAAATGATAAATCTGCCACCAATGTCTTGACTTAGTTTATCATATGATATAAAATATCTAATATGTGTTGACCATCGCCTAGCAAAGCATAAATGAAAAGGAGGTAAAGAAAATGAGCCCTAATTTGGAATCAGGAGGTATTGTATATTGTGTGCAGGCAAGCAATCAGCAGTTAGAAGCTTTCTATTGGAGGCAAAGTATGCGATACAAAACAGCTATCAGGATAGGTGGAGGTGGAGTTTTTCAACTGCACGTAAAAAGAATGTTAATACCTTGACTGAGCTGGAGATGACTCGGGAAGATGTCAAAAAGGAGATTCTGTCCTTATCGGTTTTGGATTACTGCTCCGGCCCAACTAAAGACCCAAGAATTAGAGGCGATGTTTGGATATTCGGAAAAATTATTCGGGGAAAAGAAATATATATTAAACTCAAGCTATCTGGCGATCAGCATGGCCGGATGGTTCGGATTCTATCTTTTCACGTAGCTGAGAAACCACTAAAATATTATTTCCGAGATAAAACATAAAAAAGGAAGCAAATAAGGAGGTAGAATGAAATTAAGTTGTCCAGTTTGCGATAATACTGATAAGCTAGAATTGATTAAAGAGGAGAAACAACTGACAATTCGGAATGAACCTATAACGGTTGAAATGGAGTACTATAAATGTTTGGAGTGCGGGGAGGAATTTTGGGTCCCTGATTCAACGAGCGATCCTTTTGAAAAGGCCTATCGCCTTTACCGCTCCAAGCATAATATGCTTCAGCCCGAGGAAATTCGTAACTTCCGCCGTAAGTATCACCTGACTCAAAGTGACCTAGCAAACCTGTTGGGTCTTGGTGGAGCAACGATAAGTAGATATGAAACTGGGAAGCTTCAGGATGAAACTCACGATAGATTGCTTCGGTTGGCTATGGATGCCGAAAACCTGCGAAGGCTTGTGACTAGCCCTATGAGTGCATTATCTGAGGATAAGCAAAAAACGGTACTCAAGGCATTAGAACAAACTTCGGAGCTCAAAGTCAGCTCCCTAGAACGCTTTGTCATTTCAACTTTTCAAGACCAGGAGCCTGATGAGTACACCGGTTTTAGGAGCTTTGAGAGAGATAACTTCTTCAATGCAATCCTATACCTTTGCAAGGGTGGGGAGTTAAAAACGAAATTGAATAAACTCCTATTCTATGCTGATTTCAAGCACTTCAAAGAATACACAGTCTCGATTACTGGAGTTCAATACGCGCACATCCCGTTTGGTCCAGCTCCAAATAACTACGATTTGTATTATCCCATCCTTATCCGACAAGGTGCTCTCGAGGTTGAGGAAATAGACTATCCATACTTTACGGGCGAGAAATTCATAACAAAGAAGGAACCAAACCTAAACATTTTTTCTGAAAGTGAATTGCGCATTCTGGCATTGGTTAAGGAATATTTCAAAGACTATAACGCTAGCGACATATCAGCGTATTCACATCAGGAAGAAGGTTATCAAACTACGGAAACAGGTGAAACTATCTCATATTGTTATGCACAGTCTTTAAGACTTTAAGATTACTGGAATGACTATTTGTATCTGCAACGGGAGGTATAGTAATGGCTAATTCTCACGATAGGACTGCCAAGTTAGTGGCAAGGAAACTCGGTGGTAGGTATACTCCCAGGTAAAAGCCCTGATGTAAAAGGCAAGTATGGGAGTGCGGAAGTCAAGTCATCTGCCGCTGAGATCCCGAAGGCTCTTCGTCAACTCGCTGGTGGCAGTGGCCGAGCCTTTGTAGTTCTGCCGAAATCAGAGCACAAGAAAGCATTAAAGCGGCTGGCGCATCTTAAGACGGGGCTTATGGATTTGCCAAGCCAACATCGTGAAGCCATCGACCAGAAAGTGACGACGGCAAATATCACTGTTCAATGGCGATTACCCTAGTGCTTTATTAACTTAATACAACCTGCTATCAGCCAACCGCCCGAACCTTGTATGCTCCGCCTTAACCTCTCCCTCTGTCACTGTCCGGTAGACATCAAGTGTGATACCAACTAAGCTATGCCCCAATATCTTAGGGATAAGCTTAACTTCAGCACCATTGCGTAGACAATAAGTGGACAAGTGGTACCTGAGCATATGTGGTGCGAGCCTTGCTTTGTCGGAAGGACTCTTTGCCACAGACTGGGATTTTCCCCTATAATAGTGGCGGCAATGTGGTTAATAAAAGCACCCCGGCAATGCACTTATTAAATACACACAAGCAATGAAAGTGGTAGCAATTGTTGGTATGGCAGGTGCGGGCAAATCGGAGGTAGCCAGGGTATTTGAGAAGAATGGCTTTAGGAAAGTTCGGTTTGGAGATATTACAGAGGAAGAAATCAAGAAGCGGGGACTTGAACTGAATGAGAAGAACGAACGTTACATCAGGGAGCAATTGAGAAAGGAACACGGGATGGCCGCATACGCCAAGTTGAACCTACCCAGGATTGAAACCTCACTGAAATCGTCAGGCGTCGTGGTGGATGGACTTTACTCCTGGGAGGAGCACACTTTATTGAAGGAATGCTATGGTGAAGGGTTCACTACAGTTGCTGTCTGGGCCTCGCCTGCTACCAGGCATGCAAGGCTCGGGAATAGAGCAAAACGGCCTTTGACGGTTGAGCAAGCGGCCAGTCGAGATAAAGCGGAGATAGAGAATACCAACAAGGGTGGGCCAATTGCCATGGCTGACTTTACCATAGTAAACGAAGCTTCTTTGGAAGAGTTGGAGAGGGAAGCGGAACGAGTTCTATCCACGTTGGAGTGAAAAAGTGAAAAAAGTAACCAGGCCGGAGCTCGATGAATATTTTCTCAAGATAGCTACTGTGGTAGCAGAACGTTCCACATGTCGGCGGCACCATGTAGGTGCTGTGGCAGTGAGAGACAAGCACATACTATCCACGGGCTATAATGGCGCTCCTTCAGGGCTTAAAGATTGCCTTGAGCTCGGTTGCCTCAGAGACGAGATGCATATAGAAACTGGAACCAGGCATGAAATATGCCGAGGAATTCACGCGGAGCAAAACGTAATCATACAAGCAGCGCTCCACGGCGTTGACCTTACTGGCACCACGGTCTATGCTACGCATCCACCATGCATACTCTGTGCCAAGATGCTGGTGAATGCTAGAATAAAGCGCCTCGTAACCTTTGGCAGCTATGCTGACGACTCTTTCAAGGACTTGTTCAAAGAAGCCGGAATAGAGTTTGAAGTACATGGAAAACCACCTTCCAAGATAACTTACCTGCCCTGAAACAGGAGTAAGCTGATTGAGATGTGACCCTCAAATCAATTCTGTTCCCAATCAACCTCAACTAGAAGACAGCATAAGGGGAATGGCTATTTTGAGGCAGTCTTGGTTAGTTTTACTCCGTCCAATTTCTTTGGGGGCATATTGGGAGCATCTTTTGTAGCAGATTTCTCACCGACCTTGCGGCAGGATCCAAGCCACCGTGGGGATAATCCTAGAAATTCAAGCGCTAACTTCAGTAATTGATACCTTGTCTTTACCTAATTGCCACCAACGAATATTGGTGTCGCTCATTAGCGATCGAGGCAAAGGATAGAGTGGATTAGGACACAAGTACATATCCACACTGGAGGGAAATATATCCAAAGAACTTTTGAATATACCAACTGCACTCAGGCGGCTCGGATACGTATTATCCCACCTTCCATCTCTCTTTCTTTCATACCATACAGTTCCTGTGCTGCCTAGAGTACCTAACCTGTTTCCATATAGTATTCCCTCAATTATAGGGTCACTCCAGCTACCCTGGTCGCATATTATGACAATGGAAGGGATATCTTTCGTTGAAAGTTGAAGTTTGGGATCCCATCCTCTAACTGACATCCCTAACTTAGATTTGAGACTATCTTCTATATCAATAAAGCCGCCATATGCTATTTGCTCAACCTCAGATGTTCCAGGCAATAATTCAAACTCGATAACCAAGCCTTTCCTACTATTATAACGACTCACTTTTGATTCGCCTCTTTTAATTGCTGGTACGAATCGCAAAAGATGCAAACCAATTCGGGTCAAAAGTTTGTCTAAATCGTCCTCACAAAAATTACGGGGGTAGCTAATTAACTCTATCGTTGAGATTGGTAATCCTATCTTTTCCAGATAGTCCGCCAGCCTAGACAATAGACTATATTGGCCAAGCATCTCTTTGTCTCCAAACAAGGTTTTTACCTCAACGAACACTTCGCCTTGCCGAGAGAAGGCTTCAAATTCTCCCTTACCACCACCAAGACTTGAGGGGTCAAAGTCTATCACCAATCCTTGCCCCTCGAACCATGCTGCTGCCTTTAGTTCATTAATTAATGACCAGAACCGTATGCTATCCTTACCCTTTAGCCTGCTTCTACGATCCAGGTCTAATATGTTGTGCCTATATGCCAGTTCAAGATATTGATTAAGGATAGATTTACGAGCATCATAACTACGTCTTAGTTTCATTGGAATAGAATCAGCAACTATGTCTTTCAATATCAAACTTTGATGAGTGCGAGTATATGACACTATATCGACACTCTCCTCATTGCAGAAGCGTGCTAGGTATGGATAATCAATAGCTAAGTCATCCATCACAAATCATTGCGTAGCTTAAGCGAGTAAATGTAATACTATTATACTATTACTATCACGATGACTTTAAAAGTATGAGACTATCCAAAGGTAATCGCCTCAAATTTCCATTGGAAATTTCTCACCGATGTTGTGACAGAAAAGCACCCCCACACGGGGGATAATTCTAGCAGCTTGGCCTTAGCGCATGATTGAGCCTTCTAGTTTAATGGGCATACCTTTTTATTTCGCATGGAGATATAATGAGTGTGAGTTGGATAGAAACCAATTTAAAAAGTAGGAGGAGTTCATGACTGAGTTTATGATTAGTTTTTTCGTCTCTTTCTTCCAAAATCCGAGCGCCTTGGGGATTGGTCTGGCTGTAGCCTTCGGTGCAATTTGGCTGGCTGGTTACCGGCCACCGCTCTTTAGGAAACCCTGGCTCTGGGCGGTTCTCGTAGGCAGTGCCATTCTGACTCTGGCTGCTGTTAGCTTTATTCAAATTCCCTTACAGATTTGGACGGGTCAAGCACTGAATCACTTCTGGAGTGAGGAAGTTCTATTGAGCTGGATTCTGCTTGCCGGGATACCACAAATACTCCTCAGTGGGCTGGTTCAGGAAGGGGCAAAGCTGGTGCCGGTGGTTACCTGCTGGTGGCGTAGTGGCAGGAGTATTGACCCTAAACTGGGATTGGCTATCGGCGCTGTGGCTGGAGCTGGATTCGGCATCTTTGAAGCGCAGTGGGCACACAATACTATCTTTGCCTCAGGGTGGACCTGGGAGGCAGTGCAAACTGGCGGCGTCATGGCACTGGCTGGATTTTGGGAGCGGTTTTTTGCTGTAGCCGCTCATACTGCTTTTTCCGCACTGGCCGGCTATGGTCTAGCGAAGGGTTGGGGATGGCAGTTCTACCTGATAGCCTCCTGCCTGCATGGCTTATTAAACTATAGCGCTGTTTTGTTGCATGCGGGGCTCTTTACCGTCGTTCACGTGGAAATCTATGTTGCCGTGGTGGCAGTGCTGGTAACGGCGTGGGCCCTATGGCTTCGTTGGAGAAAACCAGCAGCTCAAGTATGGGAGAGTCCTGGGTAATTACTGGAGTGGTCTTAGAAATAAGGCTGCTAAGGTCTAGCAGTCCAAGCTAATTTGCATAGGAAATTTCTCACCGACATTCTGGATGGACTGGACCACACCGAGAGATAATTCTGGGCTTGAAGGGATTTTTGTCGATCCACGCAAGAAGTTCACAAGGCCATGTCAATATCTTAGAGGTGATTTCATATTTGAGCTTGCTACGATGACAACCTTAGAACAAGAAGTGGCAGCGGCTGGATTTGAACCAGCGACCAAAGGCTTATGAGTCCCAGCCTTAACTAGATATTTAATAGCGACATTCATTAATAACTCATCCTTTCCAGTTTCTCAATCATAGTCATACTACGATAGTAGTCGATCTGACTAAGGTCAAGACGCTGTGTCCATTGATTGTGTGAATACGCAAGAGTAAAATCCACATAATGTGGCAAGGTAAGTATGTGAAGTTACTACTGAGTGGTTAAGATCTATAGAGAGTCAATAAATTAATAGCGGAGTGAAGTTATGGAAGCTTTTGAGCATATTGTAAAAGTGTACCTTGAATCTCAGGGTTATATCGTGACAACCAATGTAAAATTCCCTGTAAGAATAAGAACAAAAAAGGCTAAATATCCAGAGTATCAAACACACGGCTATGAAGTCGATATCGCTGGAGCAAAATCTAATTCATTATTGTTAGGTTCTGTTAAGTCTTTCTTTGGCTCTAGTGGTGTAAATCGACAGGGTTTTAAAGGGATAGCAGATGCCAGTAAAAAGACATACTTCGATCGGTATAAAATATTCAATGAGCCTGAAATACGTAAAGCAATAGTTGAAGATGTAAAAAAGAAATATGGATACTCATCTGGACAGATACAATTCTGCCTTTTTGTTGGGAAGTTTAATAAATCAGATGAGGATTCAATCATTCAGTACTTGAACGAAGTTCAGGTTAAAGTATATGACTTAAAAACGGTCATGAGGCACTTAATTGAAGCTTCTAAATCTAACACCTATATAGATGATCCTGTTATCGTCACACTAAAGGCATTGCGACAAGTAGGTTTCTTACTGGAAGGGTGAAATTCATAGTACGTAGATGTTTGAAGTATGACAATACTATAAGTTAAGTTTAATTATTAAAGTAGGTGAGTGATGTCACCGATAAATTGGGGAGAGCACATAATTGGATATAAAGAAGCAGGCGACATACTACTACGATATGCCCTTGAGAAGGGAAGACAAAATGTTCTTGTCTATCCAGTAATGTTTCTATATAGGCACTATATCGAATTGCAGTTGAAAGAGATAATTATAAACGGTAGAAGGTATTTAGGCGAAAGAAGGAGATTCCCACTCGGGCATGATATTAATCGACTATGGCAAGACTGTAGGAGTATCGTGCAAGCAATGGATACGAATATTGAACCTAATCTTACTGAGGAACAAAGGAGGGAGTTTGAAGATCTATATGATAATTTGGGAAGTTACATAAATATCCTAGGAGAACTAGACCCGAATTCGCAAACCTTTCGATATCCCGTAGATAGAGATGGAAATCCTATTGAAATAGACTTTGCTGCCATCTATCTTAAACAGTTACCAGAGCTAATAAATAGAATCGACTATTCCCTTGCTGGGATCGCTACAGGCGTTTACGATATCCTTAGCGATAAAGAGGAATGGCTTTCCTACGGATGATCTAAGCCGTCAGGGTATATTTGATTTATCTATGAAACAAGTAGTCTAAATGGCATTGTTAAATTAGAATAAGTGGTAGCGACTGGATTTGAACCAGTGACCAAAGGCTAGGGAATTACCACTTACTATTAAACTGCTTAGCAGGCTCTGCGGAAGGTGATTTACTTGGCTCTGGGGAGAATGCGTGGCGTCTGACAGTGTCAAGGCTGGCTGACTTGTGAGTATACCTTGCTTTTGAGAACCTGTATGCCCTTTTCTCCTTTGTAGTTTTCCAACCGTTTCTCGTTTTTCTTAGTCAGCGTAAGGCGGTAGCCCACTTTCCCGTTTTCCAGAACTCGTTGAGATGACATACTTTTGTATTCATCCGCAGGTATTACCCAATAATTTCGGGTTTTCACATCGTAGATGATGATAAACATATCACTCTGAAAGTGACGAACCTCCACTAAGTCTCCTAGGGTAAACTCAGCTCTGCTCTTTATCTGTATAGGGTAGAAGTGGTTGTCTCTGCCTACCACCCCGCAATCAACGCCTTTTATGTCAGCCAAGGCTTGAAACACACTGAATCCGTTTTCAAGTAGTAAAGCCATCATAAGAAGTTCAGAGCGCTTGCCTTTTGTCACAGAATGTATTTCTATTGCCAATCCGCTTCTCCTCTTAAGAGGGGTAGTCGCTGCCCTCCGCGTAAAATCTGTGGCGCAAGTATAAAAGTGGCAGCGGCTGGATTTGAACCAGCGACCAAAGGCTTATGAGTCCTCTGCTCTACCGCTGAGCTACGCTGCCTAAAGGTAGTTTACCATTGGCTAGCAAAGATGGTCAAACTAAGCGTGATAGTTTTTCTCTTTTCAAGTTTTTGTCTTTTTAGTACTAAAGTCCTTGACTAATCGGCAGGCAATAATCTATTATGGTTAGTAGGAAGGGAAGATGAGCGGGCGGATTGTAAGCGTTGCCTTAGCCATTATCTTGGCTTTAATCCCTTCTTTGCTGGCGATAGCTGAGGAGAGTAGCACTGGAACTATAACTATCACCGCGACCACTAAGACAGTGCTAGAAATCGAATTGAACCCCACAAGCTGGGAAATAGGACAAGTAGGGCCAAACACGGAGTATAAAACAAATCCAGAAAAAACTTGGTGCACTATGACTAATAGGGGCAATTGCATGCTGAATACTTACATTGAAGGTGACGACGCTGTGTGGACTGAGAGCCCTAGCGTGTATAAGTGGACACTTAGTGACGATGGGAGTAACGGCACGCAAGTATATGTACTATGGTATGAGAAAGCAGATCAAGTCAGCTACGTGCTCATCAGCAAGGATGAAAGCGGAATAGGAAGCGAATTTTACTCTGGCCTTGGAATGGGGGAGGGGAATAAGAAGCAATTTGGGCTGAAACTGAAAACTCCCTCGCCTGACTACGAGAATTATTTCTACGGTGGTGGGGAAATGGAAACCCATATTATCATAAGTGGCGTGGCTGCCTAACGCTGTAGCGAACTAGATGCCTGTTTTGGCTAAATTTGTGAAAAAGTTCTGAGGAAACTGGTAGGACAGATGAATAGGCGAATTGTAAGCATGGCACTAGCTATTATCCTGGCTTTAATTCCTTGTTTATCGGCACTAGCCGCGGATGATAGCACTGTAACCATTACCGTGCTTACTGATAAGTACGTAGAAATTACACTGGAACCAACAGAGTGGAATATAGGAGATGTGGAGCCAAATACAGAGTGTCTGACAAATCCAACCTGGTGCACTATAAACAATGAAGGCAATTGCGTGGTAGATATTTATATTAAAGGCGAAGCTGCTGTGTGGGTTGATTATCCCGATGCATACACGTGGGAATTAACTAGCGATGGTACCACGGCGGTGAGAAAATATGCATTGTTGTATCACATAGCAGGTGATAAAGCGGATAGTTATACTCCCATCACTGAAGCGCCAACTGTTATGAAACATATAAAGCCCAATGGCGACGACGGAGGCCCTTTAACCCTTATCGGTAATGGCGACCAGAAGCAATTTGGGCTTAAATCGCTAACCCCTCTAGCCGATACCAGTACCGGCCATTTCTACGGTGATAGACAAATGGAAACGCATATCACCATAAGCACTGTGATTGCCTGATGGCGCGTCAGATAAAATACATTTGTCTTATTGTAGCTTTATCAGCCATCTTTTTGCCCTCTTTTGTCATGGCCTGGAGTTTCAGCGTCTCCCCAGTTGAGGTAAAAATAGATAATTTACCTCCAGGCGAGGCGGCTGAATTTAACCTCACTATCGATAATAAGGACAATACAAGTCATACTTTTATCTTAACTACTCATAACCCTGAGGAATCGGAAAGAAGGCAAGGAAGGGCTGAGTTTCCTAATAGTAGCTGGGTCAGCTTCCCTCACCAAGTTGAGGTACAAGCCAACTCTGAAGCTGAGGTAAGGGTAAAAGTAGCTATTCCGTCACAGCAAAAGTGGGCCGGTAAGGATTGGGAGATATGGTTGAGTATCACGCCGGAGGAGAAGGAATTATTGGTAGTAAATTACTATATTCGCCTCTTGGTATCAACAGGCGAGGAAGTAAAGGGTGGCCCAAATATAGCATTGATTGTCGGGATTGTCGCTGGTGTATTGCTCTTGGCCTGTGGCATTTATTACTTCAGGCGCAAGGCTAAGACCAAATAACTCAGATGCAACGAAAGACACTTTATAGGAGCAGGAGTTCCATAGGTTTCAGTCGTTTCACCACTTAAGGCAGTTGCGAAACGCCTGAAGCTCGTTTAAACTTATGTTAAAGGAACTATGAATCTGAGAATTATAAACTAACTAGGATGGTGGAATATGCGGAAGCGAATTGAAGTAAAGACTGTTTGGGACTCACAGCTCAAGGAACTACTCGGCAACTTAGGTATACTCGAGCCACTGCTTTTAGGTGAGTTGAGTTGTGCTAAGTGTGGTCGCAGGGTTGACTTGGACAATTTGGGAGCGATTATTCCAGAAAAAGATAACGTAATATTAGTTTGTGATTCTACGCCGTGTGTTTATGCGCTAACTAGGCCGGAGGTGCCGCCACGAGATGATTGAAGCCCTGCAGATTATTAGGGAGTGGGGGCCTTGGGGATTGCTTCTCTTAGTGTTCATCTTTGTTGTGACCAATCCTGAGAAAGCCGAGAGGGTTGGTGGATGGTTTCTGGGGCTTTTTTCTTGGTCATCCAAAGGCATAAGGCACCGTAGCATCAAGTTGAAGCTCCAAGGGCAAGTCAGCAGTTTTGCTCGCTCCATCGATACAGAAGTCAAGGGCTCTATGCCGTATAATATGACCCTCAATTTCATTAAAGAAATTGACCGCGCAGAATTGGACCCAAATAAGAAAACAGTCATTGTCTGCATCAAAGACCGTGGTAGTGGAGACCGGAATCTTACCCACGCTATGATAGCCTTTTGCCCACTCGGAGTGGTCCCACAAGCTCGGCCTTATTTGGACATCGCTATGAATGAGGGCATTAGTATTACCGCGACACGCAAGTTCCTGAACTATCTGAAACACTACAGTGCTTTACAGTACCTGTATAATGAGGTAGTGCCTGTGCGCGCTAGAGAAACACCTGGGCTCGATGACTTTTGCAGAGTCTTTGATGTACTGGATGAAAATGGGTTGTTCACTCGGGTGGTTCTACAAGAAATCCGCGACTTCGGTGCCCGTATCGAGACCAGATACCCAGAAGAATCACACGCTGCTGAAGCAACCAAATTCGTGAATTACGTCTACCAAGTGGCAACTAGGCCGGAAGGAGAAGAAATGCTAGACATCGGGTACCTTGGACGATACATTGCCACGGCCTTCGTTCTCATAGGCACAAGAGAAGCTATGTTGCATAGAGGGCCGACACTCTATCTGAATCACATACGGCGATTAAGAGACGCTGGGTTTGAGAAGGCATATCTGGCTGCTAGAGGTGCTCCGAAGAACGAGGCGGAACCTTCGCTGAGCATAAAAATGGCTGAACGCGTTAGCTACCTAGCAGAACGCGCCAAGCTAGCAAAACGTGGCCGCGATTCGCGTTACTACGCAACTACGCGGGACAGGATTACTCGACTGCATGCCTTAATAGAGATGAACATCATTCCCTCTACTTAGCACCCCTTAATTCACGCAAGCCTACTTGCTAATGTCTCACAGAGAACCCTGGTCTGAATCACTAGCATGGCTAGCGTCCCATGCAATTGAATCTTAGCTAAACCCCTCACCTTGAGATTGTCCAACTTAGCAAACTCCTTAAGCCTCGAATTGAGCCTTTCCACGGCTGAGCATCACACCCAAAGATAAAGACCTTTTGGTAGTAAATTACTATATTCGCCTCTTGGTATCAACAGGCAAAAAAGAAGTACAAGCTGGTCCTAATATGGGATTGATTATTGGCATTGCCATTGGGATATTGCTTCTAGGCTGTGGCATTTATTATTTTAGACGCAAGGTTAAACCTAAACATCCTCGGCACTAACCTGACGTTCATTACAAGAGCAGAAGCTCTACAGGCTTGAGCTGCTTAGTTTTTGATTAGTTCAAAACTTCTATAGCTGCTGAGTCAGTTTCCACAGCTTGTCGGGACTTTCTATATGGTCAATGTATAGAGTGCCATTGAGGTGGTCTAGCTCGTGCTCCAAGGCGTGGGCGAGCAGTTCCTCGCCTTTGAGGCGAATTTCTTTGCCTTGTCGGTCCTGTGCCTTGACCTTAACTGTTACCGCCCGCTTAATCTCCCCCTGATAGCCAGGCACAGATAAACATGCCTCTGCAACTATACGTTCACCTTGCTTCTTAATTATTGCGGGGTTAATCAAGGTGATAAGTTCCTCCCCAGGTAGTTCAATAACTGCTACGCGCAGCGACACTCCTATTTGTGGGGCAGCCAATCCCACCCCCGGAGCAGCGTGCATGGTATCAATCATATCATCGATTAGCTTCTGAATAGAGCCATCAATAGTGGCTACCCTTTTAGCTTTTCGTCTTAATACCGGGTCAGGCAAAGTGCGAATCTTCAGAACTGCCATACTTACTTGCCCTTGAAAATACAGTTAGATACCTTACGCTACCCTTATTCTAGCACAGGTTATCGGTGAAGCCATATAAGTCAAGATTGCATCTGTCAATATCAATTTGAACCATGCTCCTCTCTTAGGAGATCACTGAATACCTTAGCATGGTATAGCTCCTGGTCCCTTATGCGACTAAGAAGGCTCTTAAGTTTAGCTTCGCCTCCAGATTGTTTTAGTCATATGGACTATCCACCTCCAGTGCAGAATTAGATGTAGCACCACTATAACCAATAGGGCAACGGCAACCCAATTGTGGAGGTCAAGCCAGGTATCTCTGGACCACAGGAAGGTAGCTTCTGTAACTAATCCTCCACCTCTGCCTCCTGCATAGCCTCTGCCTCTAGGTAAGACAAGCCATAGGACAAAGCCAGATGCAACTTCAAACAAGGCTAGCAGGAATATAATGAGGTCTACAATGTAGTTTCTTCTCGACTTTCTCATATAATCTCTCCTTTCAGCTAACTAAGTGGACAAGCTGCCTACCAGTTCACCCCCTCTGGCTGACAATTCATAGCTATCATCCTTCTGGTTGGCTAATCCAGCTTGAATGAGTTCACAAAGCCCGCCCCTCATCCCTGAACAGGGGAAGCCTAGTCCGCTTAGCAATCTCTTTGGGAGACCTGAAACCCGATTGCAGTGCCCTTAGCATCCTGGTGCCTGACTCAGTGGGTTTTCCGTCAGAACTAATGCAAGCCATATTCACCTCTCTATTTTTGTCCAGGCTGTTTAATTTTGATTCCCCGTTCAATTTCAGCCATCTCAGAGGCGTTTCACCCCCAAAATTTTGTAGTTGCCTTAGGTAATCAGGCACAGTCGCCCAATAAATTGGGCAACTACATTTTTAAACGGCCTCTTGATTAAATGCTTGTCGCGAGTCAGTGACTCTGTGTAAAACTATATCACTCCCACGGGGGCGACATCTACAGTCCAGCCTTGGGGCAGAGTTATCCTTGGTAGAACCTGAGCCGGGTCAGAGCCTCGCAGGATGAGCTGCCAGCGATATCTGCCCCTGACCCTGGCGGCAAAGGCGGGTATAGGGCCAATTAAACTCAACTTGGTTATACCTTTCCTCTCTTGTTCATTCAGAATAGTATCCCTTACTCGCTCTGCCTCTCGGCGACATAAATCATTATTGGTATGGTAGTATACCAAGCGGATGAAGTGGCTAAAGGGAGGATAATTATACTGGCGGCGATAAGCTATTTCCTGATTATAGAAGCCCACATAATCATGTTTGGCAGCAGATTGGATGGCATAGTTCTCAGGTGAATATGTCTGGATGATGACCTTTCCGGCTTTGAACCCGCGCCCAGCCCTACCAGCTACCTGACATAAAAGCTGGAAGGTGCGCTCGCCGGCTCGGAAGTCAGGCAGGTTGAGTCCAGTATCGGCGCTGATTATCCCGGCTAAGGTCACCTGGGGCAAATCTAGTCCTTTGGCTATCATCTGAGTGCCAATGAGTATATCTGCTTTATGGTCACGAAAACTACTCAGCAGTCTCTCGTGAGCATATCTCTTGGTAGTTACATCTCTATCCCACCTGAGCAAGCTTGTTTTTGGGAGAAGTCGTTTTACTTCATCTGCTACTCGCTGAGTACCAATACCGAGAAACTTAAGGCCATGACTGAAGCACTGAGGACAAGCTTGAGGCACTGGAATGGCATAATGGCAGCGATGGCAGGTTAATTTTTTCTCTGCTGAATGGTAAGTAAGGGCTACGGAGCAGCGCGGGCAACGAAAGACAAAGCCACAATTGCGGCACTGGATAAAAGTGGCTGTGCCGCGCCGATTGAGGAAAAGGATTATTTGTTCACCTTGAGCTAAGGTTTCCTTCATAGCAGCCAACAAGGAGCGGCTAAATAAACTTGTATTCCCAACTTTAAGTTCCCCCTTCATGTCTACTATATTTACTTTGGGAAGGGGTGAATAACCGTGGGGAGTAATCCTTTCCTTTAGCTCCACCAGGTGATAAATACCCAGTTGTGCTTTGTGAAAGCTATCAATATCGGGTGTAGCGCTGCCCAAGATAACAACAGCACCAGTGAGTTCAGCCAATTTGAGAGCTACATCCCGAGCATGGTAGCGAGGAGATTTGTCCTCTTGTTTATATGTCCATTCATGTTCTTCGTCAATTATAATGAGACCCAGGTCAGGCTGGGGGGCAAATAAAGCGCTTCTTGGTCCGATAACCACATTGCATTTCCCTTCCTTTATTCGTTGCCATTCATCGAACTGCTCACCTAAGGAAAGGCCACTGTGAAGTATTCCTACACGTCCAGGAAAGCGACTGGCGAACCTCTCTACAGTTTGTGGTGTGAGGGCAATCTCGGGGACGAGGCAAATACCTCGCTTGCCCATAGCAATAACCTGAGTCAAGGCTCGCAAGTAAATCTCAGTTTTGCCGCTGCCGGTAACTCCGAAGAGGAGGAAAACTGGTGGTGAGCCATGGTCATCCCGCTTGGTCCAGTTATCTGCGATTGTTTTCCAGGCCGCTTGCTGAGATGAAGTGAAAGGTGGTGGCAGGCTAGGCTTGAGCTTGAGATGGGATAGTGGGTCACGCCTGATATTAACTAACTCTACGGAAAGTAAGCGGCGGCGTTCCAAAGCTCTAATGGATTCAAGAGAGCAATCAAGGCGTTTTCTCACCTCATTGGCAGCAATGGGTTGAGTTTGCTGGCTTAGAAATTCTAGGACCGCTGCTTGTTTATAGGCTCGACTCTTGTTCAGCCGGGCTGTTTCATCCTCGATCTCATCCTTGCTAGCTATCAGCTTGACATAGGGAAGTGATTTTGGTTTTACCTTAGCTTTTTCAGGCTCCTGGCTCTTCATTACTAAATGGTAATGAAGAAGCTGGTCGCAGATTTGCTTTGCCTTCTTCGGGCCAAATTTTCTCTCCAGTTCCTTGAAGCTCTTTTTCTCTTTTTCTCTTATGAGATGAAGGGCTTGTGTTTGCTCTGGAGTGAGCGCTGGCAAATCTTTCTCAGGTTTTATCAATTGAAAATAGGTGATAAGCTTGCGCTCAAAGCCAGGGGGGAGCATCAAGGCAATGGAGTTGAACAAAGGGGAAAGATAATGCTGGCTTACCCAGCGGGCGAGTTCAATTTGCCTAGGGGAAAGTAAAGGGTAGTCGGTAATGGTTTCAGCTATTTCTTTAGTTACTTCAACTGATGGCTGGTCAGATAGCTCGACGACGATGCCTTGGATGACCCTGGAGCCGAAAGGAACCCATACCGCTTGCCCGACATCAATGTCTAGCTGAGGTGGGATGGCATAACAGAAGGTTGAGTGGCTTCCGGGAGAATTAACCGCTAGTTCAGCGTATCTCATTTAAGATACTTATGGGGGTTCTGCTCCCTGTTCTTGGGGCACGGCTTGCGCGATTACCTTTTCTTGTCTTTCCTTAAGTCGAGCTCGCTTAGCGCTAAGTCCACGCATATAATAAAGTTTAGCTCGCCGCGTTTTACCATGCCTGAGCACCTCTACCTTTTGCAGCAGAGGAGATTGGAAGGGAAAGGTTTGTTCTACTCCAACGCCGTAAATTACGCGTCTTACAGTGAAGCTTCCGCCATCAACACCTTTCCTAATCCTGATCACCATTCCCTGGAAGTGCTGAAGGCGCTCCTTATCCCTCTCCACAATCCTCAAGCTAACCTTAACTGTGTCGCCAGGGGAAATTTGAGGGATGTTAGGATTTATTTTGGGTTCAATAAGCTCTCTGATATCCATTCCTTCTCCTTATCTGAGAGAGTTGCCTTTTTGAGAAGATCGGGGCGTTGTTTTGCTGTTCGTAAAATAGCCTGATGGCGCTGCCAGCAAGCAATTTCGCGGTGATTTCCTGAGAGTAAAATCGAAGGTATTGACCAACCTCGATATACCCGGGGCCTGGTGTATTGGGGATATTCCAGAAACCCATCACTATGGGAATCGTTGTTTGCTGACATGGGTGAACCGAGCACTCCTGGTATAAGCCTGACTACGGCATCTACCACAACCATGGCGGCTAGTTCGCCACTGCTAAGCACATAATCGCCAATGCTAATTTCATCCGTAGCTAAATGCTCGTGCACTCTCTCGTCTATGCCCTCATAATGACCGCAGATCAAAATAAGGTGGGAATAAAGAGCCAATTCCTTGGCGACTTGTTGATTAAAAAGCCTGCCTTGAGGGGTGAGTAAAATAATAGGAATTTCGCTGGTGTTAAGCTGCTGCTTTATTGCTTCCACTGCCTCGAAGACAGGCTCAGGCTTGAGCACCATTCCCGGCCCACCCCCGTAAGGGTAGTCATCTGCCGTATGGTGTTTGTCGTGAGTATAGTCGCGGATATTATGGGTCACGATATCTACTATCCCTTTCTCTTTAGCTCGCTTAATAATGCTTTGGTCAAACGCTGAGGCAAACATCTCGGGGAAAAGGCACAATATGTCAATGCGCATTGAATCCTCTCAATAACAACTTTCTTGGTTACTCATCTTATCATACAGAGGGCAGTTAAAAAAGTTGCCGCACTCCTTTCTTTAGCGGTTTTAGCAGCTTTAGCTCTGGCCGGCAGAAGAAAATTGCTAAAAAGTTACAAAAAGGGGCAAAAGGGCTTGACAAAATATAAGCATAGGAGTTTACTATAAGTGTGGGGAAAAATGGGGGGAAATGGTGGATTTTATGGAGAAATAGGGTAGAACAATATGTTTTTTGGTGAATATCAGTATAGGGTTGACGAAAAGGGAAGATTACCGCTACCGCCAAAATTCAGGCGAGAAATGAGGGAGGCTGTAATACTAATTAAGGGGACGGAGAAATGCGTCGTTGCTTATCCTTCGGCCGAATGGAAAAGGTTAGCTGACAGCCTAGCTGCTAAGGCAGTAACTCCAGCCAACTTAAGAAAACTGAATCGTGCTATCTTCGGTTCTGCTTTCAGTGTCTCCTTTGATAAGCAAGGCAGGATAACATTACCTTTCCCCTTACGCAGTTATGCTGAGATCGGTGATGCTGCAATTGTTGTTGGCGCTAATAATTATGTTGAACTCTGGAATGAGGAGTTGTGGAAAACAGAGAAAACCTCAGCTGAAGAACAGGCATCCCAGATTATAGAGGGCTTTGAGGCGCAATAATGAGCGTGACCACGTCTTTGCCAACCCATGTACCTGTTTTGGTTAGGGAAGCCGTAGAGGGATTACAAGCTCAACCGGGCGGGTATTTTGTTGACTGTACTGTGGGTTTAGGTGGACATGCTGCCGCTATTTTGGAAAGGATTTCACCCCAGGGAAAGCTTTTAGGTATTGATGCTGACCCCGAGGCTATCAGGATAGCCCGAGCTAGATTTGGCGATTATAGTGAGGCAGTTACTTTGGTTAACGATAGCTTCGCCAACCTCGAAGCTATCTGCAGCAAATGCGAGTTCTATCCAGTTGATGGCATTCTTTTTGACCTTGGCGTCTCCTCTATGCAACTGGATACAGCCCAGCGTGGCTTTAGCTTTCAGCGCGATGGTCCTCTCGATATGAGGTTTGACCCCAGACAAGGACTAACCGCCTCTGATATCGTTAACACTTTTTCTGAGCAAGAGTTAGCCCGTGTTATCAAGGAATATGGGGAGGAGCGTCACTCACGGCGAATAGCTCAGCACATTGTGTCGAGCCGCCCTATTACATCTACTCTACAACTTGCCCAAGTGGTAGAGCAAGTTCTTGGCCGCAAGCATGCCAAGATTCACCCAGCCACTAGGACCTTTATGGCACTTCGCATCGCGGTTAATAGAGAGTTGGAGAACCTAAAAGTGGCTCTGGAACAAACTATTAATCTCCTTCGTTTTCGGGGCCGGTTAGTAGTTATCAGCTATCACTCCCTGGAAGACCGCATAGTCAAGGAATTTATGCGTCGCGAAGCTAGTAGTTGCCTATGTCCACCGGGAACAATAATATGTCGTTGTGGGCATGTGGCCACCTTAAAGCTTATATCAAGGAAGGTTATTAAACCTACTTCGTTGGAGATAGAATCCAACCCACGCAGCCGCAGCGCTAAATTGAGGATGGCTGAATGCCTGAGGTAAACAAGGAATACCTATAGTAACAAAGGAGGTAAAAATGGCAAAGAAAATTGTTTCCGCTATTGATGTGGGTACGACTAAGATAGCCACCATCGTAGCTAATGTAAGATCACAAGACGACATTGAAGTTTTGGGAGTGGGAGTTGTGCCTAGTCATGGCCTGCACAAAGGCATTGTAGTCAACATGGATGAGGCTAAAGCATCCATTACTGACTCAGTAAGGGAAGCCCAGAGGATTAGTGGTATGAGGATAGACTCTGTCTATGTCGGGGTTACTGGCAGGCATATAACTAGTCTTAATAATCGAGGAGTAGTATCTATCCCGCGTGATGACCGATTAGTTCGTTCTCAGGATCTTAAAAGAGTATTGTCTGCGGCCCGTAGTGTTTCTGTTCCTGAAGGGAAGAGACTGCTTCACGCTATTCCTCGCTATTATACCTTGAATGGCGAAGAAAGAGTAAAACAGCCAGTGGGTATGCATGGCACCAGATTAGATGTGGAAACTCACATTATCACGGCATCAGTGTCTTCAGTGCAAAATCTAGTTAAATGTGTTCGCAGTGTCGGTGTCGAGGTTGCAGATTTGATTTTGGAGCCCCTGGCTGCCGGCGAGGCAGTATTAACCCGACAGGAGAGAGACAGTGGTGTTATCATGGCTGACATTGGTGGTGGCACTACAGATATAGCCGTCTTCAGGGATGGTAGTATCTACCATACCTCGATTATCCCGGTAGCTGGTTACCAAGCGACCAGCGATATCGCTATCGGTCTAGGTTTGCCCTTCAATATAGCGGAAAAAATGAAAAAGGGATACGGGAATGTAACGCCAGGACTGGATACTGGCAAGACAGACGAAGTAGGCATAGAGAATGGTCATAGCGCCTCTTATCGTGACCTGTGCGACATTATCCGCTCTCGAATGGAGGAATTGTTTGAGCTCATACTTCTGGAAATGCCTACCACTGATTATCGAACTTTGGCGCCCTGTGGCTTAGTGCTTACTGGTGGCACAGCCAACCTGACGGGGCTTGCTGAGCTGGGGAAATCAGTATTGCGATTTCCAGTGCGGAAAGGTCAGCCTTTGGGTGCCGGCATTTACGGCATTACCGATATTCTCTATGACTCGGCTTATGCCACCACTACTGGGCTGATTCTCTGGCAAGCGAGAAACAAAGAAAGGTCGGCCTGGCAAGTAAAAAGAGGTGGTATTTTGGGTAGTTTTGTTAGCTTGTTTAGGAGGCTGTTTCGTGGCTAAAGGATGGACAGGCTCAATCTTTTCTTAGAAAGGAGGTTCAAATGGCAAAAACGATTTTCGCTCCGACACCGGCAAGAATTAAGGCTATAGGTCTTGGCGGAGGTGGTTGTAATGCTATCAACCGCATGGTTCGCGAGGGGATAAGGGGTGTTGATTTCGTAGCGATGAATACAGATGCCCAAGCTCTGGCATTGGCTGAGACGCCCACTCGTATCCAATTAGGTGAGAAGTTGACTAAAGGCTTAGGCGTAGGTGGCGACCATAAATTAGGGCTCAAGGCAACTGAGGAAAGCCGCCAGATAATTGAGGAAATTGTCGAGGGAGTTGATATGGTGTTTATCAGTTGTGGTATGGGTGGTGGCACAGGCACTGGCGGCATTCCCGTTGTGGCTCAAGCAGCCAAGGAAGCCGGTGCTCTCACTATCGGCGTGGTGACCAAGCCTTTTAGTTTTGAAGGGGGGCATCGAATGGAAGTAGCTGAAGAAGGCATACTTAGGCTAAGTGATAAGGTGGATACGCTAATTATTATACCTAATGACCGCCTCTTGCAGCTCTGCGATGCTAAGACAAGCGTTGATAGCGCTTTCAAGTTGGCTGACGATGCTCTTGTTCATGGAGTGCAGTCTATCTCTGAGGTTGTCACCGTTCCCGGGTTAATTAACCTGGACTTCGCTGATATTAAATCAGTGATGAGAGATGCTGGTCCAGCATGGATGTCTGTCGGGAAAGGCAGCGGGCAGAATCGAGCCGCTGAAGCTGCTAAGGCTGCCCTGGCTAGCCCATTGCTCGATGTCTCCGTAAGCGGAGCTAAAGGCGTGCTGTTCAATATTACTGGTGGCTCAAGCCTTACCCTCTTTGAGTGTAATGAGGCAGCTCAAGTCATTAGTGAAGCAGTTGATCCTAGAGCCAACATCATCTTTGGGGTAGTCTTTGATCCTAAGATGGACAACGAAGTTAAGATCACTGTTATCGCCACCGGCTTCACTACGCAGTATGGTAAGGGGGCACCTAATTTGGAGGAACTTCGCCGCTTAGTAAAAACTGGTGAAACCCTTGATGTCCCTTCTTTCCTGCGCCGCGGTCAGCGCTACCCCTCCCCTCAGCTAGTGAGCACTATTAGGGGTAAGACAGAACTCACCCCACAGCCGTCCAAAATTTCCTGGCAGTAAACCCTAACCCAAAGTTAAGGAAAAAGGCGGTGTAATTACAACTCACCGCCTTTTTCCTTTCTTGCTTTTTACTACATATAGTGATAAAATTTTATTATAATACAATTTTTAGGGAGAGAGGGTATGAATTGTCCTTATTGTGGTGGAACGGGGTCGAGAGTGATAGATTCTCGGCCTTTAGATGGAGGGGTGAGGCGACGGAGGAAGTGTCTTTCTTGTGGTGCTCGCTTCACCACTTACGAGCGCGTACAATCTCGTAATATCTTCGTGGTTAAGAAGGATGGTCGGCGTGAAGAATTCAGCCGGGATAAACTCTCCTCCGGAATCCGTAAAGCTTGTGAGAAACGTCCTCTACCCATAGGCGCTATTGATAAGCTCATAGACAACATTGAAGCTGAGCTCTATAGCTTAGGCAAGGCTGAAATTCCTAGCTCCATTATTGGCGATTTGGTTATGCAAGGATTGCAGAAGTTAGACCATATAGCCTATATTCGCTTTGCTAGCGTTTACCGCGAATTTGCTGATATTGGTGTTCTGAAAGTGGCGGTGGATAACCTAGCAGAGGGGGAAATTTTGGCGCCGCCAGCAAATCAGTTGCTGTTGTTGCCTTCTGAAGCGGTGAATTCCTTAATTGGCCTCGGGGAAAATAAAAATGCTTAAAGTCAATAAGGAAACCAGTCAAGAATTCAGTGGTCGGGATGAATACAGGGCTGAGCATTGTGAAGGAACGAAAACATTAGGCGGAGGAAAATGAGAATAACGCGCAAACAAGACCAGATCAATAGGATAAAAAATACGTGGCAGGGAATCTGCTGGCGGATGAATGAACAGAGGATTTCTCCACAGGCGCTCGCTAATCGAACAGGATGCCCGAGAGACCGTATCAAGAGAGGGGTAACAGGTGAGCCTGAACCACTGCCATCAGATTTTCTGCATGCTTGTGTTAATGTCTTTGGCTTAAAAAGTGCCAGGGCAAAGTTCTTTGAAGAGACAGATGATATTCTATCAGACGACGAGTGTATAGAACTCCTTAGACCACCGCCGGCAACGCCTCCTCGTCAGGGCAACCTATGGGATGATTAGGAGCGGTTGATGGATACAAACTATTTAATCGGTGATGGCATGGCTAGCCAGGTATCGCCAGTATCTCTGAATTTAGAACAGGCTACCAGCCTTATTATTGAACGAGCTAGACAGCTTGTGAGCCGATTGGTTATGCAGAGAGGACATGAGAAACCACCGTTTTTACCTGAAGAATTTGCTCCCTTGCAGGGCATTAAAAAATTTGTGAAAGCTGATCTTGGAGAACTAAGCGCTGTCCTGCTGAGATTTCATGACGGTTACGTGATTAAGGTGAACGAAAAGCACAACCTGGCTAGGCAAAACTTCTCCTGCGCCCACGAAATCGGGCACGCCTTACTTAGTGAGCTGAAAATAGAACTTTGTATAGAGGACGTTGAGTTTCGAACGTTCAATCCACAAGCTCCTGCAATAGCTCGTGCAAGAGCTAAAGAACGTCTATGTAATGTCGCCGCGGCAGAACTACTCATGCCAGAGATGGTTTTCAAGAAATATTTGTCAGGTTTTGGTGTCTCTATTAACTCGATTGAATGGTTGGCCAATATCTTCAGAGTTTCCATTAGCTCGACTGCCATTCGGATTGCCGAGCTTAGCACAGAGCCTTGCATTGCCCTCCTATGGCGTCCGCAGCCAGGAACTAAGTCCAAAGCACTTCGGTTAGCTTGGCATATAGGCCCAGGCAACAGATCACGAATTAAGGTTAACTATGTGCCAAAACATACGCTTGCTAGGCATACTTCCACTTTGTACAAAGCCTACCAGTACGACAGTCTTGTTAAATGTCGCAAAGATTTTAGACTTGATGCTGGTATTAAACATATACTCGTCGAATCCAAGGGTTTTGGTCGAGGTGAAGCAAGATATGTTATTTCTCTAGCTTTCCTTGATAGATGAAGCAAAGCGAAATACTATATCTGGAGAGCATTGTGTCAAATAACAGTCACAAGAGAAACAACAGTGGGGGATCTCTTAATCGCACTGAAATTCTCAGGGCTGTAATGGCTGATGTTGAGTCAATGGGTATACGTGATAGAAACAAAATAGAACAACTCACCACCCAGGTGATTGAACGCTTGGAACGGCAGCAAACCTTACCTGGAATGGAGCACCTAGTGCCAAAATACCATCGAGAGAGGCGCCCATTCGCTAAGTCTGAAATCCGAACCGCGGTAAAGGAAATCCTGGATGCTGAAGAGCCAGCTAAGCCAGAGGAGGTTAAGCCTGAAATGGAAACCGAGATTAAAGAAATGCCTGTTATTCTAGCCAAGCCAAGGATTCAACTCGCTGCTGATATTAAATTCAGCGACAATGCCTTAAGGGTTCTGGAAAGGAGATATTTTATAAAGGATGAGGAGGGGATGGTTATTGAGAAGACCCCACAAGAGCTATTTCGCCGCGTCGCCAGGCATATTGCCTCAGCCGAGCCCAAGGCGGATGTCTCCCTCTATGAAGAGGCTTTTTATCAACTAATGGAAAACCTGGAGTTTCTACCTAACTCACCTACATTAATGAATGCCGGCCGCGAACTGGGGCAACTATCAGCTTGCTTTGTTTTACCTATTGAGGACTCTATGGAGTCTATTTTTGATGCGGTTAAATATACCGCTTTGATTCATAAAAGTGGCGGAGGTACTGGCTTTTCCTTTTCTCGACTTAGACCGACAAGTGATAGAGTGGGTTCTACGGGTGGCATTGCTAGTGGCCCTGTTTCTTTCATGCGAGCCTTTGATGTCACCACCGATGTCATAAAGCAAGGTGGCATGCGCCGCGGAGCCAATATGGCAATACTAAATATTGAGCATCCCGACATCTTAAAATTCATCGCAGCTAAGGAAGACTCGGAAGCTCTAACCAATTTTAACCTTTCTGTAGCTGTGACTGATGAGTTTATGAAAGCGGTGGAAAAAGGCACCGATTACAATTTAGTGAACCCTCGAACTAGAGAGGTGATAGATAAGCTTAATGCCAAAGAGGTATTTGACAAAATAGTTGATATGGCGTGGCGCACCGGCGACCCGGGAATTGTATTTATTGACGAGATAAACAGGCATAACCCCACACCCAAATTAGGTAAAATAGAAAGCACTAACCCCTGTGGAGAACAACCCCTGCTCCCCTTTGAATCCTGTAATTTAGGCTCCATAAACTTGTCCAATATGGTGGCGGATAAAGATGGCCAGCCATACATTGACTATGACAAGCTATCTCAAACAGTCAAGCTGTCAGTCCGCTTCCTGGACGACGTTATCGAAGTCAACCAATTCCCCCTGTCAGAGATTACGGAGATGACCAAAACTACCAGGAAAATAGGCCTGGGAGTGATGGGTTTTGCCGACATGCTGATTCAGCTTGGTATCCCTTATGATAGTGAACAAGGGCTCGTTGTGGCCGAGGAAATTGCCTATTTCATATCTGAAGAGACGGATAAAGCCTCGATAGAGCTAGCCCAAGAAAGGGGAGTTTTTCCTGCTTTCCAGAAAAGCATTTATGCCCTGCCCGATGGTCCTCGTTTTCGAAATGCCTCTCGGACTACCATTGCTCCTACTGGCAGCTTGAGCATAATCGCTAATTGCTCCAGCGGCATTGAACCATTATTCGCCTTAAGCTACGTGCGTCATATCTTGGAAGGCGAAGAATTCATAGAGGTGAACCCTTATTTTGAGGAGACGGCCAAGAGCGGAGGGTTCTATTCCCCAGATCTAATGAAGCAGCTAGCTGAAGGAAAGAGGCTAAAAGACGTAAAAGAAGTTCCTGAAGAGATAAAGAGGCTCTTTATCACCGCCCATGATATATCTCCTGAGTGGCACGTTAAGATGCAGGCAGCATTCCAAAAATTTACTGATAGCGCTGTATCCAAGACGGTCAATTTCCCTCACGATGCAACGCCCGAGGATGTAGCCAAAGTGTATATGCTGGCTTACCAGGAAGGA
>JAUWOR010000009.1:0-93481 GCA_030612025.1 Dehalococcoidia bacterium | reverse complement strand
TTTGAAGATTTCCCTCGTTTATAGTGTTAAAATGGAGAAAGATGCTCAAAATTTGCAAAGGGCCGAGATTGCTATTAAGGAGGCGGACAAATGACTAAGTGGCCTAAATTTTCAATTCCAATGCTGCTAATTCTGGGGTTAATGGTAGCCAGCGCTTGTGCACCGGCAGGTGCCCCACCAGAAATACCAGCACCAATGCCGGCACCAGCACCTCCTGAAGAATTTCGTGATGAGGATAAAGAATACCCGAGCACGGCAGTGCCTGGCGAGGAAGCCGTAGAGCGTAAAATCGTAAAAACTGGCCATATAACTTTGGAGGTAGCGGATATAGCCGAGACCATGGGTAAGGTTGCTGAAGTAGCCGATGAGCTAGGTGGCTATGTGGTTTCCTCCCATAAGTATGAAGAGGAAAAAGAGACTTCAGGTAGCATTCGCATCCGAGTTCCTGCTGACAGATTTGACGAAGCTTTCAGCAGGCTTCATCAACTGGCGATAACCATACCCTACGAGAGCACTGAGGCAAGGGACGTGACCGAAGAGTATGTTGACCTACAAGCTCGGTTACACAACCTTGAGGCAACTGAGGCTCAGTATTTGGCATTATTGGAGAAAGCCGAAACAGTGGAGGAAATACTAAAGGTGCAGCAGGCGCTTTCCGATGTGCGAGGGGAAATTGAACGAATTGAAGGTCGGATAAAATACCTGGAGCGCACCTCAGATATGGCGCTTATTGAGGTAACCCTGAGGGAGACCAGGGGGTTGGCTGAGCCCTGGAGTATCTCTGACGCCTTCAAGTCAGCAGTGCGTGGCTTAACTACCTTCGGGAGGGGTCTGGCAACAGGGCTTATCTGGCTTGGCGTTTTCTGCTGGGTCTGGATTCCCATCCTGGTAATCTGGCTCAGGCGGAGGGGGAAGAGCTAATTTCGGGGTAAAAGCCACGGAGGCTATCCCATCACACATCTGCCATTCTGAGGAAGCGACTGAAGAATCCCGCTTAGGGCAGGTCCGGTAAAGAACCCTTCGTCATGCTCAGGGCGGCGTCTCGAGACCCTTCGCTAGCCCCTTCCTCTTCACTTTGTTCAGAGTCAGAGCTTCGGCTCAGGGTGACACTAATTACCTTCTATTGTTTTGCCTGAATAGCTTTGCTATGATGTGAGTATGTTTAAAAACGTAGCGCGAGGCTTTAGCCCTGTGTAGTAGCGAAGATTACTACACGGGGTAGCCTCGTGCATGACCCTAAAGGGTCACACTACAGAAATTTGGGGGGTGAATGGGTATTAAAACTGCGTGGGGCAAATCTAGTTTTGAATCTGAGGCAAAATTAAACGGCCTCATGATTGAGTAAGAGGTGACTTATATGAAAGCAGGCTTAGTTTATGACCCAATCTATCTAGAACATGATACTGGGAGTCATCCGGAGAATTCCCAGAGGTTGGTAGCCATAATGTCGCATTTGGAGGAGACGGGAACTAAAGAAAAACTTACCTGTCTGCCCCCACGCCCGGCATCAATAGAGGAGCTAGAAATGGTACACGCCCCAGAATATATCTCTCAGATTAAAAGCAGGGCAGCAGATGGCGGTGGTTGGCTAGATGCCGATACTGTAATGTGTCCCAGGTCTTATGAAGCAGCTTTGTATGCTGCTGGTGGGGTTCTAACTGGTGTAGAAGCAGTGATGAAAGGGGAGGTGGATAGCGTGGTTGCTCTAGTTAGACCTCCGGGACACCATGCCATTCATAACCGGGCAATGGGGTTCTGCATTTTCAACAATGTGGCTATCGCGGCTAAGTATGCCCTGGCTAACTTCAACCTCAGCCGTGTTCTTATTGTTGACTTTGACGTCCACCACGGCAATGGGACGCAGAATACCTTTTATGCCGACTCCAAAGTCCTTTACTTCTCTACCCATGAATATCCTTTTTACCCTGGCACGGGGAGTATCAATGAAATCGGAGCCGGGAAGGGAGAAGGGACCACAGTTAATTTTCCTATGACTGCTGGTTGGGGCGATGAGGAATATTTAAGAGCTTTCAACGAGGTTTTAGTTCCCGTAGCCCAGAGATTCCAACCACAGCTTATCCTCGTCTCCGCTGGCTTCGATCCTCACTGGGCTGATAGCATAGCTATGATGCAAGTAAGCGTTACTGGATTTGCTCAAATGGTGGCAATACTCAAGAAATTAGCTATCGAACTATGCCAGGGACACCTCGTTTTTACCCTGGAAGGTGGATATAACCTTCAGGTAGCTGCCTCTTCAGTAAGAGCCACCTTCGATGTGCTCCTGGATAGCCCAGAGATAGTTGACCCATTAGGGAAATCATCGGCAAGAAAACCCGGGGGATTTGAGGAGCATATTGAGAAGATAAAGAAGATACACCACCTATCTGAATACTAAACCAAAATTCAAAAATAAAAGTGCAAAATGACAGAGCAAAAATCAAAAATGAACCCTTTTTGCATTTTGAATTGTAATTTTGATTTTCAATAATTTAGGCTTAATGTTTCTAACTATGCAGGTTTCTTAACGAAGGGCAGCCAGGAAAATAATTGGCCCCACTCCTTTTTCTCCCAGACTACCAAAAGCGGGCCAGCAATAAATAGAGAGCTATAAGTACCGGCAAGTAAGCCAATAAGTAATACTAAGATGAAGTGATGGATCGTCGCTCCGCCAAAGAGGAAAAGGGCCAGGATAACACAGAGAGTAGTCAAGGAGGTATTCAGAGAACGCCCCAATGTCTCTATGATACTGGAATTTACCGTCACAGCAAAATCAAGGCTAATGCCTTTAGACATATTCTCCCGAATGCGGTCAAAAACAACCACGGTATTATTAATGCTGTAGCCTACAACTGCCAGCAGCCCAGTGATGAACATAGCATCAACCTCTACATTGGCTACCTGCCCCAGGATAGAGAAGATGCCTACCACTATAAGCACATTGTGAATTAGTGCAATTATGGCGCAGGTGCCCCAGCGAAATGGCTTGGGCATGCGACGAAAGGCCCAAGCGATATAAAGCAACATAGCCACAGCAGCTATTATCACGGCGATGCCAGCATTGCGAGCTGTTTCAGCAGCAATAGTTGGGGACATCTCAAGGGGAACAGAAATTTCCACATCCCTTTGGAAATTCGCCTCTAGACTATCCCTTAGTTCACTCACTTCTTCTGGCGATATAAACTTCATGCGGACGAAGAAATCGCGGCTCTCCCTTTGAAATTGGATGATTGCTTCAGGATGTCCGAAGTTTGTTACTTCCTGGCGCAATTGACTCTGAAACTGAGGTGACTCGCTCTGCTCCACTTTGGGACTAAAATTGATAGTCATGGATGTACCACCGGAGAAGTCAATCCCAGGCTGCAATTTAAAAGCAGCCAGTGAGATTATGGCTACACCCATCACTATGGCTGAGATAAGGAAAAACCACCGTTTCTTGCCGACAAAGTCAATCATGTTAGATTCTTCACTCCGTTCGGAATGATGACTACTCCGTAAGCTGCTAGATTGGTGACCAATCGGCTACCCACAAGGAGACGCAGGAAGGTTCGAGTGATAACGATAGCGGTGAACATAGATAGAGCCACACCGATAAACAGGGTTATGGCAAAGCCGCTAACCATGGAGGCGTGAAATGTGCCACTGGTACCAAGCCAAATAAGGATGGCACAAGCAATAAAGGTAGTGATATTGCTATCGCGGATGGCTGTCCAGGCACGATTGAATCCAGCCTCTACCGCGGTGCCTAAAGTGCGGCCGCCGCGCAATTCATCCTTCATCCTCTCAAAGATAAGAATATTGGCGTCCACAGCCATACCTAAAGATAAAATAGCACCAGCAATACCGGATAAAGTCAGAGTTATAGGAAAGGCATTGAAGATGGCTAAAAGGAAGGCGCCATAAATCCCAAGGCTGATACAGGCTATTAAACCGGGTAAGCGATAGTAGAGAAGCATAAATAGGAGGAGCAATATAATTCCGATTATTGCCGCCTGCTTGCTTTTCTGAATCGAATCAGCACCTAGGGTAGGGTCTACATTCTCCTGTCCAATAATCGTCAAAGGGACATCCAGAGCACCAGAGTTAAGCTGAATGGCCAGATTTTCAGCTTCGCCCATAGTGAAATTGCCCTCAATTTGCCCGCGTGTCCCAGCTTGGATTATGCTCTGGACTATGGGGGCTGAGATTATCTCGTTGTCTAGAAAAATAGCCAGCGGCTTGTATAGGTTTCGCTCGGTTATCTTCTCGAAGAGGTATCCTCCTTCGCTATCCCATTCGATAACGACTACCGAACCTTTATAAGGGTCTATGTCCCTGTGAGCATGTTTCAGATACTCGCCGGTGAGTTCTCTCTCCTCGCCATCCCTCCCTTCTGCTTTGGCAGGTTCGTCCTGAAACACCCAATTCCCTTTATCATCAAGCATCGGGTCGCCATTCTCATCGAGCTTCTGCTCCCTGAAGTCGAGCAGAGCTGTCTTCCCAATAAGGCTAATCGCCTCACTTATGTCTTCCACCCCTGGCAGTTGAACCAATATTCGGTCAGCCCCCTGCTTCTGAATTGTAGGCTCGGTAGTACCGTATAGGTTAACTCTTCGCTGAATTTTTTCTATCACTGATGACATAGCTTCAGCATCAGTGATAGAAGGGTCTTTCTTAGATAAATCAGCCTTATAAAGCAACTGGCTGCCACCCTTAAGGTCGAGGCCAAGCATTAGCCCATTTGGACTAAGTAACTTTGTGTTTACGGGCACTATTGACCACAGAGCGAAGCCAAATAGTATCAGGATAAAGATAAGCAAGTAGATATTTTTCCTTTTCAATTACCTGGCCTTGCAGCGCACTGCTGCTTATTTAATTCCTGGCGTACTGAAGTCAGTGCTTCTTCCCTGGTAGTTAGCTCACCACTGGCTTGGGCTTCACCTACCAGAGCTAGAAGCTCACCAATCAGTGGTCCGGGAGTTAAGCCAAAGATATTTATTAAGTCATGTCCGTTGACTAATTTAACTGGCAAGACCTGCGCTTGCTGTTTTTCATGCTCTGTCAGTATATAGTTCACGAGCTGGCAATGCCCTTTCCATTCCTCCATATTCACCAGCGGCCCACGACTGGCCAGATAATCGGCTAAAGCTAAAAACAGAATGTCAATGCCAGCAGCATCAGTATCTCGGAAATAGCGATAGATTGCTCGCGGAGTAGGTAATTCCTTACTATGGCTCATTTGAACTGGGCGGAGGTGATGGTAGACAAGGCTTTTTACCAGACTTATTTCCTTATTGCTAAATCGCAACCCGCCCAGAATGGCTGCTGCCATATCGGCACCCTGCCTAGTATGGCCATAGAAATGCGCTCTGCCCGCATTGTTAACGGACTTCGTCCTGGGCTTGGCGATATCATGGAATAGCCCACCTAATTTAAGTAAAGCTTTGCGAGTGCTACCCTTGGAAACTTCTTGGGATAGGTGCTGGGCTATAGCATCTGACCACGGGACAGTGGTCAACATATCCTCATTGCCATATTCCCAGTCATTTTCCCTGAGCAAGAATTCTACCGTAGCCACTGTCTGGAGAGAATGGTCAAAAACATCCCAGAAATGTACTGTTGGCTGTTCCACGCCTTTGCTCTCTGCTAGTTCAGGGATTAGGGGCAGAAGCAAGCCAAGATCATCTAAGTAACGCAAATAGTGGGCCGCTCGAGGCAAACTGAGCAATCGCAGCAATTCTTCCCTAACTCTCTCCCCGGGGACTTTGGTGATGGACTGAGAATAGTGACGAATTAAGCCTTCCGTCTTCATCTCTATAGTAAAGCCAAGCTCAGCAGCTAGGCGTACTGCCCTTAATAGCCTGGCGGCATCAGCCTCAAATATTTGCTCGCTTACCGCCCGCACTGCTCTACTGCTTAAATCTTCCTTTCCAGAAAAGGGATCGATTAGCTTGCCCTCCATATCCGCCCCTAGCTGGCCAAGCTCAACAGCCATAGCGTTTATGGTGAAATCGCGGCGGGCAAGGTCAGATTTGATATCCCCACAAAATGAAGAAAAATCAAGGTGCCATTGCTGCCCCTCCTCAACCACCACTACCCTGGCTATATTATTTACCTCATCAAGCAAGACAAACTTGCCACCAAGGCTTTTAGCCACCTCCTCAGCTATATTCAGCGCATCTCCATCCACAGCGATATCGATATCGTTGGTCTGTCTACCCAGGAACCAATCGCGAATAAAGCCACCCACAATGTACCCCCGATGCCCCTGATGAGATAGCAAGCGTGATACCCTGGCCAAGATAGCAATTACATTGATTTGTTTCAGAGAGGACATCTCGCCAATTATAGTTTGAGGCAGAGCTCATTGTAAAGGTTGCTCCAATGGTTTCTTACTGGCTTACAGGTTAGGGGTGGCTAGTGCTTAGCTTATTCTGCCAAACTCCTTTTCTAATTGATGTGAGCTCAAATGAATCATAGTCGGCCTGCCATGGGGACAAGTGCGAGGTTGGTTAGCTTGCTCTAGCTGTCTTACTAATTCTCTCATTTCCTCATCGCTTAACTGCTGCCCTGCCTTGATGGCACTGTGGCAAGCAAGAGACTCTGCTATTTTCTCTTCCCATGGAGCTGGATTCTCCTTGCCGGCAAGGTTATCAAGTAGCTTTGCCATTGTCTCCATAACATTCACCTTGGCTATCACTACTGGTAGAGCACGTATTAAATAGCTTCTATCACCAAAAGGCTCAATAGCAAAACCGAATTGAGCTAAAATCTCTTTGTTAGCTTTCAAGGTTTCTTCCTCACTGGGGCTGAGTTCTATGGTTATTGGCTGGAGTAACCCTTGAACTTCGACCTCTGCCCGTGACCACTGGGCTAAAATTCTCTCATAGAGTATACGTTCATGCGCCGCATGTTGGTCGATGAGATAAAGCCCCTCAGGTCCCTCTGCAATGATGTAAGTATTGGCTAGCTGCCCCATTACACGTAAAACAGGTAAGCCCGGAGCAGGTAACGGGGCAATAAAGGTCGGCTCTTTTTCCTTTATCATTCCCTGTCTTTGCGACCTCAACGAAGCAATCTCTTGCCATGAAGTAGCTGAGAGAGGCATAGCTCCAGACTTGGCTATCGGTGCCTTGGCTAATGCCCCTTTTACTGCCTCTTCTGTGCTAGCAAAAACAGCCTGTTCACGACAAAACTTCACTTGAGCTTTGGTGGGGTGAACATTGACATCGATTTCCTCAGGTGGCAACGAGATGTTGATTATAGCCATAGGGTGCTTTCCGTCCATAAGCAAGCCATGGTAAGCCTCTTCAGTTGCCCGCATCAGCAAAGGAGTGTGCACCCACCTCCGATTGACAAAGAAGCTGAGATAGCCGCGATTGGAGCGAGATAAGGAGGGTGGGCTCACTAAACCGCTGACCTTACAAAATGTATCTCTCGCCCCTACCTCTAGCATCTTTTGGGCTACCTCTAAACCATATATTTGATTTACCACATCACGCAGGTCGCCATTGCCTGCAGTCTGCAAACTGAGGCGTTTATCAACAAGCAAGCTGAACCTTACCCCGGGGAATGCTAAAGCATAATGGCTTACCACACGAGCGATATGGCTATTTTCTGCATTTGCCGATTTGAGAAACTTGAGTCGGGCGGGAAAATAACGGAATAGTCGGTGCATGGTCACAGTAGTACCTCGGGGTCTGGCGTGGCTCTCCTGGCGAACTATGTCGCCCTTCCTCAAGTATACATAGCTGCCAACAGCATCTGAGGACGCTTTGGTGGAAATTTCCACCTCAGCAACAGCGGCAATGCTGGGCAAAGCTTCACCACGAAAACCAAGACTGGAGATGCTTGCCAAATCGGCCGTGTTGCTAATCTTGCTGGTGGCATACCTACGGAAAGCAAGCTCTACTTCTGATGCCGGGATACCGGCCCCATTATCAGTTACCTTGATTAGGTCTATACCACCGCCTTGAATTTCTACACTAATTTGGCTAGCCCCGGCATCCAGGGAATTTTCTACCAGTTCCTTCACTACTGAAGCTGGCCTCTCAATTACCTCCCCAGCAGCGATCTTAGAAATTACCTCGGGCGCTAAAACCTTAATTGACATTTAAAATTATTTTACACGTTTTCGTGTATTTTGTCAATAGTTTATCAGGGAAAATCGATATCTTTTTCGATTTTCTCTAATTTTGCCAAGCTGAGGAGTAGCTTCTTAACCCCGGCTTCTTTAAAGGCCACGGTTACCACTCGATCCCCTCTGTCGGGAATACAATCCATCACTATGCCATCACCAAATTTGCTGTGGTGCACCCAGTCACCCACTTTCAAATCCGAAGTATCGGGATGGGATGGAACTGAAGAAGGAGCACCAACCAATCGACTTAGACCTTCCTCCTCCCATAATCCTTTGGTGGTTACTAAATGTGGTGAAATATCCTGAAGAAAACGCGAGGCTGGGTTTACTGAGCCGCCAAATAAGCTACGCCGGTAACTACGCAAAAGGTAGAGACGCTTCTCAGCTCGGGTCATGCCAACATAGCAGAGGCGGCGCTCCTCTTCCATCTCCTCAGGGTCATCAAAAGACCTCCTATGGGGGAGAATTCCTTCCTCCATGCCAACGATAAAAACCACGGGAAACTCTAAACCTTTGGCTTGGTGTAAGGTAATTAGAGTTACAGCATCAGCTTTTTCATCTAATTCGTCTATGTCTGCTACCAGGCTAACTTTCTCCAAAAAAGTGGCTAAAGCCTCTTCAGGATTAAGTCCACTATATTCTTTGGCCACACTTCTTAGCTCCATTATGTTCTCCCACCTCTCCTCCCCATCCTCCTTCTCCAAGAGATATTCCCTATATTCTATATGCTCCAATATCTCGTCTAATAGCTCGGCAAGATTTAGCTCGTGACTTTTAACCATTAGTTCATCAATAAGAGCAACAAAACCAGTTAAAGCTTGAGTGATGCGTGAAGAGAGTGTTTTCTCTTCTACAACCTGCTTTAAGGAATCGTAGAGAGAAGTATCATGAGGCCTTGCCCAAGCTCGAAGCTTGTTGAGGGTGCCCTGCCCAATGCCCCTCCCAGGAACATTTATTATCCGGGCCAGGCTGACATTGTCATGCGGATTATGAATAACCCTAAGGTAAGCAATAATATCCTTGATCTCCTGCCGGCGATAAAAGCGAGTGCCGCCGACAAGCTTATAAGGCATCCCATACCTCATAAATGTTTCCTCCAAAACTCGTGACTGAGCATTGACACGATACATCACGGCGCAATCTTTGAGGGATATTTGTTCCTGACTGATCAGCTTCTCTATCTCGTTAACCACTGATTGAGCTTCTTCTTCCTCGCTATAACTTTCTATAATAGCTACCGGAGAGCCAACTTCATTTTCTGTCCATAAGTTTTTGGGCTTGCGCTGCACGTTTGCCGAGATGACATCTGAGGCCACTTCTAAAATGGTCTTGGTAGAACGGTAATTTTGCTCCAAAAACACTACTTTAGCTTCGGGATAATCCTTCTCAAAGCTCAAAATATTGCGCAAATCGGCAAACCTCCAAGAATAAATGGATTGATCGGGGTCACCAACGACACAGATATTATGGTGCTTTCCTGTTAGCTGCTTTATGAGCATATACTGAGCAATGTTGGTATCCTGGAATTCATCAACTAGAATATGGAGATAGCGCGATTGGTATCTGTTAAGGATCTGCAGGTGGTTGCGGAATAACTCCACCGTCTTCATTAGCAAGTCGTCAAAATCCACTGCCCCACTTTGATTGAGCAACTGTTGATAGTGCTGATAAACTCGTTGCACTATCTCCTCAAAATAACTCTGAATCTGCTGCGCATAGCCCTTGGGGCTAATAAGTCGGCTTTTGGCAGCACTAATAGCTGATTGCAAAGCACGAGGAGCATATTGCTTGGGATCAAGATTTACTTCGCGAAGGCTCTGTTTTATCAAATTCAACTGATCTTCATCATCATAAATGACAAATCCTGCGTTAAGCCCTGTGGCTTTGCCCTCACGGCGGAGAATTCGAGCACAAATAGCGTGGAAAGTGCCCAAGGTTAAGGCCTCAATCTCCCATCCCAGGAGTTGCTCCAACCTCTCTTTCATTTCTCGGGCAGCTTTATTGGTGAAGGTAACTGCCATAATATGGTGGGGGTTAATGCCACAGCCCCTGACCAAGTAGGCAACTCGATGGGTGATCACCCTGGTCTTGCCGCTTCCGGGCCCAGCTAGAATAAGCACAGGCCCCTTTGTTGCTTCTACGGCTTCTCTCTGAACAGGATTAAGCGTGGCTAGAATATCCATGAGGGTTCGTAGGCATTATAACATTAGGAGAGAGAGCTTCAAAATCGGGAAGGTTATCTTAATAGGTGAAGATAGGCTCTTTGTCAGTGATGATTTTTTTGGTTGCCGCTAACTCCCGGCGAATATGCTTGGGGAGGATAAACATAGCTTGGTGGGTAAGCCCATCGTAGGATTTTAGTTCTTTTGATATTCTTGTCGAGATTCGGGCATCAATTTCCTCAGGCGCTAATTTGGCCGGGTCGAGGTTTTCCGAGGCAGAAATAAATCCCCATTCATCATTAAAGGAAGGTATGTAAGCTAGATAGGGACGAACTACAGGAAAGACAGTTTTTAAGGTGTTGGCAATAGCGGTGAAATTTTGTAACTCAGTCCAGCCGGCAGATTCAGCTTGCACAGACATGATACCATCAGGCTCAAGCCCTTGTTTAACTATTTGGTAGAACTCTTGGGTATATAGTAAGCGAGCTGGTCCTTTAGCCAAGGGGTCAGCTAGGTCAATGATGATGACATCAAATTTATCCTCGCTTCCCTCCAGGTATTTCCTGGCATCAGTGAAGTGAAGCTCTGCTCGAATATCATCAAAGGAATTTTGATGGAAGGAAGGCAGGAAGCGACGACAAATGTTTATTACCTCCTCGTCAATATCCACCATAACCACCTTTTTCACTGTTTTATGTGCCAAAACTTCGCGAAGGGTACAACCTTCACCACCCCCAGCGATAAACACCTTCTCTGGCTTTGGGTGAGCAAGCATAGCTGGATGTACTAAAGCTTCGTGGTAGATAAACTCATCCTTCTCGCTGGATTGAATTTTACCATCAAGGATAAGACAAATACCGAAGCTTCCAGTGTTAATAATGTCTATCGATTGAAACTTGCCTTGCCCTGAATATATCACCTCCTTAACGCTATGCAACATAGTAAGGTCAGGGTTGACATAGTCATGAAACCATTTATGTTTATCAGGGTCTTTATCTTTCATTTTGTGGCCCAACTAACCTGGCTATCCACTACGATGCCTCTTCGCAACTCTATTAAGGAGTGATTTTGGGCTTCCAGCTTTTCTACTATTAGCTTAGCAGCTTCTTCAGGTTCTGCTTTGTCTCCACAGGTGAAAACATCGACAGCAGCGTATCTATACTCAGGCCAGGTATGAATAGAGATATGCGATTCAGCGATGTTGACCACCCCACTTACCCCATGAGGAGAAAAATGGTAGAAAGTTTCGCCGACGACAATGGCACCACATTGAACAGCAGCTTCATTAAGACAATCTTTGAGAAAATCTAAGTCATCTAGCACCTCCATATTGCAATCCTTTAATTCCAGTAGCAGATGTCTTCCCAATGCATACAAATCACCTTCCTCCTTTAGATTTTAACTTAATGGCAGAGCCTCTCAGGCAGTAAAGCAGATTTTATATCGTGCGCCCTTAAGGGTCAAGAGCTACCTTTCGAGGTAAACGCCGATATTGGAGATGGCATAGGTTTCTGCTACAATATCAATCCTAAGGCTTATGTCCACACAGGAACAACTGGTTGCTATTTGCACTGCCAGGCAAATGGAAGCGCAGATAATTAAGGGGCGGCTGGAGAGCGAAGGCATTCCAACCCTCTTAAGCTATGAGAGCGCCAGCTTAGTCTATGGACTTACTATTGATGGCTTAGGCGAAGTAAAGATAATGGTGCCCGCGCATCTGGCTAAAGAAGCTAAGGAGATTTTAGGAGTTTAAGCTATGACCTCAAGGTTAGAGCGTATAACTCAGCAGAGGTTGGATAGCTTGAGCAGGATTCGGGCTCGAGGGGTAAACCCTTATCCCCATTCCTACCACCCCAGTCACACCATTCAACAAGCAATAACTCTCTTCAAACAGCAAAAAAAAGGCTTCCAGACTATATCCCTTGCCGGCCGTGTTATGGCTAGGCGCTCCATGGGCAAGATGACCTTTTTTGATATTCGTGATGGCTCAGGGAAGATACAGCTCTGCTTTCGCTACAATTCTCTGGGGCAGGAGAAGTATGAATTTCTTAAGGAGGTTGACATTGGCGACATTATAGGGGTGGAAGGCAAGCTTTTCCGAACAAAAACAGGGGAGATCACGCTTGAAGTATCTAATTACACTATGTTATGTAAGTCCCTTCGTCCACTGCCGGAGAAATGGCATGGACTGGCTGATGTAGAAAAGAGGTACCGACAGAGGTATCTTGACCTTATTTCCAACGAAGATGCCAGAACCATTTTTACCCTACGTAGCCGGATTATCACTGAGGTTAGAAATTTTCTCAATAGCCAAGGCTTTATAGAAGCGGAGACCCCTGTGCTCCAGCCACAAGCGGGCGGAGCATTAGCACGTCCCTTCATCACCCATCACCACGCACTCGATGAAGACCTTTACCTGCGTATCGCTCTAGAGCTTCACCTCAAGAGGCTAATAGTAGGCGGTTTTGATAAGGTTTATGAGATGGGGCGTGCCTTTCGCAACGAAGGCATTTCCGTTAAACATAATCCTGAATTCACCTTGCTTGAATGTTACCAGGCCTATGCTGATTATAATGACATAATGAATTTGGTTGAGGAGGCAATCTCTTACATTGCTCATAAAGTTCTGGGCGATACCAAGATTACCTGTCAAGGGAAAACCATTGACCTTACTCCTCCCTGGCAAAGGCTTTATTTACGTGAGGCTATTAAAAAGCATTGTGGCATTGACTTTGAAGATTATCCCGATGCTGCTTCCTTGCGGTCACGAATGATAGAGATGGGAATGGAAGCTGATCCGGGCAAGGGAAGAGGAAAACTTGTAGATGAGCTAATTGCCACCTTTGTTGAGTCGAATCTCATTGAGCCGACCTTCCTTCTCGATTACCCAGTGGAAATGTCGCCTTTGGCCAAGCGCAAGCGGGGCGATGACCGTTTGGTGGAAAGGTTTGAGGCATTCATTAACGGGATAGAGGTTGCCAATGCCTTCACTGAACTCAACGACCCTCTGGAACAGAGGGAGAGGTTTCGACAACAGCTAAAAGAGCAGGTTGGAAATGAGGAGGTTGAAATTGCCGATGAGGATTTTCTTCAAGCTTTAGAGTATGGGATGCCACCCACTGGAGGTTTGGGAATAGGCATCGACCGCTTGGTAATGCTACTGACTGGACAAAGCTCTATTCGTGAGGTTATACTTTTCCCTCAATTGAAGACAAAAACGGAGCCTTGACTCCAAACTAAGTGGAGGGAAGAACAAATGCTTGATATTAAACTTATCCGTGAAAGTCCGGGGGTTGTTCGCCAGGCACTGGAGAAAAGAGGTGACACTTTCGCCCTGGAGAACATTCTTGAAACTGATGAGCACCACCGTCACTTGCTTCGTCAGGTAGAGCTACTCCGAAGTCAACATAACCAGGTAAGCAAACAGCTAGGCACAACAAAGGAGAAACCACCTCAGCTTATTGCCGAGATGCGTAAGCTAGGAGAGCAAATATCTGCTTTACAGCAGGAAACTAGCCAGGTTAAAGCCAACCTTGAATCCTTATTGCTAGAACTGCCAAACATTCCTCATCCCAGTGTGCCTTTGGGAAAGAATGAGAGCAACAATATTGTGGTGCGTAGCTGGGGTGAGCCAAGAGAGTTCTCCTTTAAGCCGCTGCCTCATTGGGAGTTAGGTGAGAAACTGGGCATAATAGATTTTCAAAGGGGTGTAAAGCTCTCTGGGACTCGATTCTATGTGCTCAAAGGATTGGGAGCACATCTTCAGCGAGCGTTAATCTCTTTTATGCTTGATTTGCATGTAACCGAGCACAGCTACAAAGAAATCTATCCTCCTTTTATGGTCAAGCGGGAATGCATGGTAGGTTCGGGAAACTTGCCCAAATTTAGCGATAACCTATACCACGATGATGAGGATGATTTTTGGTTTATACCCACAGCAGAAGTGCCTTTAACCAATTTGCATCGTGATGAGATATTAGATGCCAAGGACTTGCCCCTTCATTACGTTGCCTACACCGCTTGCTTTCGTCGGGAGAAAATGGCTGCAGGTAAAGACACCCGGGGTATCAAGAGAGGGCATCAGTTTGATAAGGTGGAGCTTTATAAGCTCACTGAGCCGGAAAAATCTGATGAGGAACTGGAGAAGTTAGTAGCTGATGCTGAGGATGTGTGCCGCAAGTTAGCTATACCCTATCGCGTGGCGCAACTATGCACTGGCGACCTTGGTTTTGCTGCCTGTAAAACATACGATATTGAAATGTGGGCTCCGGGCTCTGGCGAATGGCTTGAGGTCAGCTCCTGTAGCAACTGCAGTGACTTTCAGGCCAGGCGAACTAATATCCGCTACCGTCCCGAACCTGGAAGTAGACCTTGCTTTATCCACACACTTAATGGCTCAGGTTTAGCTTTACCGCGGGTCCTTATCGCTGTGCTGGAAAATTATCAGCAACCCGATGGCACAGTATTAGTGCCCGAGGTGCTACAGCCTTACCTACATATAAATGCAATCCAAAATTAATTTCTCTGAGGAGAAATTGAAATAGACATACTGAAATTCCTGCAACGCAATGTAAAGCCCGCAATGGGGTGCACTGAGGTAGCAGCAATAGGATTGGCTACATCAACAGCATATAACGCCTTATTTGGCAACTACCCGGTGCATTTAGGCTTGGGCATAAATGAGAGTGTACCTTTACCCGATACTGAGAAAGTGGAAAAAATGATGATAAAGGTGGATAGAAATGTCTTTAAAAATACCTGTGGTGTTGCTATACCTAAAACTAATGGGCAAAGAGGGATTAAACTCGCAGCAGCTCTAGGCATATTCACAAATCTTAACAAAAATGCCACCCTAAAGAAGCAGCAATATTTAAATATTTTCGACCAAATAAATGCTCCCATACTGGAAAGGGCAAATAGCTTGGTGGGCAAAATAGAAATTGGAGAGGCAGACATTGGTGAAAAAATAACAGCTATCGACATCTCGGCCGAACTTATTTACCTTAAAGATGAAACAGAAACAATAGCAAAGACAAGAATATGTGGAACTCATGACAATATAGTGTTAATACAAATAAACGATAGGAAAATATACGAACAAAGTATTGAGCAGAAAGCCGAGAATGAGGAAGAAAATTTGCCAGAAAATATAGCAGAGATTATTAAAATTATCGAAGCTATAGATGCTAAGGAGAAAGAAGAACTTGGGAAGACAATAATTATAAATAAACAGCTGACAAAAGAGGGAAGAGGCAAACAATATGGTATAGGAATTGTAAAAGCTCTAGAGAGTTTGATTCAAAATGGCATGTTGTCAAATGACTTAATGACAAATATTAAACTGGAGGTTGCCTCTGGAGTTGAGGCAAGAATGGGAGGTGCTCCAAAACCAGCAATGAGCACATCAGGGTCAGGAAATATGGGTATCACCGCTACAGTTCCCATCATTGTTACCGCTGAATGGCTAAATATCGATGAAGATAGACTCCTAAAGTCTATACTGCTGTCACACATTGTCACCAAGATCATATCCAACTATACAGGTGATTTGTCTGCGCTATGCGGTTGTTTCAATAAATCAGCTATTGGAGCAGCGGCAGGGCTCACATATCTCCTGGGAGGCAAAGAGGGGGAAATAAACAATGCCATTAATGCTGCAGCATCAAATATAACAGGCGTCATATGCGATGGGGCTAAATATAGTTGCACATTAAAAGCCCTGACAGCAGCAGGCGTTGCTATGGAAAGTGCCTTAATGAGCGTAAATGGAATAAAGATACCTCCGAATGGAATTGTGGATGAAAAAGCGGAAGACACTATAAAGAATATAGGCATTGTTTCACACTCTATGATTCAGACGGATAGGGCAATCATAAAAATGATACAGAGCCGAGTGGCTTGAAGTCAGCTCCTTAGAAAACAATTAAGGCTGTGATATCCATTATATTGGTCCCGCTGGGCCCGGTTAGCACTAGACCCTCAAGCTCCTTAAAGAAATGGTAAGAGTCGTTGTTCTCGAGGTAGGAGGAAGGATCTAAGCCAAGTTCGCTCGCCTTCTGGAGTGTGAATCCATCCGCTAGCGCTCCAGCAGCATCTGTGGGACCATCTATCCCATCCGTGCCGAAGGATACCATAGCCGCGCCCTCCAAACCAGCTAAACCTGCCACTGCACTGAGCACGAGCTCTTGATTTCGACCTCCCACACCTTGGCCCCTCACACTTACCGTGGTCTCGCCCCCTGAAAGCAAAAGCCCCGGCACTGGGATTGGCTTTCCTGCCTGGCATACTTCTTTCGCTACACGGGCTAAGTGGCCGCCGACCTGGCGCGCCTCACCTTGCATCGTGGCTGTTAGAATATGGACGTTGAGATCGTGGGCCCTTCCAACTTCCACAGCCATTTCGAGGGCATCTGCATTGCTTGCTATGATCTTGTAGTAGGCGTTTCGGAAACATTCCTCCCCCAGCTTGGGTGTTTCAGGTATCGTACCTCTTACTCCGTTTCTCAAGCGGGCAATAATGCTTGGCGATACCTTTTCCGTGAGTCTATATTTTTCAAGCACGGAAAAAGCATCCCGGTAGGTGGTTAAATCCCAATAAGTCGGCCCACTGGCGATCGTATCTAATCTATCCCCAACTACATCAGAGATAATCAAAGTAACGATCCTTGCCGGATAAGCTGCCCTAGCCAGTTGGCCCCCCTTCACAGCAGACAGGTGTTTTCTGACCGCATTAACCTCTTGGATGGCAGCACCACTTTTTAGCAAAAGCTGTGTAACCTCTTGCAACTCGCTAAGCTCTATGCCCTCCGCAGGGAAAGGCATAAGCGCCGAGCCGCCGCCGCTTATGAGACATATCACGAGGTCTCGTGAACCGAGTCCGCTAACAAGATCCAGTATCTGCTTGGTGCCTTCCATACCAGATTCACTGGGAATGGGATGCCCTGCCTCCACGAACTTGATTTTGTGCCTTGCTTTCCTTGCTACCGTGCCCTCAGGGATGTTTACTGTGCCTTCCGCGAGTCGGTCTCCCAAGATTTGCTCAAGTGTTATCGCCATCGCGGCACTAGCTTTCCCGCCGCCGACTGCCACGATCCTATCAACCCTGCTAAGATCAACCTCATAATTCCCAACCTTAAGCTTATCGGCTTCAACTTTCACCCACTTTCGTATACTAGAAGAAGGATCCCCCGCTCTGATGGCACTGTCTACTAACTCAACCAAGATTCCTCTAGCCTTACTGAGTTTCGGAGTTCGAGCATTCTGAACTAGCACATCAGCGTTTTTTACTAGCATTTATCTTCACCACACACCAATATTTTTTCAACATACATCAAATGATACCATTTTCCTCGCCCCTAGCTATTGGTGAGAAGACTTCCCTTCCTTTGAACGAGTACAACTTCTTGACCCGCCCCCGCATTTTATCATTTTACCAGGTGTGCTCCTGAGCTTCACACAGCCGATCTTAGGCGACGAGGTGCGCCTTAAATAAGTTACGAGGTGCAAAAGGCTAAAAGAAAGGAGGTAATATGCCAGCTCCTAATAAGTTCCTGTTGTTCGGCAAGGTATGAGTTTTTCCTGCGCTCTAGGCCTTCCCTGTTTTCTATTTAGTAGCAGGAAGAAATAAGTGAAGGGAGGATGGAGATATACCACCAATTGTAGCTTTTGTAATAGGGTTGGCTGTCTCAGTCGTCTTATCGCTTTATCCATTGAAGCTTCATGTATTCATAGGCTTGATAATCGCGGCTCTGGTTAAAAGATTAAAGTATACCTCCCAGCAGGGCAAGCTATAAAATCATAGCTCCACAATTCTCGGCTTCACTCGGCATTTTTCCGCGGTGACGATGGCATCAATCTGAGAGATAATGTCATCAAGCCTATCTTGGTAGCTTGTTATGACATAATCGAAGAGCGGCAAGCTTTTTATCTCTTCTTTAGCCCTCTCCAACCTTAAAGCTAAATCTATTGAAGATTCACTGCGGCGTTGCTTCAGCCGTAGTTCCAATTCCTCCATAGAAGGGGGCGTGAGAAAAATAAATACCGCTTGAGGCAGGATTTTCTTGATAGTGGCCGCTCCCTGGACATCCACCTTAACTATCACGTCTGCCCCCTTAGATAAAGCTTTGCTTATCTCATCCCTGGGCACACCATAGTAATTGCCATAAACCTTAGCCCATTCTAAAAGTTGACCTTTATCTACCATTTGCTGAAACTCTTCCTGCGATAAAAAGTAATAATCTACTCCGTTTTTCTCCCCTTCACGCTGGGGGCGTGTTGTGGCAGTAACAACATAGTGGAAAGGATGCCTCAGCTTCCTCATTCTGGTAAGCACAGCATCCTTGCCTACTCCCGAGGGTCCAGTAAGGACAATGAGCAAAGGCGCAGTCCTGAGTGAAGCGAAGGATCTAAGACTATGAGATTGCTTCATTTCATTCCCAGCTAACCTTAATCAGCAAGATTCTGCAAATCCTGCCAGAAGGCAGGATAGGAGACCTGCACCACTTGGGCATGGTTAATAGTTGTTCCCTCCTTAGCTATCAAACCAGCTATAGCCAAGCTCATCGCCAACCGATGGTCTAGGTGACTATCAACCTCTGCTCCTAAGAGAGGCTTCCCTCCATAGATAACCATACCATCAGGCAATGGCTCAATTTTAGCCCCCAAACGGGAAAGTTCCCTTGATACGGTAGCAATCCTATCCGACTCCTTCACTCGCAATTCACCAGCACCCCTGATGACAGTTTTACCTCTAGCTACACAGCCAGCTACCGCCAAAACAGGAATCTCGTCTATGAGGCGAGGGATAATATCCCCACCAATCTCAACCCCTTTTAGCTCACTAGATTCCACTATAATATCAGCCAATGGCTCGCCAGCTTCCCCTCGCTTGTTTTCTACCCTGAGCTTAGCCCCCATAGCAAGAAGAATATCAATGATCCCTGTTCGGGTAGGGTTAATACCACAATCCTTTATCACTATCCTAGCATTGGGATGAATGGCCCCGGCAACTAAGAAATAAGCCGCTGAGCTGATGTCACCAGGTATGCGAAAGCTAATAGGAGCTAAAGGGTTGAGTAAAGGGCTCAAAGAAATAAAATTGCCATCGCTTTTTAATTTAGCCCCCATTTGCTTGAGCAACCTCTCAGTATGATCCCGTGAGGGGATTGGCTGATGCAAGATAGTCTTGCCCTGAGCAAAAAGGCCAGCTAATAGAATTGCCGATTTAATCTGAGCACTAGGAATGGGCAAGGAGAATTCTATGCCGTGCAATTCTCTTCCCTTGATAACCAGGGGGGCGAAGGAATCCCTCCCCCTCCCGAAAATTTCAGCGCCCATGCGGCGCAGTGGCTCGATCAGCCTCCCCATGGGACGCCTACGAAGGGAGACATCGCCGGTAATGATAGATAGAAAGGGCTGGCTGCAAAGGAGACCACTAAGGAGGCGCATAGTAGTGCCACTGTTTTCAGCATTGAGTACATTGGCAGGTTCCTTCAAACCATCTTTTCCAGTTCCGGAAACTAGCAAAGTGGGACAATTCTGAGGCCCCCCTCTACGGATTTCCACTCCTAGAGCCCTTAAACAGCTAATAGTGGCGAGACAATCTTTGCCTGGAGCAAAATTACTAATCTCAGCTTTGCCCCAAGCCAGGCTATTGAGAATGGCTGCTCGATGGGAGATAGATTTGTCTCCCGGCAGGGTAATTTCTCCCTTTAAGCGCGGACAGGGTTTAACTGTCTTAGCTATGTTTTGTCTAGCCATTTTTGCCTTGCTTTATTAGCCTCAGCTAGAGCCTCCTCCAAGTGTTCATCCCTCACACCCACTAGCTGGCGATACCTATCCAACTCCTTGCTGAATTCATCAATCCAATGGATTACGGCTTGCCTATTAGTAAGGCAAATATGAGCATTCACCTCGGGATTTCCCGAAGCCAGTCGAGTGAGATCACGATAGCCAGAGGCAGCTAGTCGAGACATTTTGTCCCAAGAGGAATCCTTAGTAGTCGCTGATACCAAGGCTGCTGAGAGCAACATAGGTAAATGACTGATGCCAGCCACCAAGTTGTCATGCTCCTCAGCGTCAATAAAAAGGGGACTAGCCCCCAATTTCTTCACTAAATTTGCCACTCTATCTATCGCCTGTGATGAAGCTTTCTTTGCTGGGGTAAGGCAATAAGCAGACCCTTGAAATAATTTAGCCTCGGCAGCCTGAATACCATAGGCTTCTTTCCCCGCCATAGGATGCCCGCCAACGAAATCTACTGTTGGTGGCAATATTTCCTCTGCCCACCTCATAACCTCGACTTTTGTGCTTGCTGTATCAGTAACTATGCAACCATGAGGGAGACAGCTAGCTATTTGAGATAGAATCTGTTTTATAGTTAGAACTGGAGTAGCAATGATAACCAGGTCGGCTCCCTTTACCGCCTTCCTAAGGTTAGTTTCCGCTCTATCAACCGCTCCTAAACTCAACGCAATTGAAGCAGCTTCGGCACGGCGAACATAACCAACAACCTCCCACCCTAGCTCACCCACTTCCTTCAAGGCAAGCCCGATAGAGCCACCAATGAGTCCCAAACCAATGATAGCAACGTGCACCTTTTTCATTATAGCACGGATTTGAGGCTGCTAAGAATGTCATTGCGAATGAAATGAAACAATCTCCTTACCGCCCTTTAGGATTGCTTTGGCACTTCGTGCCTCGCAATGACAGCCCCTTAAGACTAAGGAAGCTTACCCCAAAAAGGAGAAGGGCACTTATAGCAAACCCTATAAGGCCCAGGTCTTCCTTGAGAGGGATATCAAGACCGGGAATTTTCCCTGCCAGCCCTATTACGCCACCGCCTATAAGAGCTGCCAAAGCTCCTTGCGAAGTCACTTTCAGCTTTTCTTTGTAAAATCCAGCAATTACGGGAACAACTAAGCCACAGGTAAAGATAGTGTAAGCAAAGAGAAGGGATGAAATCACTCCTTTCAAGGCTATAGCTAAACCCAATGCTACAAGACCCAATACCAGTACACTTAAGCGGGTTAGCAAAACAGTCTTTCCTTCATCAAATGAAGGGCGAAATCGCTTAAATATATCCTTGGTCAGGATAACGCTTTGGCTAAGGAGACAAGTATCCGCTGAGGACATGAGCGCCGCGACCAAGGCAGCGAGAATCAACCCACTTAAACCGGGAGAGAGAATCCCACTTATTACTTGCGGAAAGGCTTGCTCGGCAGAAATCTCAGGATATAGAACCTTGGCACCCATTCCTATTAAAGTAATGGCAAAAGCTAAGGGGAGAAAAAGAAAGGCAGACCAAAAAGCCGATAGTTGAGCCGTTTTTTCTTCTTTGGCACAGAAAAGTCGAGTATATATATCTGGACCAACTACAAAAGTTGCGCCCACAAGAATTAAAAGGGACACAAGCATCTTCCCATCGAATTCGGGGCTTAGTGGAAAAGAAAAGTAAGCTGGAGGTAGAGAAGCTCTCAATCCACCCAATCCCCCCACCTGAGAAAAGACCAAAGCTAAAGCGACAAAAATTCCAGCAAAAAGTATTGCCGCCTGGAAAACGTCGGTGCGGATAATAGAGTATTGACCTCCTAAAATGGCATAGCTTACAAAGACTACGGTAAAAATAATCATCCAAGAGGTAACAGAGGCTATTCCCAGAATAGATAAAACTTTGCCAGCAGCCACAATTTGCCCTGCGACCACACCTGTCCAGGCGATAACGATAAGAATGGAGGCCGCCAAACCTACACGGCGGTTATACTGCCTTTCCACCAGCTCTGGAAGGGTGTAGAGGGCAGCAATTCTTGCCTTCTTAGCAAAGAAGCACCCTAAAATTAACAGACCAATAGCACCAACAAGCAGCCACCAAGCACCGGTCAAGCCCTGCCCAAATCCCAAGCCAGCCATCCCCACAGTTACCGAACCCCCAACAGCAGTAGCTAGAAGGGATCCGGTGATAAGAAGCGTAGTTCCCCTGCGATGGGCAACAAAGAATCCGTCTTGGCTTCCTGCCCTCCTTCTACTCCACACCCCTATGCCAATTATGGCTAGAAAATAAGCACTAATGATAAGTAACTGAGGCATGCTACTAAACGGAAAGACAGGTATGCAACATATAACCTAAATTCTAAACTCTAATTTCTAAGCTCTAAACAAATTCAAAATCCAAATTCCTAATTCTTTAGGATTTAGATATTAGTATTTAGTGCTTCTTTCACGAGGTGGATACAATCTCCAGCGATAACGCTCCTCAAAGAGCCATCTTTGCCTTTTATTACCAGCGCTCCATTAGTATCTATATCTATCGCTCGTCCTGTTATTTCCTCACCTGGCGCCACTATCTTTACCAGCTTATTCAATGTAGTAGAGAGCTTTTTCCACTCCTCAAGCAACTTGTTCTCGCTTAGTAAAGCTTGTTGCTTAGCTATTTCTTTTAACAGAGAATTTAAAAGTTGCTTCCTAGAGATCTCCTTCCTCAATTCGTCTTTTAGCGAAGTGGCCATTTTTTCATACTGTGAAGTGGAAGTATTGGCATTTATGCCTATTCCAAGATTGATGAAGTTCACCTTATCCATCTCTGCCTCCATCTCAGCCAATATGCCGCATACCTTCCTTCCCTCAATCAAAACATCATTGGGCCACTTCAATTCGGCTTTCAAATCAAAGGCCTTTCTAATAGCTTTGGCTACTGCCACCGAGGCCATCAGGTTTATCCGCGGAGCATATGCCGGGCTTATTTTTGGTCTTAAAACAAGAGTGAAATAAATTCCACCTTTGGGAGAGAGCCATTCCCGACCTAACCTTCCTCTGCCACGAGTTTGAGACTCAGCAATCACTATTGTCCCTTCCTTCGCCCCCTTTCTAGCTAGTTCTCTGGCCACATCCATTGTCGAGCCAATTTCCTGGAAGTGATGAATTTTCTCTTCCCAGCCAGGAAATTCATAAGGGAGCAATAAATCCGGAGAGGAAACTAAGCGATAGCCTCTAGCCGAGGCCTCTATTACATAGCCATCCTGTTTTAAACTACGAATACGCTTCCAGACGGAAACCCTCGAGATGCCAAGCTCTTTGCTTAGCACCTGGCCAGAAACATAATCTCCACTCTCTCGTAGAGTCTTTAATATATCCGCCTTCATTTTGTTAACCTATTAATTACTAAGGTTAACCACTTTACACCTTCATGTCAACCCTCCAACCTATGCTGTTTGCCTTAGGTTATCTTTTGCTATATCATTCATCTTGATGCATTTTACTGAGCTGCCAATGCACTACGGGGAGGGGACTTATGGGGCTTAATACGAGGATGTTCTTGCTGGTTGCCTTGCTCTTTGCCATCCTCTATGGCGTGATTACCGGAGTCGGAACATGGATGGGAGCGGGCAGCGCCTTAACCTATCTTATCCTGGCTTTCGTCTTCCTCGGCATCCAGTATCTTATCGGTCCGGCCATAGTAAGCAGGACAATGAAGGTAAAGTGGGTTTCCGAGAAAGAAGCTCCAGAGCTGCATAGAATGGTGGCTGGGCTTGCCGAGAGGGCTCATCTTCCTAAGCCCAAGGTGGGCATCTCACAGCTAGCAATTCCAAATGCCTTTGCCTTTGGAAAGACCCAACGAGATGGGCGAGTCTGTGTTACCCAGGGTATCCTGAACCTGTTGAATAAGGATGAGCTCAAGGCTGTCCTGGGGCATGAGCTATCACATGTCAAACACAGGGACATGGTGTTTATGACCCTGCTATCTGCTATACCACTCGTTATGTACTGGATTGCCTGGGGTATGATGTTTAGAGGGGCTTTTGGCGGTCAAAGGCAAGGCGGTGGCTATGCTGCCCTTATTGGTCTCGGTGCTTTTATTCTTTACTTTATCACCAACTTGCTGGTTCTCTATGGCTCACGCATCAGGGAATACTATGCCGACCAGGGAAGCGTTGAATTAGGCAATGAACCACATCATCTGGCTTCAGCCCTGTATAAACTAGTCTATGGCAATGCCCGCTTTAAGGGAAAAGAGGAATTGAAAAGGGTAGAGGGAGTCAAAGCCTTCTTCGTCAACGACCCCACTCGTGCCTGGTATGAGATCAGGGAGCTAGCTCAGATTGACCGCAATATGGATGGCACCATTGATAGTAATGAGCTGATGGAGTTACGGGGGAAAAGTATCCGACTGGGAACTACTGACAAGATGATGGAGCTTTTCACCAGTCACCCTAACTCGCTTAAGAGGATAAAACACCTGTCGTCGCTGGTGGCTTAATGGAAATTAGCTGGCTAGGACATTCTTGTTTTATCATTAAAGGGAAAGGAAAAACCGTCATTACTGATCCGTATTCCCCAAATCTGGGATACTGCTTGGGCCAACCTAGAGCAGATATAGTGACCTTAAGCCACCCCCATCCTGGCCATAGCTACACTGAAGGCGTCACCAATAACCCGAAACAAATAAAAGGTCCGGGGGAATATGAAATAGGCGGCACGTTCATCACCGGAATTGCCACCTTTCACGACAATGAAAACGGGAAAATTAAAGGCAAAAATACCGTTTATCTTATAGAGATGGATGGCATAACTTTATGTCACCTCGGCGACTTGGGACATCAGCTGACCCCAAAATTGGTAGAGGAGTTAGGGGTTATCGATATTCTATTTTTGCCTGTGGGAGAAATATCTACCATACCTATCGATATAGCCATAGAAACTGTGGGGCAGCTAAACCCCCATATCGTCATTCCCATGCATTATAAAACTGATGCACTGATTATGAATCTCAAGCCCGTGGATAAATTCCTCCGAAAAATGGGAATCCGCGAGCCAGAAGCAAAACTAAAATTTTCAGTTACCCCATCCTCTCTGCCTACTGGTCCACAGATCGTTGTTCTTGATTACCCAAGAAGCCTTTGACAAGGGCTGCCGACCGCTTCTACAATAAGCTCCATCATGAGCTTGCCAGGGCAACTTTATAAGTTGCAGCAAATTGATATCGAACTGCAAAAGAACCAACAAATTGTAGCCGAGGTCATCCGTCAGCTAAATGAAGTCAGAGCTTTAGTCACCGCCGAATCTGAACTCACCAGACAAAAACAACAACTAGTAGAGGCAAAAAAGAAACAGAAGAACGCTGAATGGGAACTAGAAGACTTGCAAGAGAGGGTCAATCGCCTTAACAACAAACTCTATGATGGCACGATTAAGAATCCTAAGGAGCTGGTCAACATCAAGCATGAAGCTGAAAACCTTAAAGGCAAGCTCAGCACAAAAGAAGACGAAGTGTTAGAGCTAATGAGCCAAGTAGAGGAAATGGAAGCCAAGGTAAAAGCTGGCACAAAAGAGTTTCAACAACTGAAGCAGGAATGGCAACAGACACAAGAAAATCTCAATCGCAGGAAAGTCGAAGTTGACACTGTGCTTACCAATCTCAATGAAAACCGTCGGGAGTTGGCGCAACAAATTAACCCAGAAGCTCTTAACCTTTATGAACAGATTAAGTTAACAAAGGGGCAGGCTGTAGCTAAGGTGGAGCAAGGAAGGTGCCAAGGATGCCGTATCACTTTGCCTATAAGCCGTTGGCAAAAGGCCAGGGCTGGCGACCTAGTTCAATGCAATAACTGCTACAGGATATTGTATCTGGAATAGCCCTAAAATGACAGCGCTTAGCTACCACCTTGAACAAAGTGCGAGGGAAGGGTCTCCAGATTCTTCGCGGAGCCTGTCCTGAGCGGAGTGAGATTCTTCGCTACCCTCAGAATGACATAGAGGGAAGGACTCAGAACGACAAAAGGATTTGACCTCCTATCTTATTACCTATAAACTAACGCTGGGTAAGTAAACTGGGTGACCGCTCTGTATTTAATATACAGGGAGGAAAGTCCGAGCTCCACCGAGCAAGGTGCTGGGTAACACCCAGGAGGGGCAACCCTACGGAAAGTGCCACAGAAACATACCGCTCGTCCCTTGACAAATAAGGGGATGGGTAAGGGTGAAATGGCGAGGTAAGAGCTCACCAGTGACTAGGTGACTAGTTGGCTGGGCAAACCCCACCTGGAGCAAGACCGAATAGGAGGGCGATTAAGGTGCTCGGCCAATGCCCTCGGGTTGGTCGCTTGACCCTGATGGTAACATCAGGGCTAGATGGATGGTCACCACCCTATCTCGGGGGACAGAACTCGGCTTATAGGCTTACTTGCCCCTGCATTTACTGCCCTTTTCTTCAATCCGGGAAAGGCGACAAACTCTTTTAGCATCTTCACAATTGAGGAAGGCATCAAATGAAGAAGCACCAAATACCAATATCCAAATCCCAAAATATTTGGAGCTTGGAATTTAGGATTTGAGATTTAAGTTAGTGTCTTTATCATCTTATCACAATAGAGCCATAGCCCACCACTCGGGAGAAATCTCCAGTCGTATCTCCGCTAGTGGCATATTTCAATAAACTCGCCGTTTTTGCTTTCATCTCTTTGGCTGCCACAATCGCTGCCCCCACTGGCCCATAGCCACACATAGTGCAATTAAGGAGTTCACGCCTCTTATACAGCTCTTCTTCATCGAGATTGGTTATCGCCTCTATCATAGAATTGTCTTTTTCTGTGGCTGCCGAGTGAGGCTCATAATGAGTGAAATCACTGCTAGCTATGACTATGATATTATCACCACATCTGGAAATAGCCTTGCCAACTTCTCTAGCCGTTTCTATATCCTGAGCCAGCATGGCTATGGGCACGAGCTTCAATTCCCCGTAAAGATACTGAAGCCAGGGTAGCTGCACCTCTATGCTATGTTCATACATATGAGCTCTCTCACCTGCTTTAATCACTCCTCCTAAAAGGCTATGAGCAAGCTCCTCATTTATCCCCACCTTGCCCAAAGGAGTCTCCCAGGCACCCCCCAGCCACAAAGAAACGGGAGAGCCATAGCCACTATGGTTAGGACCGAGTACTACCGCTGTATCAACTACTCCGTCATCAGCAAGCTCCTTATAAGCATGAGCAGCCACTGGTCCAGAGTAAATATAGCCCGCATGGGGAACAACAAGGGCAACGATTTCCCTCAAACCTTCATTATTTACCTGCGGCACGACTCCCGGACCAAGCTCATGCTTATAACACCATTCAATTTGCTTCTTAAGCTCCCCGGGGGTGCCAGCATAAAATGTACCCGAAACAACAGGTTCCCTTACTTTCATAAACATACCTTTACAAAGCGGGTTTAATCCTTAGCCTTCTCTCGCTCTTTCCTAGCACGGTCGCGAAACCAGCGATGAATCTCATCTAGCGCTGGTGGAAAAACACTAAACACCTCGATGTCAGCGGGAAATTGCAATTTGTACCCTTCCCTGATAAATAAAAGTCCTGCTTCATTAGCTTGAAGCGTCTCATCCAATCTCTTGGCCATAAATTCATCTCTTTTCCTTGAAGCCTCAGTATAAAATTCAGCAACCTTACTGGCCACTTTTTCAGTTACCAAGCCGCGCAGCAAACACCTTTCCCAATCCATAACCTCCTGAAGCAGGTCATTTTCCTCAATTGCTTCAAAGATAGCCCCATTGTCACACTTGCTTTTAGCGATTTGATAGCTATTTGGATTTAGCTTTTCTGCAAACTTCAGTCCCTCCTCGCCAGATAGGGAGATTGACTCATGATAAACGTGACTTACCTTCCCAATCTTTGTTTCTAAATTGCTAAGTTGGTCTACCACTTGCTGCCAATAACGATGGCATTTTTCTTTATATTCTTCCGGCGCTGCCTCGTTTAGGAATACAAGCGGGACAAGGTAAAGCTTTTTAGCCTCTCTAAAACGGCCCGCAAACGGTTTCTCTATCTTGCCTACTTGCTCAGCCATACTACTTGCTAGATTCCTCTTCTCCCTTTCCCCAGCTTTGCATCATCTCTTTGATTCGCTGGGCCAGCCCAGGATTGTCCTTAAGACGCTGCGTAAATACAGGGCAACTCTGCAAAATCATATTCTGACTGGCAGAAGCTATGTTTTCTAAAAAATTCTCCATCTCGCCTTTAGCCTGTTCAGGAAGGCTCGCCCCCTGCATCATCAATCTAAACTGGGCAATGTCCTCGGCACTAACCTGCATTGGGGTTACACAGTTCTTATACCAGGAACATTCCTTACACCTGATGAGTGCTGTGGCTTCATCTAGAATGTCACCCATCTTTCCACCTCCTTTATAAGAATTCCAGGCTGTTTAATTTTGATTCCCCGTTCAATTTCAGCCATCTCAGAGGTATTTCACCCCCAAATTTTTGTAGTTGCCTGATTTATCAGGCACAGTCGCCCAATAAATTGGGCAACTACATTTTAAAACACCCACAAGAGTGATTTTAACAGCTTTTGGTGATAAAAGGTAAATCAATTTCTTTAATCAGATGGTGTCACAGAGCCAAAGCGACGTCGGCGCTCCCTGTAAGCGATAAAAGCTTTATCAATCTCATCACAGTTAAAATCAGGCCACAAGACCGGGGTGGAATAGAACTCAGCATAGGCTGCCTGCCATAATAGGAAATTGCTCAGTCTCATTTCACCACCAGTACGAATAATAAGGTCAGGGTCAGGCATGCCCGCGGTGGAAAGGTATCGCCTAAAGAGAGCTTCATCTACATTTCCAGCGGAGATGCCGTCACGCAGAAGGCGTTGCACCGCTCCTACTATTTCATCCCGGCCTCCATAGTTGAGGGCGAGACTAACAGTCATTGCTTTATTACTCTTGGTTAACTCCACAGCGTGATTTATCTTATTTCTTAGCTCCGGCGGGAGTCCATCGAGTTTCCCCAGGTGGCAAATTCTTATCTTCTTTCTTTGAGCAAACTCGACTTCCTCATCAATCCTATCCATTAAAATTTGAAAAATCCCTTCTACCTCCTCCTTAGGTCGATCCCAGTTCTCGGTGGAGAAAACATATAAAGTGACATATTTGATTCCACGGTCAAAAAGAATTTCCACTACATGGTGCGCATTAGTTGCCCCTTCCCAATGACCAGCTAACCTCGGCAAGCCATGCTGCCTTGCCCACCTACCATTGCCATCCATAATAATGGCTACATGCTGGGGAAGGGAATCAATATTAGGGTAAGACATAGCTGTTACTATAGCTATATCAGCCATAGTTATCAAGTGCTTATATTGAGAGCAGTTAGTTGTCACCCTGAGCAGCAGTGAAGGGTCTCTAGATTCTTCGGTCGCGGAGTTTACACTGAGCGAAGCCGAAGTGCATCCTCAGAACGACAGGAAGGTAAGGTTACTAAGCACTCTGACACTCTTTATGTTTACAAAGCTAGCTTTTAGGGTTAAAATAAATATGATTTGGGCGGTTAGCTCAGTGGTGAGAGCGCTTGCTTCACACGCAAGAGGTCAGAGGTCCAAATCCTCTACTGCCCACCATAAAATGAGGAGGTAAGGAAATGGCATCTGATAGTAATGGTCGTGGTGGGTTACTTAGCGCTGGAGGAATCTTAAGCATAATAGTGGGGGTATTTGAGGTAATCGGCGGAGGGCTAATAGCCGCTTTAATGGCGCTTAGCATACCATTTTGGCACCCATGCTTTCCCTTCTTTCCCGAGTTTGGAGATTTTTTTGGCGCAAGACTAACTATAGTGATTATCCTAGGGATTGTCGTTGCTGTACTGGGCATAGTGGCTATAGTGGGTGGCACCTCAGCCATAAGAAGGAAAAGTTTTGGCTTGTCCCTAGCCGGGGCTATCTGTGCCCTTCCATCGGGCATTTTGGGAATATTAGCAGTGATCTTTGTATCCCTGGCAAGGGGAGAATTTGTGCCAGAGGAATAAAAGCCGAAGTGGCGGAATGGCAGACGCGCTACGTTCAGGGCGTAGTGTCCGCAAGGACGTGAGGGTTCAAGTCCCTCCTTCGGCACCAATTGGATGGGGCCCCCGAAAAGTACACTAAGCGAAGCGAGGGACTTTTCGGGGTGTGTATGCGCCTGTAGCTCAGCTGGATAGAGCGCAGCCCTGCGGAGGCTGAGGCCGCGGGTTCAAATCCCGCCAGGCGTGCCACCTTTATCTGGCGAGGGACGGGCGGTTAGCTCAGTGGTTAGAGCGCCTGTTTTACACACAGGAGGTCAGAGGTTCAAGTCCTCTACCGCCCACCATAAAGCCATACAAAAAATAAATCTCTACACTTTTGGCTCGTTTAACTGGCACCCCGGGCGCTAGCGAAGGACCTCCAGACGCCGCCCTGATCATGACGAAGGGTTCTTCGCGGAGCATATCCTGCGCGGTGAGATTCTTCCCCTTCACTTCGTTCAAGGCTTCGGCTCACTCGCTTAGAATGACAGACCGATTGCTAAATAGCCTCTATACTTTTGGGTTAAATCAGGTAAGCAACAATGGCTATTATTCCCACCACGATAAGATAAATGCCCACCAGATAATTGAGGATTTTGGGAAAGATCATCACCACAATACCGAAAATTAGACTGGCTATTCCTATAATCAGCCCGGCACTACTATGTCCAATAAACATAAATTATCACCTCCTGTAATTCTTAGAGCGCTCCAGAACAAAGGCTGCTGCCCCTAACAGGCCAGAATCGTCCCCCAGCAAAGCTGGCTTGATTTTAACAGCATTCGCTGGTGTGCTGAAGGCTCTCTCCTTAACCACTTTTATTGCCGGCTGAAGTAATAAATCACCCGTCTTGGCAACACCACCACCTATCAATATCAGCTCGGGGTTGAAAATATTGACTAAATTAACCAAGCCCACCCCAAGATAATAGCCCAAACGGGAAATTAGCTCCTTAGCCAACTCATCTCCCTGTTTGGCGGCCAGGTCCACAACCTTGGCATCAATTTTGCTTATGTCGCCATTCACGAGCTCAATAATAGATGTTTTGGCACCTTCCCTGATTTGCTTCACTGCTTCTCTAGCTAAAGCTGTGCCTGAGGCTAGGGTTTCCCAGCAGCCGATATTGCCACAGTTGCACTTTGGTCCATTTATATCTATAGTCATGTGCCCAATTTCGCCAGCGACTCCGCAAGCTCCGGTATATAACTTGCCACCAGCAATGATGCCTCCCCCGATGCCAGTGCTCACGGTAATATAAATGAGATTAGCAATTCCCTTCTTCAGTCCAAAGCACCACTCTCCCAAAGCAGCCAGAGTGGCATCATTGCCTAAATAGGTAGGAATGCCAAATCTCTGTTCAACAGCATCTCCCAATGGTACTTCATGCCAGCCAGGAAGATTAGGAGAGGAAACAACCTTGCCCTTATCGCTGTCTATAATGCCAGCAGCAGCAATACCTATACCCAAAAGCTGAGATGGCTCCAATTTTTTAGCAGATAAGATTTTGTCAATAGAGGCACAAATGCTTTTTATCACGGCATCAGGACCAGCTTGAGCCGGCGTAGAGCGACGCCCTCGCACCAGAATCTCCCCTTGGGCAGTGGCAAGGGCGGTAGCAATCTTAGTGCCGCCAAGGTCTACCCCTAAGATAAGCTTTTGTTCCTTGTTTTCTGGCATTACCAATGCATCCTTATGCTACGTGTCAACAACATGGCTTGTCAAACGGCGTGATCTCATTCAGCTAGCTGGGTAACATCTCAAAGTATAAGGGTATCTTCCACTTTATGCTTGGAACAAAGGCCCTGGTAGTTCTTTATCTCATTGCGAGGAGCCGAATTTCCTCTCCCTTGACGGGAGAGGATTAAAGTGAGGGTGGACTTGGGTGGGCCTCCTCAGGGTCATACTACAAATATGGAGAAATAGATATGAGCTATACAAAGCAATTGCGCGGGCAGTATAATAGCAATATAGATAAAGGAGGAGAAATGGCAAAGACAATCTCAATACCTGAGAAGAGCATTATAGTGATGCTCAAGGCATTGCCTCGAGATACTCTGGTGGACATATTCTCAAAGACTTTAATCGAAAACGATGTTTCTCCCCTAACTGATAAGGAAAAGGCATCATACACCAAGGCTTTGAAAGAGTATGAGAAAGGCCAGGTTACCAGTTGGGAAGATTTGAAATAAAGTTTTCTAAGGAGGCAGCCAAACAATATAAGAAGCTACCTGGGGGATATAAGGGCTTGGTTGATATCGCTCTTTATAAATTGTCTGAAGGATTAGGACTGGATTTGAAGCCTATAGAGGGTGAAAAGTACATTTATCGGGTTAGGGTAGGTAAGTACAGGGTGCTACTAAGAAAATTTGATAAAACTATACTGGTATTCAGGATATCCGCAAGGGGAAATGCCTACAAATGAACAGCGGCAAGCTTTACCTCTTTGTCATTCTGAGCAAAGCGAAGAATCTCCGCTGCCTCTTCCCTCCACACAGCGAACTCAAGGGATAAAATGGCCAATACAATGATTGGATTTGAGCACCTGAAGAAACTCTCCCACACTTCTCCATCTAAGATAGTGCTTCTAATAATTGATGGCGTAGGTGGATTGCCTCATTCCAAAACTGGCAAGACTGAGCTGGAGTCAGCCAAAAAACCAAATCTAGACCAGATAGCCAAGGAGTCAATTTGTGGCCTTATTGACCCGGTAAGCCCAGGAATTACACCTGGGAGTGCGCCGGGACATCTAGCAATCTTTGGTTATGACCCTATCAAATACAATATCGGGCGGGGAATCATTGAGGCTCTGGGAATAGACTTGGAGCTAAAGCCAGGGGATATCGCCGCTCGGGGCAACTTTTGCACTATTGATAGCAGAGGAATTATCACTGACAGGAGGGCAGGGCGAATCACCACAGAAAAGAATGCTGAGTTATGTCAGCTACTTAATAAAATTGCCATTGATGGAGCCGAAATCCTGGTTACGCCAGTGAAGGAACACAGATTTGTGCTCATTCTTAGAGGCGGAGGTTTATCATGGGAGCTAACGGATTCTGACCCTCAGCAAGTAGGCTTGGTTCCCAAAAAGGTAGAGGCTCTAGTACCACAAGCACAGAGAACAGCAGAAATCGCCAACGAGTTTGTCTCACAGGCAAGAGCCTGCTTAAAGAATGAAACTCTTGCCAACATGGTGCTTATGCGCGGCTTTTCCCAGCGTCCAGACATCCCCACTATACCTGAAATCTATAAGCTAAAGCCAGCTGCTATCGCCGTATATCCCATGTATCGTGGTTTGGCCAGGCTGGTGGGAATGCAGATATTGCCAGCAGGTGGCAGTATAACAGACCAGTTAGAAAGCTTGCATTATCATTACCAGGACTACGATTTCTTCTTTATCCACTTTAAGGCAACTGATTCTAGAGGGGAGGATGGCGACTTCGAGGCTAAAGTTCGCGCCGTTGAGGAAGTTGATGCCGCTCTTCCTAACCTGCTCAAACAGAACCCAGATGTCCTGATTGTCACTGGAGACCATTCCACTCCAGCAACTTTAGCCATGCATAGCTGGCACTCGGTTCCCTTCATGCTGAGGTCAAGATGGTGTCGTCCTGACGATGTAAGTGAGTTCTCAGAACGAGCTTGCCTTGCCGGCGGCATGGGTCGTTTTCCCGCCGTGGATATCCTGCCCCTGGCTATGGCTAACGCCTTGAAACTGGATAAGTTTGGTGCCTAGCAAAGCTAAATAAAAGATTAAAATGCAAAAGGCAAAGATGCAAAGCAAAAATCAAAAGTTTTTAAGTTTTGACCTGTAATTTTGATTTTTTATCTTTGAGATTTGATTTCAAGCAAGCCTTCCTGTTCTAACGCTTCCATAAGGCGTGCTGCCCTGGGATAGCCAACACGAAGACGCCGTTGCAAGAAAGAGGTAGATACATGCTTGTGCTCCTGCGCTAAACGCTTCGCCTCCCCTAAAAGAGGGTCGGGGGCAGAAGCTAACCTTTGACTTAAGGTGACAAGCTCAGCCACCTCATCAAAGTTAACCGAACTCACCTTCACCTCACGCTGGTTCCCCCAGAAATATACTAACCTCTCGATTTCAACATCGGAAATATAGCTTCCCTGGAGACGCTTAGGCCTACCCGCTTCACTCGGCATGTAAAGCATATCACCCCTGCCCAGCAATTTCTCAGCACCAACCACGTCAAGGATAGTACGCGAATCTACCTGAGAGGTAACTGCGAAGCTGACACGAGTAGGGAAATTAGCTTTAATAAGCCCGGTAACTACATCCACTGAAGGGCGTTGAGTAGCCACAACAAGATGAATGCCGGTGGCTCGAGCCAATTGAGCTAAGCGACAAAGGGTATGCTCTACTTCATCAAAGGCCGTCATCATCAAATCAGCTAGTTCATCAATGATCAGCACCAAGTATGGTAATCCCTCTCCGGGTGAGCGGTCTTTGTTGTAACCTTCGATGTTGCGCACTCCCGCTTGGGCAAATTGGCGATATCTATTATCCATCTCTAAATTAAGCCACCTCAGCGCTTTGATGGCTTTATCACTATCCACAACCACAGGGGCAGCTAAATGAGGCAATCCATTAAAGGCCACCAGCTCCACCCTTTTAGGGTCAACCATAATGAACCGGACATCGTCAGGGCTATTATGCAGAAGTAAGCAGCAAATGATAGAATCAAGACAAACAGTTTTGCCGCTGCCAGTAGCCCCAGCAATGAGCAGGTGAGGCATCCTGGCCAGGTCCGCCGCTATAGCTTCACCTCCAGCACCCTTACCTAAAGCTGTAGCTATCTTCGACCTAGCTTTAATCCTCTGAAAAGCGGTAGTCTCTATCACGCTGCGAAGGGCAACTGAGCCGAACACTATGTTAGGAACCTCAATGCCCACCATTGATTTCCCCGGCACAGGAGCTTCAATTCTGATGCTTGGGGCAGCTAAGGCTAAAGCTAAATCATTGGACAAAGAAGTAATGCGCTCTACCCTGACCCTGGTCCTTGATACTTCTTCCAACCTCGTTTGGCCTTTCTCTCTGATTTCCTTATATTTCCTGTCCCAGCCAGGCTCAACGCCAAACTGCGTTACAGTGGGACCCATGTTTATTTGCACCACTTTAGCTTCTACACCATAGCTGGTTAAAGCTTCCTCAATCAGCCGAGCCCTTTTGTTAATATCCTCTATGTTCAGCTCCACCTCAGTTGGTTTATCTAAGATATCAATAGGCGGAAGCTGCCAACCACTGGGGGTGAGAATTGGCTCATGTCTTCTCATCTCTGGCACTACTTCAGGAATTGGGACAGGCTTTACCGCTGTCTCAGGAGAGACAACTTTAGGAGGGGTAAGGGATACTCGCCCTTCCCCACCCTCTAACTGGTGAGGAACTTGAGGGGCAGCGACTTTAGGACGCGGTTGAGAAACCTTGGTAAGAAACCGCCAACTACTTCTAAAAGCATTCGTTAGCCCACCCCAGAACTTGCGCGGAGCTATAAAAATGATACCCAGAAGAACAAGCCCAGCTAGCCGGAGACCTCCTACAACATCGGTGGTCCCTATTATCCTCCGCCCAATTCTGCCCCCCAATGTAGGGGAGGAAAAAGAAATCGCTCCCCAAATAGCCAAAGCTACGAGAGCCCCTCCCACAAACCAATTCCACTTCCTTACTGAAGCAGAGAAGTGCCCCCCCCATATCACCCAGATTATCACGCCCAGGGCAATAGCTATTACAATTAAGCCAAAACCAAACAAGGTAAATATACTAGCGCCCCAGGCAATCAAACTAGGTCTAAACCAATACAGCAATCCTACTATGACAACAACTAATGTGAGCCTTCTCGCCACCGGGGAAGCGATAAAACTGAGAAACCCATTCCTCTCCGGCCGGCTTTTGACTCTCTTCCGCTTTGGCCTGAATGTGCTCCTCTGTTTTGTCCTAGCCACAGAGCTATACCTCCATAATTATAGGGATAATAATGGGACGGCGATGAGTCTGCTCATAAAGAAATTTGGTCAAAGAATTCCTTACTTTGGCCTCAAGATTGCTCACTTGTGATAACCTTCCTGGCCCAAATGAGTGCTTTTTATCATGATTCAGAGCAGCTATCACCACATCTTGGCTCTTCTCTATTAATGTCTGGCTCTCTCCAGCATCAACAAAACCCCGTGTTATAATACAGGGCCTTCCCACTAATTTGCCCCTTTGGGCATCGATAGCAAGGGTTACCACCACAATGCCATCTCGCGAAAGCAATTTGCGGTCACGAAGCATAGTACTATCCAGCTCACCGGTTACCAAACCATTCACATAGACATTACCTATGGGAACTTTACCCACGATTTTCCCAGTCTCCTGCCCTAGCTCAAGTATATCTCCATCCTCGAGAACGAAAGTATTATCTTCTGGCATACCCAAGCTCCGGACCAACCTGGCATGCAAGCTCAAATGGCGATACTCACCGTGAATAGGTACGAAGAACTTAGGTTTAACCAAATTAAATAAAAGCTTTAACTCCTCTTGGCTGCCATGTCCATGAACGTGAACTTGAGACAATTTCTCATAAATCACATTAGCGCCTTGCCGAAAGAGGCTGTCTATAGTCTTGTTAACTAGTGCCTCATTCCCAGGAACAGGGGTGGCTGACATTACCACTGTGTCGCCAGGGACGATTTGGACTTGACGATGGTCTCGATTAGCCATACGTACCAGGGCAGAGGTAGGCTCACCTTGACTTCCGGTAGTCAAAATGACTACCCGATTATGAGGCAAATGTTTAAGTTCATCAGAACGGCAAAGGACGTCCGGAGGGATAACAAGATAACCCATTTCCGCTGCCACCTTTACTATCTCCTCCATGCTGCGACCAGTGATAAATACGCGACGACCGCGCTTGGCAGCGACATCAATCACCTGCTGAATGCGAGAGATAAGGGAGGAGAATGTAGTTACAATTACCCTTCCTGAAGCTTCCATCATAATATGGTCCAGCGCATCACTGACCACCCTCTCAGAAGGGGTATATCCAGAAAGCTCAACATAAGTGGAGTCGGAAAGGAGAAGTAAAACCCCTTTTCTTCCCAGCCAAGCTAATTGGTTGAGGTCAGTCGTCTCACCAATCACAGGGGTATAATCAAGCTTAAAATCACCACTATGAACTACCATGCCTACCGGGGTATGAATGATCAGCCCCATAGAATCAGGAATGCTATGGCAGACAGGAAAAAACTCTACGGTAAAATTGCCTAATGTAATCCTACTACCAGCGTGAACTACATTTATCTTTGCCCTACCTTTCACTCCACGCTGTTTAAGCTCAGTAGAAATCAACCTCCCGGCGAGCTTGGTGGCATAAATAGGAGGGTTAAGCTGAGGCAGAACGTAAGGCAAGGCGCCAATATGGTCCTCATGCCCATGAGTAATGATAATGCCTCTTAGATTTTGCTTTCTTTGGAGAACATAGTTGATATCTGGAATAAGTAAGTCAACCCCTAGCATTTCTTCGCTAGGAAACATGAGCCCGGCATCAATAACCACAATGTCATCGGCATATTCCAGGACCATCATGTTCTTACCAACCTCACCCAGTCCACCTAAAGGAATTATCCTTAACTTTTTATTCTTTAGTCTGTCACCCTGAGCGATAGCAAAGGGTCTAGATTCTTCACGGAGCCTGTCCTGAGCGGTGTGAGATTCTTCGCCTTCACGGAGTTTGCCCTGAGCAAGATTCTTCGGTCGCTTTGCTCCCTCAGAATGACGAGAGGCGAAGGGCTCAGAATGACAGGTGGAGTGGCTGAATGACATTTCCAATCTCTGTGCTGACATTGCCTTAATCTAAAATAAGCTCAATTGCTGAGATTCTACAGCTTCAGCTATTCTTTCACCTTGAACCAGCACTCGCGGAATCTGAAGCATGTCAGCCTCAATAATTCTACGCAGACTGCCCTGGTGGAGGGCAGCGGCGGGATGATACATAGGATAATAAATAATATCAGCCACTTTTCGCGCCTTTCCGTGAATCTTTCCTATGTTCTCGTCAGGGAAATACCTGGCCAAAGAATAACGGCCTAAGGTGATAATCATTCTTGGGTGGATTATCTCTATTTGGCGATCGAGCCACTTGCGGCAAGCTTGTGTCTCAGCCGGTAGCGGGTCACGATTTTGGGGAGGGCGACATTTAATTACATTGGCAATGTAAACCTGCTCCCGGGATAAGCCAATTGAAGCCAATAGCTGGTCCAGAAATGCTCCCGCTGGTCCCACAAAGGGGCGCCCTTGCTGGTCTTCATGCCATCCTGGCGCCTCACCAATAAAAAGCAAGTCGGCATCCTCAGGACCCTCACCAGGTACTACTTTGGTGCGATACTTAACTAGCTCGCAAGCTCGACAATTGGCAATTTCCTGGTAAAGCTCGGTCAAAGCTGACATCTAACTCGATAATAACACGCATAGCCTTGGTGGTCAATTTATATATAGCATCCTAAATCCTAAGCACGAAATGCTAAACAAATCGCAGTATGTGAAACAATAAAAGAGCAAAAGTTAAAAAGGTATCTTTGCATTTTGATTTGTCACTTTGATTTTTTATCTTTGAATTTTGATATTGCTTAGTATTTAGAATTTGTCTGTATCCTTTCCTGTACGCAAGTATCTATGTCGTCACATATAGACTGTATTATTACTCCTCCTCCTCCTCCTCCTCTTCTTCTTCTCGCTCCCAAATAGGTTCAGTGAAGCGGTCAATGAATTCAGCCGTAGCTTGCTTAGCGAGCCTCTCCATCTCCTTACTCGTTTGCTTGGCCAGATTGCTGAGCTCTGTCAGGTCAATGTCAATTCCCAGCATTCCGGTTAGCACCCTGACCACAGCCAAGGAAGCTTTGGGGTTTGCTACTTGGGTAGCATACACCGGCACCTCACCAAGCAAGCAAATGCCATCAATATCTCGCTCCTTGGCTATGCCTAAAATTAATCCGTTCAACCCGGCGATGCGGAGATCGCCTCTAAGAATAACATTGTGCTTACTTAACTCACTGATTAACTCTCGCTTCGTCGCTACTCCCCAGACTTGCGCTTCCTCGCTATGATGAATCCGAGTTACCGCGGCAGCACAACTATACACCCTCCCTACTCTGAGCTTCTCGGCCACATCCAAAATGCAATTAACCAATTCATACCCCTTAGAACTAGGCTGCTCTTCACCAATAAACAACACCAAGCCTTTCTTGGTCTTTCTATCCTGCCAGTAGTAAAACTTGCTCTCGGGAAAACGAGGGCTTTCAACCACATTGTCTTCCACCGTAACACCCACCGGCTCGAAGAAATTGACCGCTTCGATTTCCCCTATTTCCACGGCTTTTAGCTTTTCCTTTAAGTACTTCGCCGCTATTAAGGAAACATCACCGATGCCTGGCCAAGAAGCAAACATCGCACAGCTCTTAGGACGTGGGTGGCTATAAAGCCTTATTGCACCCTTCATTATCTCCTTCATTTCTTTCAGCACTCTCTCTCTTTTTTATTTTGCCGCCACTGATAGGCGTGAGCAATATAAGTGCGGAGTCCGCAAAACCCCATCAACCCACCTTGCCTCACTACCTACACCAAGAAGACGAGCCAAAACTTGATAGATATTCCCCGAAATCATAGTATCCTTTACTCGTCCTACTATTCTCCCATTTTCTACTTTATATCCCAACAAAACATTGCCGCCGAAATCACCACCTAAGAGGTTACCCTGGTCAGCTCCGATAAGTTGCTCGACAATTAAACCCTCCTTCATATCCTCCACCATAGCTTCAAAGGAAACACCTCCCTCATCTATAACAAGGGAACTTATCGCTGGTTTAGGAAAACTAGCCCCACTTCGCCTACCATTGCCGGTGCTTTGAGTGCCAGCTAAAGCCGCTGTTTGTAAATCATATAAGAAATTCGACACTACTCCATTTTTGATAAGCGCTGTGCGTTGACTGGGCATCCCTTCATCATCACAAGGAGAACTCCCTATACCATAAGCTGTAGTAGCATCATCCCATAAGCTAAGCCCATTGTCAAAAACTTGCTCTCCTAACTTATCTTTCAATGGCGAGGCTCCTTCAAGGATAGCCTTACCATCAAAAGCCACCTCTATGGGACTTAAAAAAGCGCTAGCCACCCCACGAGGAGTAAAAACCACCGGTAATAACTTAACCCCAGAAACAGCAGCCTTTTCTTTAGCTAGCTCTAATTGCCTGATCACCCTATCAGCCACAACATCAAGCTTATCAGGCAAACAACATGAGCTTTTACTATCAGCAACAAAAAGCATGTCTGTATCCTGAATAAGGATGCCTTCCAGGCTAAGGCTGAAGAAGCTTTTGGCATAACTCGCTTCACCACCTTGGGAATTGATTATCTGGACTGAGCCTGTTCCTTTAGTCACTCTAACATCGCAAAGGATATCGGGAGCATATTCCCTGACCCTGGCTATAAGCTGATTGCCAAGCTCAATCATTTCCTCCATAGGCATCTTTTCCACTTGACTATCAAAGATGCTCACTTCAGGATAATCCTTTAAGGAAGGGAAGGTAAAACTAGCTGGACTACCAAACTGAGCCGTTTCCACAGCCATATCGAGCAAATCCCTTAAGATCCCTCTCCCTCGAAGGGAGAGGTTAGGTGAGGGTGAACCCTTTTTCCCTGCCCCGTCAGGACCGCTGGCTGCTGAATAGCCAATCCGGCCCCCTCGGAAAATCCGCAGGGCAACGCTGGTGCTTTCTTTATTCTGAATTTGCTTCAGCTTATTAGCTTCAAAATCAACTGGCGTTTCCTGAGTAGAAACCCAAAAAACCTCAGCTTGCTCAGCCACTTTCTGAGCGGCGTGAAGAATCTCCAAGGGTAAAGAGCGTCCCATCTTAAATCCTAAACAATGTCAAAAGTCAAAACCTTTATTCTCCTCCATGGATTCTGTTACACCCAATGCAAATTTGTAGACGCGGCCCTTAAATTCATTTTTAAATTTTGCCTTGTCATTTTGCATTTTTATCTTTTATTTTTTATTTTCATTTTCCTCCAACTAGGCAACAGCGAACTCTAATATGCGGGCTACCATTGGACACAGGTAAGGGAGATTGCCCTCCCTTGCCGCAACCTCCCCCCTGATTCATCTTCAGGTCGCTGCCCACAGCATCTATATTGCCCAGGGTAACAAAAACGTTGCCGCTTAGCACCACTGGACGTAGCAGCTCTGCCAATTTCCCCTGGCGAATCATGTAGGCTTCCCCGGCGGAAAAGGTGAACATCTCTAAGCTAGTCGTTCCTCCATACCAGTCCTTGACATACACACCCTCTTTGATGTCACCACGCATTCCTTCAAAAGACGAATTGCCGGGCTCAATAAAGGTATTAGTCATCCGCACTATAGGAGGAAAGTGATAATTAATGGCACGAGCGTTCCCCGTAGGTGGCTCTCCCATTTTAGCCGCTGTCTCTCGAGAATGAAGCCTTCCCACCAGAATGCCCTCGTGAATCAAGTAGGTTCTCGATGCCGGCATCCCTTCATCATCATATTTATAGCTTCCCCTCAAATTAGGAATAGTGGCATCATCAACAATATTAAGGTGCCTGCCACCAAATCTTCGCCCTAAAGCCATGATGTTGCGTAGCTGCTCATTCTGGTAAACGAAATCCGACTCCGATAAATGTCCAAATGCCTCGTGAACAAAAACTCCGGCTAAAATTGGGTCTAAAATTACGGTATATTCGCCTCCTTTCACTTGAGAAGCATGAAGAAGGGCCGCGGCGCGCCTGGCTAGCTCCCTCACCTGGTGATGCAAACCTTCTATCACGGAAAAATCACCATTACTGCCCAAACTCAACCCGGCCTGCTGAACTTCATTATTCTCCCTGGCTATGGCTGTCAATCGCAAGATGAGGTCCGGCTTACTTTGCTCTATGTAACTCCCTTCAGAACTGGCAAAAATAACTTTGCGCCTGACATCACGATAAGCAATTCTTGTGCTTTGAATCTTACCAGCGCTTAACATAATATCGTTGTATTCATCAAGAAGTTCCTTCTTTGCTGCTAATGGCACAGTTGCCGAGTCCCTCCTCTCCCTTGATGGGAGAGGACTAAGAGCCTGCCCTGAGTCGAAGCCCTGAGCATAGCGAAGGGTCAGCGAAGGGTGAGGGTGAAATTGAGCCACCACATCCACCACAGGCTCCCCTAAGGAAAGCTTAAGCTCTTCCCTGCTAGCCAATCTTGCCTCCTCCACTGCCAGAGCCACCTTATCCCTTAACTTATTGAAGCTATTAAAGCTAACAAATCCCCAGCCGCCTTTAACCAAAGCACGCACATTTCCTCCAGAGCTACGCGTCCTGTTTACCTCCTCCAACCTTTCACCGCGGTAAACAATGTGAGTGGCTTCGCTCTCCTCAAAATGAGCTTCAATATAATCAGCCTTATGCCCCTTTAAAGCCTCGACAAATTGATCACGCATGCTTTTATTGTAATTCCTGATGGGCATAAAGACAAAAGACTCGTCGTAGGGCTATTTAGCAACCCTATTTGTCATTCTGAGGGAGCAAGGCGACCGAAGAATCTCCTTCAGGACAGGCCCGGCAAGGAATCTGGACATTCTTCGCTACGCTCAGAGTGACTTTTTTGCCGATTAGTAAACACCCTCCCGGCCTTAAGAGCACTCAGTTGTGCTTATATCACTAGCTCCATGACCAGATGGCAAGACCATTCCACAGGACAATAAGGAGCATCCCCAGATCCAACGGCTTCAATAACTTGCCTCGCTTAAGCAAAACCAGAGCTATAACTATTGCCAGGGAGAGCAGCCCCTTAAGCAACATGCTGCTGCCAAATCCTGTGGCAGCAATGGGGTTCAACTCACTAGCTCCAAGTACTAGAGCGGTTCCCGTCAGTCGGGCATCGAGGATATTTAACCCGACAAAAGCAATGCCAAGCAGGATGCCCTTCCTTAAGTTTGCTTCAGCAACTAGTAATCTAAGCCTTGTCACGACTTAAGTCCTAGGACTTAAGTATACATGAATCCTGGGCAAATAGGCAATACTCTGTACTCGTTCATACGATTAGTGCCCCATGACTTCCTTTCTTGTCATTGCGAGGCCTCCTCTTTTTTGTCATTGCGAGGCACAAAGAGTGCCGAAGCAATCCCTGTGGGATAGTTGTGAGCCCCTTGCTTTATGTCACTCTAACCCCCAAGCAATGTCATTCTGAGCGAAGCGAAGAATCTCTGAGACCCTTCACCAGCCCCTTTGCTACGCTCAGGGCTTCGGTTCAGGGTGACAAAGAGAGGCTGTCATTCAAAACCCGCGGCGCCATTCCCAGGCCTTGCCTTTGCGTCATTGCAACCCAAATGAGCCTCGTAGTGTCGGGGCTTGTCCCTGACCTGAGGCGGAGATGAACTCCGCCACTACAATTGGTTATGCTGGGCTTGATAATATAGCTGCGGGTCTTTGCTAACGCAGGCAAGGGTTCATTAGCGAGAGGATTAAGGGATAACTCGCTTAATTCCTTCTATTTTGTCAAAATCTTCATCAAAACTATATATTTCCTTAATTTTTCTTTTTTGCATAAAGCAAGCATTGAAGGCATCGGTAAAGGAGATTCTCTGTTCGGAATAAAGTTCCAGTGCCGATTCAAGGAGGTCCTTGAAATCCAATCTTAAACCCCTGAGGTCAAGAATAGGTTGGAGAAGCTTTTTAATTTCCTTTCTTGGAACTTTGTAGTAGCTCTCCAGAGTAAATACTAACTCAAAAATCACTAAAGGGCTGGTAATAACTTTCTCTTCGTTCCTCTCCACTCTCTTCAGCAATTCCAAGACATCCTGTGCCCTTTTCTCATCGTCTCTGGTGAAGTAACGAAGAAATAGGTTTGTATCTATAAAACGCATGAGCTTTAAAGTCCCTTTAAGGCTTCCTTCCCAACTCCTTCCTCAAAATCTCTTCTTAGCTCCTTAAACTCTTCAGGCATTCTTCTTGGCTTTACCTTGCCAAAGTTCTCCTTAAGCAAAGAAGGAACAGGGACGACCTTGACCTCGTTACCCTCTATCTGGAAACTGACCTGGTCTCCAGGTTTCACTTTCAAAATCTCCCTTACCTTCTTTGGCAAAGTAATCTGGGATTTCTTAGTAATGGCAGTTCTGTTTACAACTTTAGGCATACCCTTACCTCCAATTTGATATTGAAATATTCTTGGTATTACTATAACTTAAAAGAGAGTCAAAATCAAGCTAATGTACTCGTTCAGTACCTTAGTTCTCGTAGTGTCGGGGCTTGTCCCCGACCTGAGGCGGAGATGAACTCCGCCACTACGATTAACTTCCCCTTTGTAGTACGACCCTTTAGGGTCGTGCGGCGAACACATTAAGTTATTAGGCATAAGCCTACAGAGATTAAATCCTAAGCACAAAATCCTAAACAATTTCAAAGTTCAAAGATAAAAAGTCAAAACTTAGTAGCCAGTAGCCAGAATTCGGAATTCAGTAGCCTCCCCTTCCCTCTACTGACTACTGGCTCCTGACTCCTGAATTCCTCCCCAATTTTGCATTTTTACTTTTGCTCTTTAATTTTCCTTTCCTCTGTCATTTTGCATATTGCTTTTCTTTCTGCTATGTTAGCAAAGGAGGTGATACCTAATGGAAATCCTTGATGTTCCTGAGGTAGAAAAGCAATACCCAGATGAATGGCTTTGGTTTGAAGTCTATGAGACTGATGAGCTGAATCGCCCCATAAAGGGTAAGCTTCTGGCTCATAGCCCCAGCCGAGCCGCTTTGGATGAATTTATGAATAAGAGGGTTGGCGTTTATCATCATACTTACCGCATTTACACTGGCCCGAAACCGAAAAAAGGCATGGCAGTTGTTTTATGAGCAGGATTCCCTTCGATCCCAATGCTCCTATTTTGCTGTTTGAATGTGTCCTTGAATTCAAGAGCCGACATATATTTATTATGGCCATTGATAGTGGCTCCTCCTACACTATCATCTCTGAAGCAGCAGCAACCCAAGTTGGTTATGGCCTTTCTAAGATATCCGAGTATGTCTCTTTTAGCAATGCCTCTCAAAGCCACCTTGTCCCCAAAGTAACCCTTAACTCTTTCAGCCTGGCTGACGCCAAAATCGATAACCTCGATGTGCTTATCTATACCCTCCCCGAGGAGCACGGCATTGATGGCGTTATCGGTCTTAACTTCTTGCGTCATTTCAATATCGGACTTGACTTTGAGTATGGGATCCTCACACTCGATCGCTTGGGATGACCCTACTCTGATTTCTAATTGTTCCATTCCCTTTCAAGTTTCTAAATCCTAAACAAATTCTAATTTCCAAATTTCAAATTCAAGGCCGTTTAGTTCCTTTGGATTTTGGTCATTTAATATTGTTTAGGATTTGTCATGTTTTGATTTTTGCTCTTTCCCTTGATAAACCCCTTTAAAATAGTGTATTATAAATACGCAAAATAATTAGTCATATGGAGGAGCATTATGAGTACAGTTCGATTGAATGTCACCCTTCCCGAAGAGCTTGCCCGGCAATTGGATAACTTGGCTGGAACCAGAAAGAAGAGCCGTTTCATTGCTGAAACTTTGAGACAAAGGATTGAAAAGATTCAAAATGAACAGCTCCAAACGCTCCTGGAAGAAGGCTATAAATCTGCTAGACAAGAAAGCCTTAACATAACGAAGGAATTTGAGCCTGTTGATTTAGAAGGGTGGGATGAATATTAAAAGGGGCGAAATATACCTTACTGCCCTGGATCCAGTGGTGGGAAGGGAGATTTCAAAGACTCGCCCTGTTGTGGTCGTTTCTAATGACAAGAACAATGAATTTTCAGCCACAGTAACCATCTTACCCTTAACCTCTAGAAACCTCCAGAAGATTTATCCCTTTGAGCTGTTTCTACCTAAAGGTGCCGGGAATCTTCCCAAGGATTCCAAGGTTAAAGCCGACCAAATTCGCACTCTTGACAAGAGTCGCCTCCTTACTCTTATAGGGAAGTTAGAAAGAGAAGAGATAATCCAGCTTGAAAAGGCAGTGAAAATTCATCTGGAATTATCTTGATTCTCAACTAAAATTCAGCCTTCCCCCTTTATTGACCACTGAATTCTCCCATTTTTAAATACGCGGCTGTGCCAACTCTCTAGGGTAGTCAGTAGGGGACATCATTCTGAGCGAGAGGTAAAAATTCAAAGTCACAACTCAAAATGTCAAAAATCTTCATTTCCTTCTGACAAACTCCTCATTTCTTATCGACATCTGCCTATCCCTTTTGCTATCCTCACCATGGAAGTTAATAATGCTATCCACAATTCCAGCAATCTATGAAAACGGAGTTTTTAAGCCGCTGCATAAATTAGACCTCACTGAGCAGCAAAGGGTGGAAATTCTCATCTTGGAAGATGCCTTAGCTGCCTCGCTCATTGCTCAGGCGGCTCAGCAATCTGGCAGCTACGATTTCCTGCACCATCCCGATGAGGACATTTACACCTTGGAGGATGGAGAGGGAATCTGATTGGAAGACGAGAAGGTAGAAGGATGAGCGACAGATGTTATTTCTGCAGAGGAAAAGTAGTTAACCAGAAGGTCAATGTCGATTTCCGCGAAAACAACACCATCCAAGCATCTCACTGTTGACGTTATCAAATTTGACCATCCCGTGCTAGTTTAGTAGGAGGCAAAGCATTTACGGAGCACCCTCAAAGGCACGCTCTTAAGGCTGACTCATGTACTGGTATCTTACTGTGCCATCAATGGTGCAATAAATATGCCTGCCTTCCTGAATCCGATGCAGCACCGGCTTAACCAGGTCATCAGCAATTCGGACAAGATCATCCAAAGAGCTTAAAGGTATGACTGTCTCGTTCGGTTTTACTGAAGGCATCTCCTCGATATGCACCATCACCTGCTTGTATTTCTTTTTGGCTCTGGCAGTCCCAAACAGAGCTAATTTCTGCTTAACTTCGCGAGTATAAGGACAACATAATTCTTTACAATCTGCTAGCTCGTGTTTAGAGCCTTAGCTATCTGCTTATTGCTTACCATCGCCACCACCAGAACCACCACCAAAAACGCTTTTGCTTTTTAGTAGTAAAGCTAATCTCATCACCATAGACTATAGTGCCATGACCCTTCGCCACAGCTCTAAAATGGTAGGTAGTGCCCGGAGTTAAGTCGTGAATGACAGCGGAAAAACGCCCTGTGTGGGTCATTCTTCTGACTTTGGTACTAGAGTCGTAGTCCGTCGTTCCAACACACTCGAAGTAAACATCCACAGATGAGCTGGTGCCCATATCATCCAGCCTGCCATGTAGAAGGGCCATACGGTAACCGACAGGCCAAGCGTAACCGGTAGTTACCGTAACCGGTGAGACAACTTTAACCTTTAGCTTGACTTCGGCTTTGCTATCGTCAGCTTGAGCCAGGGGGGTTATTGCCACTAGCAGTGCGAATGATAGCACCGCAGCCAGGACAATCTTGATTATTTTCAGTACTTTCTCCTTCTAAGTAAGGTTATACTGAGAACTATCAGGCCTACAAAAACCAGGCCTCCCGCTATGATAATTGCCATGGTGGAGGACATACCTGCTATTCCACCCTGTTTTTCTGGAGCTGGCTGCTCTGATGATGGCCCTGTTGACTCTGGAGGTGAGGACTGCTCTGGAGGACTTGCTTCCTTTGGAATTGGTTGCCCTTCAACTACATTGGTTATTTTGACATCGATTATTATTCCACTAGCAATGTTGCCTCCAGTCAAAGCTAAGAACCTCATTTCACCATTGAATGTTTGCTGACCAAGAGAATCATCACCATAGAAAGTTAGTTTTACTTCACGGTTGTTATCTGATTTGGTAATTGGTATAGTTGTTGGCTCTACCTTTAATGGGATATCCACCAAGCTCACTTGAAGTTCACCATCGAAGTCACTACTTATGTAGAACGTTGCTGTTGCACTACCATCGCTTGGAACCTCGAGCTCAATTTCTGGCGGGCCAATACCAAAGCTAGAAGCTAACGCTGGTATTGGCAATAACAAAAGAGCTACTGCTATCAATATACCTATGTGTTTTTTCATTTTATTCACCTCCTTTCCTTATATTGAGAGGATGGAGGCAGCCCGAAGGCCACCTCCATCGAACTGGAGTTTATGCTTTCCTAGCCCAGATGATTAAGGTGCCAGTTTGAACACCGGCCGGATAGTTAGGGGGAACACAAACTTTGAGCTCCGCATTGTGAACAGCATCTTCCACTAATCCGGGAACGAACCACCCCGCTACGGAACTGCCTTGAATATCAAGACAAAGATTATAGAAGGCTGATTCAGTCGAAGCAGAAAGGTTGACTGTCACACTGCCAGTGTTCTTGATGGTGAGGGTCTTGGCAGGTGAGCAGTCTTCTGGGTAAACGTCACCAAAGCCTAAGGAGCTTGGTGAAACATCAATCTGGATTGAGTCTACCAAAACATTGGTGCCCATATCCACTACTCCACCAGGCTCAAGGTCGTAGGTGACGTCGTTTACCGTGATGTCATCAACGTAGACACTTCCGCTTCCATCTACACTGGGTGGATCAAGGTTGACCACTACGCCGAGGACCACGGCGTCCGAAAGAGCTGCTTTAAGGTCAGCGAATGTAATGTGACTACCAGACGTCACGGACACGTAGGTGGCTGGATCTGTTCCGTCCCAGGTTCCGTACCACCATATCGCATCCGTACCTGAAGGAGTAAGATGGGCACCCGATATGGCATCTGCCCCCCACCAGGCACCACCGCTGTCTACTGCACCTCCCGTGCCAGCTAGATAGTGCTGATGAGATCCATCAAGCAGAATTAGGTCCATGTCTGGCCCCACAATAGTACCCGTCCCGGGAAGATATGATTCACTATTGTACCAGAAGGATAACTGTTCTACATCGGCCAGCCACAGCCAAACTGGAACAATTGGAATACCTACAGCGGCACTGTCTGGGTTCGCGGCGGTTAATAGAACCGAGTAGCTTCCGCTATGGGATGCTGCATCTGACCACACCGCTGTGCCATCTCCTTCAGTGCTAAACCCTACAGCACTAGGGCTGTCAGCATTAACCACTGCCGGCATAACCAACAGTGAAACTGCCACTGCCAGTGTTAGCAATATGCTAACTAATTTTTTCATCTATTTTTCCTCCTTGTTTTTTAAGCATTTAGCTATCAGCTTTCAGTAAATAGCTTTCGCTTTCTTAGAAGCTTTCAGCCTTCAGAATTCAGCGGTCAGATGCCTCATCCTCCCGGCTGGTCGCTGATGACCGATAACTGAACGCTTTTTCTCCTTTTGCCCAATTTGAGATTGCTTCGGCACTTCGTGCCTCGCAATGACAAAGGGAAAAACCTCGCCACAACGATACAGAAGAACCTGGCAATCATAGTTGAGATTTTTGCCCACATCGACCATGCTCCGCTTACCACCCCTAGTTTCAACATTTTCGTAGTGCGACCCTTCAGGGTCGTGCACGAGGCTAAAGCCTCGCACTACAAATATTTTTTGGTTGAGGTCTCGCACTACGTTCTTAAAACACGCTTGGAGGGGTGATTTCGGGGAGCCTGGGAATTGCTCTATCTCATCGGGCATATCTTAATTCCACCTCATCTTTGATTTGCGGCGTGCCTTACCGGGCTTAAGCCCAATGGCCCAAGATCGACCGGCTCTTTTATCACCCTCACCTTCATCCTCTCCCGTCAAGGGAGAGGAAAGCGGGGAATAGAGCCCAAGGGCTCGGCATGGGTAGTAATCAAGAAGGTTTTTAGACAGACTATTTTGCATTTTCAAATTCCTGTTGCTATGCTATTTAAGCGGAGGTTACCTATGAAATTCACCGTTATCCTTGAGCCTGAGAACATCGGATATTCTATCCACTGCCCTGCTCTACCAGGTTGTGTCAGCCAGGGCGACAGTCGCGAGGAAGCCATGGCTAACATTCGGGAGGCTATCGAGGGAATTTTAGCCCTGAGAGAGAAACATAATATGCCTCTGCCGGAAGAGACAGCGGAACTTGTGTCACAAGAGATACGCTGCTGTCTAAGTGAGCGGAGAGCAGAAGGACTCCCCCTCAAGATTGAGACCGACGAGGTAGAGGTAACTCCTAAGGTTCCAGTTTGATGGCAAAGCTGCCTGTGGTAAGAGGAGATGATGCTATCAAAGCCTTTGGGAGAGCTGGCTTCTCTCTTGACCACTGGAAAGGACGACATGCCATCCTTTATCATCCCGACGGACGTCACCTTAGCGTTCCCGGGGGAAGAAAAGAACTCAAGCCAGGCACACTGCGAACCCTTATCCGTAAGGCTGACCTCACGGTTGACGAGTTTACAGAGCTTCTTTAAATTCTTGCTTCTCCTATAGCCAGCTTTCATCTTAACTATCCTCTTTTTCCATAATCCTTAGGATTCCCTTTGGCGCGGCGGAGTAAGGAACGAATCCGGGCGAGTAATTCCCTCAGGTTTAGGGGAGAGGTTAAATAAGCATCAGCGCCCATTTCCAGGAGGTTAATCCCAGCCGCTTCCTCGTGGTCCTGCCCCAGGATGATGATGGGAACCTGGCATATCCCCCGAATACGCACACACAGCTCGTCTCCATTCAATTTGGGGGTGCCCTCAGCTATGACTACAAGGTCAGGGCAGCTTCGGCATACCTCAGCCAAAGCTTGCTGACACTCGATAGCATGTGTCACTTGAAAACCTGAATGCTGTAATACAAAAGCCAAGTCATCTCCCAGCGCCAAGTCAGGATGAATCAGTAAGATTTTCCGCATCTTGAGCTAAGCCTAAATCACAGTCTAATTGCTAAGGACGAAAGATGCAGTACTTAGGTAATAGAAAAAAGTCTCTATCTGGTGGAAACTGATTGATGGGGGCGCGTCCCTGCTATAAGAATTTAAGAAACTCAGATGGGGATAGCATAAAAGGGGAAATAAAAACTCTTATTTCCCCTTTCCAGAATAACTTTAAAACTTCGCTTGGTTTTCCAGTGAAATTCAGGCCTGAAATAAAGACATTGGTATCTATTACTACCTCTGGCTCTCTACTTTCGGTAGGCATCAACAATGTCTTCTACCTGATCTTCGGTGATTCCCTTCTCCTTCGCTTTCATTCTGCCATACCTCAAGATTTCCCGCCATTCTCGCTCCTCAACATATTGCCTGAGGGCTTCCCTTAGAAGCTCGCTCCTAGTTCTACCTTCTTTCTTCATTAACTCTTCTATTTTATCTGCCATCTCTGGAGGCAGAGATAAGGTTACAGTTTTAGTTGTTCTTGTCATACTTCGCCCCTATTAGTTGCTGTTACTGGGTTCAGTCTAGCAAGTTCCAAAGACCTCGTCAATAAGCTGTGCAATATCTGACATTGCCCCGCCACCGCACCTCGGTCGGGGACAAGCCCCAAACCCTACGAGGCTCACCCTGTTTGTCATTGCGAGCCGTGCAGCAGCTTAACTTCGTAGTGCGAGGCTAAAGCCTCGTGCCGCACGACCCTAAAGGGTCGTACTACAAAGGGGAAGCTAATCGTAGTGGCGGGGGTCATCCCCGCCTTATTCTCACAATGGCATAAAAAATCGCCCCAAGTGTCACCTATCTATCTGAACTAGATCACTGGTAGAAATTAGGTTGCAGAATTTGGGGCTCCAACGAAGATGTAGCCTACACCTCTTTCAGTGAGAATGATTTTCGGGGCAGCAGGCTCTTCTTCAACTTTAGAGCGTAGCCGGTAGATATACTTCTTGAGAAATTCAGGGTCAGCTCCATAATTTGGTCCCCAGACACTCTGGAGCAAATTTACCTGGCTGACTACGCTTCCCCCATTTTTGACTAACTGGCAAAGAAGTTTATACTCGATAGGGGTCAGCTTCACTGGTCTTCCCGAGACGCATACCTCATGAGTGGCGTAATTTATCCTTAGCTTGCCGTCGAGGAAAGAGGAGACTTGCTCCTTAGCATTAGCGGCGCAACGGCGAAGGATAGCGGTCACCTTAGCGATAAATTCCATAGGTATAGAGGATGGGGCAATCCAGTCATCAGCACCCATTTCCAGAGCCCTTACCTTGTCTACAACATCATCACTTTGACTAAGAACAATGAGGGGCACATCGGAAAAACTACGAATCTGGCTTATGAGGTCAAAACAGTCCAGAGCTGCTGAATCGAGATGAAGCCCAACGATGTCGGGTTGTTCCCGATGTATCAGCTCTATGCCTTCCCTTGCTTCAGTGGCCTGGACTAAGCTTAGCTGTGGCCATCTTACCTTCAGGATGAGGGAAATGTCTTGTGCCGAGTCCCGCGAGCCACCAACAACCAGAACTTTCATCTGCGTCTCCAAATAAAAAAACGAAACCCCTCATCTGAGGTCGGTTTCGCCATTGGCTCCACAGAACCCAAGCGACCAGCTACAAGCCCCGCTTCATCGCCCCCTCACCCAGTAAATTTTGCCTTTTTAAGTCCTACGACTATTTTACCATACACCACACTCATGTCAATAGCATTATCTTTACTTTACCTCCAAAAATAGGACAGACGTCCTGTTTTTCTGGGACTTTTGGCTAAGGAGATGACCACCAAGGCTCAGGCATAGGACTTTTGGGTAATAGACAGAGAATAGAGGTAATGTTAGGTTAAATAATGTTCTATAAAAATAAGGAGGATAAGGGTACCATGGCACAGAGGTCGAGGAATTCAGAGATATTGACCACCACAGAGGTAGCTCAGCTTTTGCATGTTCATGCCAACACAGTGAGGCACTGGGCCAATAGAGGACTGATCCATGTCTACCGCCTGGGGCCAAGGGGTGACCGCAGGTTCAAACATGAGGACGTGGAAAGTTTTATCACACACAATAACCACAAACCATAATCGCCCCAATCTATGGCAACAAACCCACTACAATAGCAAGAACTCATTGTCTTGAGTGGCTTAGTTTCCTAGACTTTTCCCAAGACCTATTATATACTTTGCTTAGTGCCCTTTAAGATTACCAATAAACAACTATGTTGAGATGGGTTTTAATAAATAGCGGCCGTTTAAAAATGTAGTTGCCCAATTTATTGGGCGCCTGTGCCTGATAAATCAGGCAACTACAAAAATTTGGGGGTGAAACACCTCTGAGATAGCTGAAATTGTCTTTAAGATTACCAATAAACAACTATGTTGAGGATGGTTTTAATAAATAGATAAGGAGGTACGGGAATGAGATCAAGCCTTATTGGGAAGATTGAAAAAGCCAAAAGATATGCCCAAGAGCCAGACCGTGTTACCTTGTCAGGTCTCACGGCTGACTTCCGCGGAGATAATAATAATTATAAGTTAAGCTACACTGATGGAAAGTGGCAATGTAACTGCCATTTCTTTTCTCAATGGGAGACTTGTAGCCATACTATGGCGTTACAGCAAATGTTAGTCAATATGCTGCCCAAGGAGGCTCTTACCTCCCCTATAGTAACTCAACCTTAGAAATTGGAATGGCTAGCGGCATAATCCAAAGCCTCTGCCACGACAAATAGAGAACCGGTAACGCAAACGAGGTCTTTCCTGCCAGCGATAGACAAAGTTTGGGAAAGGGCTTGGGATACAGCAGCACTAATGGTTGAGGTAATGCCCCACTTGCTAAACTCAGCAGCTATAAGTGGAGGGGAGGCGGCACGAGAATGCGAAGAACGTGTGACGATGACTTGAGGGGAGAGACCAATTAATTCTTTCACTATCCCCGATATGTCTTTATCACAAGATATCCCAATGATGAGGAAAAGTTTGTCATAATTAAAATATGCTCTAATGTTCTCCACCAGCCTCTTCATTGAACCCACATTGTGAGCACCGTCAACTAACACTATCGGTTGATGACTTAAAATCTGGAATCGCCCCGGCCACTCAACCTGGGCCAGCCCTTGGGCAATATCGGCAGCAGCAATGTTAAAGCCGAAGGATGCCAATATCTCCAGGGTAGCTACAGCAGTGGCGGCATTCTCAACCTGGTAATCACCTAAGAGTGAAATAGTAAGCTGATGAGTACCCATTTTACCCTGAACTACAAACGCTTGCTGGTGGAAGTCACCAGCTATCCTGCGCCAGGTAATATCTTTGCCTACCTGAACTAAATTTGCCCCTCGCTGGCAGCAAACGTCACTAATTACCTGAGACACTTCTTTTAGCTGAGCAGAACTCACCACAAAGCGGGCAGGTTTAATAATGCCTGCTTTCTCATAAGCTATCTTTTCCAGGCTATCACCCAAAACCTGAGTGTGCTCCAGGCTAATAGGAGTGATGACACATACCTCGGGCTTAGCCACATTGGTAGCGTCAAGCCGGCCACCTAAGCCTACTTCTAATACTTGAAAATCTGCTTGCTTCTGCCTGAAATAGGCAAATGCCAGCGCAGTCAGTACTTCGAAGAAAGTCAATTGCCTATAAAGAGGGTCGTGGTTCATGGCCTCAAAATAGGGCTTTACTTCCGTCATCAAAGCAGCGAACTCTTCTTCCGAAATCAAATTACTGCCCACCCTGATGCGCTCCCTTAAGGTGTAAAAATGGGGGGAGGTATATAATCCCGTCCGATAGCCTGAGACAGTCAAAACCTGGGCAATCATAGCTGCTATGCTCCCCTTCCCCTTGGTACCGGCTACATGAACTGTCTTGGCGGCTAAATGAGGGTCACCCAATCGGTGCAAAAGTTCTTCTACATGCTTCAGGCTATAGTCATGGGAGGCGTAAGATATACCGGGAATCTTTTCGTAATCAATAAAGCTATGAAGATACTCTTCTGCCTGGCTATAATTCATTTGAGCTTTATTTTATAGGCATCCTTTGATATTATCCAGCTAATGAACTTCATTGACAAACTGCTTAATATTAGCCGGAAAAACGAAAGTTTGCTTTGCATTGGGCTTGACCCAAATCCAGACCTTATGCCTAAAGTAGGTATTTTGGAATTTAACAAAGCTATCATCAACTCCACTCACGACTTGGTATGTGCCTATAAACCCAATCTGGCTTTTTATGAAGCCCTGGGAATTGAAGGGCTTGTCATTTTAGAGAAGACCATCAAATATATGCCTCCTGATATACCCATAATTGGTGACGCCAAGCGTGGCGACATAGGTAACACGGCTAAAGCTTATGCCAGAGCACTTTTCTCCACCCTTGGCTTTGATGCTGCCACAGTTAACCCTTATCTTGGCTTCGATTCCATAGAGCCCTTCATTAGCTACCAAGATAAAGGAGTGTTCATCTTATGTCGAACATCAAACCGAGGTGCTTCGGATTTTCAAGATCTTCATTGCACTGGTGGTTTGTCGCTCTATGAAATGGTGGCACAGAAAGCCAAAGAATGGAATATTTATGGCAATGTTGGCTTGGTGGTGGGGGCTACTTATCCCGAGGAATTGAAGAGGGTTCGCTCAATTTGCCCCGAGATGTGCTTGCTCATCCCGGGCATTGGTGCGCAAGGTGGAGATTTGGCTTTAGCGGTTAGCTACGGAGTGGATGCTCAAGGGGAAAAAGCGATCATCAATGTATCAAGACAAGTTCTTTATGCTTCACGAGAGAAGGATTTTGCCCAAGCAGCCAGGAATGCAGCCGAGAAAATACGCAACCAAATCAACTCTTGTCTAAAAGCAAAGTGATATCTTTATTTTGTCACCCTGCGCCGAAGCTCTGAGTCCTTCATTTTTTGTCATTCTGAGGGAGCGAAGCGACCGAAGAATCTCCGTGTCCCTTCGCTAGAGGGCAGAATGACAGGAGGGGTTGCTAAACGACCTCAAGATGACTGTAAACATAAAGATTGGTGATGTAGTTCGACTGCGCAAACCACATCCTTGCGGCAGCTATGAGTGGGAGGTAGTAAGAGTAGGCGCCGACATCGGCCTTAAATGCCTTAAGTGCCAACGAAGGGTGCTTTTAGAAAGGGGCACATTCGAGAGAGGGGTAAGAGAAATAGTTTATAAGAGGGAGTCCAACTGTCACCCTGAGCGATAGCGAAGGGTCTCGGAGATTCTTCGCCTACAGCTCAGAATGACACATAACGAAAAATAGAGCCTAGCGCAAAGAGGTAAGATTGAAACGATCGAAAGACACAATAGATACACGAGGCGAGGTGCTAGTTGCCATTATGAACAACCTGCTGGACTTCACCATCGCTCGCAACCAGCACTGGTACCGCATCCCAGTGCGCAGCGTGGAAAATCTGCTTAAAAAACGCTGGCCACCCCAATGGCTAGCTTTCTACCAGACCAAAGTCTTTGGCAGTGAAGCCTACGCTGTGAATTACTTTGCACGTGTCCTCAATATTCGCAGAGTCTTCCGCTGGCAGCTCTTCCCTGAGCAACCCCATGATGAGAGGGGACAACAACGCTACTACCAACTGTTGCTGTCACCATTGCAGCGGCTGCCCCAACCCATTTTCAGCCGACGCCGACGACTTATCGTTTTCATCCCAACCACCTGGCAGAAGTTTATAAATGCCGCGGAAATCAACGACCTATACGATGAGAGCCCGCTAGAAGACCGACTATGGGCTGAGCTCAAGCGGCTAAACATCACTGCAGCGCGGCAAGAGTTTGTGCCAGTGAAAAGACGCACTTACGCCCTGGACTTTGCCGTTTACTGCGCATCAGGCAAGATTGACGTAGAGGCTGATGGTGACATCTGGCATGCCGACCCGGACCGCATTCCGCTAGACAACCTGCGAGACAATGACCTGGAAACAGCCGGCTGGAGGATTTTGCGTTTTAACACCCCACACATCATGGAAGCAATGGCTGAATACTGCCTGCCCACCATCGTGGAAAACATTAATAGGCTGGGCGGCCTTGACGAACAAGGGCTGGTGCCACGCAAGGTCAGCTTGGGTACTCAAGGAGGAGCACAACTAAGTCTCTTTGAGTCTAGCACCCGGGATGACCTGATTGACAGTGAGGATTGAAGTAACCCTAAAATACGCCTTGAATAGATCTTTAAATTAAGTTAAACTAAGTTAAAGGTTAGAGAATGAGTAAATGAAAACCTATGCTTTTAACGTGGATTTAGAACCTGATGAGGAGGGATGGCGAGCTTTTTATCCTCCTTGGGAAGAAATTGGAGCTTCTACTTGGGGTAAAACCAAAGAGGAGGCTTTAAAAAATATTACGGAAGTCCTCTCTATGATTTTGGAGGAATTTGCTGAGGAGGGAAAGCCAATACCCATTACAGAAAGAATGACTGTCTCTGAGGAAGCCCTGGTGACAGTAAATGTATGAACAAGATTGATTATGGAAAACTTGGTTCCCTCACGGCTCGAGAATTGATAAAAGCTCTGTCAAAAGAAGGATTCATTTTTACCCGCCAGCGAGGTAGTCATCATCGTTACCATCATCCAGATGGTCGAAGAGTGACAGTTCCCTTCACACGTTCTGGCGAGACTTTTACCAGAGAAACTCTAAAAAGCATCATTGAGAAACAGGCTAAGTGGAGTGAGGAAGATTTAAAACGCTTGAATCTTTTAAGATAACGCGATTCACTTTCAGATGCCAAGGTAAATGCCTCAAATGCCAACGAAGGGTGCTTTTGGAGCGAAGCATTTTTGAGAGAAGGTTAAAGGAAGTTCTTTCCAAGAGCGATTAAGTGCTGCAGGGGAACAATAATATAAAATAAGCTCAGAAAGACTTCCAGGTCACGTAGTGCTAACAGAGCCCTATCACGAATGGGCAGATATAGAAAGTCATGCCCTATCAACACAAAAGAGAGCCACTTCCAAAAGACGATAATTAATCATTGCTACCTTTCTAAAGCTAATCTATAATTCGCAGTATGGCTCGCGGTATTTTCCACATTGATTTGGATGCTTTCTTCGTCTCTGTGGAGCAAGTGCTTGACCCGAAGCTAAAGGGAAACCCAGTAATTGTCGGTGGAGACCCTGAGCGGCGTGGCGTGGTAGCTTCTGCTTCTTACGAAGCGCGCCCCTTCGGCATCCATGCCGGCATGCCTTTATCTAAAGCTCGCCGCCTCTGCCCTCAAGCTATTTTTATCCAGGCTAATTTCTCCCGCTATAGAGAGGCGGCAGACAAGTTTATGGAAATCTTGGCTGATTTCTCTCCCTGTGTTGAGCCTTTGGGGCTTGATGAGGCATACCTTGACGTTACTGGCTGTGAGGAACCTTATGGCTCTTTGCGCCAAATGGCCTTAGCGCTAAAAGACCGAATACGTAGAGAGCTCAGGCTAACAGCCTCAGTGGGCATTGCCACATGCAAGGTGGTGGCTAAAATTGCCTCAGATTTATGTAAGCCCGATGGACTGCTGGAAGTAGCCCGGGGGGAAGAGCGCCACTTCCTAAACCCTCTTCCGGTAGCTAGATTACCTGGAGTGGGCAAAAAGACAGAGCAAGTATTAAAAGAGATGGGTGTAACCACCATAGCTGAATTAGCCTCACTTCCTTTAAATATAGTGGAAAAACACTTTGGAAAATTCGGGGTAGTAATTCATCGCTACGCCAATGGAATAGATGACCGAAGGGTAGAGGCACCTGGTGAATCCAAGTCCATTAGTAAGCAAACAACTTTTGCTCAAGATACTTTAGACCGCCATTTTCTTGAGGCTAACCTCCACCACTTATGCCAGCAAGTCAGTGCAGAGCTACGCTATCGAGATAAACAGGCAAGGTGTGTGACTTTAAGGTTAAGATATGCTGACTTCAGGACAATCACTCGCCAAGTTACCTTAAAAGAAGCTAGCAATGTTAGTCAGGTTATCTTCGCCGCAGCCCGGCAATTACTGAGCGAAACTTTAGTACAAAGGGGGGAACCAATCCGCCTTATAGGTATCAGGGTGTCAAGTTTATCTGGCAAAGAAAGGCAGCTCCATATGTTTGATTCCGAAAGAGAAAAATTGGAGCATCTAGATAAAGCTATCGACCAGATTCGAAGAAAATACGGCCCAGCATCGATAAAGGCCGGCAAGGACATTTCTATTTAAGGCAGGCTTGTTTTTACCTTGGGCCACAAAGTATAATTGCCCTGAATTACCTATAAATAATAAAAGGAGGAAAGATGCCACCTTATGCTTTTTTCCAGAAACAATTCATGCCATTGTCTGAAGCCAAAATCGGGATTTTAACTCACGCCTTGCACTATGGTACCGCCTGCTTTGATGGTATCCGCGGTAATTGGGATAGTGAGCAAGAAAGATTTTGCCTCTTCCGCGTAAAGGACCATTATAACCGCATTCTGAATGGTTGTCGCATCTTAAAAATCAATCTCCCTTACTCCAGTGATAAGCTATGTCAATTGACTACTGAGCTTGTAAGAAGGAGCGGCTACCATGAAGATGTATATATCCGCCCCTTAGCCTACAAAAGCTCCGAAACTATTGGCGTCCGCCTCCATGACCTAGAGGACGATTTCTTTATCATCGTGACCACTCTTCCTCCTTACCTTGGTATTGGAGAGGGAGTGCGCTGCTGCACTTCATCATGGCGCCGCGTTGATGATACTATGATTCCGGCTCGAGGCAAGATCTGTGGTATTTATGTCAACAGCGCTTTAGCTAAAACCGAGGCTTGGGAAAACGGCTTTGACGAAGCAATATTGCTAACTCACGATGGACATGTCTCCGAGGGCAGCGGGGAAAACATCTTCCTTGTCATCAATGGGAAACTAGTTACCCCCCCTTCCTCTGACAACATCCTTATGGGCATTACCAGAGATACTGTGATAAAACTAGCCAAGAACGAGTTAGGCCTAGACACTATAGAGAGAAGTGTTGACAAGAGCGAACTCTACCTCGCTGATGAGTGCTTCTTTAGCGGCACGGCTGCCCATATAGCCCCAATTGTGGAAATTGACCACCGTCCAGTAGGCACAGGTGAGATTGGCAAAATAACATCGGCGCTACAAAAGCTCTTCGTAGAGGTGATACTAGGCAGGAATCCTAAATACCTTGATTGGTATACCTTTTTGGCTAAATCCCAAATTCTACACTCCAATTCCTAAACAATTTCAAAACCCAAAATCCCAAGCGTTTAAGATTTGGATATTAGTGCTTAGTATTTATCCATTAAGTTAGGATTCGCCCTAAAGCCTTGAGCAAATAGAGGAGACGACAGCTCTGCTCCAGTACACTAGTATAGTAATAAGCTTCCTCTAGTAGCTGGCCAGCAGCAAAACTTCCATGACCCCACACCAAAACCACTTTATATTGCTTCAAGGTTTCGGCTATTTCTTCGCCGAGGTCTCCAGCCTTTAGCGCTATCCCCTGGCCCAAGATTAGCACTTTTGGCAACAGAGCTCGCCCTTCCATATCACAAGGTATAATCTCTTTTTCTATAAAGGACAAGGCAACGGCGTAGGGTGGATGAGCATGCACCACAGCTAATGCTGATGTGTTCTTATAAATAGAACGATGAACCGCTAACTCGCTGGATGCCAAAGGCGTAGCCCGATCGTTCTTAGCAATACCAGTTTCTACTAAATCTGCCTCCCCAATGGACCCCAAAGTGCTGCCCCGATGTGTGATAACTAGATGCTCTCCCAGCTTTATACTGAGGTTGCCACTACAGGGAGAGACAAGCCCTTGAGTAAAAAGGGCATGTCCTACTGCCTTGAATTGGGATAACATCACACAAAATTAAAAATCAAAGACCAAAAGTCAAAATTACAACTCAAAATGCAAAACTTTTTAACTTTTTCTCTGTATTTTGGCATTTTTATTTTTGCTTTTTGCATTTCCTAAGCTATGGCATGCGCCGAATAACAGCAACAACTCTCCCTTGGATCTCAACGTTGTCTGGAGTAGTGTAGATGGGTTTCGTCTGACTATTTGCCGGTTCCAAACGAATGCGGTTTGGCTCGGTAAAAATTTTTTTCAGCGTGACCTCTTGCTCCCTCTTAAGCCAAACTGCTACCATTTCTCCTTCCTCAGCAGTAGTGACATAATCCATTAAGACGATGTCACCATCTTTTATCAAAGCGTCTACCATGGAGTCACCCTTCACTCGAAGGGCATAAACATTTTGTCTCCCCTTTGTTAACTCCTCGCTTACCTCTAACCCCTCAGTAGAGATAACGCTCCCTGTGTCTGAAGCAGGCACAGGAATGGGTTCTCCAGCAGCTATCCTCCCCACTATAGGGATATAAACAACCTTCCGGCTATTTTGCCAGCCATTCAGAAGCTCAATTCCTCGCGATATATCGCTATGTCGGTGGATATATCCCGCTTCTTCCAATCTAGCCAAGTTATAAGCTACCACTGAAGTGGAACTTATCTGGCATCCCTTAGCAATATCCCTAACACTGGGGGGATAGCCCTTTTGGCGCAAAAAATCATGGATAAAGCTGATAATACGCTTTTGCTTTGAAGAAAGTGCTTTAGCAGCCAAGAAATATTAACCTCCGCTTCTTTAAGATTGTTCCACCTTCCCTTTACTGCGAGGTTGCTTCGCTTCGCTCGCAATGACATTGCTTTGGCCCACCACAACGGCGGCGTTTAGCTTCTTCATTAAACGAGATTTAAGCCTGGCACCTTTATTTTTATGAATAACCCCTTTACTTGTAGCTTTATCAATGCTGCTTGTGGCTGCCACCATCTCTTGCTTTGCTGATTCTAATTCCCTAGAGGTAATAAGCCTTCGTACCTTACTTATCTGAGTTCTAGTGCTACCTCGCACCAGGCGATTTCGTAATCGCTTTCTTTCCGCCATCCGCGCTGCTTTGTTAATTGACTTACTGCTTAGCACTCACTTCTCCTTTCCTTACTACATTTATCACATTCCATACCGAGTAAATTTTAGACATCAATCTACTTAACTTAGCTGTGCTTTTAATCTCGAGGGTAAAGTATAGTAAGATAATATTATCGTCATGGCTAGTCATATTAACATCGGTAATATTTACCCCTTCGTCAGCTATGATAGCACTAATATCCCGAACTAACCCAACTCTATCCCAGGCATCAACCTGAATAGTTACCGGGTAAACTTGCTCCACATCACCCCAATTGACATTGATCAGTCGCTCCTTTTCTACCTCATTGATAATATTAGGGCAATCCCGGCGATGCACGGTGATACCACGTCCTTGAGTAATATAACCAATAATCTCGTCTCCCGGCAATGGATGGCAACAACTGGCTAAACGAGTGAACAAGTCACCAACACCCAATACTCGGACACTCGAAGGGCTAATCTTCCTCGGAGGCGAAATTTCGACTGTTTTGCTCGGTGGCTCAAAATCTGCGCTTAGTTTAAGCGCCACCTCAGAAGGGCTAATACTGCCACAACCGAGAGCAAAGAGAAAGTCATCTGAACTACTATAGGTAAACTGACGGGCTAATTTATCAACATTGGGTAGGCTGACGCCTAAACGTTTAAGTTCCTTGTCCAAAAGCTGCTTGCCAGTCTCTATACTCTGACCTCGCTCCTGCCTTTTGAACCATTGCCGCACCTTCCCCCGGGCGTGAGAAGTTTTAATATAGCCAAGTTGGGAGTTAAGCCAATCCAAACTGGGCCCTTTCTCCCCTTTGGCAGCGATGATTTCCACCACATCAGCATTATTAAGTACATAGCTCAAGGGGGCCAGCCGTCCATTAACTTTTGCCCCAATACAACGGTAGCCCAAGTCTGTATGAATTCGGAAGGCAAAATCTAGAGGGGTGGCACCCTTGGGCAACTCCTTTATCTCACCCTTAGGAGTATAGACATATACTCGATCCACAAGGACGTCGGTTCTAACCGACTCCAGAAACTCCTCACTATCGAGTTCTTCTCGCCAGTCGTTAACCTCACGTAGCCAAGATATTTCATTGTCAAATGCCGCATCTGCCTCCCCTCCCTTATACTTCCAGTGAGCAGCTACCCCATACTCAGCGATTTGATGCATATCATGAGTCCGTATTTGTATTTCTAGCGGGGTAACGCCTTGGCACATTACTGTGGTATGCAGGGAGCGATAGCCATTATCTTTAGGATTAGCAATAAAATCGTTAAACTCTTCGGTTATAGGACGCCAAAAATTGTGAATTTCCCCTAGCGCCTTATAACAATCCGGAACGGAGTCCACTAATACACGCAAGGCAAAAAGGTCATGGATGTCGCCAAAATCCTTGCCCTGCGCGGCATACCGGCCCATCTTTTGATAGATGCTGTAAATATGTTTCGGCCTACCAAAAACCTTAGCCTCTATGCCAGCCTGGCTTAATTCCTGACGCAGCGTCTGGCTAACCTCGTTTATAAAGCCTTCTCGCTGAAGTCGTTTTTCCGCCACCAAGCGAGAAAGCCGACGGTATTGCTGTGGCTCCAGATAACGGAAGGCTAGATCCTCCAGTTGCCACTTCACATTCCACATGCCTAACCGATGCGCCAGAGGAGCATATATCTCCAACGTCTCTTGGGCAATTGCCTGGCGTTTCCTTGGTGGCAAAGCGCCTAGTGTGCGCATGTTATGTAGTCTGTCAGCCAATTTAACAAAAACCACCCGCAAGTCTTTAGCTGTAGCCACAAGCATTTTACGTAAGTTTTCCGCTTGAACCTTCGACTTCCTCTGTTCACCTTCAGCTCGGCTTGTGAGCTTGCTCAGTTTAGTCACGCCATCAACTAATCTGGTTACTTCAGATCCGAAGTTAGCCTCAACTTCTTCCAGTGATATGCCACAATCCTCAGGAACATCATGCAGCAAGGCAGCAGCCAATGTATCAGCATCAAGTCGAAGTTCAACTAAGGTCATTGCCGTATGTAAAGGATGCTCTAAAAAGGGCTCTCTCGATTTGCGCATTTGCCCCTGGTGGGCCTGTGAGGCAAACTCGTAAGCTGCTTTAATCAGACTTACCTTGTCACCAGGTAGATATTCGCTGGCTTTCGCTATAAGCGCGCTTATCTCCATATCCTAAGTTTATAATAACGTAAGAAAAAAACCAAAGCAAATCTTTAACTTAAATTATGCTAGCTTATTATGGTAAACTAAATTAAAAACAATGGAAGGGAGGCTTCGTGTATAAAGCGCCCCGGGGCACATCAGACATCCTGCCACAAGAGCAAGCTTACTGGAAATATGTGGAGGAAAAAGCTGCTTCCTTATGCCAGCTTTATGGCTACCAGCTCCTGACCACGCCAATCTTTGAAGATTCTCACCTCTTCGCCCCTACTGTAGCTGGGGGGCAGATAGCTGTTGATAAGGAAATGTATATCTTTGAGGATAGAAGTGGTCAGAAATTGGCTTTAAGGGCTGAGGGAACAGCACCAGTTTGCCGCGCCTACCTAGAGCATGGATTATTTAATTTACCCCAACCGGTGAAACTCTATTACATTGGCCCTGCTTTCAGATATGAGCGCCCTCAAGCTGGTCGCTATCGCCAACATCACCAGTTTGGCTACGAAGCTATAGGGGATGCTGACCCTGCCCTGGATGCCGAGGTGATCGAGATGGCACGGCGATTCTTCCTCTCTCTAGGCCTCTCTGGATTCTCCTGCCAGCTTAATAGCATTGGCTGTAACCTCTGCCAACCCAAGTATATAGAGGCGCTAAGGCGGCACTACGCCAGCTATACAGCTTGGCTATGCCCAGATTGCAAAGCTAGGCTGCTCAGAAATCCTCTCCGCTTACTCGACTGCAAAAAAGCCTCATGTCAAAAGATTGCTGAGACGGCACCAAGAATCACAGATTACCTATGCTCTGAGTGCCAAGCACATTTCCAAAGCGTGCAACAATATTTAGAGGCTTTAGGTATTCCTTTCCAATTAAACTACAGATTGGTACGGGGTCTAGATTATTACACCAGGACCGTGTTTGAAGTTGGCCCTCGCGAGGAAGGGGCACAAAGCGCCCTTGGAGGCGGTGGCCGCTATGACAACCTCATTGAACAACTAGGAGGGAAACCCACCCCAGCAGTGGGTTTTGCCGCTGGCATAGAAAGAATTATATTAAATTTAAAAAGACAAAAAATAGCCATTCCCGCTCTGTCTAAGCCTACCGCTTTTATCGCCTACTTAGGAGAAGTAGCTAAAATCAGAGCAATAAAGCTCGCCTCCGAGCTACGCCAAAGTGGAATTGCCGTCATTGCGGCCGCAGGCGATAAAAGTCTAAAAGGACAGTTGAGACAGGCTAACTCGTTGGGCATTGATAATGCGCTCCTCATAGGCAAAGCAGAAGTCGAAAGCCAAACGGTAATATTGCGAGATATGAAGAGCGGGGAACAGAAAGTGATCCCTCTAGCCGAGGTAGCTGCAGCGTTTAACCGGAAGCAAAAATCAGGATAGCATCAAAACACGCCTTCTATCTCCAGATATGATATAATAGATATAGTGCTCTTAGCTATTACCACCGAGAGAAAGCTTAAATCCTTCCCGGCAGGCTATGGGGCAATTTTTACTCCGCCAAAATGCATGAGTATAAGGAGACGAATTAGCTATGTCCCAAAATGAGATGAATAACTACACGGCTGAAGATATTCAAATCTTAGATGAGATAGAGGCCGTCCGCTTACGGCCTGGAATGTATATTGGTGGCACTAGCCGTGAAGGATTACAGCGTCTCCTTTACGAAATAGTGTACAACAGCATAGATGAAGCAATGGCCGGCTTCTGTGATCAAATTGAGGTAATAATTCATAACGATAATAGCATCACTGTAATTGATAATGGGCGTGGTATCCCTACAGAGCCTATCCCCACAGCAGATATTACTGCGCTAGAGGCAGTAATGACCCGCCTGCATGCTGGAGCCAAGTTCGGAGGACTTGTCTATAACATATCTAGTGGTTTACATGGCGTTGGTGCTTCGGTAGTAAATGCCCTATCCTCCTGGCTTCGAGTTGAGATTAGGCGCCAGGAGAAAATCTACCTTCAAGAATACCAGCGGGGAATCCCCACGAGTGAGGTGCAACTCATTGGAGATGCCCTTGATACGGGCACTACAGTCACCTTCCTTGCTGATAAAGAAATCTTCGAAAACATTAATTATGACTTTAATACAACCTGCCAGCGATTAAGGGAGCTAGCTTTCCTGAATAAAGGAGTGCAAATATCCATTAAAGATGAAAGGACTGACCAGGGGAAAACTTTCTATTTTGAAGGGGGTATAGCTAGCTTTGTTCAGCGCCTGAATAGAAATAGAGCCGTTATTCACCATTACCCCATCTATCTTTCAGCTACAGTCAATTCCACCGTAGTCGAAGCAGCCCTACAATATAATGACAGCTTCACAGAATCCGCTTTCTCCTTCGCTAACTGTGTCAATACTAGAGATGGGGGGAGCCATCTCACTGGCTTTCGCTCAGCATTAACTCGCGCCCTCAATGATTATGCTCGGAAGAATAAACTTATCAAGGACACCGAACCAAATCTGATCGGCGAGGATGTACGCCAGGGATTAATATCTATTATCAATATAAAACTTCCCGAGCCTCAATTCGAGGGGCAAACCAAGGCGAAGCTTGGAAATCCTGAGGTGAGAAGCCAGGTTGAATCTGTGGTAGCAGATAACTTATCTCTTTACCTTGAACAACATCCAGACGAGGCAAGGGCAATTGTAGAGAAATGCCTCACCTCAGCCAAAGCCAGAGAAGCGGCACGTAAGGCCCGTGACCTCATCCTTAAAAGAACTGGCTTCGAAGCATCAACGTTACCGGGAAAACTGGCTGATTGCTCAGAGAAAAATCCGGCATTATGCGAGCTTTTCCTAGTCGAAGGTGACTCAGCCGGCGGCTCAGCTAAGCAGGGTCGCGATCGCCGCTTTCAAGCTATCCTCCCCCTTAGAGGCAAAATACTTAATGTGGAAAAAGCCACTAAAGACAAGATTATCGAACATGAAGAGCTAAGAGCTATTGCTACAGCTTTAAGAGCAAATATTGATGGTCAAGGCGATCTTTCCAAGCTCAGGTATCAGCGAATAATCATCATGACCGATGCCGATGTTGATGGTTCTCACATTCGCACCTTGCTTCTTACCTTTTTCTATCGCCATATGATGGAGTTAATTAACCAGGGATACCTTTTCATAGCCCAGCCACCTCTTTACCGTATAAAGTCTGGCAAGCAGCAATTTTGGATTTATTCGGAGCAAGAAAAGGAGAGAAAGATTAAGGAGTTGGAGGGAAACAAGCAGGAGATCCAGAGGTATAAAGGGCTGGGTGAGATGAGCCCTGAACAGCTATGGCAAACAACAATGAATCCTGATACCAGAACACTGCTTAGAGTAGAGATAGAAGATGCCATAGCTGCCGATCAGGCGTTTCATATGCTGATGGGCAACGAAGTCTTGCCTCGTAAGAACTTCATCCAGGCCCACGCTCAAAATGTCAGAAATCTGGATATCTAGAGGCCGTTTAACAATCCTCCACCAGTTACTAGCGGGTAGCGTGTAGGGTGTAGTAACTACCCGCTACCTCCTAGATATAGCTTTTGCTCCGCGATATACTTCTCCACCTTGCCGGGCACTAAGTAACGTATAGACAATCCTTGAGCCACACGCTGTCGGATCTCCGAAGAGCTGACACCAATGATAGGCGTATCAAGTTGAACGATATTACTAGTCACTCCAGGGACAGATGCTTCCAAGGATTTTAAATCTGGCAAGCTTAAACCCAACCTGGGAACAATTACTAACCGACACATTTGTACTAGCTTAGCTGGCTCTTTCCATAAGTGAAGTCCAGCAAGGCTATCACTACCAAGGATGAAAAAGAAAGACTGTACCTCCAATTGGCTTTGAAGGGCAGTTATAGTATCTATAGTATAAGAAGGGCCGGGGCGTTCTACTTCAAGAGGGCAAAGTTTAAAATAAGAATTACCAGCAATAGCCAGGCGCACCATCTCTACTCTATGGCTCGCCAGGGTAACAACATGGTCTACTTTGAGCCATGGCTGCCCGGCAGGCACAAAGAGAACTTTAGCTAAGCCTAGCTTTACCCTTGCTTCCTCAGCTATAACAAGATGCCCCACATGGATAGGATCAAATGTGCCACCCAAGATACCTATATTCATCGCTTTATTTTAATACTAAAAATTACTTATACTACATTTCTTAATAGGAAGTTTATTAATAAGAATAATAATTAGGAGGAGTTGCCAATTAAAGAATATAAAAGACAGCAAGTTTACTCCCAAAATAAAGGCCAAGGTTTTAACAATTCAATTTTACCCCCGAGGGCAGTTATTAACATTATTTTAATATTTCTCTCTGGAAGCTTTGCTTAAGTCAATTTTTCCTTTAATCCCTAAGATTTGATGATACAATTTAGAGTTAACGCTCATTTCAGCAGCTATTTTTTCATAACCATGAACGATTGTGGCATGGTTTCTATTGCCTAACCTCTTGCCAATTTCAGCGAAAGAACAATTATCTTCTTCCCGCATAAGGTACATTACAATTTGGCGTGCTAAAGCGGTCTTCCTATCTCTCCTTTTGCCAGTTAACTCCTCTACGGTAAGGGTGAAATAATCAGCTACCACTTGCATTATTACCTCGCTGCCTTGCTTATCAGCAGTGCTTGTTAATAACTTGTTAACTGTTTGTAGAGTAAGTTCCATTCCAGTTAGCTTAGTTCGAGCGGTTAAATATATTAGAGCACCTTCAAGCTGGCGGACATTTTCCCTTATTTGTTTCGCTAAAAGTTGCAGCACTTCATCAGTGATTGTTATCATCGTTTCCTTTGCCTTAGCTCGTAGGATAGAGAGGCGCGACTCAAAGTCTGGTGGCTGAATAGGGGTAACAAGACCCCATTCAAGACGTGATTTTAGCTTATTGCTAAGTAATGCCATGTCTTTAGGAGGGCGGTCAGCAGTAATGATGATTTGGCGATTATTGTTATATAGATCATTGAAGGTTTGTAAGAAGCATTGTTGGGTTTGTTTTTTGTCACTTATAAATTGAATATCGTCAAACAGGAAGATGTGAACTGTCCTGAGTCTAGCGCGAAAATCTTCGACCTGCCCTTGTTTGATAGCCAGTACAAATTCATTGGTGAACTGTTCTGCGCTAGTATAAGCTACTTTTAGTCCATTGCTTATTGCCCTATGCCCAATGGCATGTAGCAGATGTGTCTTACCTTGCCCCGTGCTGCTGTAGATGAAAAGAGGATTGTAGCTATGCCCTGGATTTTCAGCTACTTCTATTGTGGCGGCGTAAGCTAAGCGATTACAATCACCAACGATAAAATTAGCAAAAGTGTATTTTGGATTGAACCTGTCTATTTTAGCTTTGGTGCTTATCCCACCATCTGGTTGGTTGGCATAGGCTAAAGAACCATTCCTTGGTTGGTTTTGATTGTGAACGGTAAACTGAACATCAACATCCCCACCTATGATTTGGGCTAGGGTTTTGCTTACCAAGGAATGGAGGGACTTAGTTAACCATTCAGCGACAAAGGCGCTGGGAACTCCAACAACAAAAACATTTTCTTGGTAACTTATGCCCTGGCTATTTTTAAGCCAAGTAGTATAATTTGCTTTGCTGACTTGAATTTGAAGTTCCCCTAGTGCCTTTTCCCAAATTTGTTTTGACGACTCCAATTCACCTCCGCGGTCTGCTTCTTGACTATTAGCCAAGAGGATAGCTGAAGAGATAGTTGAGGAAGAGTGGGATGGTAAGGATACAAATTTTAGGTTATCAGACGGTCTTGTTTTTTCTCTAGGGAGGTTTTGACATAACAAAAGAAATTAGGGAAAATGTCTCTGCCGTGAAAATGCGCACAGTTTTTATGGGTACTCCACAGTTTGCTGTCCCCATACTGGAGTCTTTGCTCCGCGATCTGTATCAAGTAGTTGCTGTATATACTCAGCCTGACAAGCCAGTTGGTAGAAGGCAACGGCTTACTCCATCCCCGGTAAAAGAGCTGGCCAGGGAGCATAAAATTCCCGTCATTCAGCCAAGTACGCTTAAGACAGCAGAAGTAGTAGAGGATTTGGCTAGGCTTAAGCCAGAGCTGATTGTAGTTGCTGCTTTCGGGCAGATCCTTCCTCGGGAGGTATTGTCTCTGCCTAAATTTGGTTGTCTTAACATCCACCCTTCACTGTTGCCTCAGCATCGAGGTCCATCTCCAGTAGCTGACTCTCTTCTCTGCGGAGATTTACTCACCGGCGTTACTATCATTCTAATGGACGAGGGCTTAGATAGCGGGCCGATCTTAGCCCAGGAAAAGGTGGGTATTGCTGCTACGGATACCACTGGCTCTCTTACAGCCAAATTAGCTCATGTGGGGGCTGGGCTTTTGATGGACACCCTGCCTAAATGGCTTAAGGGTGAGATTGAACCACAGCCGCAAGGCGAGTCCCAGGCTACCTATAGCAGGCTGATAACCAGCAAAGATGGCGAGATAGATTGGCATCTCCCAGCAGTGGAACTGTGGCGGCGAATAAGAGCCTTTAATCCTTGGCCGACTTGCTACACCTGGTGGCAAGGCAAGCGGCTCAAAATCCATAGTGCTGCTCCCGTTAGCAGGCTGGCAAGGGGTGAAGTAGGAAAGGTGATAGCTTTGCGACAGCCACCCAAAGTGGGGGTAGTGACTGGAGATGGCATTCTAGGGCTTTGTCAAGTTCAATTAGAGGGAAGACATGAGATGTCAATTGCCGACTTTGTGCGCGGGCAAAGGAATTTTATCGGCTCTATTTTAGGTTCAGACAGAAGGTAGTTTTTTGTTGTCTGTTAGATGCCAGCACTGTGGTAGGGAATCCGGCCTTACTTCCCAGGCATTAGGGGTGTGTCTCGATTGTATTCGGGGGGACTTTGCTGCCGTATTGCCTAGCATAGAGGAAGCTCATAAAAAGGCTAGGAGCCTGTTTAACCTTCCCCTTCATCCTCCCGAAAGTGAAACGGGTCCCCAATGCCGCATTTGTGTCAATGAATGCCGCTTGCCTCCGAACGGCAGAAGCTATTGTGGACTACGCTACAATGAAGGAAATAAGCTCAAGGGCGCCACGGCAGATAAAGCCAATGTCAGTTGGTATTATGACCCCCTGCCCACTAACTGCGTGGCTGATTGGGTTTGCCCTGGGGGCACAGGAGCTGGCTATCCTGATTTTGCCTATCGCGCTGGTCCTGAATATGGTTACAAAAACCTGGCTGTTTTCTATCAAGCCTGTTCCTTTGATTGCTTATTTTGTCAAAATTGGCACTATCGCAGTCAGGCATTGAAGGAAGCTACTGTCACTGCTTCAATGCTAAGTGACGCCGTTGATGGCCAAACTTCCTGCATTTGCTACTTTGGTGGCGACCCCACACCTCAATTACCTCATTCTATTCGTGTGGCCAGGCTAGCTTTGCAGAAGAAGAGAGGTAGGATTCTGCGCATCTGCTGGGAGACCAATGGTTCCATGCACCCAGCCTTATTAAGACAGGCAGCCGAGATTTCCCTAAATTCTGGTGGCTGTATTAAGTTTGACCTCAAAGCCTGGAGCGAAGAAGTCCACATTGCCCTTTGTGGTGTCAGCAACAAGAGAACCCTGGAAAACTTTCAACTTCTAGCCGAATATACTAAGAAAAGGCCTTCGCCTCCCTTCTTAGTGGCCAGCACCTTATTAGTCCCAGGATACATAGACAAGCAAGAAGTTTCCCAGATTGCCCAATTTATTTCCTCCCTCAATCCAGACATCCCTTACTCCCTTCTTGCCTTTGCCCCTCAATTTATGATGAGGGATTTGCCCACTACCTCGAGGCGTCATGCAGAGGAGTGCCTGGCAGTGGCAAAAGCCTGGGGGCTAAAAAGGGTGAGGCTGGGCAATATTCATCTTCTAGGAGGAGATTATTGACCTTGTCATTGCCAGGGTGAGGTCGAAGCCCTGAGCATGGCGAAGGGGCAGCGCTGAAGCAATCTCAAGATTACCTGTTGCTTCTCCCTTGACGGGAGAGGATTAAGGTGAGGGTGAATCCCCCTCTACAAACGTGGCCTAAGCAAGCTCCTTTGACTTCAGGACTATTGACTAACGACTAGGATGCCGGCTGCCAGCGAAGATATATAGGCGAGACGCTAGCAAACAAAGGGATCAAAACAATTCCTTTAACATAAAGTTGAGAAGCTACCACAGTAGGTGTTACCATCTACCGTGATTGGGCGGGCCAAACGAATCCGGAGTTCGTTTATATGGCTGTTAGACGAAATTTGCCCTGGTTGGGCTGACTATATAGGAGGTGATTAGAATGATACAGTTTAGTTGGGAATTCCCTTATGCCTCTAAGCGTATGCCCATTATGGCCCGCAATATTGTTGCCACATCCCAACCTTTAGCAGCCCAAGCCGGTTTAAGAATGCTGCAAAAAGGTGGCAATGCTGTGGATGCCGCTATTGCTACTGCTATAGCTTTAACGGTAGTAGAGCCCACTATGAATGGAATAGGTGGCGATGCTTTCGCTATTGTTTGGGATGGGAATGAATTACATGGTCTCAATGCTTCAGGTCGGTCTCCTGCTGCTTGGGATTTTGAGCAGTTTTCTCAATTTAAATTTATGCCTGTACTTGGATGGAATTCAGTAACCATTCCTGGCGCCGTATCATCCTGGGTAGAACTATCTAACCGGTTCGGACATTTACCCTTTGAGGACCTATTTGAACCAGCAATAGAATATGCTTATAACGGTTTTCTGGTTTCCCCGATAACCGCTGAAAGATGGAGTTCTGCCCCCGAAACATATAAAGATTTTCCTGAATTTGTCGCTGCATTTTTACCAAATGGTAGAGCACCTAAGGTAGGAGAAAAATTTGAATTTAAAGCTCAAGCAAAGACCTTAGAACGGATTGCAGAAACAAGGGGCGAAGCTTTTTATCACGGAAAGTTGGCAGATAAAATAGTTGCTCATGCCAAGGCTACTGGTGGTTTGATTACGAAAGAAGACTTAGCTGCCCATAAAGCCGATTGGGTTGAAACTATATCCATTAATTATCATGGATTTACTTTATGTGAAATCCCTCCCAATGGACAAGGCATAGCAGCATTGCTTATGTTGGGCATCCTTGAGCATCGGGATATTCAAGATTATCCTGTAGACTCTGCGGATAGCTTACACCTCCAAATTGAAGCTATGAAATTGGCGTTTGCAGATACATATCGATATGTTTCTGACCCATCCAGCATGGACATAGATTATAAAGACTTATTGAACTGGGACTATTTATCCCAACGAGCGAAGCTGATTGACTTAGCAAAGGCTCAGAATCCAGGCTACGGCATCCCAGAGCGTGGGGACACCGTTTATCTAACCACAGCTGATGCTAATGGCATGATAGTTTCTTTTATCCAATCTAATTACCTTGATTTTGGATCAGGCATTGTAGTGCCAGATACGGGAATTAGTCTACAAAGTCGAGCAGCTTGTTTTAGTCTGGAGAGAGGTCATCCTAATCAAGTTGAAGGAGGAAAGCGGCCTTTCCATACAATCATCCCAGCGTTTGTGACTAAAGATGACCAGCCGTTAATGAGCTTTGGGGTAATGGGAGGAGTGATGCAACCACAAGGTCATGCACAAATTATGATTCGAATGTTTGATTATCATCAAAACCCACAGGCAGCTTGTGATGCTCCCCGTTGGCAGGTATTTCCAAATATGGAAGTGGCTTTTGAGCCTGGTTTTAAACCAGAGGTTTTGGAAGATTTGAGTAAGCGAGGTCACAAAATTAAAAAAGTTGGAAAAGGTCGGTGGTTTGGAGGGGCTCAGTTAATCTACAAGTTAGCTGATGGCTATTGCGGTGCTTCTGATCCCAGAAAAGACGGACAAGCAGTCGGTTTCTAGAATCATCATAACCAACTGATTCGCACAATCGTGGTTATGACACAAAAACAAAACCGCTAGGAACAAAGACATAAAAGCAGTTAGCCAAAACTCCATCTAACGCAGGCATTGCGGCTCACTTCGTTCGCCCAAATGCTTCGCACTTTGCAAAGACCGGGAACGTTAGGCATAAGCATAATTAGGTTAAGGGAGCTACAAGGTGAAGCTGAAAACGAAAGAAGGGGAGAGGAAAACCATCGAGGCTGATACCATAGTTCTGGCGGCCGGGGCTACCCCCGACAAAAAGCTTTACGAAGAGATCAAAGGGAAAGTCTCCAATACTTACCTCGCCGGGGACTGTGTTGAGCCACGAACAATACGCGAAGCTATTGCCGATGGCTATCGCATTGGCTTGGAGAGATAGACTACGGGGACTGTCATGATGCCTGAGAGGTAGCTTAAGTTTGCCAGTACCGTAGAACAGGCCACGGATAATCGAAGAAGCTACATGCAATTCTAACCCTACAGTCCTATTTTATCAGCCACTTCCCGCATCCCCATGATAGTGTCGGTGACCAGCTCTCTTACCTCCACCCCTAACATCGCAGCTCCCTTTTCGATCACCGAGCGGTTCACGCCAGCAGCGAAAGACTTATCTTTCCATTTCTTCATCACCGACTTTGCCTCTAGGTCTGCCATGCTCTTTGAGGGGCGGATTATGGCTACCGCCGTGATAAGCCCTGTTAGCTCGTCAACGGCATACAGTGTCTTCTCCATGTTGGTTTGCGGCTCAACGTCATTAAATTTACCCCAGCCATGGGAGACAACTGCACGTATGTGCTCCTCTGGCCAACCTTGCCCCTCTAGTATCTCCCGTGATTTTTGGCAATGCTGCTCCGGAAAGCGTTCGTAGTCCAGGTCATGTATTAGTCCAATGATTCCCCACTTCTCCTCATCTTCACCCAGCTTGCGTGCTATGTAGCGCATCACTCCCTCAACGGAATAAGCGTGCTTCAGCAGGCTCTCACCTTTGTTAAATTCCTTGAGAAGTGACAATGCTTCATCGTATGTCGGTGTGTGTTCTTGCATTTTATTGCCTCCTTACTCATGTTTTTTCATGCTTGGGTCTGTGAATCCTTGTCTGGATCTGGGTGGTCTCCGAGTGGCGACCAATTGGGACTTTACCACCTTATTGGTTTAAGACTATAGACTGTCGGGTTGGAAGTAGCAAGGGGGGTTGAAGAATGTTAGTCTTTTGCTTAGAGGGCTAAACTGATTCAGGCAACCTGAGGAAACAGCTGAATTGGGGCATCATGAAGGCCTGAGTTGTTAGGCTGCTATGTAGTAGATGAGTACTGCAACGGCTTCTATCGCTATGAGAGGAGGCAGAATGTACCTATATACCTTAGCTAAGCTAGCTTTAAAGTACTCAGCCGAAAGTGTAAGGCAAAGGTGGACAGGCGAGAAAAGAACCCCCACGTATCCACTTGTGTAGGCCAGCAGTAGAGCATAGCTGTTGACCTCTGAGCCGAGGGTTAAGAAAGGAACCAATAGCGGAAGGCTAATGCCGACAAATCCCATGCCAATCCCGGTGGCAAAGCCCATCAGGAAGGGCAGGGCTGCCAAGACGGTTAGGGCGGGCAGCCCTATGTTTTGCATATCTGAAAAGAGTGTGTAGGCAGCCCCAGAGCCTTCTATTGTTGCCTTATATAGCATTATGGCATATAACAAGAACAGGATTTTTGGGTCCAAGCCATATTTGAGTGCTTTCTTCAATTCCGGCCATTTAGCTCTTTGTTGGCAAGCCAAAAGGGCCAATACAAGAGGAAAGGCTATCACTGCATCCAGGCCCAGCAAAACTAGCGCCACGAGTAAAAGGATTGGCCAAGAGGCTCTCAAAAGGTTGTAAGCTATATTCTTTGACATCCTCTCTTTTGTTTCCCGGCTCTTATTTGGCTTAAGCATCCGGTAACTCGAGATGGTTCCAAGTGCAATGGCCAAAGCAGTCATGGGCAAAAGGGTTATCACCACGGAAGAAAGTTGGACCGACAGTATTACGCTTGTTGTTATGATGGCCGGATATACCGGCAAGGAATATTCCCACAAGTGTCTGAACCAGTAATTTATGAACGTGGCCTGTTCTGGGGTTAAGCCCATTCTTTTAACTAAATCCCGCAAAGCGGCAGCCGAAACTAAAGCTCCAGCCGGCATAGGAACCAGCCCTATTACAGCAGGCACAAGATGCATAGCGAGCCTGGGGCCTATTCTCTCCATTGTGGCTGCCAGGCTTGCCAGCAAACCTTTGACATCCATCAGGCGACTCAAGGTCAGGGCACTGGCAACGATCGCCAGCAGTTTAAGGGTCTGGTGATCCAACAAAGTCCGCATCATAAGGTCTGGCACGGAATGTGGTGGCAGGACCAGCAGGGAAAGGATGAGACTTCCTACGAAAATGGCTAAGCCTGGGTGAAGCCTTAGCCTCAGGAGAATCAGAATTCCGGCGATGGATGCCAGCAAAGCTAGGGATGGGTTCAACATTTCAGCACGCCATTAGTTAAATCCAGGTAGCATATATTAGTGCGTGGGCGATCCAGTGATGTTTGGAAGCCTGGCTCCTTGGACAGCTACCTGCTGTAAGGCAGTAACGAAAACCGACTGTATCTGGATCTGGGTGGCCGCTCAGAGACCACCAACTTAGATTTTGCCACCTAGTTGATGCCAGATTATAAACTGTTGCATTCTGAATGGCAAAGGCACCAGGGGGGTAAAGACTGAGAACGTGCATTTTTTCCTCAAGGTTTCCAGGTGGGGGCTTTCAAGAAAACCCATTTCTTGGTAGAATGGTCCCGGCACAAATGAGTTACTTTCTGGGCGTAGATATCGGCTCTGGCAACGTTAAGCTGTCGCTTATCGGCGAAAGCGGAAATATTGTTCAGCTTGATACCGAGAAGATAAGCACGGGCCCCAGAGCGGCGGTCTCTACACTTATCGCCAGGTTAGGCCAGGGGTTCAATCTTGACCAGATTGTCGCCACTGGCGTATCGGGTTCGGGTAAGACAGCGATTCCCAAAGAGCTCGAATGGGCAGAGTACAGCAGCCCACTGGCGATTGCTGCTGGACTGCTTCATTTCTATCCTGATGTCAAAACTATCATACAGATTGGCGGACAGAGTTCGCTGGTAATAGAGCTAGAAGACGGGTTGCGAAAGCCATGGAAGGTGGTATCTAACCCCCTTTGTGCTGCCGGCACGGGAAGGTTTCTCGAGCAGCAGGCATACCGCCTCGACATCGGCATGGAGGACTTTGCCAGCCTGGCGCTGCAATGTGAAGGCGCCCCACCGAGGATAGCTGCTAGATGCAGTGTCTTTGCCAAAACCGACCTCATCCATCTCCAGCAGAAGGGGGTAACAGTTGAGCCGATGCTTTATGCCCTGTGTGAGAGTGTTGCTCGTATGGTTGGCTCTCTCAAAAAAGGCACTTTTGTTGAGCCGGTGTACTTTGTTGGTGGCGTTGCTGCCAATAAGGCTATAGCAAAAGCTCTCAACGAGATGCTCTCGGCAAGGAATAAGCATCAAGTGGAGGTAATTGTCCCGGATGACTACCTTTACTTCGAAGCACTGGGCTCGGCATTACTTTCAATTGGGAAAACTTCGCAAAGTGTTGCACTGTCAGAAGCCGACGTGAAGCAACGCTATTTTGAAATGCCCAGGCTAGATTTTGTTGCCGCTGAGGATATCCAGGCAGTTCAAAAGATAGAGAGCGAGTGCACTGGCTATCTTGGGGTGGATGTTGGCTCTACCAGCACCAAGGCGGTGATAGTTGATGAAAAGGGAAAGGTCCTGGCAAAACACTATCTAATGACTGCTGGTAGGCCCGTTGATGCCATCAAGGAAGTTTTCAGGAACTTGCTTCGGTATGGCGGGGACAAGGCCAAGATAGCCGGCGTGGGTGTCACAGGTTCCGGTAGATACCTGATTGGCGGCTTCATTGGGGCAGACCTGATTAAGAACGAGATCTCAGCACAGACGAGAGCTGGTGTAGAGCTGGACCCTGAGGCAGATATCATTGAGATTGGGGGCCAGGACTCCAAGCTTGTCATCAAGAGAAATAGCGTTGTCGTTGACTACCAGATGAACAAAGCCTGCGCTGCTGGAACGGGAAGCTTCATTGATGAACTGGCTGAAATGCTCGGTGTTTCCGTAACCGATGGTCAGTTCGCCAATCTCGCCTTCGCAGCGCCCTATACCATTGACCTGGGAACAAGGTGTGCCGCCTTTATGGGTCAGGCAGTAGCTTCAGCCCAGCAACAGGGCGTGCCACTGGAAGTAATCACATCCAGCCTTGCCATCGGCATAGCCAAGAATTATCTCTCCAAAGTGGTGGGCAACAGAAGGCTGGGCGACAAGGTTATCCTCACCGGAGCGGTATTTTATAACAAGGCGGTTGAGTCGGCATTTCACCGGGAACTTGAAGGGAAAACGCTAACCGTACCGGAGCACAAAGAAATAAGTGGGGCAATAGGTGCAGCGCTTCTGGCCGAAGAAGAAATGGCAGGTCGGGAATCGAAGTTTAAGGGATTCCAAAAGGTTGTCGACAGTGAAGTAACCCTTTCCACATTCACCTGCAAAGGATGCGACAACAATTGCACTATTACCCGAATGCAGATGCCAGGTGAGAAAGCCACCTACTATGGCAGCAGGTGCGACCGCTACGATGCCGCCGCCGGCCAGGCAAAGCAAGAAACCTTCTTTGACGAGCGGGAAAAATTGCTCTTTGGGGAGTATAAGCCAGATTCCGGTACAGGGCCCTTGGTGGGGATTCCCAGGGCGCTGCTGATGTATGACTTTGCTCCACTGCTTATCGGTTTTCTCAACGCACTCAATGCCAGATGTGTCCTTACCAGCAAGTCTACCGCTGAAATCATCGGGAAGGCAGTCGAGCTAAGCTATACTGACAGTTGTTTTCCACTCAAGCTTCTCCATGGTCATGCCGCAATGCTTGATGACGTTGATTATATTCTCTATCCCTCAGCTATCCGACTGGGTGAGATGGATGGGGATGAGAATCAGAAATACTCCTGTCCTCTGGTACAGGCAGCGCCGTACATAATACGTCAGATGGTTAACCTTGGGGAACAGCTGTTGATTCCCACGCTTGATTTCAGTCATGGCACTGCGGACGTGATAAGGAACCTTACCGATGCTGCTGTGAAGATGGGGTTCAGCAAAAGCAAAAGCAAGAAGGCTGCCCTGGCTGGCATCAAAACTCAGGAAGATTTCGAGGCAGAGCAAGCAGCACTTGGCAAAAAGCTATTGGAGGAGCTGCACCAGAGCGACAAACTGGGGGTGGTTCTCTTCGCCAGGTCCTATGTGTCGCAGGATTCGGGAGCAAACCTTGGCATAGCCGAGAAACTTGCTCAGCTCGGTGTGGTGCCTATACCGCTTGACTTCCTGCCGCTTGAAACAGTGAATGCCAAGGATTACCAGGATCGACCATACTGGCACTATGAAAGCAAGTATATTGCTGCTGCTGTGATAACAGCAGCAGACCCACAGCTATATGGATTGGCACTGACAAACTTTGGATGCGGCCCGAACTCATTCATACTCCCAATGGTGGAGGATATCATGGGCGGCAAGCCTCTAGGAGAGCTGGAGATTGACGAGCATGCCGCCGAAGCGGGTATCGTTACCCGCCTGGAAGCCTTCGTTGATACGATTAAAGGATTTGCACGTTCTGCTACAGAGCTTAAGGTTTCAGCTGGAGACATCTACCGAGGAGTGCCTACGGTCATTAAATCAAGCAAGACTTTTCTGTTAGTCAACATGTCAGCGCATGTTGATCTTATAGGGGCGGCGATGGAAGCCTATGGAATTAGAGCACTTGTACTTCCTGAGCCGAACGAACGTGACCTCCTGTATGCCAATCAGGTAACATCGGGTGTCGAGTGTTTGCCCTATCGAGTAACCCTGGGCAGCTTTCTGAGATTCTATCATGATAATGGCAGCGACATGAAGAAGTTCGAGGCGTTTATGGCCGGAGCATACGGCCCGTGCCGCCTGGGGCATTATGCTGGAGAACAGGTCAGGATATTCAAAGACATGGGTATTGACCTTGGGATGCGAACCAGCGTGTCAAACAATGCCTATCAAGATATGGATCTTGGTTCCCCTTTTAGGCGCCTCGCTTTTATGCGCCTCGCCTGGAATGGCTGCATAGCGGTGGATTGTTTATACAAATTACTCTGGCGCACCCGTCCTTATGAAAAACAGGCGGGGTCAACAGACATATTGTTCGAGGACTACATACGCAGGATTGCAGACCGCATTCGCAGGAAAGAAGCGTTCAATGACCTTCTGCGCCAGGCCACCTCTGACTTCAAATCTCTCATCGATCCTGAGATACCCAGGAAGCCACTGGTGGGTATTAACGGCGAGATTTTCTTACGGTCCAACAAATTCAGCAACAATAACTTGGTAAAGGCGTGCGAAGATGCCGGTCTGGAAGTTGTTGTTTCTCCTATGGGTGAGTGGCTGAAATACATTTTATACCGGCATGTTGAGGATGCTATCAGGGATAGAAAGTTCATCAAGATGATAGGCAGTTATATAGTGGAGCGGATACAAGGGCACGAAGAGCGCTCGGTAGAAAAGCACTTCATGGATTTGATTGATGAGAGAGAGCCCTCGACGGCGCATCTGCTGGGATTTTCAAGCCGCTGGCTTTCACCAAAATGCGGCAGCGAGGCAGTCCTCAGCATAGGCAGTGGAATCGACTGCATGGAGAATCCCAGGTTTGCCGGTGTGATATCGGTGATGCCCCATGGCTGTATGCCCGGTGGAATTGTGGCCGCCATGTCGGAGAAGTTCACCGCGCTATATCAAAAACCGTGGATCAACGTCACCTATGACGGGATTATGGAGACCAACAACCTCACCAGGGTCAATAACTTTGCTGAGATACTCAGATTCTGCAGCAAAGCAGAGAGGGAAGGGCACTTGGGGGTAACCACGCGGGAACCAAGGTGATGGTGCCCCCCTCTACAAGCGTGGCACAAGCAAGCTCCTTTGACTTCAGGACTAACGACTAAGATGCTGGCTACTCTAAACGCCATGCCAAGGAATGCCTGGCAGCAGCGAAAGGCCCGAGGACTAAGATAAGGAGAGGCAGTGTCTAACATTGGGCTAGTGGTTGACAGCCAAGTAGATTAGTAATATAGTAATTTCAGACAGAATGGGGAAGGTTTTCAGTGAAGATTGCCCGGACTGCTAGATTCAAGAAAGCCTGGGGACAGCTAACTGAAGAGGAAAAAATGCTCGCTCGGAAGGCAATCAGAAACCTGGCAATGGACATTCGGTATCCTGCCCTCAGGGCAAAAAAGATAAAGGGGGCTGAAGGTCTTTGGGAAGCCAGAGCAAGTCGCTCACTGAGAATGACTTTCCGAATTGAGGGTGATACAGTTATCTTGCGTAACATTGGGCATCATAATGAAACACTGGAGCGACCTTAGAAGGTGATGAGAATGCCAGCATATAGCAAGGTCACGAGGCACGGACAGATTACCCTTCCCGCATCTGTGCGTAAGGAGCTTGGGGTTGAGGAAGGTGACCTGGTGGAGATTGAGATAATAGATGAGAAGGCAGTGCTAATTCCGAAGAAGTTAGTAGATAAGAGCCAAGCCTACTTCTGGACTAAAGAGTGGCAGGAGGCGGAGAAAGAAGCTAGTGAGGATATTAAGGCCGGTCGGGTCAAGACTTTTGACTCCGCAGAAGAGTTAATAAAAGACTTGGGGTAAGATAGGTGACCTCGTAGCACTTCTACAACAGCACAACATTGCCTTTGTTGTTGCTATTCGTCATTCCCTGAAAGCACTGTGTCGGAATACAATAAAGTCATTGTGGTGAGCTGAAGCCCCGTCTACAAACGCGGCATAAGCAAGCTCCTCTGACTTCGTGACTATTGACTAACGACTAAGGACTAACGGCTAAGCTGTCGGCGCCCTCGAAGCTATATCGTGGAGACGCTGGCAAACAAAGGCATCGAAACAATCCCCCTAACATAAGCAGCAATTTGCTTACCATCCTGGGCGCCATGCAAAGGAATATCTGGCAGAGGCCCAAGGACGAAGAAAGGTCATGGTGCGGAATACTTATCTTCAGGTGATGATTAATTAAAAGGCAGACAATTAAAGTAGGTGATTCCCGCTGAAACACCAAAAAACGATGACATGCTGTCACTCCTATTGCACAGACTGCAATTTGGCTGATTGTTCAGCGGGTATTATCCAGCAACACATCACGCCTTGCCTGCCCGATATATCTTAGATTGAATAGCATTGACTTCATTCTGAGTCATAAGACCATCCTTAACAGCCATCTTCAACAGGGTTCCAGTGCCAAAGATAGAAACAAAAGGATACATCTCTTTACATATATCTGCAGCGACACTGTCGTCTGTTGCTATGTCGAATCCCCGATGACAGGCAATGGCAATCGAAGCAGATTCACCTCGCCCCAGTTTCCTTTCTAATTGCAGCCTGGCATATGCCCAGATTTCTTCTTCAGAAGTCTCATCGATAGAGACGAAGGCAAGGATTCCTTTAGCCTCAAGCTCTTTCAGAAGTGCTACTAGTCTTTGTCCCTGGGTGTGCCACTGTCCAGCCTCCTCAATAACTTGTTCAGTAACACGGAAACTCAGTTTTGGCCAAACTTCTAAGGCTCGACGCAAGGCACCCGCACTATACAACCTCGAGATTACATCGTTGTCGAGCACGATTGGTTTCTTGAGAGGCGACATTTACTCATCGCCTTCCTGACTTCCTTGCTCGAACTCTTCCTTAAGCTCGTAGTAGTTTCTCCGCAGAAGTTCAGCTAGCTTCTCAAAAGAGATGAACTTCATTCCATATGCTTTGTAAGCCAGGTATTTGTACTGGCGAGGAACTGTATCGGGCGGCTCTTCCTCCTTGTAATACCCGAGCAGTCGGGCAGTTGGTGATGATGGCACCTGTTGGCTCAAAAGCTCCTCCCATCTGGAAAGAGCTAACCTCCTTAGTGATACCAATCGCCAGCCTATGGCTTCAAAACTCACGCCAAAATACATGGCCAGATGAACGAGAACTTCGGCAGCTAGCGCAGATTTTTGTGGGAAGACCAATTGGCCTAACACCTCATTGACGGTACGTCTTGGCATCAGGAAGGCAGCGGCAAAGGCGTTAGCAAAACGTTCACGAGGATTTTTGATTTCGAAAGCAGGACAAGTATCAATGTGGGCCAGTTGATTTCGATGAGCAACACAGTGGGCATACTCATGCGCTACTGTGAATGTCCGTCTCCGTTTAGGATGGTGCGAATTGATTAAGAAGCAAGCTCCTAGTTGTTCATCGTATGTAAAGGCACCGGAGAACCTTTCCGCATCCTCTAGTAAATGAAATATCTTGACCCCCCTTTTCCCCTCTAGTAAATCACAAATGTCCTTTATAGGCTGCCCATTGAGTCCCAAAGAGCTTCGCTCAGCTTCTGCTAACTCCTCAGCTTGGCCAAGTGTTGTTAATCTGGAGGCCGAGTAATCAGGCGGGCTTGGCATTACTGGTGCTCTGACGAGTTTTCTTAAATCTCGATAGCTTCTACACAGCTCATGGAAATTAATAATGGTTTCCTTGGAAACAGAGGCGGTGCCTGCAGCACGCATTAGAATTGCAAAGGAGGCACTAGTCTCGCTCTCTTCAAGAAAGAAACTTATCGGGCGCTGATACAACTTTGCAAATCTATATAGCTCTACTGCCGATATGCGTCGTTTACCGCTTTCAATCTCCGAAATGGTAGACATGGCAATACTCATACTTTTACTCACTTGCTTCAAGGTAAGGCCCATAGCCACTCTGGCATGCTTTAACGCCTGTCCAACCGTAACTGCAGATGGGGATACCATAATGTTTGGCATATTTGCCTCCCTCCAATTCATTTCGGAAATCCAGAAATTTATCCCTTTTAAAACAAGTCTACCAGCCAAACTTTCGCAAGTCAATAGGCTTATGGCACGCAAGAAAATAATGACAACAAACTAGACGAACAAAATGACGAAATGTATAGCAGCATGCCCTTATACTAATCATTGCTAACTCTTGGCGCTTACCCTCCACGCAATAAAAGGTCATAATTTTGAAGTATACTCCGTTGCATAATCGTTGAGGAACGCCCAGCAGAAGCAAAACTCCAAGAGCTAAGAAAAGTCAGAGTGGGCAATGTCCACCTTTTAGGGATGATTAATTAAAAGGCAGACAATTAAAGGGGGACATTTCCAGTGAAACACCAAAAAAAGATGAGGTGTTGTCTGTCTTATTGCACAGGCCACAATTTAGCTAATCGTCCTCTTCTAAGCTGTAACAAAATGACGATTTGTTACCCTGAGCAAATACTAATCACTCCGGAGAACACATATAGAGGACTGTAATCTGAGTAATCTTTTCTCCCACCTTCACCATAACGGCCTACATTCACTGCTATGCCAAGTCCACCTGCCCCAGGCTGAAAGGATAGGTGTGACCTAGAAGTCACTCTAAAAAGGGCTCGATACCTAGTTTCTCCATTAAGGCGTTTACTAGCTCGAAGGCTTCTCTCTGGATCCTGGCTCTCTCCTCCTCTGGATCTGCAATCTCTAGAAAGTCTGCCACCCAAGTTGGTCCTATTCCAGCAACTATGGCAAATTTTGCTTTGATTTTTCCCAGGCCTTCCCTTGCCAGTCTGTTCCTTACCAGCGGCCTTATCGCCTCCACCAAGGCTGTCAGACCCCCAGGATAATTCCGGCAGCAGTAATAGATGTCATAGGCGTCTTTTTCCTTCATCCGTTCCCAGAGCGTCATGCCTTTCATTACCAGAAAAGGTCCAATGGAAGGCACTTTAACGGTTACCTCGTTTTGACCACCACTTGGTAAAGTGCCAGCTAGATTGACTCTTACCGCGCTATCGAAAACAAGGTCGCACCCTCTAGCTTTCCTAGCTTGAGCGTTCTGTATTTTTTGGTGGCGATGTCCCTTCCCTGTGCCACCATATTCTCCAGCCAGCAAGTCGATCTCCACAGTGATTTTGTTTCTAAATTTATCCTCTACATCTCTATGAAAGACAAAGGGTTGCGTGCCTTCCTTCTGGTAGTAGCCTCTGGCGCTCAAGGTTTTGACAATTGTCTTGTAAGCATCATCCGAAATATGCTTAAAATCTAAGGCAAGGTCTATATCCAGCGTACCTAAGTGTTTCTCCCTAGCAGACGGAATAAGAAGCGAAGGGACGTTTCCCCCCACAATAACAACATTTTCTCGAAATTCACCCAAGACTGTCATTATCTCCAACAATACAGACAAACAAGCCTGAACCTCCGCTTCCCCATAATCGCTTTGTCTTACCATTGAGGCTTTATCCTCTGCTCGAGAAGAAACTTGGCTGATTCCTCACCACGCCCTCTAAATCCCACAAGGTCAAGATAGAGTTGCACATCGCAAGCGACCTCTAGTCCTTCAATCCTTCTGTTCCCATAAAAGACCCCTTCATCATAGGGCTCTAATATGCTAAAGTTTGGTCCTGAGGAGACCTCCTTCAACTCCAGCGATTCTGCCAACTCTCGAATCCCTTGGCCCACATACGCAAATCCCCTGGTGTAACGGACAAAAGGTGCCACCAGGGCAGCACCGGAAAAAAGAGTTAGAGCATAAGGGATTTCTCTCTCCTGACAATATCCTGCAAGCCTTCGCTCTATCTCCTTGGGCTCCTCAAAGCCAAAGTAGTCATACATCTTATTTCTCCGGAAGGAATAGTTGTCTGCCCACTTATCCAGAAGCTCTCCCGGGCGGTTGAGAAGGATATTCCTATTTTCCTCACGGGCATACTCCAGATCCAAAAGGCGTTCTTTGATTTTAAAAGCCAGGCCAAGGCTCACATTGGCTTCCTCTGCCAACTCCTGCACCTGCCAAGACCGCTTAGGATTGGCAAGCATCATCCTGAGAACACGGCTTGACCTGGGGGTGAAGAGGGAACGGAGCTGCCGCCTTTCTACAGTCGGATTCGGGTAATTTTTTTGTTCGATGTATACCTTATCGAAGTTCAGGAAACAATTTCCCGCCAGGTCTATATAGCCCACGCCGTTTCCCTTGCAAAGGCGAGCCGTGTCATTGCTGATGTAAGGCGCAGCCACCACCCCGTAAGCATCTTCAATCCGAGTCAAGTATTCCCTCAACTGCTGTATAGAATACCGTACTTGCCGTGGTTCCCCAACGGACTTCACTTCTACTATGATTTTCGAGGGGCGATTTCCTGCCATAACCTCGAATAGCAAGTCGGGGCGGACACCTTCCAAATACATTTGCGTGATAGGCTGTCCTGCTTCAAGGAAGGGGATATCACTCAAAAGACCTTCAAGTCTCTCTCGAATTTTATCTACGACCTCTGACTCCCTCATGGGTTTTCACCAATTATAGTATTTTCACCGTTTGTTGAAATTATACAAATTAGTGAAACTTTTGTCAAGCAATTTTCACTATTGGCTACGGAGGCAGGAAGTTTGCTGGTTTAGTATCACTCCTAAAGGAGCATAACATCACCTTCCTTGTGGATGTTCGGCGTTTCCCAAAAGTAAAGTGCCTGGATAAAGACTCAGTCAGGAGGTCAGGACTATTGACTTCTGGACTAATGGCTGTCGACTAAATGGGCGATACCCTGGGTGGATTCCGTCAAGTTGGCTACCGCAAATATGCAGTTGTCATTCCGGGGCACCTTTTCTTCTGCTATTGCCAGGCCTTTCCTCATTATTGTCATTGCGAGGAGCGAAGCGACGAAGCAATCTCAAAAAGACCTGTTCCCTCTCCCTTGGAGGGAGGTGAGGCTAGTCCTAAGCAAAGCGAAGGAACTAAGGTGAGGGTGAACCCCGCTGCTTCATAAGCGAGCTCCTTTGACTTCAGGACTATTGACTAACCACTAAGATGTCGGCTGCCCTCGAAGATATATCGTCGAGACACTGGCAAACAAAGGAATCAAGACAATCCCCTTAATATAGACAGCGATTTGCCTATCACTTCCAGACGCCACGCCAAGGAATGCCTGGCAAAGACACAAGGGCTAAAAAGGATTAGAGGGGGGAAGTGTTTATCTTTTTGGGGGATGCGCATTAGTTGCAGGGGTAAGACGATTATTTAGGAAATAAAAGCTGTCTCTAGAAAGAAAAGTTTGATGGGAATTCTATGATGGAATCGTCACAAATGGTCGTATCTAGCACCTGGTTGTAGGCCTATCTAAAGGTTAATATGAAGTAGGCATTAGTAGCGGATGAAGAACTTAAACTATATCATTTTGTAATATAGGACCAAACTGTTTCCTAGCCCAAAGAATTGTCTTACCAACTCGTATCATCTCAGGTCGGTATTCTGGGTACTCCCGGGGGATAAAGCGGTATCCCGTTGATGGATCCAAAGAGTCTCCGTCAGGTTGTGGTCTATCACCCCTCCCGATAGATGCTTGATAGCATTGGAATGCAATTTGAGCGTCGTATTGGTTTGTCATTCGCCTCATCCAGTTCTCGCCACGCTGAGCCCAAATTCTCTGCTCTACGGTGAAATCAGCAAAATCACGATTCATGAAGATCCAGAGCTTGTCGTTGCCTTGAGCGTCAGGCTCTATACTGTATCCCGCTACATCCTCCTTATCCCACTCGTGCCCAAACGGGTCTTGCATAGCTGTCCATGATTTTTCATTTTCGCTGGGCTGTTCACTTACATAAACTACCTCGTAGTTAGGCAACTTGAAAGGAACCCTGACTGTAATTATTCCCCCTCGTGGCGACTGTGGGAGAATTTTGAGTGGTGCTCTGTCAGAAAGGTAAGAGCCATCAGCAAGCTTCAAACGAACTTCTAAGTATCCTGGTTCAAGAGGAGCTATGCCTATGGGTGTCGACACCACAAGCCCGATTTGACCCCGTAGAGGCTGGTTCAACCCCTTGTATATGACCGGGGAGGGAAGCGAGACGAGTTCAAATGTAGCTGCATCCACTGAGCGCGTCAAAAGGTCATCAACACAGTCAGTGTCAATCCAGATGACTCTTCGTTTACCTTCTTGCAGTCTGATTTCACCACCCTGGGTTTTGATACGGAACCGGCTAGGAGGGTCTGAACCCAAATATAAGGGGGGTGGTGAAAATGTGACAACTCTGAATCGCAGGGGTTTGGGAGTTTTACATATCCACGCCCCTGGGCATATTAGCGTGGCATTCATCTCGCATGTCGAGTTTGTTGCCATATTTGGATAGGCCGAGACGCGGATAATCCATCTACCGGCATAGTGACTGGTTAAGCTAGCTGTTAAGATGTTCGGGTTGGACAATGACAGTTCAAACTTTGCCTTTGGCATTACATCATCTCGAGCATTTGTCAAAACCACGACATTTACGCTATCCCCTGGTGCGAGCTGCACGACCTTGTTGGGGTTTGCAAAGGTAAGATAGGTTGGGACTTGTTTTGGTTTAAAGTGGGGGAGTTTACGCCGTGCAACTGTCTCCTTTAGGTCTGTCATTTCCTTTCTTAGAAATTCTTGTATCATTGGATCTAATAACGTTCGTACTTCAATATCCGGTTGAGCCCTGCTTCTTTGCAGAAATGCATTAAACCGGCGATATTCAATTGCCTTAAGGTCTCGGATATGAACCTCTAGCGCTTCGGCGATCCACTGTTCTAGCTGCTTTTCACTTTGCTCTTTCGGTTCTCCCCGATTGGAGCTAAAGAACCCTCGGATGGCATCACCCATTTTATCGGGTTCGATATGGATTATTGCTGACTCGCCGACTCGCTTGAGCTTCCTTTCACGGAAAACCTTCTCAGTCAGTGATGTGTGTACTTGGCCCCCAAAGGTAACAGCACACGGTCTTTGTGATAGCCTGCTACCATCTTTAAGGTATTGGGCCTTCCTCTTGTGGTCATTTTTCCGAATATTTGTTATGGGATCAACATCCAGGTCTTCGATTACCCAGTAGTTTATACGGACTGTTCTACCTCCGCCTAATTGAACTGTATACCCCTTGTTCCAAAACTCCACTCTCCTACTCTTCTCCGGGCTAGTATAGAGCCCCTCCAAGCGTCCTCTTACACCTGCTAGAGCTCGATTCCATCCACCTTTGTAGCCATCTAGCCCTTTGTGTGGAGCACCTCCTATAAATTCTGGCCGCTCTTCCACCAGTAGGTAAGGCATGATAGGGTCGAAAAGGCGGAAATCAAGCGTTTGGAATGGGGCAAGGCCAGGGGGTTGGGTTCCAAAGGCACCAGTATCTCGCACATCGATATGGCAAACAAAGACTCCATGTGGAAAGTCACGGACGCCCAAAAGCTTTGGATCAAACCTCGGCACCCTCCGTGAAGCATCTACGAGATATTGGTAATCACTGACTCTAGCGCCCGACTCTGCTGATTTCTTGACTATAGTCCAGCCTACTAAGTCCTGCTTACCATTCAAAAGGCGTGGTTCCTTCCGGCAGATTATCACGGTATATTCGCACCATTCAAAGCTAGAAGAGCCACCGTGCCCATAGGCACCTATAAGGTACGGTTTTTTACCTTTGCTGCTGTTTGCTAAAGAAAGAATCGTATCAGGCATGTAATCGGGGTGAACGCCAATCCCTTTGTCTTGAACTACTACTGTAGGTATTCCTCGTTTTCCTCTAAGGATAAGTTTAAGGTTCTGGGCCAACCGTCGTCGGTCAGTGGTAGAGAGATTCTGAGCCCGGCCTTGAGGAACGCCAAAATATCTCTCAGCAGCCTCAAATACCGAAGATGGTATTCCTTGGTGACCTTTGCCCGCTAGACGTTTAAGTTCTAGCTTAAGCTGGATTAAACTCTCCATGCTGTTGACTAATCTTTCAACTAACGGGTTGATTGGGTCAGGTGACACCTCTACATTGGCTGCGGGGCTTTCTCTATCTCCAAGGTTATGCCAAGTAGCACTAGGGCAGGTATCTTGGATGAACTTGTCCACATTGTTCTTCGACTGGAGCGTGAAGAGGGTGTCGACTTGTGCACTACTAAGTTGAATCGTCATTACCTCTCTGTATGGCTATAGCTTGAACTGTGATCGGCTAGAATTTTGGAATTTTGCCTTCACTGTCCTTACTTCAGCTTCTATTGCTCGGAACATTTTTCGGATATCTCCCTCAGAGTATTCATAGAGCTGAGGATTTGTGCAATGTCCTAAAATGCGGAGTCGCTCCAGAACTGCATTTGTTCGTTGTGTCCCTAGGCGGCGAAATGCTTCTCTTTTAGATTCGTTTTTGCCCATGTAACTCTCCCTTAATCATATCTTAATATTAATTTAAGGCACAACTGGTTATAAATCAATATAGCATAAAATAATTAATCTGTCAATATCTTAAAATTGATCGAAGATTAATTATAGAATAGCTTGCTAAAGGGGTAAATCCAAGGTCAGAGGAGAGTAGAGTTTATTGAATTAGTGCAAATCGGAGTTGGCTTATCAGATGCAAATCTGAACTTGGAGCCTTTCAAATATTGCTCTTCTGTTTCAAAACATATCCATTGTCTTTTTATTTTTTCTGCTGCTTCCCCAGTGGCATTGCTCCCTCCAAAGGGATCCAAGACAAGGTCACCTTCGTCAGTTAGGAACTTAATAAAGAATTCAGGTAGCTCGACCGGATAGCGAGCTGGGTGAGGGTGAATTTCGTATTCTCGGCAAGTCCTTAAATATTGACTATTCGATTCAGTATTTGCAAACACCAGTAAGTTTGGAGGGATGGCCCCCCCGAGGTCCCTTTGAAATTTCAAAGATATATTATGCCCAGAAGGTCGAGGACCAGCATTGTACCCGCGCTTTAATAATTGCTGCATTGCTTTACTGTACTGATTTAAGACTTTACGATTATCCGCTTTAGGAAAGGGGCTTTTTGAAAGCCACCAAATTGGATCGACAGCATCTTTGACCCGGATTCTTCGTACTGTCACCCATTCTGCTGGGGATGGTAGCTTGGCAGAATTGAACCAATAGAAATCTTGGGCAAGGTGAAACTTACAATCGCTATCATTATTGTGACAAAGTTCCAAAAGTAACTCAAAATGGTATACCGAACGTGTTGGTTGTCCCTTGTCCCAAGCACCACCTATATGTATAACCAAACTTCCATTGTCCTTTAAAACTCGCCAAAATTCCTTAGCGAAGGGCATAAACCATTTGACGTATTCCTTAGAACTAGCATTGCCGTATGCCTTTTTGCGATTCAGGGCAAAGGGTGGGGAAGTCATTACCAAGTCGACTGATTTGTTGGGAAGGAGCTTTAATAATTCTAAGGCATCGCCAAGGTAAGCTGCTCCATATTCAGTAACATAATACGGAGTCGGGAGTCTTTCAATGTCCTCTACCATTTTTGTCTCCTAAGTTGCATAGAAATCACTACCTCTGCCCAATAGGGAAACCTAGTCGGCGAAATACGTGATAAGCATCTTGGCTATTAAAGCCGATTACTTCGAGTCTCAAAACTTGGGCTAGTGCTTGCTTTATTGGATAGCAGGTGCCAGATATTTCAACATAATGCTTACGTATGGGGCCGGGGCTTATTTTTGATACACTTTTTATAACATCCTCTCGAGATAACTTGTAAACATGACCCCGAATGGTGATTTCAATCTGCTCCATGTAAATACTTTATCCGCCTTCTGTTTGATTATTGAGTTACTATTACATCTATTATTATTACTTCTACTATTATAATGTCCTAAAGGTATGTCGTCAAGCCTGGTTCCAGTCAAATCTCAGTTGACCGATGCGGCTAGACCTTGGGGAAGAAAAGTTCGGGTGAGACGATTTGAATCTCCAGCTTCAGCGTTCGGAACGCTGTTCGTCTGCAGGCATGGCTGCATCTTGTCCTGGCACCGAGCAGTCCGCAAAATGAAGAGCAGAAAGATGTGTATAATAGGGTATAACTTAACTGCACAAAAAAGAAAACAGCCGAGGGGGTATTATGGCGAAAGAAAAGGAGAGCACTAAAAAGAGTCCGGGAGATAGTTTCGGGGAGATGCTCACCGCATTCGGGTCGGCGATCAGCGAAATATTCAATGATCCTGAGCTGAAGGAAAAGGCCAAGGAATTTGGCGATGCCACGGCTGAATCCGCCAAGGCCCTGGCCAGGAGGTTTAAGGACGAGGAAGTGAAAGAGAAACTCAGTGAGGCGGGAAAGGCAGCTCAGGACTTTGGCAAAACCGTGGCGGAGCATTTCCAGGAGGAGGATAAGAAGTAGGGTTGTGGCTTTGCCGGCTATGTTGGGTAAAGGCGTGAGCGGGATACCGATTCCGCTCTATAATCAAGGTTGCTTGCTAGAGCTGTGAATTTCCTCCAAATCCTTCTTCACCTTCAATAGCTTCGTTTTCAACTCAAAAACGTCTTCTTTAGCAGCTTTCCACGCCAGCTCTAAAGCTAGGCCGAAATACTCATGGATAAGAATGTCTGTCATTCCTAAGCTATTGCAAGAGCAAGGCTCAGTTGTCTATCAATTTCCTTCAGGTCATCTGCTGATATTCTGCCCAGTCTACGGACAACCATGCTCTGTTTTATCGTCCTGATAATTCCCGTAGCTACAGAGGGGAATAATAGCCCAGCTTCCCGCCAGTGATTTATCGCATGGTCGCCTACCAATATTCGGTCTACCCTACTGGTAATGGCGCTGATGATAGTCTCTTGTCGCTGTTGGTGATAGATATCCGAACTGATGATAACGGCAGGACGTTGCTTAGCTCCAGTTTCATCAGCAAAGACAAAACTGACCAGCACCACGTCACCACGACTATAGTTGGTCATAGGCGGCATCTCTTTCGTTATCCCAGAGTTCTGCCAGAACAGGGTCAGCTGAGGCTGACAGGGCTAGCATAGAATCCATGCCCTTGGTAGCCCCTGGTACCCGAGGCACCTTATCCAAGTCCTCCTTGCGAAATCGGCGGTGGCGCTCTTGGCCAATACGGAAAGCAGGCAATCTGCCTTCCTGAGTCAATTTATAAATAGTTCTCTTGGAGACAGACAAATATTCTGCAGCTTCTTCTACTGTGAACCATTCCTTTATAATCACCATGGGGCAAACCTCCTGCAGGGCGCAATATCTTCTCTGGTTAGGCTATTCTAGCATATGGAAGCACATAGGTGCAATATGGAACGAGTTGGCATTCCGTTTGTCTTCTGGATAAGGTCACATAGATGCTTCTGGCAGGGCGTGTCAACAACTAGTGCCAGATAGATTGCCGTAGGCGGGTGGATTTGGACCTCTGACCTCAGCGTCCCGCCTCTGTGTGCTAGGCCACATTGCTGAGTTTCCTCTGTTAGAATTTAGGTTTTAGTCCGGCCTGTTTACATAACTCGTTTGCTGTTATTCTGTCAATTGTTCGGTGCCTTTTGATGGGTAGTATCTTTTCGTTGTTGGTGTATATGGAATGTTTTCCACCTTCACGCAACAAATAAAAACCGTTCTGCTCACAATATTTTATTAAGTCTCTGCGTTTTACTGACATCCTATATTTCGACAGGTATCTGTTCCAGAAGAGCTTGTCCAGCAGGGACTTCTTTATTTTGCTCTCGGTAGGCTAATATCATTTCGTGTAAAGCGTCCCTGAGCATTTCCCTGCAGTCTTCTAAAGTTCTTCCCTCGGTTATTACCTCTGGCCATTCCACAAGCTGCCCCATATAACCAGAGCTGATTTTTGTATATTTAACT
>JAUWOR010000016.1:0-13578 GCA_030612025.1 Dehalococcoidia bacterium | reverse complement strand
TAACATTAATTATGAGTCAATTCGAGCTATTGACAACCGCCCCCCCGTGCTTTAACATAAATAAAGGTAGCAAGCTCTTAGGGGGATACTAGTTAAATGAAGTTGATTAATATCTATGTTTTAAGTCTCCCTTTTTTATCTTACTTTCACGCTGCATAGGCTCGTTCTAATCAAGGGCGGGCCTATGTCTTTGTAGGGAGCTTAAAAATGAAGGAAAGAGTTATGTATATCGGGCAACCAGCGGGGAACGGCGCTGACAAGGTTGGCATATTACCTCCCTTGTCCCGTATGCTGTGCCGCTGCAATCGGGGATTCTGGTTGCTCAGTAGGGAGGTGATACCTATGAAGAATTGGCTCTCAGGAAAGACTGAGAAAATTATTAAGAAAGGAGGAAAAAATATCATGAGATGGAAATGGTTAATTAGTGTGGGATTAGTGGTTTCTTTATTAATGGCTTTTGCTCTTCCCATGTGTGCGCCTGCTCCTCCAGTGGAAGAAGAAAAGCCAATGAAGACGGTTAAAATCGGAGGAACGGTACCATTATCAGGCGAGTGCGCTTATTGGGGTATATGTTTAATGGAAGGTTGGGAGACCGCAGCCGAAGAAATTAATGCTGCAGGCGGAATCAAAGTCGGGGATGAGACGTACAAGATGGAAGTTATTACTTATGATAGCAAAAACGTCGTGGCTGATTCCAGAGCAGCTACAACCCGGCTGGTTTTCGAGGATAAGGTAAAGTACATGTTTGCCACGCCTGCAGCCACCACCATAGGCATGCTGGGGATCAGTGAGCCCAACGAGGTACTGTCAATGGCAGCCTGCTGGGGTTACATAGAGCTTATCGGCCCTGAGTATTTCTACGGATTTAGGCTCGAAATGACCGACTATGAGTCGGGCTTTCAGTACATACCCGCCATGTTTAGGTACTATGGCCGAGACAAGTTAGAATCGTGTTTTTTCATTGGCCCGGATGACAAGGATGGCTATGATTGCCATTATTCGTACACACTGCTAATGGATCACTATGGTATCGAAGACCTTGGGTACCTTTATTTTGAGTGGACTGTTACTGATTTCTATCCCATAGTGACAAGAGCACTAGCAGCAAATCCTGATTTTATCATCTGCAGCCCGCTTCCAGCAGGGACAACTGCCTCTATCGTGAAAGCAGCCCGAGAGATGGGCTACGAGGGACCAATTGTCTCAACGGCCGCCGGGGAGGTAACGACTATACTGGAGATATGCGGGGAATTCGCTGACGATGTTATCGTCTCTGGCTACCCCTACTATACAAACATTGAAGGCATAGAGCTCACAGACTTTCAAAAGCGGATGCGTGAGAAGCTTGAGCGCAAGTACGGCCACTTCTATGAGTTATCTGGCGGGTACACTTGGTGGGCATATGCATTGAAAAAGGCTTTTGAGGCTAGCGGCACGGTTACGGACACTCGCGCTGTCGCGAATGCTCTAGAAAAGGTAGAGATGGGGGAGGAAGATTGTTATATGGGGGAGGTGATTTTTGCTGGAAAGGCACGATATGGCCTGCCGCGACAAGTTGTCTATGATAACTATACTTACATCATTGAGGATGGAGTAGCGCGGCTTCTCGAAAAAGGTTTTCCTGAGCTACCACCGGAGTATTAAGCACACAAAAACGCAGTGGAGTCTTGGAGGAATAGGAAGTTCAAAGAATGGAATCAGTTGTTGGTATGTTAAGAGAGCTCGGGATACAGATGTTCATAAATGGGGCATCACTGGGTTTGATATACGCTCTGATGGCAATCGGCTTGAGCTTGATCTTTGGTATTCTGCGTGTTGTTCAGTATGCTCATGGTGAATTATATATGCTTGGTGCTTATGGTCTCTACTATCTATGTACTAGGGCAGAATTGCCTTATTGGATAGCACTCCCACTAAGTTGCGGCATTATTTTTGCCATAGGCATGGGAATGCAGTTTGTTCTTCTGCGTCCCTTGCGGGACAGACCGATATTAGATTACTTGGCTATGACCTTAGCGTTAATCTTTATCATATCCAGTGCTGGCCTCCGCTTTTTTGGCACAGTAGAAAAAGGCATACCAGGCGTCGTTACGGGTAAAGTAGAGATATTGGGTGGGGTCCTCAGCTATGAAAGGATGACAATTTGTGCCATAGCTGGGCTTGCACTATGGGGGCTGCATTTTTTCCTGCACAGGTTCAAGATGGGAAGGGCAATGCGTGCCGTTGCTGAAGACCCTGAGACCAGTTCTCTGCAAGGAATAAATACGCAACGGGTCCATATGCTGGGTTTCGGTCTAGGCAGTGCTCTGGCAGCAGTTGCTGGATGCTTGGTGGGAACGTTGACGTCTATCGTTCCCACAATGGGATTTGACGCTACTGTGAAGGCCTTCATGATAGTGATTGTGGGAGGACTAGGAAGTATTCCCGGTGCCATTGTTGGCGCATTTATCATAGGGATGATCGACAGTTTCGTTGGCACTCTATTTAGCTCCGAACTTGGGTACATAGTGGGTTTCATTACGGTTTTTATAATACTGGTATTCAAACCCTTAGGGTTGTTTGGGTTGGCATGGGAGCTCTAATGGAGGAGAGGGGAGTAGCAATGAAAGGTGCAAATGAATAAGGAGTGGCTTAAGTCCCATATCGGGGTGATTTTAATAATCCTGGTGTTTTTGTGGCCTGCTATTACCCAGGAGGAGTATATTCTGCATATCGCCATAACCATCGCTTTTAACGTGATGATGGCTACTAGCATGTGGCTTATAACAACTCTGGGGTTAGTTTCTTTTGCTCATGCTGGTTTTATGGGTATCGGCGCCTATACATCTGCCCTGCTGTTCTTGAAACTGGGTTGGCCGTTTGGGGTTACCATATGGTTAGGGGCGTTAATGGCAGGGATTATTGGGGCTCTAGTGAGCATTCCCTTGATGAGGACAAGAGCAGTCTACTTCTTCATGGCTAGTTGGGCACTTGGTGAGATCATAAAAATGACCTTTGCTTACTTCAGGGGAACCTTCGGGGGTTGGGATGGGCTGTTCTATATCCTGCCCCCTAAGGTTCTCTCATCAAGGATTGCTTACTACTATGTAGCGGTTGCACTTACTGTGGCCTGTGTAGTTTTCATCTGGAAGCTGAACCGCTCTCGGGTAGGCATGAACCTATGGAGCATTCATGAAGCTGAGACTCTAGCCCAACATGTCGGCATTAATCCCCTGAAATATAAAGTTCTGACCTTTTCTATAGCTTGCTTCTGGGCCGGTTTGACTGGTGCTCTTTATGCTCATTATCATACCTATATAAGTCCACGTAGTTTCGACATTTGGCAATCAGAATTCAGTCTGGTTCATAATATAGTGGGAGGGTTGTCTGCTATTGGCGGGCCGATAGTAGGTGCTATTGCCTTGACTTTGTTAGATGAGCTATTTCGTCCGCTGGGATTCTACCGCCTGATAACCTTTGGCATTATCCTGATATTGATAGTCCTGTTTTTGCCTGGAGGCCTGATAAGTATACCCGAGAGGATCCGCTCACAGATTAGAAGATCCCGAAGCAGGAAAGGGGGATTAGGAAAAGATGGCTTTGCTTGAAATCAGGAAGGTAAGTAAGTACTTCGGTGGTTTAGAAGCCCTTAGTAACGTAGATATGACTGTTAATGAAGGAGAGATAAGGGGTTTGATCGGACCCAACGGCGCTGGCAAGACAACTCTCTTTAATGTGCTAAGCGGTGTTTACCTTCCAGAAGCAGGGGACATCTTCTTCGAAAGGAAGAACATTGTTGGCTTGACACCTGATAAAGTAGCTGCATTGGGGCTCGTTCGAACCTTTCAAGCCAATGTCCTGTTTAGGGAGTTTGACGTCCTAAAAAACGTGCTGGTGGGATGCCACCTGCACGCACATGAGAGCTTCTGGGGACAGATGCTTAGTACCCGAGCTACACTGGGGAGCGAAGAGAGTAATAGAAGAGAGGCCATAGAAATTATTGAGTTTCTGGGCCTGTCTCAATATTTAGGTGAGCGTGCTGCGAGCCTGCCGCATGGTTATCAGAGGAAGCTTGGAATAGCTATCGCCTTGGCTGTCAAACCAAAACTATTAATGTTAGATGAACCGGCCACGGGCATGAACGCAGAAGAAAGCATGGAGTTGACGAGCTTGCTTGGTAAGATACGGGATAGCGGAGTGTCTATACTGCTGATTGAACATAATATGAAGTTTGTTATGAACCTGTGCGATAAGATCACTGTTCTAAACTTTGGGAAAAGGATTGCCGAGAGTACGCCCGCAGAAGTGAGTAAAGACAAGGCTGTAATCGAAGCTTACTTGGGAGGAGGTGAATAGCATGTTTCTCGATGTCAAGGGCTTAAGTGTATACTATGATAAAGTTTCAGCACTTAGAAACGTCTCCTTATACGCTGAAAAAGGAACGATTGTTGCTCTTATTGGGGCCAACGGTGCAGGAAAAACCACTTTTTTGAAGACCGTGTCTGGGGTGAAACGGGCAACGTCCGGCGAGATCTGGTTTGATGGCAAGAGGATAGATAGAACGGCAACCCATGACATCGTTGCCTTGGGAATTGGACTTACCCCCGAAGGAAGGAGGCTGTTCAGGCTGATGACCGTGAAAGAAAACCTCGCCATGGGTGCCTTCTTACGAAAGAACAGAGCTGAAGTAGAGGCAGATATTGAAGATATGTTTCGGCATTTTCCGATACTGAAGGAGAGACAAAATCAACTTGCAAAAACCTTAAGCGGCGGCGAAGGACAGATGCTCGCAATCGCGCGGGCGCTTATGACAAAGCCACGCTTGCTGCTAATGGACGAACCTTCACTAGGTTTAGCTCCCTTGGTGGTCGCTGAAATTGCCAGAATAATTGAAACTATCAAAACCATTATGGAAATCACCGTCGTTTTGGTAGAGCAAAATGCTCACATGGCGCTTAAGCTTGCCGATAAAGGTTATGTCATAGAAACAGGCAATATAGTCATGAGTGATAGTGGTGCAGCATTGTTAAATAACGAACGCGTAAGGAAAGCTTATTTAGGGGCATAGGTGCTCCTAGCCATAAAAGAGAATAAAGAAGATTAAAAGTGAATTTAGATGAAGAAGTTGAAAAAGAAAGGAGGAATAGAAATGACAGTAATGCAAAGAACATTAAAGTCTTTTGAATTTTATTGGCAAGCATCGCTTGTTTTTGGGCGGGGTAAAGTTGCACAACTTGGCAGGATCGTCAAAGATTCGGGGTATAAGAAAGCCTTACTTGTAACTGACCAGGGACTTAGCGAGGCAGGAATTGCCAGAAAAGTTACTACGCTTCTCGAAGAGGCGGGAATAGGCTATGATATGTTTGATAGGGTAGAAGCGAATCCGCTTGACACCATCGTCGAGGCAGGAACTAAACTTGCCAGAGAAATTAAACCAGATGTAATTATTGGATTAGGTGGTGGCAGCCCTATGGATACGTCCAAGTGCATAGCGTTACTAGCCACGAACCAAGGGACGATACAAGACTATTCGTATACTGTGTGCGGACCTGCAGGGTCTAAAGCTAAGGCTCATCCGCTTCCATTGATAACTATTCCAACAACGTCAGGCACGGGGAGCGAATGTAACCCCTGGGCTGTTGTAACACATACTGAAAAATGGGAAAAAATGGCGATAGGTGGTCCTGCGACCTATCTAGGTGGGCCATGTATCGCAGCAAAAGTTGCCATAGATGACCCAGAACTCACAATTAGTTTACCTCCGAAGCAGACGGCGTCCACTGGTTTGGATGCTTTAAGTCATCTCATTGAAGCTTATACTGCTAATGTGTCAAATCCTGTTTGTGATGCGTTGGCAGAGTATGGCATTAGGTTAGTGGCAGAGAATTTACCAATAGCGTATACGAATGGCAAAGATATTGATGCCAGGGAAGGGATGATGATGGCATCTTGCTTAGGAGGTGTAGCTTTCTCAAGCACTAACTGTGCTGGTATGCATTGCTTAGGGGAAGCATTAGGTGGTGTCTATGGAAATCCACCGCGTCCAGTGATACCGCACGGGGTCACTTGTGCACTAGCTGCACCTTGGATTATGGAATATAACTGCATGACTAACCCAGCCAAATTCGCTAGAATTGCTGAACTTCTAGGTGAGGATGTCTCTGGCCTATCTCTGAAGGCTGCAGCGCTGAAATCTGTAGATACTGTGAAAGAAATGATCAACATGGTTGAGGCACCGCATAGTTTAAAAGAACTAGGTGTGGATGAAAAGGATTTACCAAAAATAGCAGAAAGAGCTACATGGAATTTAAGTCTAGACTCAAATCCAAGGGTGCTAACTTATGATGTATTCCTCGAGATTCTGAAAAAAGAGTACGAAGGTTGGTGATTTGGCTACTTGTCTGAGGAGCTTAATGAGGGTAGGTTTCCACTTTACTACCCTGGTAATGATCTCCTGGCGCAAAAACTAACAGGTATTGCGGAGAGCATTGGGGCGGAGGATGAGAAATTCGCTGCAAAAAATAAAGATAAGGAGGTTGTTAAATGGAATATCCATCTAGTGTAGACTTGAGAGATCCTGCTCAGAAGTACAGTAAAGCATTTGCTACCGAGGAAGATATAGTAATAGCAAAAACGTTGCATGAATTCGTAGACCGAGAGGTCATGCCTCGTCGCCTGGATTTAGATGGTGGCTTTCACCGCGATCGAGAATTGGCCGAAAAGACCTTTCATGAAATTAGGAAGAAGCTCGTGGACATGGGATGGCAAAGGGCCTGGTTCCCAAAGGAATATGGGGGGTTGGGGATCACCTCTAATGTAACTTATTGTATTTTCATAGAGGAACTTGCCCGAGGAGATCCAGATATAGGTGAACATTTTGCTACGGGTGTATGGGGCGTTCTAGCAGCTATGCTTGTCAATAACGAGACAATATTGAAGAAGTTTGCTTCTCTGTTCTGTGGTGGCGAGGTTTGTGATGGTTGTTTTGCCATGACGGAACCTGCCGGCGGTTGTAATATTGAAGATGTTTATTGCCAGCATGGACGCACCATTCAAACGAGAGCTGAACTCAAAGGCAACGAGTGGATAATAAATGGACAAAAGCTATGGCCTGGTCCTATCATTAGCTCCGAAATCTATAGCACAGTTTGCACTACGGACCCCGAAAAGGGAGATGATGGGATAGTCATTATCGACGTTCCCAAAGATACACCAGGATTATCATTTAGTAAACCCGAGGAATTGCTGGGTAGAGTATGCACAGCAAAAAATGGGGCCATTTACTATGATGATGTGAGAGTCCCCAAAGAATATTGTAGCGGGGCACCAGGAGGGCAAGGGGCCTGGGTTCTTAAGTGGATGGTATCCACACGCTTTCAAAGTGCTGCTGAGGCGTTAGGTCCAGCTCAAGCCTGTCTTGAAATCGCAACAGACTACTTAAAGGATAGATATATTGTGGGGAAACCAGTGAGAGATAGGTCGCTTTTTGCTGCTACAATTGGTGAAATGGCTATGAAAATTCAAGCCGCTAGGAGTTACTACTTGAATGTTGCTTATATGTTTGATCACCCTGAGATATATGGAGACCCGACCTCACTTCAACAAATAGCAAGATCGTCTGCTTGTAAGAACTTCGGAACCGAGGTAGCTGAGTGGGTTTGCAGACAAGCTATGGGCTTGATGGGGTCTTATGGTTATTCAACCGGTGGTCATGTAGAAAAATACCTTCGAAGTCTACCAATCATTCGTATTTGGATGGGTGGTGTCCATGGCGCTGTGTTAGATGCGGCACGTGGAGAGTACACTTTTGAATCTTGGTAAGAAGGATAAACTAGGATTTTTGACTGGAAAAGCTAGGCATATTGACCAGGAAAGGAGCTATGGGGAATTGTTGTTTGCATAAAGCAAGTGTCAGATAGCACAGCAAAAGTTAATATAGGTTAAGATCATCGAAGGGGAAGCTTATGTGGAAGGTGTTTCAAGTGTTATTAAGTTCTTTGATACTTATGGTATTGGAAAAGATGGCAACCAGCATTCTTGCCGCTGTACTGGTAGAAGGGGATAAAAAAGGAAAGTAGTAATAGGGTTGCTCAAGGCTAATATTCGTGATATTCGAGAGAGCATGGTTTTGTAAGTTTGCTAACTCTGGCTCCATTAAAACAACAGTTAGCTGGTTCTTTGTACAGGGAGATAGGAGTTAGGCTGAAATAGCTTAGAACAGACTTGCCTAAGGATATAAGGGGGTTAAGTTCTCAGGAAAGATATTAAAGGAGGATTTATTGGGAAGAGAGGAAATATTTGAAGACCTATTCAGAGCCATTGTAGACCTGGATGAGGATAAAGGAAGAGAAGCTGCAAATAAACTAGTTAAGGAAAAACTTGATCCATTGGAGGGTATTGAAAAGGGCTTGTTCAGGGGAATGAATGAAATAGGAGATCGGTTTGAGAAATTAGAGATTTACCTACCTGAACTCATAATGGCTGGGGATGTTTTTAATGCAGCGGTGGAGATACTAGGGCCTGAAATTTTAGCCAGAGGCAAAAGTATAGAGAAGAAAGGCACTGTAGTGATAGGTACGGCGAAGGGAGATATTCATGAGATAGGTAAAGATATTGTGGCAATGCTCTTAAAAACAGCGGGGTTTGAGGTGCACAATATAGGCAAAGATGTGCCGATTTCTACTTTTTTGCAGGAAGCAGAGAAGGTTAAAGCAGATATTATAGGTGTATCATCTCTTTTAACTACAACTATGTTAGGACAAAAAGATCTTATAGATATATTAAAAGCAGCAGGGATTAGAGATGAGTATATTGTTATGGTAGGAGGAGGGCCTGTAACCCAAAGTTGGGCAGATAAGATTGGAGCTGATGGATATGGGAAGACAGCTAAAGACGCGGTTTCTGTTGCTTTAGAACTTATGTCCAAAAAAAGGAGCATGAAGGAGAGAAGTAATGGTTAGCTTTATGGACGTTATTAATCGGGCATTGACAGGACCTTATTATTCTGAGAAGGATTACAATTTGAAGGTGTTTGTCCCAAAATTAAGGGAAGTAGTTAAAAAATATGAAATCAAATACGATCCCGAAAACGTTATACCTTCTGATGATGATTTAGCTGACAGGGTGTTTAAAGCAGGAATAGAGCTTTATGCTAATGTGGGCACATATTGTGTTGATACGCAACGTATTATCCAGTTTACGGAGGCAGAGATTCGGGAAGCATTAGCAACAGCACCTTCAGCTCCGATATTTGGTGAAGGCAAAGAAGCAAAAGCATTGGTAGCACGTAAGCCAGAGAGTAATATTCCTCCCTGGTGTTTTCTTGGAGCTTGCGGAGCTGCAGTTTCTAACGAGGAGATATTTGAAAGCGTTGTGCAAGGCTACGGTGAAGTTCCTTTTGCAGATTCACTCACTGCACCATCATTAGCTACATTGGATGGTGTCCCTGTGCGTGCCGGTTCACCCCTAGAAATATTAGCTTGTATTAAAAGTGTTGTTCTATTAAGAGAGGGACTCAGAAAAGCAGGAAGGCCTGGGTTACCTGTAATGAATTCCATAGCCACAGCAGTATCAGACCAAGGAAAGATTGCTGGCAGCCAATTTGGGCTCAGGCCTTCGGATGGTTGGCTTATTGGCTCGATGTCTGAGCTGAAAGTTAATTTTGAAAGACTCAATGAAATTGCCTTTGTTACTAGTTTTGGTGGACATGTTGTAGCTGAAACTACTCCCATCCTGGGCGGGTATTGTGGTGGCCCGGAAGGAACTGCGCTAACTGTTGTAGCTGACCATATTCAGGCAATACTCGTGTTCCGTGGCTCGTGCCAGGATAATGGCACACCACATGTCATGTATTCTTGTGAATCACCGAGGACATGTTTGGCAGCCATGAGCTTGGGTACTCAAGCAATCGCTAGGAATAGCCACTTCCCGTTAATTAATATTTCTAACATAGCTGCGGGCCCTGAGACTGAGATGGAGTTTTATGAAAACGCTGCTCGTGTAATCGCATCTGTAGTTTCCGGTAGTTCTATCGAGGCTCCTGGTGGTGCTAAAAATGCCCTCATAGATCACCTTAGTCCCATGATATCCAAATGGACCGCGGAAGTTGCTCATGCGGCGGTTGGAATGAAAAGGACTAAGGCAAATGAAATAGTAAACAAACTTTTATCGAAGTACGAAGGTAATCTTGATAACCCTCCTGAGGGCAAGAGATACCAGGACTGCTATAACATAAAGACTTTGCAGCCCAGTAAAGAGTATGTAGCCTTATATGAAAAGGCTAAGAAGGAACTGGCTGATTATGGGTTGAATTTCAAATATTAGCTTTCTTCCATGAGAGAATTTATATGGGAAGGTTATTGCCTATGTGGGAATAAATTGGAGTGAACCCCTGAAGCTGGACACATTAGGTTAGGAAGGTTTGGCAGGGCCAAAATACTCTATAATGGAGGATAGAAAGGATCTTGCCATGAGGAATCAGAGAAGTTTCAGTATAGAATTTAAGAGGCAGGTAGTAGAGGAGTTACTCAGTGGAGAGAGCCGTCCTGCCCAACTCTGCCGGAGATACAACATCTCGCCGAGCCTACTTTACCATTGGAAGAAACAATACAGTCGGGGTAAGTTCAATAATGAACCCACCGAGGAAGCTGCCCTTAGGGACAGGGTAGATAAGTTGGAGCGGCTGGTGGGCAGGCTGACACTGGAGAATGAGTTTCTAAAAAAGGGGTTACAGATGAGCTTCAGCCAGCCTCAGAGAAACGGGAATTTGTCACCAGGTGCAAAGACTTCCTCAGCAGTATCCGGCAAGGGTGTAGACTTATGAGCATCCCCCGGAGTAGCTTCTATCGCAAACCCGGTGCCAAGAGCTCTGACAGGATGCAGCTGGAGGCAGACCTGGTAGATCGCATGAGGCCATCTGTCTTGAGTTTCCCCGTTATGGCTACCGCAGGATTACTCATCAGCTTAAGCGTGAGGGATGGAGGGCAAATCATAAGAAGGTGCTGCGCTTGATGAGGGAAAGCGACCTCTTATGTCAGGTCAAACGGAAGTGGGTAAGAACCACCAATAGTAACCATCACTTCCCCAAGTATCCCAATCTCATCAAGGGAATGGTTATCAATAGGTTAAACCAGGTATGGATTAGTGATATTACCTACATCCGTATCAAGACTGGCTTTGTCTACCTGGCAGCGATATTGGATGCTTGCTCCCGGCGGGTGATAGGCTATGCCCTCTCCACCAAGATTGATAGCTCACTAACAATTGAGGCATTTAAGATGGCTATAGCAGAGCGTAACCCTGGCCCTGGCATAATTCATCACTCGGACCAGGGAGTGCAATACGCCTCAAGTGAGTACGTAGACGAACTTAAGAGCTACGGATTTGAGATCAGCATGGCTCAGAAAGGCAATCCTTATGAGAATGCCAGGATAGAGAGCTTTTTCAAAACATTGAAGCATGAGGAGGTATACCTATGCGAATATGAGACGCTGGAGGATGTGATGACCAGGCTTCCCTGTTTCATCCAGGAAGTCTATAATCATAAGAGACTTCATTCGGCACTGGGTTATCGGCCACCTGATGAGTTCGAGGCATTACTGGCTATGAAAGAGAATAGAAAGGAGGAATCCCGTCAAACTCTCCTAACCCTTTCTGTCCAATCATAGGGGTGCAGTCCAAAATAGAGAGAACCATACTATAAATAGATTTCAAATTTAAATGGAAAAGGAGGAATAAATGAAGAAAGTATTGATAGTAGGAGCTGGGGGACAAGGTGGTCCATGTGCTTCAATTCTGGCTAGGGACAAGGATATAGCAGAAATAGTTTTAAGTGATATAGATCTAGATTTAGCCAATAAGGTTAAAAGCAAAATAAAAAGCGATAAAATTACCACTATAAAGGTTGACGCCGGAAAGGTTGAGGACATTGAGAGAGCAGCTAAGGGAGTAGATGCCATTATTAATCTGACATTGACCGCTTTCAACTCAAATATAATGAAAGCTGCCTTAAAAAGCGGTGCTCACTATGTGGATACATCTTTTGGCGAGCCTAGCTTGTTAGACATACTTGCCAGAGATAATATCTTGTCACAGATAATAGAAAACCGACCACTTGAACTTGATAATGAGTTCAAAAAGGCTGGTTTGACAGCCTTAGTTGGTTGCGGAGGATCTCCTGGAGTCACTAATGTATTAGCTAGATATGGTTGTGATAAATTGGACCGTGTGGATGAAATACATATTAGGTTTGGCGCAAAAGTCCCAAAAAGGCCTGAGGAAGTGGTTAGTGCCTGGGATCCGGGATGGTCTCCTTTTAGAGCACTTTGGGGTTATGCAGTTGAGCCTACAGTATTCGAAGATGGGAAGTATAAGAAATACCCTCGCTTTAGTAGTTGCGAAGAGTATAATTTCCCAGACCCAGTTGGTCCAGTTTTAATTTCTTACCATCAACACCAAGAAGCGATAACACTGCCACGTTACATAGGTAAAGGTGTTAAGTATTGTGCTTTCAAATTCCCGGTCGACTTTCTGGCGGGCGCTTTTGTTAAGATGGGGTTTGCTAACTCGGAAGCGATAAATGTAAAGGGTGTGAAGGTTGTGCCACGTGACGTTTTACTGAAATTGGTGCCTCATCCAGCTGAGGATTTTTTCACTGAGGATGAAAGCACTGGCAAGCTTCCGTTCGGGTTTAACTCTATTGTAATAGAGATAAAGGGAGCTAAATCGGGAGAAGATGTCACATATACACTATCCTGGCCTTATTCCCTTGTTACAAGTGCTGAAGAGGGGTTGGAGGTATATAAAAGATTTGGAGCAAGGAATATAGCCGTTGCTTTACCAGCAATTGTAGGAGCAAAGATGTGTGCGGAAGGCAATGCAGAAAGAGGAGTAATTCCCGCTGAATGCCTTGACCCGATGAAATTCCTGAAAATAATGGCCGATATAGGCTGGCCTCTGAAGTTCCACGAAACAGTTTTAAAGGAGGTAGCTATCTCATAATTCATTAGTGAGGGTAAGAGGCACTATCAGCCAACAAAATCAAAAAAAAGAAGGTGAGGCGTCACTAATCCTGTGAACGAGCATAAGACAAAAGGCCTGATACCTACGAAATTCTAACTCAAAAATACTAATTTGCTCAGTGCGAATGCAAGGAGGGAAAGAATTCGGGTAGCTACAAAAAAGGAGACACCAAGGAATTAGTCAGCTCAAGATGGTATGAACTGGCCTATGGCTAGCTGCAAGGTTAGCACGAAAACATAAGTCTTTTTGAGTGCTCTGACAGGAGGGTAAAGAGATTTTGTTCTCAGGTAGAATCTTAACTTCTTGGGACAAACAATGACTGATTTATTACCGCCGTGAGCGTCGTTTTCATTCTCATGTGGGTGTCGAGCATTCAAGATGGCGCTGTCGAAACTCTGAAATCTTAATATGAAAAAGCTAAGAGGGAACTGGTTGATTATGGATTGAAATTCAAATACTAGTTTTTCTTCCACGTTAAATCAAGTACGAGTCTCTTTCAACAAATCTCAAGATTTGTTAATGTTAACCGGGTTGCCTGAAACCCCTTTATTCAGGCTCATTCTTCAATTAGAATAGACT
>JAUWOR010000014.1:0-19015 GCA_030612025.1 Dehalococcoidia bacterium | reverse complement strand
ATAGCTTCTAGCTTAGAGGGGTCAAGTTTTCTCTTAGCAGCTTGAACTAAACTGCCAGGGCCGGGATCGAGAAGTATTTGAGTGTTGCCAAGGCTAAGCCAGGCACCGCCGGAAGCTAGAAATTGGCGGGTAACTACAAATCTAGCGCCGGCAGTGCCAAGAAAAGTTATCACATCAGATAATTCAGCCATTTGTAGGCCAAATTATAGCAGGAAAACTCAGGCTCTATTGTGTAACTGTGTTAAAATAAGCCAAGGTTCTTAAGTAGTAGGTGGCATATGAAAAAACCGGAAATAGAGATTGCAGACCTGATAAAAGAATGCCAAGCCAGAACAGGAAAGTTAGTTACCATTGGTACAGCCGAGTCAGCTACTGGTGGCAGGATAGCTGATAGGTTAACCAACGTGCCCGGTAGTTCCGACTATTTTAAAGGCTCTTTGGTAGCATATAGCAATGAGGTAAAAATCAATGTTCTCGGAGTGAGAAAGGAAACTATAGAAAATTATGGGGCGGTTAGTTCGCAAACAGCCATAGAGATGACTGAAGGTGGTAGAAGGCTATTAGATGTAGATATATGTGTTTCTAATACTGGGATCGCTGGACCTTCAGGTGGTAGCTCTGAGAAACCTGTGGGGCTATTTCACATTGGCATAGCAGCTAAAGACGGTAGCCTGAGCCAAAAATATATCTTTCGGGGAAATCGAGAGGAAAACAAGAGAGAGGTTACCGAGGCAGCGTTAAGTATATTGAGGCAATACCTAGTACAATGCATCAGCAAGCTGAAAAAGGGCTAGTTCTAGTTAGGGAGAAGCAAAGTCCGGTTGGTTGCAAACAATAAGGGATAGTATTTATAGTAAAGTGGAAGCCTGAACATGGCAAGGTTTGATTTAAACGAAATAAAGTCGCAAGCAAAAAAGAATTTTACCGAGGCTTGGGTATCAACAGGAAAACTTATTCCAAAGGGTACCAAAATCTCTCTAGAAAGGAAAGGGAAACCTCATCTTGTGCGCCAATTGATTCAACAATCGAGGGAAATCCTGTTAAATCTTGGCTTTGATGAAGTTGAGAATCCTACAATTTTGCCCGATTACGATGTCTCTAAACAGTATGGCCCAGAGGCTCGAGTTATCCTTGACAGAGTTTTTTATTTGGCTGAATTACCTCGCCCTGAGATTGGGTTGAGCGCCCAAAAAATAGCTCAAATAAAGGAGATAGCAGGAGAAATTGAAACTGAGAAATTGAGGTCAATTCTTAGAAGGTATAAGAAGGGGGAAATCGAGGCCGATAACCTCATTGAGGAACTCATTGCTGGACTGGATATCACTGATAAACAAGCTACAGGGCTTCTAGACAAGGTTTTTCCTGAGCTAAGAAAGCTACGACCGTTACCTTCTAATAAGACTCTAAGAAGCCATATGACAGCTACATGGTTTCACACTTTAGCAGCGTTGCAGGACAAAGCTGAATTTCCACTGGCCTTATTTTCGGTAGGGCCTCGATATCGCAATGAGCAAAGGGAAGATGCTCACCATCTACGTGTTCATCATTCAGCATCGGTCGTAGTGATGGCCCCCGAAGTGTCCTTGGATGCCGGGAGGGAAATAACCAAAGACATCATACAGCAATATGGCTTTGTAGATATCAAATTTGAGACAAAGACAGCAACATCTAAGTATTATGCGCCCGGCCAGGAGCAAGAGGTTTTCATTAACTACAAAGGGGATTGGCTTGAAGTTGCTGATATTGGCATGTACTCTCCAATATCCTTGGCGAACTTTGACATTAGGTATCCGGTATTTAATGCTGGCTTGGGAATTGAGCGACTAGCGATGATTCTATACGAAGTAGATGATATGAGGAAACTGGCATATCCTCAATTTTCTGTAGCTGAATATGCGGATGACGATATAGCCGGGGCCATTACCTATATAACAAGTCCCAAGACTGCCAGAGGGAAAAAGATAGCCAAGGCAATCGAGGAAACGGCCCAAAAGTGTAAAGATGAGATTGCCCCATGTGAATTTTTGGCCTGGGAGGATGACTCCATACAGGTAAAAGTCGTGGAAAAAGAAGCAGGCAAGAGGCTGATTGGCCCTGCTGGTTTTAACGAGATTTGCGTAGCCAATGGCAACATTTATAGCGATGTTATCCCCTCAGGAACATACACAGGCATAAATTACATGCGTGCTATAGCAATGGGAGCAGCAGCTTTAATAGAAAGCAGCGACGAAAGCTTAACCTACCAGGTGAAAACAATAAAGCATCTCTCTGACCTCAATCTGCAAATTCCAGAAGCTATACGGGAGTATATCGAAGGGCAGCAGAAGAAGATAGGGGTTAGTGGTGCTGTATTTGTAACCATAAAGGCGCAGCCCATAAGAGAGTGTTAGCTTCCTTTTGTCACCCTGAGCGAAGCGAAGGGTCTAAAAACCTCGGAGATTCTTCGCTACGCTCAGAATGACAGAGGGCAAAGAATTTTGAACGAGGGGTGAACTGTTGCAAAAGGAAAAGCTGGCGAAGCAAGCAAAGAACAAACCATTACAGAAACTTGGTGCATTACACAGATTACACAAAGGTCTTATAAATATCATGCCTCTACAAACGGGTGGCATTCTCACTGATGCTGCTAGGGAGGCTTTAATAGAGTTTGGAGATGGGTATTCAGTGTGCGATTTTTGCCTTGGCAGCCTGTGTGATATAACAAATCCTCCTATCCGGGAGTTTGTGCATGAACTTCTACCCCAATTCTTAGGCTGTGATGTTGCCACCATAACATATGGAGCAAGAGATGGCATATTTATGGTGATGCATTCTTTAACCAAGCCAGGTGATTCAATTATTGTTGATGGTAACAGGCATTACACCACGATTGTTGCTGCTGAAAGGGTAGGGTTAGATGTAATTGAGGTGTCTCACTCTGGCTATCCAGAATTCAGGATTGACGTTAACGATTATATACCACTTATGGAGAAGCATAATCCGAAGCTAATTTTATTAACCTACCCCGATGGCAATTATGGAAATCTTCCTGATGCCACAAAGCTGGGGAAAATTGCTCAAGAATATGGTATCCCTTATATCCTTAATGGTGCATATGCAGTGGGCAGAATGCCTGTAAAGTTGAGTGATGTTGGTGCTGATTTCATCATTGGCAGCGGTCATAAAAGCATGGCTTCTGCCGGGCCTTGCGGTGTATTGGGAATGAAAAAGAGGTGGGAAGAAATTATATTGAGGAAATCCGAACTATTTGATAACAAAGAAGTTGAGCCTCTCGGTTGTACTTTGAGGGGTGTCCCACTGATTACGCTCATGGCTTCCTTCCCCCAGGTGAAAGAAAGGATTAACCATTGGGATGAGCAAGTAGCAAAAGCACAATGGTTTTCCGGTGAACTGGAGAAATTGGGATTCAAGCAATTGGGGGAAAGACCGCATAGACATGACTTACTGCACTTTGAATCTCCGATGCTCTATGACATCTCCAAGCGTGTTCGAGAGAGGGGATATTTCCTGTACAAGGAGCTTAAGGGCAGAGGCATTTGGGGGCTGCAGCCAGGTCTGACAAAAGCTTTTAAACTTTCTACCTTTGCCGCTGATAAAGAACAGCTAGTTTTTGTCATAGATTCCTTCAAGGCTATCCTGAGCAAGTATAGTTGACATAAGACGGCTGCGAAGATTCAGATGTCATTAGTAGAGTCGTAAAGCAGGGGAGCAGAATTTAGCAACCTATTTCGATTCAAGCTAATTGAGTTGTGAAGATTTTTTTCCACCTCTGGCTATGAGCTTCTTTCAGTCGCTGGAAGTGAGCTTGGAAGGGGGCCAAAGTAATAGTATCTGTGCTCATAAACACAGCGTCTTCGCCGTTATCTGAATAATACCTTGGGCGCTTGCCCGCTATTCGAAATCCATATTTCTTATAAAGTGCCTGTGCTACCACATTAGAAGCACGCACTTCTAAGGTGATTACATTGGCATGTAATTGGCTAGCCACCTCAATAACTGAAATGAGCAGTCCTGCGCCTATTCCCTTGCAGCGATAATTATTTCTTACCGCAATAGCGATGATGTGTGCCTCATTTAGCATAGTCCAGAAGCCAGCGAAGCCAACTATGTATTCTTTACTATAGCGGTGGTTTCGTTCCGCACTCGTGCTAATAGCTAAATGGTGATGGCCCAAAAGGCGTTTGAGCCAGGACTTCTTTTGCCTATCTTCCCGGTTTGGTTTTGGTCCAGTCCCCTTCTCAATACAAGCTACTATGTAATGAGCTAATGAGTTGTGAATCTCCTGCTTGTATGAAGTGTAGGGACGAAACAGTGACTCGCCAGGGAAAGCCTCACGGTCAATCTCAGTTACCTGGGGAATATCCTCGTCCACCATAGGGCGAATAAGGTAAGCTACTTCTGGCATTGGTTAAATTTTAACATAGCTGGTGATACAAGGCATATCGCTTCAGAGGCTACCCTGCTATAATAAAAATTATAGCTGTGAGAACTAATTCGTTAAATCTTCGTGTTCAGCTGGCTCCGCGTCATCCTAAAGGGTTAATGCTGGATAATCCAGTGATGACAGCTTCGGGCACTTTTGGTTATGGCACGGAATATAGCGGGCTTATTGACATACAGAAGCTAGGGGCAATTGTTTGTAAAGGCACTACTCTTATGCCAAGGAGGGGCAATCCTCAGCCACGACTGGTGGAAACAGTGGGTGGCTTGCTTAATTCTGTAGGTTTGGAGAATATTGGCGTTGATGCTGTGATCAGGGATAAAGCCCCCATATGGGCAAGCTGGCGAGTTCCTGTCATTGTTAACATTGCCGGAGAAACAATTGATGAATATGCTAGTGTAGTGGCCAGGTTGGATGGCATACCTGGGGTAAGCGGCATTGAATTAAACATTAGCTGCCCTAATATTTCAGCGGATGGAATTGAGTTTGGAGTAAACCCAAAACTTGCCGCTGAAGTTACTTCAGCGGTTAAAGCTGTGACCAGCTTGCCCGCCATGGTAAAACTAAGCCCTAATGTAACTGATATTAAGGAAATTGCCTTAGCAGTGGAAAGTGCTGGAGCTGATGCCATATCTTTGATTAACACGGTGAAAGGGATAGCGATTGACATAAGTAAAAGAAAACCGTGCTTAGGGAATATTACTGGTGGACTTTCTGGTCCGGCTATCAAACCCATAGCACTTTATATGGTGTATGAAGTAGCTAAGGTCGTGCATATCCCGTTGATAGGTTGCGGTGGGATTGGTTGTGCTGCAGATGCCTTAGAATTCATTATGTGTGGGGCTAGCGCAGTGCAAGTTGGTAGCGCCAATTTAACCAACCCTCATGCCAGCCTCAATATATTGGAAGGGATAAAGCATTTTATGAGCGATAAAGGAATCCACAATTTAGCTGAGCTGATTGGTGTTGCTCAGGTTTAATTACCGGAAGATTTACTCCGGCCCAACCGGTTAGCCAGGCCGGAGCATCTGCCTATTTCTTTTCTGGGTTACCTCTACTCGAAAAGGCGGTTAGCAAGTCCATAGGTAAGGGGAAAAGAATGGTATTGCTTCTTTCCGTAGCAATAGCTGTTAGTGTTTGCAGATAGCGAAGCTGTAGTGCTGCGGGTTGCCTGGACATGACTTCAGCAGCTTTAGCTAGCTTTTCAGCTGCCTGGTATTCCCCCTCGGCATGGACGACTTTAGCTCTTCTGTCTCGCTCGGCTTCAGCCTGTGCCGCCATAGACCGTTTCATATTTTCGGGCAATTGTACCTCTTTAGTTTCTACCATGCTTACTTTTATCCCCCAAGGGTCTGTGCCTTCATCAACGATTTTTTGCATCTTTTCATTAAGTCGCTCTCGATGAGCTAATAACTCGTCTAATTCGGATTGCCCGACGACATTCCGTAAGGTAGTCTGGGCCAGTAAGTGGGTCGCCTTGATATAGTTGTTTACCTTAAGAATGGCGCTTGCCGCATCAAGCACTCGAAAGTAAACTACGGCATCAACTCTGACGGTAACATTGTCCACAGTCATGCATTCCTGCTCCGGAACATCCATAGTGATTACACGAAGGTCAACCCTCCTTATACGCTCAATGAAAGGTATAATCACGACAAGCCCCGGCCCCCTGAGGCCAACAAATCTGCCCAGCCGGAAAACAGCTCCCCTTTCATATTCTTGAACGACCTTGAGAGCATTTGACAGAAGTAGTATTACTGCTAGGGCGATAATAATGTAAAAAACCCAACCCGTTACCATGTTATTTGTCCTCCTTTTCCTTAGATTTTTTTGTTACCCACAATTTCAAGCCTGCTACTTTAGTTATGATCACCTCCTCATCAGCCTTTATTTTACTCCCTTCAGCTATGGCTGTCCAAAGCTCGCCTTCAGCCAGAACTGTGCCTCTAGGATTGAGCTCTGTTTCCGTTACAGCCACTTTACCTATCATGTCCTCTGTGCCGGTAGCGAGTTTTCGTCTTTGATCTTTAATGATAGCAAAAATGACAAAGGCAATAAAAGCAACAGCAAAAATTGTGACTATAATAACAGGCCCTGTTATTCCCACAGATAGTGCTTCTGATACTTTAAATAACGCTTTAGACAACGCCTTAAATAGTGCTTCTAACTCTTCAGGTAATGATTCGACAAAGGGCGATTCCATGAATAGCAAACTACCCTCCTATTCTTTAGATTTTTTTGTCACCCGCAATTTCAATTCTTCTACTTTGGTTATAATCACTTCCTCACGTGGTTCTATTTTACCCGCTTCAACTGTGGCTGTCCACAATTCGCCTTCAGCTAGAACAGTGCCTGTGGGATCAAGGGGTGTTTTAGCTATAGCGATTTTCCCTATCATGCCCTCAGCGCCAGTAGCCTTGCGACGTCTCTGTCCTCTAATGATAGCACCGATGACGAAGATGGCGAAGGCGGCAATGGCAACTGTGACACCGACAATTAGTCCACGATTCACCTCTATTCCTGGGCTATGGCTGAATAAGATTAGCGAGCCCATAACCAGCGCGATTATGCCTCCGGCAGTCAGTAACCCAAAACTAGTGGTGAAATACTCGGCGATAAAAAGCCCCATAGCAAGCAAGATAAGTGCTACACCTCCCCAGTAAGCATTAAGCACTCCCAAGGAGTAAAAAGCCAAGAGCAAGCTAAGGCCACCGGCTATCCCGGGGAAAATCAACCCTGGGTTGGAAATCTCAGTGATTAGCCCTATGGTAGCCAAGGTAAGCAGGATGTAGGCAATATTTGGGTCGCTGATGGCTTGCAAGAACTGCTCAATGGCATTCATTTCATTTCTAATTGTCTCGTAGCCTGTAGTGTTAATAGTAACTTCCTCGCCATTGGCTAAAGTAACTTTCCAGCCATTGATTTGGGAAATAAGGCTTTCTAAATTATCAGCTCTCATATCAATAAGGTTATATTCCAGGGCATCAACATCGGTAAAGGATTTACTTTCTGTCACGGCTAGCTCAGCTTCTTCCATATTGCGACCCCGCTCCTCGGCAATGGTCTTCATCCACTTGGCTGAGAACTCGACTATCTTCTTCATTTGCTCTTCTGGTATTTCCTCTCCTCCAGCAGCTACGGGATGGGCAGCGCCAATAGTGGTGCCCGACGTCATAGCGGCTATATGGGCGGATAAAGTAATGAAAGTTCCTGCTGAAGCAGCCCAGGCACCTTTAGGGGAAACGTAAACTACGATAGGCACGTCAGCATTCATAATGCTCTGGACTATTTTCTCCGTCGCGGTGAGAAGCCCTCCTGGCGTATTTAATTCAATAATGCAAACAGTAGCATTCTCATCTTCAGCCTGGCTAATACCTCGATCAATGTAATCAGCCACCACTGGCACAATGGTGCCTTCCACATGAAGAATTTCAATCGTTGGACTGGAAGCGCTAATTATGCTGCCTGCCAAAGCCCCAACTATTGTGATTATAAACAAGGCAAGAAAGAAAATCCTAAGTAAAGTTCTACCCATCTATGCTTAACCTCAGATTAATTATAAACTAAGCAACAAAAAGCAACAAATTTTAGGGTATTTATTTTGTCACCCTGAGCGGTATGAGATTATTCGCTACGCTCAGAATGACAGGTAGGTATGGTTAAACGACCTCAAATTTATCATTGAAGGCAGAAGTAGCTTAGTGTAGAATAGAGCGACTCAATAAGTCAAAAAAATGGAAAGCAAAAAATGTAAAGGAATGCGGGACTTGCTTCCTGAGGATATGGTGCGCTTTCGGCATATCGAAGATGCCTTTCGAAATTGCTGTGGTAAGTATGGGTATCAAGAGGTAAGAACACCAACCTTAGAATACCTCCATCTATTCACGGCTACGGGAACGCTTACTCCAAGTATGTTAGGCAAGGTATATTCCTTTCTTGATTGGAATGGCTGGAGTGGTGAGAGAGTGGTCTTGCGACCAGACGGCACTATTCCCGTAGCCAGGCTTTATATTAACAATCTAAGTGAACACGAGATAGCTAAACTTTTCTATGTGACTAATATCTTTGCCTTTGAAGAAACAGGCCGGGAGAGCAGGGAGAGGTGGCAGTGCGGCGCTGAGTTTTTAGGCGGTACTAAATTGGCAGCGGATGTCGAGACAATTTCATTGGCTAAAGAGGTTGTACATAAACTTGGCTTAGCTAACATTAGATTACAATTATCTCATGCTGGCTTGGTGAAGGCATTGATTAAGGAACTTAAGCTTGGCCCGGGCGAAGAGGCTAAAGTAACAAGCCGTGTTTTAGATGGAGATTGGCAAGCATTAAGGGAGGCAAAAGCAACTAGACCTGAACTGGATAAACCTCTATCTCTGCTTCTAAGCCTGAAGGGGAAATCCAGCTGCTTCTTGCAGAATACAAAAGCTTTGTGCCAGCAAGTTTCATCGGATTTCAAGTCTAGTATGGAGGATTTCATAAACATCACCACATTGCTAGACAGCCTGAGCTGTAATTATGAAATTGATATCACGGCAATACGAGGGTTCGAGTACTACACCGGAGTTTGCTTCCAGTTATTAGCTGATAAGGAGAAAATAGGTGGGGGAGGAAGGTATGATGACCTTATTCCCTTTATGAGCGGGAAAAACATTCCTGCTTGCGGCTTTGCCCTTTATATTGACCCGATAATGAAATTGCTTTCATTAGGAAGTAAAGAGGGCACCGAATCTAGAATTTTAATTAAGGGTGAGGAGTCAACTCTGGAGATAGTGAGAACATGCTTCACTCTAGCTCAATCGCTTCGTGAGGCAAAGCGCACAGTGGAAATCGCCTTCACTGAACGAGAGCCATCTAACTATCGCTGGGTTATCGCAGTTACTAAGAAGCCATCTCCACTTGTGCTCATAGATCGTCAGCAGAAGCAGCGAAGAGATGTAGCCTCCGCGGCGGAGATTCTTAATATACTGGGCAGGTAAAATAATCTGTGGAATACCAACCGTGCCATATCAAACTCGCCTTGCCTAAAGGTAGGTTCTTACTGTCTACAGCTAACTTGCTTAAAGGGGTAGAGATGGGCATTAAAGGCTACAGCAATAAGACGAGGAGATATCGCCTTCAATCGAGAAGGTTCTCTTGGCTTTCGGCCAAGGTATTTCAGGAGAAAGATATTCCCATACAAGTAGCCATAGGCAATTATGACTTGGGAATATGTAGCTTGGATTGGGTTGAGGAACTTTTGGCGAGGTATCCAGCGAGCGCCTTAGTAAAAATATCAAGTCTAAATTACGGTGAAGGTGGTGTATATGCGGTGGCCAGCTACCAAGCAGGGATATCCAATCTTGACGGATTGTTAGCCAAGCGGAATAACTGGCGCATAGTAAGCGAGTATCCTAATTTAGCTCAAGCTTTTGCCTTAAATCTCAGGATGAAGGCCTTTAAGATTTTCCCGGTATGGGGAGCTGCTGAAGTTTATCCTCCAGATAGCGCTGATCTGGCAATACTGTGGGCAAGGAATGAAAATGAGATAAAGGAGCAAAGTTTGGTTCCCTTAATGAAGTTACTCCCGGTCACAGCCTTTCTAATCGCTAACCGAGAAAGCTTAGAGAATAAAGATCTGAGCCAGATATTGAGTTGTTTTAGCAATGTTATTGCAAGCCGGAATAATGTTGTTACAAGCCCTAGTAAGGTCATTGCGAGGAGCGAAGCGACGAAGCAATCTCATTGGCAAGCGAAGGAAATCAAGCTAGCTTTGCCTGACGGACATCAGCAACTACCTACGGCGCAGTTTTTGAAACGAGCTGGACTTAATATTCAGGGGTATACAGAGGAAGTATTGAACCGTCGCCCCTCTTCCGATTTAGATTGGCTTGGCATTAAGGTAATCAGACCTCAGGATATGCCTCTTCAAGTGGCTAATGGCAATTTCGATTTAGCCATAACCGGTAAGGATTGGTTGCTGGAGCACCTCTATCGTTTCCCCTCAAGCCCAGTGAAGGAGTTGCTTGATCTGGGCTTTGGTATGGTTAAAATTGTGGCTGCAGTGAGTCAAGATATGCCTATAACCGACGTTGCTGACTTAAGATCGCTTATTCAAAGTGGTAAACTTACTCTATTAAGAGTAGCTTCAGAGTACGTGAACATCGCGGATAAGTATCTTCGAGATAACTATATCAACCCATACAAGGTAATCCCAACTTGGGGGGCGAGTGAAGTTTTCCTGCCCGAGGATGCCGATTTGCTCATTGACAATACCCAAACTGGGAAAACACTGGCGCAACATGACTTAAAAGTTATCGCTGTGCTTTTCAAATCCACTGCCTGTCTAATCGGAAACAAAGGCAGCCTTGACTTCCCTGGTAAAAAGGAGGGGATTGAATTTGTTATTCAAACATTACGCAGAGGGCTCTCATGATTAACTCCCCCTTTTGTCATTGCGGGCCAATTCTCCTCTGCCTTGACGGGAGAGGATTAAGGTGAGGGTGAAAAGATTATCATGATAAGAGTCAAAGGATTTAATAAGGCAAGACAATTGCTGACCAGAAAAACTTTTCTGGAATCTTTCATTGTCTCGCCGCAAGTGGCAACACAAATAAAGCACGTCTTTGGAGAAGAACTTTCCCCCAAAGAAGTAGTGGAACGTATCATTGGTGACGTTCGTGATAAAGGTGATGAAGCTCTTTTCCATTACGCTAAAAAGTTAGATGCTGTCGAACTTGATTCCTTAGAGGTAGGCAAGCAAGAAATTTCAGCAGCCTACGATATAGTAGGCAAGGGACTTGTCTCAGCACTTGAATTAGCAGCTAAGAGAATACGAGATTTCCATCTTGCTTGTGCCTGTAAGAGTGGCACTGTATTTGTTAACCAATATTTAGCAAGGCAAGTCCAGCCACTAGATAGAGTGGGTTTATATATTCCAGGTGGTACCGCCACCTATCCATCTACGGTGCTAATGACAGCCATACCAGCTAAGATAGCTGGGGTCAGGGAGATTATCGTGGCTTCGCCACCTGGTAAAAATGGCAGCATCCCGGCACCTACATTGGTAGCGGCTGATATTGCGAAGGCCGATCGTATTTTCAAAGTTGGCGGGGCTCAAGCTATCGCTGCTTTAGCTTTCGGGACTGAGTCAATACCCAAAGTGGACAAAATCTGTGGCCCCGGCAATATCTTTGTGACCTTGGCTAAGAAAATGGTCTATGGCACAGTGGCTATTGATGGACTTCAAGGACCAAGCGAGATAGTGATTGTGGCTGATGAGACAGCTAACCCTTCACTTTGCGCCGCTGACCTTCTAGCTCAAGCTGAGCATGACCCTTTAGCGCAGGCGATTTTGATTACTACTTCGTCTGGTCTGGCTAATCAAGTTGATGGAGAGGTGGTAGCGCAATTAGGGAAGCTGAAACGCCGCTCTATCGCTACCCAGGCTATTGATAGAGGAATGATTATATTGGTCAATAACTTTGATGAGGCTATCGAACTGGTCAACCTTTATGCTCCAGAGCATCTTTCTCTCATGGTATCTGATGCCTCCTCCATAATGCCCAAGATTCATAATGCGGGCTGTATTTTTATTGGAGAAGATTCACCAGTGGTTTTAGGGGATTATATTGCTGGTCCATCACATGTATTGCCTACCCAAGGCAGTGCTCGCTTTAGCTCCTCTTTAGGTGTTGAGGATTTCCTAAAAATTACCAATATTGTCGCTCTAGACAAGGCGACTATGCGAGAACTAAGCCAAGCAGCCATGGTAATAGCTAAAGCTGAGGGGTTGGATGCCCACGCTCAAGCAATAGAAAGAAGGATAAGAGTGCAAGGAAATCTTAAGTAATATTTTGCTCTCCCTTAATGGGAGATGCCTCTCTACGAAAAAGGACGAGAGCTAAATAAAAGATTAAAATGCAAAAGGCAAAAATACAGAGCAAAAATAAAAAGTTTTACATTTTGAGTTGTCCTTTTGATTTTTTATTTTTACCATTTGGTTTTAGTTGAAATGGATATGAAAGAACTAATCAGGCCTGAATTGATAACTATGAAAAGCTACACTCCTATTGAGCCAATGGATATTTTGAGCCAGCGGGCTGAATTATCTGTAGAAAGGATAATTAAACTCGATGGCAATGAGAATCCTTACGGTTGCTCCCCCAAAGTCTATCAAGCTTTAGCTAACTACCCTTACTATTATATCTACCCCGACCCGGAACAAAGAAGGCTTAGACAAGCCTTAGAGAAATATACCGGCTCAAATCGTGAGCACATTGTTTGTGGCAGCGGCAGTGATGAACTAATTGATCTTGTTCTGAGGCTTTTCCTTAAACCTGGCGATAAGGTTATCAATTGTCCACCAACATTTGGTATGTATCCCTTTAGTACTGAGGTGTGTGGTGGTAAAGTGGTTGATGTACCTAGAGGTGGAGATTTTGCTATCGATTTAGCTGGCATTAAGAGTGTATTGGATAAAAAGACTAAGGTTATCTCTGTTGCTTCACCTAATAATCCTACGGGCAACATTATTACTGAGCAGGAGATAATGGAACTTGTCAACACTGGGAAAATTGTGATGGTGGATGAAGCTTACTTTGAGTTTAGCAATGTCACTATGGCTAATTTAGTGCCTAACTATTCCAACTTGATAGTGCTGCGTACATTCAGCAAATGGGCCGGGCTAGCCGGTTTAAGAATAGGCTATGGTATCTTCCCTACTGAAATTGCCAGCTACCTTATGAAGATTAAGCAACCATATAATGTTAATGTCGCAGCACAGGCAGCCGCCTTAGCTTCTCTGTCAGATATAGAGTATCTTCGTGGCAATGTAGCAAAAATAGTTGCTGAACGGGAACGGCTTTTTAATAAACTAAAAGAGCTAGAATGGCTAAAACCCTATCCTTCCAGTGCTAATTTTATCCTCTGCTCCTTACATTGTCATTCTGAGGGGTTAGCCGAAGCCCTGACTCTGAAAGAAGTGAAGAGGAAGGGACAGCGACCGAAGAATCTCGCTCAGGGTAAGCTCGGCGAAGAATCTCTGGCTAAAGAGATTTGGCGTTTGTTGCAAAAAAGAGGCATCTTTGTCCGCTATTTTGATAGCCCACGATTAAGAAATTATCTGCGAATAAGCGTGGGTAAACCTGAGGACACCGATGCCTTAATTGAGGCATTAAAAGGAATGTGTTAAGGTAGCAATATGTCTTCTTGTCATTGTGCGCTTACCCTCTTTGTCATTGCGAGGAGCAAAGCGACGAAGCAATCTCTAAAGGAGGAATTGAACCATGCCTGAAAGAAAAGCAACAGTAACTCGTGAAACTGCGGAAACGAATGTCAGGGTGGAGCTGAATGTTGATGGCAGTGGGCAATTCGAGATAACTACAGGCGTAAGGATGTTTGACCATCTTCTGGCTCAACTAGCTCAGCATGGAGTATTTGACATAAAACTCTCAGCCACAGGTGCCGACCAGCACCATGTAGTCGAGGATGTAGCTATTGCGATGGGTAAAGCCTTGAATCAAGCAATAGGAGAAAAGCGAGGCATTACCCGAATGGCACATGCTATCGTGCCCATGGATGAAGCTCTGGCAGCAGTAGCAGTGGATGTAGGGGGGAGAACTTACAATGTGACAGAAGTATCCTTCAGCGAGGCTAACATAGGTGATTTGGAAGCTGATTTAATCCGTCATTTCCTTGTTTCCTTTGCCTCCGAGGCTAGAATTAACCTTCATGCCAAAGTGCTCACCGGCGTCAACGACCATCACAAGGCTGAAGCATTATTTAAAGCTCTAGCCCGAGCCCTGGATTCGGCCACCCATATTGATGAGCGAATTATTGGTAGAGTTCCCAGCACCAAAGAGATTATTGAGAGCTAGAGGAGGGGGTTGAATCAGCGGACACCTAGCTCTTCTGGGAAGACATGCGTCCATATGATGCCAAGATGTTTGTAAGCAGGAGAGAATAGGGATTCTCATTTAGAGGCTGTTCTTTGCAATCTGAAATATTCTTGCTATAATGATGTTTGATAGACTAAGAAAGGGTTTATGAAAATCAAAGGAGGAGATGTTATGGTAGATTTACTCAGAAAAACGGTTTTAACAGGAATTGGCCTTGCCTATATGACAAAGGATAAGATTGAGGAGGTGGCGAAAAAAATTAGCGAAGAGAGCAACCTCACTGAGGAAGAGGGTAGAAAGTTAGCTAAAGACCTGCTGAACCAATCAGAGGAGGCCAAACGAAATCTGGAAACTCGAATTGATAAAGTTGTGAAGAGCGCTTTAGGGAAACTGGATATTCCATCACGTCAGGATTTGCAGAAACTCGAAAGTCGTGTAGAAGAACTGGAAAAGTTGAGGGAAAAGAGGGGTAGCAGTTCCTGACAATAAGTATACTGCGAATGGTCTGGTTCCCGTGGTCCAGAAGTCTTCTTACAGTGCTGCAGGCTTGGGGAAGTTTTTAGCCTTCCTGTAGTATAACTAGTTTAGAGATTTGCCAGTCTTTCTACTTACCTTCTCTAGTCGGTGTTGGCTTTTGCGGCGCATCATTTAATAAGCATTTACAGAAGGCGATTTGTTGCCTGCTCCTTAGTGAGCATACCTTTCAGTTTGCCATTCTTGTATGAAGTTCAGTCACTTGTTCGCTTAACTTTTGCCCCTTTCTCTTTCTAATGCATGAAGCGGTTCTCTTCACATGGTATACTTTCCCTATTAAACGCTATCGTATGGCAAAAGAATGATTCGTAGAGTTCGGGTGATAACTCATTCATATCGTCACATTAACCGTTACAGAGAAATAATTGTTGTATTGGTTAAGTACGGTTTTGGAGATCTGATAACTAGGACTCATTTAGAGAAATACGTTGATCTTGGTAAGAAAGTCCTCCTAAGGAAAGGAGGTAAGGAGATTGCATCTTTTTCCCGCTGGGAACGGATGAGAATAGTGCTGGAGGAACTTGGTCCGACTTTTGTAAAAGCTGGCCAGATAATGAGTAGCAGGCCTGATCTATTGCCTCACGAACTTATTGTTGAGCTTGAGAAACTTCAGGATTCTGTGCCTCCTTTTTCGGGGGAAGAAGCGAAGCGATCAGTTGAACAGGAACTCGGTAAACCTATATCCGGACTTTTCAATGAATTCACGGATACTCCTATTGCTTCAGCCTCAATAGCACAAGTCCATGAAGCCGTACTCCAGGGTGGAGAAAAAGTCGTCGTCAAAGTTCAACGTCCAAGGATAGAACAGATTATTGAAGTTGACCTAGAGATAATGCTTCATCTTGCTACACTGATGGAAAAACACCTGCAGGGGATGGATATATTAAATCCTGTGGGCATAGTTAACGAATTTGAGCGCAGTATCAGAAAGGAAATAGACTTCACTATTGAGGCCACACACATTGAACGTTTTGGCAGCAATTTTCGGAGAGTTCAGACTATCCACGTGCCAAAAGTTTATAGAAACTATACTACAAGAAAAATTCTCACAATGGAATTTATTGATGGCATCAAAGTCTCTAATATTGATGCATTGTTAAAATCGGGGAATGACCCTAAAACTATTGCAAGCTGGGGGACTGATCTTGTTCTTAAGCAGGTGTTTGAACATGGTTTTTTTCACGCTGACCCTCACGCCGGCAATATCCTGGTGTTGGATAACAATATTATCTGCTTTATTGATTTCGGTATGATGGGGAGGCTGTTACCTAAGCACGGAGAATATCTCAGCAGTATTATCGTTGGAATAGTTAACAGAGACGCAAAAAGAATAACAAAAACTTTCCTACAATTATCAAACAGCAGGCGTATTGAGAACATTGACCAACTGGAATATCAAGTAGGTGAATTGGTAGACCAGTATTCTTATTTACCACTAAAAGACATAAATATGGGCCAATTGTTGAACGAAGTGATTAAGTTGTTTGTTGGTTACAAACTGAAAATGCCACCTAATCTTTACTTGCTGGTAAAAGCCTTGGTGAGCATTGAGGGTGTAGGTAGGGTATTGGACCCGGATTTTAATATGGTGAAACATATGGAGCCGTTTGCCCAAAAATTGTTAAAAGCTCGTCTAAGTCCTCGCAGATTGGCAAAGGATACATATTTGGCAGCTACGGAACTCAGTCTTTTGCTTCGTGACCTTCCCTCAGAAATAAGGGATATAATTGAGCAAATCAAGGTTGGACAATTCAAGATAGAGTTTGAGCACAAAGGGCTGGAGCCCTCGCTCAGGAAAGGCGACCAAATCAGCAATCGCATTGCATTCGCGATTGTTTTAGCTTCTTTGGTTATCGGCTCTTCTCTTATCGTTGTGTCAGGAATCCCACCTAAGTGGAATGGGATACCTATCATTGGAATAATTGGTTTTCTTGGGGCTGGCATAATGGGCTTTTGGCTGCTTATTTCAATACTGAGGCATGGTAGAATGTAAATTATTTACAAGCCTCTGTTTACTATGATTTTAGCTTGAATTCATAAGAGATTGGGCATGTCATATGCTATCGTTCCCATGGATGAAGCTCTGTCTGAAGTGGTGGATATAGGGGGCAGAGCCTACAGTGTTGTAGAAGTATCTTTTGGCAGGGTTAACATAGGTGAGTTATGTGCTGACTTAATCCGTCACTTTCTTGTTTCCTTTGCCTCTGAAGCTAAGATTAAGCTCCATGCCAAAGTGCTCACTGGTATCAACGACCATCACAAAGCTGAAGCTTTATTTAAGGCTCGCCCTAGAGCCTTAGATTCAGCCACCCGCCTTGACGAGCGGATTTCAGGCAGAGTCCCCAGCACGAAAGAGGTTATCGAGAGCTAGGAGGACAAATATGAATTATTTCGAATCCTACCTAGGAGAGCTGTTTTGCTTTATCCGAGCCTGATTGGATACAAAATGAGCCAAACTTAGATTATGCGACTCGGCAATGAGGGAGGTTCAATCAAAAAGACGTTGTGTGGTATTGCAGGTTTGGTCAGAATATTTTAGTCTCTAATAAAGAGTAAATAAGGAGGTTACTATTATGGAAAGCCAATTAGAACTTAACGATGAGCGCATGAAGCTGTTTGATAAGTATGGACAGGCACTGCCTGCTTTGAAAGTAGCCCAAGATTCTGTGAGGGCTGAGGTATATAAGGAGGGGGCACTTAGTGTTAAGGTCAAACGGTTAATGTCTCTAGGCATAGCACTCCGGGCTGGATGCACCAATTGCATTCTAGCCCAAACTATGCGGGCATTAGAAGCTGGAGCCACCAAGGATGAGATCTTAGAAACCACCTCAGTGGAGGTGGCCATGAGTGGTACCACCGGGGTTGCTGAGTCCTTGATGGTGATCAAGCTATTGGATGAATTAGGGAAGCTTTAGCTAAGTCAGCCCCAAGTTCATGGAAAGTTAAATCTACTAAGCCCCATATTTATAATTTTTGGTGCTGTTGCCGAGGTGTCTAAACCAACACCATCCTGAGAGCAATAATCCCTGGGGCTTCCTCGATTACCTTCAGTGCGCATGACAACGGCTGACCGCAAAGTTCGCACTGTGGAGGCTTTGTAGTGGGAAAGCTGGGTCTCAAAAGCTCTGAGGTTTATAAGGCAATAGCTCTAATTATTGCAGAATGTGGCTAAGACTCAGGCATTATAGCGAAAGCATAGTCCCTCCCTTACTAAAACTGTGATGAGCCACACATGCGCAAAAGTCGGATTTCCCCTAGCTCGGGGAGTGAACTTATTTTTCTAAACCGGAGAGATACGAATAACCCGAACTTGGGCTTTGTTGAAATGAAGGCAATCAGTTTTTTGGTTTTCTGGTATAATGAGCTGAATTCCAGATGGAGCTTAAATATGCTGGTAAAGATAGAAACTTACTTCGACGGTGAATTTTGGTGTGCCCGAGGGATAGGAGAGGACATCTTCACTCAAGGTAGCACGTTGGATGAGTTGTACCAAAATATTAGAGAAGCAGTATCTGTTCACTACGGTGACACAGATGAACCTATTACCATTTTAACCTTGTCTGAAGTGAAACTAACGAATGCCAAAGCTTCCACAAGTTAGTGGCCATGAGCTAATCAGGCTCCTCCAGCATTTAGGGTATCAGGTTATTAGGCAACGTGGGAGCCACGTTCAGTTAGAGAAAGTCACACCCGCAGGTGAGCATTCTATCACGGTACCTATGCATAAGGTTCTAGCTAAGGGTACGCTGAATGATATTCTTAATAGAGTAAGCCTCTGGAATAATATTCCCAAGAAGGAACTCATTGATGGACTGAAATAGGAGGCTTTTTCTCCGCAAATTTTATTAGATGTGCAAGTAATGTGAATTATTACCAAATCCTGGCCCTGAGGGAATTATCGGACGCTAAGAACCTCTCTTAGCATCCCAAGAAATTGATATACTTCTTTCGGTGAATATAGGAAATATTGGGCCGGAGGCTTAGTGCTGGCATCGCCTATATAAATGGAAATCCCATCATTCCTCTCTACCGTGCGAAAACCATCGTAATCGGTTACATCATCGCCAAGGAATAGCATCAATGGTTTATCCTCACCAGTAAGTTTTTGAGCAATGAACTCTACTGCTTTACCTTTATCCCAATCTGCTGCTGGCCTTATATCGTATGC
>JAUWOR010000004.1:0-140357 GCA_030612025.1 Dehalococcoidia bacterium | reverse complement strand
GCCTTTTTGCTTGGAGTGATTCTTATCTGACCTGAAGCAAGAGAAGTTTTAACGATTTCAGTGAAAATCTTGTTCAATTCATCTAGCTGTGATTCATCTACCAGTCGATAGTGCAGGCTTAATGTTAGCTCTTTATTATCTATTCTAGCTCCTTTAATGCCAACTATAGCTTTACTAATATCTTGACTTAAAGAACGTAGCAAAGGGATTGCCTGCTTAGCGGCCAGATTAATAAAACTAATACTTGGTCCTTTTATCTCCAAACCATGGTTCGCAGCATAGATAATGTCCCCGATACCCACTCTTTCTTGTAAATCACCCAAAGTCCTGCCACTTATAATTCCTAAAGTCAGGCGGGGATTTTTAGCCAGCCTTTGTAAGCACTCTTTTACCTCTGGTGATAAGTGGGCTAATTCAGGCCTTTCTACGATGGGGGTTAATGTACCATCATAATCAACTAGCAGTAATATGTGCTTTGCTTCCCTGATCCTGACAGCAACAACGTTCCAGTAAGAGAGGAGATGTTTCATGCTATGCTTGTAGCTACGATAATTTTGCTAATTCCGAGAAAATATCGGCAGCCCATTTATAGATATTGCTTTTCCTAACTATGCTTCTTTTTCTTCTCATCCGTCTACGCTTTTCTGATTTAGGCATATCCAGAGCTTCCTTAATTGATGCAGCAAATTGGTCGATGGCAAGAGGATTTATTAATAAAGCATCGTCAAGCTCTCTGGCAGCCCCAGTGGATGAGCTTAATATTAAAATGCCATCGTTATCACTCTGGCTGGCAACGAACTCCTTGGCCACCAAGTTCATCCCATCATGTAGCGAACTCACTATGCATAAATCTGCCAGGCATCTTAGAGCTGCCAATGTATTGGGAGGCGAAGGTCCAGGTAGAGTGATTATCGGCTTCCAATCCCCTAAAGCATGTTTCTGGTTTATCTTGGTCACCAGTGCATCTACATCCTCTCGTAGTTTTCTGTAGCTTGAGATTTGGGTACGGCTGGGCACCTGCGCTTCTATAAAGACCGTTTTTCCCTTATACTCTGGCCAGTTGTCTAGAAAACGCTCTATAGCCATCAGCCTTTGAGGAATTCCTTTAGTATAATCCAGCCTGTCTATACTAATGGCTATAGATTTCCCTTCCAATGCTAGGCTATGCTTCAACCGTTTTACTTCTCGTTTAACTTTGCCCTTCTGGGTATCTTGGGAGAGTTGTTCAAAATCTACACTTATAGGGAAGTGGCGTACCAGTGTTTGCTTTTCATGCAAGATCACCTCTGCCTTTTCATAGTTAACCCTGGCTTTGGTGACTCTGTTTACTGTGGTAAGAAAGTTACGGCAGTGGCGTACTGTGTGAAAGCCTAGAAGGTCATTCCCTAAAAGGCCATCCAATATCTCCCTTTGCCAGGGGCAGGTACTAAAAACTTGCTGTCTAGGCCAGGGGATATGCCAAAACTGTGCTACTGTAGTCTCCGGCCTAGCTTCTTTTATCAAACGCGGTAGTAGAGCAAAATGATAATCCTGGATGAAAACCAACGCCTTTCTGTTTCCTATCTCCTCCAGTACACTTTGGGCAAAGATACTATTTACCCTCTTATAAGTGTTCCATTGCGATTCATCAAACATGGGCTGAACGTAAGTGGAATGGCACAGAGGCCAAAGTGCTTGATTTGAGAAGCCATAATAGTAGCCATTTATCTCCTTCTTAGTCAGCCACACTCGCTTCAGAGTATAAAGTGGCTCTTCAGGGGGGACCATTACCTTATTATTTAAGTCTACTGTCTTCCTATCAGCCTTGGTACTCCCACACGCAATCCAAAGGCCGCCTGTAGCACACATTACGGAATCTAATGCTGTGGTTACACCTCCAACTGCAGTTTCACATTTAATCTTACCACCGGCGTAATTATGAATATATGGCTCACGATTAGAGACGATTATAAGGTGCTGATCAGAGAATTTCTCTTCTATAAGATTGCCTAAACTTTCCTTGCTCCATATCGGCTTCATTGACTCTAATCATATTTTACTATAGTTGAGCTATTCAGCCAAACCAGCTATTGGATATGTTATAATTGCTAGGTGACCGGTAGGGCGCTGAGTAACAATAAAGGATAACCAAGTGAAATTGAAGAGGATTGGTGTCTTAACCAGTGGTGGTGATGCTCCTGGGATGAATGCTTGCATCAGAGCGGTTGTCCGTTGCGGGGTTAAACATAAACTAGAGGTAATAGGGATTCGGCGAGGCTATGCCGGCCTGTTGGAAGGCGACTTGGTGAGATTGGATGCAAGGGCAGTGGCTAATATCATCCAGCGTGGTGGCACTATCCTTGAGACTGCTCGCTGTGAAGAGATGAAAACAGCGGAAGGCTTAAAGAAAGCAGTTGCACTTTTACAACAGGAAGGCATTGAGGGCTTAATAACCATAGGTGGGGGCGGCACTTTTCGTGGTGCATTAGCCTTAGCCGAGGTGGGAGGAATAAAAGTAATCGGCATTCCGGGTAGCATAGATAACGATGTCTATGGCATTGACTATGCTATTGGTTTCGATACGGCGATAAATACAGCTCTAAGCGCCATAGATAAGATTAGAGACACCGCAGGATCCCTACAGCGTCCTTTTTTCATTGAGGTTATGGGAAGAGATAGAGGTTTCATCGCCTTAGATGTAGGAATTGCTGGTGGAGCTGAGAATATCCTGATCCCGGAAACCGAGACAAAGATAGAGGAGCTTTGCCTTGATATAAAGCGTAGCTTTGAGAGGGGCAAAAAATGCAGCATCATAGTAGTTGCTGAAGGAGATGAGGCTGGAGGAGTATTTCCAGTTGCTCAGCAGGTGTGGGAAAGGTTGAGATTAGATTACCGCGTTTGTGTTCTGGGGCATATACAGAGAGGTGGCTCACCAACGGCCAGGGACAGGATTTTGGCTAGCAAATTAGGAGCGGCTGCTATTGACGCTCTGGCTAATGGCAAGACGGGCTATATGGTTGGAGAATTAAAAGGAAAGATAACTTTTACGCCATTGAGAGAAACATGGGAGAAGAGAAAGGAATTAGATAATAACTTGCTACAATTAGTGAAGGTATTAGCCACTTAAGAATATGAAAAAACTATCTATAGGCAAGATAAGGGGTTTGCAGCAGTTAGCTAATGAGAAGGGCATCATGGCGATGTGTGCCTTTGACCATAGGGGTTCACTGATGAGGATGCTCAATAAAAAACATCCTGAGAGCATTGGTTATCAGACAATGGTGGATTTTAAGTTAGACCTATGCCGAGTCTTGGCCCCTCACGCTAGTGCTATCCTCCTGGATCCCGTTTATGGGGCTGGTCAGGCAATTGCTGCTAGCATTCTCCCCAGAGACACTGGATTGCTGATAAGTTTAGAAGGGACTGGTTATTCAGGCGAAGCGGAGGCGAGAGTTACTGATTTACTGCCTAGTTGGAGCGTGAAAAAAGTAAAGAAGATGGGAGCCACAGGGGCAAAGCTTTTACTCTATTATCGCCCCGACATTGATGTTGCTAGAAGACAACTGGATACTGTGCAGAAGCTAGCTGGCGATTGTCTGGTAGAAGACATGCCCTTCGTAGTTGAGCCCGTGAGCTATAAAGTAGGGAAAGCAGAGGCCAATCCTCAAAACTTCGCTAGGGTAAAGCCGCGGTTAGTTATTGAAACAGCCAAGCAAATCACAGCCCTCCCCATTGATGTGCTTAAGTCCGAATTTCCATCTGACCTTGAATATGAAAAGGATAAAGGCCGGTTGTTAGATTTTTGTCATCAACTTAATGAGGCAAGCCAAGTTCCCTGGGTTATCCTGAGTGCCGGCGTGAATTTCGAGCTTTTTTACCAGGAGGTTGAGATAGCTTGCCAGGCGGGAGCTTCAGGCTTTCTAGCCGGGCGTGCCTTATGGCAAGAAGCCACTCGAATTAGCTCCCGAAAGAAAAGGATGGCATTTTTAGAAAATACTGTAATTGGGAGGCTGCAAAGCTTAACTGAATTAGCCAATACCTATGGGACTCCCTGGTATACAAAGCTTAAAGCCAGTGAAGTAAATGAAAACTGGTATCGAGCTTATTGAATAAGCTGCCGTAAACACCACAGCGATATTGTTATCGAACTTTGATGTTTTTATTCCCTCATCACTATGACTTAACATACCTAGCTATGATGCCTATTGTCTCAAATGCCTCTGGGGAGGGAAGAGAATAAGCAGTCCTTATCCGGACATATTCGTGCCTGGGTTCAGGGAAAATCCAGATGCCTCCCCCCGAATCTTTAAGCTCAGAGTGCAATAATCTATTTTCTAGCCCATAGTCAAAATTGAGGCTCTCTGCTAGGGATTCATCTCCTTTCCATTCGATACCTACTACTTTGCCCCAAAGGAGTGCGCTTTTCCTTCTAACCAACCTCGTCTTTTTCAACTTTCGTTTTTCCGTCATATTCGGGTTTCTCACCAAATAATCAATGAAATAGTGAGTTCCATACTGGCTAGCTACGCCAATAATATTTATGAAAGCTATATTTCTATTCTTCAACTCAATAATTCCCATAGACTTCTCTCCCGAAGAGCGTCTCTGACCTATCTTCTCGCGGTTATCTCTGATTTGCGCTATGTATGCCCTTACTCCTATTTTTTGAAGGTGCTGGCAAAGCTCCTCTCTTTTTTGGGGACCAGCTTTCCTTCGTTTACGAAGAGCTAGAGGCAAACCAATCATCACCAAAATGGCAATTATGACGCTGATTACGCTGCTCCATTCCATCTTTGTACTCTTTATAGCTGAGAGGCATTGCTTCCTCTATTGAGAGATTTTGCACAATGTCGAGGCTAAATTTCCTTTAACTCAAAGCTGTAATTTTCAATAGCAGTAGGCTTTAGAGTAATGCGAATTTTAGCTAGACACATTTTCCAGTAAACAACTGATAGATTCTGTTATACCGTTGTGTGGTAGCCTCAATTACCTCCAATGGCAACATAGGTGCTGGTGGCTCCTTGTTCCATCCTGAGGTTGAAAGCCAATCACGAACTGGTTGTTTGTCAAAGCTAGGCTGCGAATGCCCAATTTCATACTGACTAGCATCCCAAAAGCGACTTGAGTCCGGCGTTAATAGCTCATCAATAAGCGTTAGTTCACCATTGATAAAGCCGAACTCAAACTTGGTGTCGGCAATTATGATGCCCTTGTTTTTAGCATAGTCTCGTGCGTAGCGGTAAATAAGCAAGCTTTTCTCCTCCAGTTCCTTAATCAAGTTGAGATTGCTTCGCCCCAGTCTCATAGCAAATATTTTTTCAAGGTTCTTTATATCTTGATCAGTTAAAGGGCGGTCATGCTCAGTCTCACTTTTGGTAGTAGGAGTAAAGATAGGTTGAGACAATTCCTGACTTTCCTTCATCCTAGGTGGTAAGCGAATATCGCCAGCAGTACCACTTTTCTTATACTCTGCCCAAGCCGAGCCAGATAGGTAACCTCGAACAACGCATTCTACAGGAATACGCTCAGCTTTAGCCACAATCATGGAGCGCCCAATAAGGCTTGTTCCGAGCGTAAGCGAGGAATCTTTCTTCTTTTGAGATTGCTTCGGGCTTTCAGCCCTCGCAATGACAGTAGGGGTGCTCGCAATGACATCCTGAAACGCATTCAAACTATCAATTACCTTGATGAGATGATTAGGCACAATATGAGCAGTTTTCTCAAACCAGAAGGCAGAAAGTTGATTAAGAACCTTTCCCTTGTCAGGGATACCACATGGCAGGACAAAATCAAAAGCCGAGATGCGGTCGGTAGCCACTATAAGAAGTTTGTCATCTAAGTCATAGACATCTCTTACCTTGCCGCGGCGGAATAAAGGAAGAGGTAAATCAGTTTGTAATAAAACAGACATTTCCAACTATGCTAAAGCGCCTCTGGGGCTAACCTTTCCACTTCGGTTTGTCCGAGACCTCTTTTAGCTCGGTTAGCCCCAATCGTTCAAAGACGTTATCTACATACTTTAGGTAATAATTATAGTCGAACAAGGATTCTAGCTCAAATTTAGATAAGTAAGCTGTTATTTCTGTATCTGCCTCAAGCAGGGATAAGAAGCTCCTCTTTTCTTGCCAGGCTTTCATAGCATTGCCTTGCACTAGTTTATAGGCCTTTTCTCGACTTACCCCTTTATCTATTAATGCCAAAAGCACTCTTTGAGAGAAGATTAAACCCTGAGTAAGCTCAAGGTTACGCCGCATGTTCTTGGGATAAACCTCAAGCCCTTTCATTATTGAGGTAAACAGAGACAATATATAGTCCATTACTAAGCAAGAGTCAGGCAGGATAATACGTTCTGTGGAGGAGTGGCTGATATCTCGCTCATGCCATAAGGCAATGTTTTCCAGAGAAGTCAAAGCATGCCCCCTTATCAATCTAGCAAGTCCGCAGATGCGCTCGCAAAGCTCGGGATTTCTTTTATGAGGCATCGCCGAGGAGCCTGTCTGTCCGGCTTGGAAGGGTTCCTCAACCTCGAGGATTTCAGTTCTCTGAAGACTCCTGACCTCGGTGGCAAATTTTTCCAAGGAGCCAGCAATTATGGCCAGAGTAGTTATAAATTGGGCATGGCGGTCACGCTGGATTATCTGGCTTGATATGGGGGCTGGAGCAAGACCTAATTTGGCACAAACTCTTTCTTCGACTTGGGGAGATACAGTAGCGTAGGTGCCTACTGCTCCGGATATCTTTCCTACAGAGATAGCTTTTTTAGCTTCAGTTAACCTTCGAGCATTACGCTTCATCTCCTCAGTCCATAAGGCTAACTTTAAACCAAAGGTGATTGGCTCAGCATGCACGCCATGGGTTCGCCCCATCATAATGGTATATTTGTGCTCCATAGCTTTGTTTTCTAATACAGCGATAAGCTCGGTGATGGCTTGTCCCAAGATATCAGTTGCTTCTTTTAACTGGAGACTTAGAGCAGTATCCATGATGTCTGAGGAGGTAAGCCCAAGATGGATGAAGCGCGACTCTTCACCAAGGCTTTCAGCCACTGAATTAAGAAAGGCGGTCATATCATGATGAGTCACTTTGAGTGATTCAGCGATACGATCCAGGTTATAGTTAGCTTTCTTTATCTTAGGTATGGCTTCTTTGGGGATCTTGCCCAGTTCTGCCCAAGCTTCACAAACAGCTATTTCTACTTTAAGCCATTGGTCGAACTTACTTTCCTCTGACCATATTTTCTTCATTTTGGGTCTGGAATAACGTTCAATCATACTATTTCTCCGCTAGCTCCACTTTATACTTACGATAGGCCTTCTTTACCTCTTCGTGCTTTATTCCCAGAATCTGAGCGGCGAGCAAGGCAGCGTTTTTTGCCCCGCTTGTGCCAATGCCAACACAAGCTACCGGGACTCCAGCAGGCATCTGAACCATAGAGAGCAAAGCATCTATGCCTTTCAACTCGCTAGTAGGCAAGGGAACACCGATTACAGGCAGCGTTGTCCAACTGGCTAGAATGCCGGGGAGGTGAGCAGCCCCGCCAGCAGCAGCAATGATAACCTCAAAACCTCGCTCCTCTGCTTTCAGACCGTATTCCCTTAGTTTCTCTGGGTTTCTATGAGCTGAGATAACAGAAAGCTCATAGTCAATGCCTAACCGCTCTAGCATGTCTATTGCTGGCTTGACTATGTCCCTATCCGTCTTGCTGCCCATGACAATGCCTACTTTTGCCATTTAAATTATCTCCCTGAGAGCAATATCTTTGCGATAATGACAGCCCTCAAAATAAATATTAGCTAAGTTGCGATAAACTTTCTTCCGAGCTTCAGCCATGTTTTCACCAGTGCCTACTGCAGTAAGCACCCGCCCACCGTTGGTATATACTGTCCCATCATCGCCCAATTTAGTTCCAGCATGAAAAATCAACAAATCTTTATCCACCTTGTCCAAACCTTTTATCGGGAAGCCAGTTTTATACTTTCCAGGATAGCCCGCGGAAGCCATAACCACTCCCACACAGGCATCACGGCTCCATTCTATTTCTACCTGGTCGAGATTACCTTGGATCACAGCCAAGAGTATATCCACCAGGTCACTTTGGAGAAGAGGCAAAACGGCTTGAGTTTCTGGGTCACCAAAGCGAGCATTAAATTCTAACACAGATAATTCCTCCTTGTTGGTGACCATTAACCCGGCGTAGATTACCCCTTTGTAGGTTGCTCCTTCGCTAGCCATCGCTTTTACTGCTGGCAATAAAATAGTATTGCTAGCTTTCTCTACTAGTTCAGCGGGAAAAAATCCCGGCGGACTATAGCTTCCCATACCCCCAGTATTGGGGCCTTGATCATTGTCCCAGATTTTCTTGTAGTCACAGGCTGGAATCATAGGCGAGATTGTTTTGCCATCGGTGAAAGCTATCAGGCTTACCTCCTTGCCGGTAACATATTCATCAATTATCACTTTATCCCCAGCGGAGCCAAAGATTTTTGCCTCCATAATGTCGCTAAGAGCCTTGTTAGCTTCTGGCAAGGAGCTGGCTATAATTGTGCCTTTACCAGCGGCTAATCCATCTGCCTTGATGACAATGGGCGATTGTTGTCGCTTAAGATATTCATGAGCCTCAGAATAGGAGGAGAAAACTTTTCCTTTGGGACAAGGAATGCCATATTTCTCCATCAAGTTTCTAGCAAAAACTTTGCTTGATTCTATTTGAGCTGCTGCTTTGGTGGGGCCAAAAACGGGGATATTTAAGTTATCAAAATAATCCACTATACCTAAAGCTAATGGGACTTCAGGACCAACGACAACAAGGTCAATGTTTTTATCTTTAGTTACCTTGCCCAGGGTTTCTGTATCTGTGGGGTGGATATCTAAATTTTCGCCTATAAGAGCTGTGCCCGCGTTCCCTGGAGCGACAAAAACTTTGTTAACCTTAGGGCTTTGGGCTATTTTCCATGCTAAAGTGTGTTCCCTGCCCCCACCACCAATAACTAATATCCTCAAAGTTTATCCTCCAGTATTATGGTGTTTGTCAGCCCCCTGTATCTCCGAAATGTAGAAAATCCTAATTTAACATGTGGGTTATCCTATCACTCTGTCAAAAGATGCCATGCTTCAAGAAACTCTGCTAGGAGTTCCTTAAGTGGCTTCCTATATTTTATGCTTCCCCCTGGTAGTGCTAACCTATATTCACTGCTCGTCAGTGTGGAGTATTGTATAAATTTCTCGGACGGGAAGATCCAGACCTCAGGATACTTGGCAGGGCTCTCGTCGAGTGGACTCAGGTCTACGCAGACAATAAACAGAGTTTGTCGGGGGCATAATTTTGCATTGACATTGAAGTACCCCGCTTGGTCTTTCGCTCGCGTCGACTTGACCTGCATTTCTAAGAGCGACCCATCCCTTTTGCGTATTATTGCGTCAATGCCCTCCTCGTCAACTAGTGGTAGGTAGACATTAACACCTTTATCAAGTAACTTGCCAAAAACCCAAAGTTCGCCGAGCTTCCCCTTTTGTTGAGTTGTAACCTTCATTGCTACGTCCCTCTCTTTCCTTCAAGCTACCCTTACTCCCATTCTATGTTTGATGGGAGCTTGGAGGAATGCTGTGACCTGTTCTTCTTACTCATTTGTTAGTTAGAGCAACAAATATTCTGTCGGCTTTAGCTTTTTGGTTAGCAGATTTACTTCAAGCTCAGCTTCAAAGGATAGCTATCGCTTTCTCTTCTTGTGCTTGCCTCTATTCTTTTTCACTCCCTTTAGTTTAGGTCTATTGGCCATCGCACTCTACAAAATCTCTTTCTTAAATTTCTCAGCTTGAACAGAGTCAAGATTTTGAATTAGTTTAACCAACTCGGCAACATGTTCTTTCTCATCTTCAATGATGTGTTCCAATGTAGTCACAGCCTCTTCGCTTTCCAAGCTCTCTATGTGCTCCTGATATTGGTTTATAGCTTGCAGTTCGCCTATCAAATCCTCGCGAAGCATCTCCAAATCCTCTTCTAAAGTCAGTTGCTCTTCTTCTCTCTCTTCAAAGGGGCAATTCATCTTTTTCTCCTCCTTTTTAATCTTATTTTATTCCCACTCGTAAGCGTTCAGCCACCCTGTGTCACCCTGAGCGAAGCGAAGGGTCTCTAAGATTCTTCGGTCGCCATGCTCCCTCAGAATGACACTAAAGTGAACAGTTACTCCCATTCTATAGTTGCCGGTGGCTTGCTGGTGACATCGTAAACTACTCTATTGACATTGGGCACTTCATTAACTATGCGGTCTGATATTCTAGCCAGGAGGTCATAAGGCAACCTCGCCCAATCAGCAGTCATGGCATCCTCGCTATTTATTGCCCTAACTGCTATTAGGTAGCCGTAGGTTCTATGATCGCCCATCACGCCAACGCTTTTAACACCAGTAAGCACAGCAAAACTCTGCCATAGCTGACGATAAAGCTTAGCCTTTTTGATCTCGTTCATCACAATCCAATCAGCAGCACGAAGTATCTCCAACCGTTCTTTGGTCACTTCGCCAATGATGCGGATAGCTAATCCCGGTCCCGGGAATGGTTGCCGCCAAACCATGTCTTCAGGTAGGCTCAAGGCTAGCCCTACCTCTCGAACCTCATCCTTAAACAGATATCTCAATGGCTCAATAAGGTTAAACTTCATTTTAGCCGGCAAGCCACCAACGTTGTGATGGCTTTTTATTTTGGTTGAGGCTTTGGTTTCAATAGCAGTGCTGCTTTCGATCACGTCGGGGTAGAGAGTTCCTTGAGCCAAAAAATCAAACCGGCCCAGTTTAGCTGCTTCCTCCTCAAAAACTCGGATGAATTCCTCCCCTATCAGGTGTCGCTTCATCTCGGGGTCAATTACCCCGCGAAGTCGCTTCAAAAATCTTTCGCTAGCATCTACATGAACTATATCCATTTTGAGATTGCGCTGGAAGGTATTAAGCACTCTCTCTGGCTCCTCACGACGTAGCAGCCCATTATTGATAAATAAACAAGTCAGATTATCACCAATAGCGCGGTGAACAAGAGTTGCAGTAACTGCTGAATCAACGCCACCGGAAAGGGCACAGATGACTCTGCCAGCACCTACTTGTTTCTTAATCTTATCTATGCTCTCGGCTATGAATCTAGTAGGTGTCCAATTGCCTTGGCAGCCGCATATTCGATAGACAAAGTTCTGGAATATGCTTTTCCCTTGTGGCGTATGAGCTACTTCAGGATGAAACTGAAGTCCAAAAATACCTTTATCACTGCCCATAACGGCGATGGGCGAATTTTCGGTGTAAGCTAAAGCCTTGAAGCCGGGAGGCATCTCCATTATTTGGTCACCATGGCTCATCCACACAGGAAGAGATGTAGGGAGGCCAGCGAAAAGAGGGCAGTCTTCAGTACTTATGTGTAGGATAGCATGACCATATTCATGCTTTTCACCTGGAGATACTTGACCACCTAGTTGATAGGCAATAAGCTGCATGCCATAGCAAATGCCTATTACCGGCAGGTGTTTCTCATAGATATATGTTGGAGCCAAAGGAGCTCCAGGAGCATAGACGCTAGCTGGGCCTCCGGAAAGGATAAAACCTTTTGGGTTAAGAGTAGTTATCTTCTCCCAGGGGGTATCATAGGGCACAAGCTCGCAGTAAACGTGGCATTCACGCACTCGCCTGACAATGAGCATATTATACTGAGAGCCAAAATCAATCACCACTATGGTTTCTTTTTCACCTGGCGGCAGTGGCTTAGGCTCAAATGTTGGTTGCTCGCCACGCAGTTCTTTAGCGATCTCTAGGTAAGTAGAGACTTCAATGTCATCGCTAGCAGAGACTCGGTGGCTTTGTAGCTCGTTTTCCATTTCGGAGCGGCGCTTTTAATGCACTGTAGCTTACCATCATGCTATACTAGCGTCAAGGCGATGAATGCGGGTATTTGTTGTCACCCTGAATGAAGTGAAGGGGCTCTAGATTTTTTGCCGAGCCTGTCCTGAGTGGTATGAGATTCTTCGGTCATTTCCCTCCCTCAGAATGACAGGGAGTGAAGGACTCAGAGCCCACAAGCAAGATTGGTAAATGCTCTCATGAATGCTTTGCCAGAACAAGTGAGGAAAGCAGTTCAAATACTTAAAAAAGGTGGGATAATTGCTTTCCCTACTGATACAGTTTACGGGTTAGGAGCTGATGCCTTCAACCATAAGGCTGTAGAGAGAATTTATGCAGTAAAAAAACGCCCCAGGCATTTGCCCTTTCCCTTGCTCCTTGCTGATATATCTCAAATAAGCACTGTAGCTGAGCAGATACCTGGGCTTGCTTGGTTCCTAGCAAGGTACTTTTGGCCTGGAGGCTTAACTTTGCTTCTGCCTAAAGCAGCTTCATTGCCTACTTACCTCACTACCCAATCTACCATAGCAGTGCGTGTCCCTAACCATGCCATCCCTCTAACTCTTATCCAAAGCTTGGGAAACCCGATAATTGGGACTAGCGCCAATATCAGTGGTAAGCCAAGCATTTTGATTGCTGGCGAGGTTAGGCAACAGTTGGGAGATAAAGTTGACCTTATCATTGATGGTGGCAAGTGCCCTGGTGGCAGTGAATCAACTATAGTAGATGTCACAGGCGAAGTGCCTACGATTTTGCGTCAAGGTATTATATCCGCACATGAAATTGATAAAGCCTATAAAGAATATTGTGAGGCAAAGAGTCATGCGTGTCGCTCTAGGTTGTGACCATCGCGGCTTCAGAATAAAACAGGCGATTATGGAATTTCTGCCAAAACTAAATCATAACTATCGTGATTTTGGCTGCTATAACATTGAGTCGGTAGACTACCCCGATATTGCTCACAAAGTAGGTGAAGCAGTGACTTCGGGTGACTTTGCCCAGGGCATTTTAATATGCAGCACTGGCATAGGCATGAGCATGGCAGCTAACAAAATAAAGGGCATAAGAGCAGCTTTATGCCATGATACCTTTATGGCACAACGAGCTCGTGAACACAATGATGCCAATATCCTGTGCCTTGGGAGTGAGAATATAGATGTTGATTTAGCTTTGGAAATTGTTAGAACCTACCTATCCACCAATTTTGAAGGTGGCAGGCATATCCCAAGATTAAATAAAATAAAAGCTCTGGAAACAGATTGACCCTGCTAGTTATTTGTGGTAGTTTCCACTTTTTAAATTAAAGGAGAAGCTGATGAGAAGCGATGTGGTAAAGAAAGGTATCGAGCGAGCGCCTCACAGGTCATTACTTTATGCTGTAGGTTGCTCCCCAGATGATTGGGATAAACCTTTTATCGGGGTAATTAACAGTTTCAGCGAAGTTGTCCCTGGGCATATTCATTTGCAGTCTATTGCCCGGGCAGTGAAAGAAGGAACCCGCAGTCGAGGCGGAGTGCCTTTTGAAGTTAATACCATAGTTGTTTGTGATGGTATTGCCATGAATCACCCAGGAATGAAGTATAGTCTGCCCAGCCGAGAACTTATTGCTGACTCTGTTGAGATTTTGGCTGAGGCTCATGCTTTTGATGGTTTAGTTTTTATCCCCAATTGTGACAAGGTAATACCAGGAATGCTGATGGCTGCGGTGAGACTTAACTTGCCTTGCGTATTTGTAAGTGGTGGCCCTATGATGGCGGGAAAGTTTTATCAGGGAAATCAAGCGAAGTCAGCCGACCTTAGCTCAGTTTTCCAAGCGGTGGGCGCGACCATCAGTGGAAACATGTCTGAAACTGAGCTGGCGGAATTAGAGAGAGTTGCTTGCCCTGGCTGTGGTAGCTGTGCTGGCATGTTTACCGCTAATACCATGAATTGCCTTACTGAAGTTTTGGGTATGGCTTTACCTGGTAATGGGACAATACCAGCGGTACAAGCGCGGCGAATCCAATTAGCCTATAAAGCCGGCCAGCAAGTTATGGATGTGTTGGCTAAGGATATTCGGCCTAAAGACGTCATTACCAGAGATTCCATCTATAATGCCTTCGCTGTAGATATGGCTTTGGGTGGCAGCACTAATTCTACGTTGCACCTTATGGCCATAGCTCATGAGGCAGGTATTGCCTTCCCTTTGTCTTTGGTAAGTGAAATTAGCCAGCGTATTCCCCATATATGTAAATTAAGCCCGGCAAGCGATTATCACATTGAAGATTTAGACTTAGCTGGTGGCATTCCAGCAGTGATGCAGGAGATATGCCAATTGCTAAATCTTGAGGCACAGACAGTGTTAGGAAAACCAGTGGGCGAGACGATAAAGGAAGCTAAAGTTAAGAATAGAGAGGTAATTCGTAGCCTATCTAATCCCTATAGCATTACTGGTGGTATTAGTATATTATTTGGCAATCTAGCGCCTGAAGGTGCGGTGGTGAAAAGCGCTGCTGTAGCTCCCGGGATGCTAATCCATCAAGGCCCAGCACGGGTCTTCGATAGTGAAGAAGCAGCTACTACGGCAATAATGAAAGGGGAATTCAAATCTGGAGAGGTAATTATCATTCGCTATGAGGGACCAAAAGGGGGACCTGGGATGCGTGAAATGCTAACGCCGACTTCTCTTGTCAGTGGCATGGATATGGATAATAAGGTGGCTCTGATTACCGATGGTCGCTTCTCTGGAGCAACAAGGGGCGCTGCTATCGGCCATGTCTCACCTGAGGCAGCAGCGGGAGGTCCTATAGCTGCTGTGAAAGATGGCGATATTGTTAAAATAGATATACCTAACCATAAATTAGAGGTAGAATTACCTCAAAAGGAGATAGAGCAGCGATTAAACTTATTGCCTCCCTTTGAACCCAAGACTAAAACTGGCTATCTTAAACGCTATGCTGATAAGGTGACCTCAGCCAGCACTGGAGCGGTGTTTGCTGACTAAGAGGAGCTATTATGAAGAAGACTGGCGCTCAGATTTTGTGTGAAAGCTTAATTAAAGAGGGAGTAGAAGTTATTTTTGGTATTCTTGGTGGTGCTGTGCTACCGCTATATGATACCCTTCCTCAATATCCCCAACTTCGGCATATATTGGTTCGTCATGAGCAAGGGGCAGCCCATGCTGCCGATGGCTATGCCAGAGCAACACATAAAGCAGGAGTATGTCTAGCTACTTCAGGCCCGGGAGCTACTAACTTGGTAACCGGGATTGCCAATGCTTTTATGGACTCCTCTCCTATGGTAGCTATAACTGGCCAGGTAGCTAGACCTTTCATTGGCAAGGATGCCTTCCAAGAGGCGGATATTACGGGCATTACGCTTCCTATCACCAAGCACAATTATTCTGTTTCCGATGCCACTGAGCTAGCAGGAACAGTTAAGGAGGCTTTTTATATTGCCCAGACGGGGAGGCCAGGTCCTGTGCTTATTGATATACCAAGGGATGTACAGCAAGAGGAAGTAGAATTTGTTTATCCTGACAAGGTTAATCTGCCAGGCTACAAGTTCATCTCCCGAGGTCATTCAGTTCAGGTCAAAAGGGCAGCCAAGCTTATTAACCAAGCTCAAAGACCCCTTATCATTGCCGGTAGAGGAATAATTATTTCCCAGGCTCATGATGAGCTCAAGGAATTAGCCGAGAAGGCACAAATACCAGTGGTTAATACACTCCTTGGCCTTGGTTCTTTCCCCCAAAACCATGTTCTTAGTCTTGGCATGATGGGAATGCATGGCATGGCTTATGCCAACATGGCAGTGCAAAGTGCTGACCTTATCATCGCCATTGGTATGCGATTTGATGATCGAGCTACGGCAAATACCGGCGGTTTTGCTCCTAATGCCCATATTGTTCATATTGATATTGACCCGGCAGAGATAGGAAAGAATGTGCGGGTAGATATGCCCATAGTAGGTGATGTCAAGAATGTATTAAAGGCTATGAATAAGGAAATCGACTCCAGAGACCATCTAGATTGGCTCTCTCAGTTAGAACAGTGGAGGTATGAGCATCCATCACTGGATATTAGGCAGAATGACGAGCTTTTACCTCAATATGTTATCCACCAGATTTATGAAGCTACCCGAGGCAATGCCATAGTAGTTACTGGAGTAGGGCAGAATCAAATGTGGGCCGCACAACATTTCGTTTATACTAAACCAAACAGCTTCATCTCCTCAGGAGGCTTGGGCACTATGGGGTTTGAGCTTCCCGCTGCTATTGGAGCCAAAGTTGGTTGCCCTGGGGAAATGGTATGGTGCATCGCTGGTGATGGTGGCTTCCAAATGACCATTCAAGAATTGGCTACCATAACACAGGAGAATATTGCCATAAAAATAGCTATTATTAATAATGGCTATCTGGGGATGGTAAGACAGTGGCAGGAGTTATTTTATGAGCATCGCTATGTTGATACAAAACTCTGGAACCCGGATTTTGTTAAGATTGCCGAAGCCTACGATATCCCTGGAATAAGAGTAAAACGCAGGGAGGAGGTAAATCCGGCTATACAGAAAGCAATGGATTACCCTGGGGCTTTTCTTATCGACTTTGTTGTTGAGCCAGAGGAAAATGTCTATCCTATGGTACCGCTTGGGGGAAGTTTATCCGAAACTTTAGAACTGCCAAAGGTAGAAATGCCCTCACCTAACCTCTCCCTTGAAGGGAGAGGAATAAGGTGAGGGTGGAAAAGGAGTAAATTGTCTGATACAAAACATACCCTAGTAGCTTTAGTAGAAGATAAGCCTGGTGTGTTGAATAGAGTAGCTAGCCTTTTTCGCCGCCGAGCCTTTAACATACAAAGCCTTGCTGTAGGACACAGTGAACAGCCTGGCTTATCTCGCATGACGGTTGTTGTTAATGGCGACTCTGCAAAAGTAGAGCAAGTTAGGAAGCAATTAGACAAACTAATCAATGTGATTAGAGTGTCCGATATAACCGAAGAAGATATAGTAGCCAGGGAGTTAGCCTTAATCAAAGTCAACGCTACTGCTTCAACAAGAAGCGAAATTATGCAGATCGTGGATATTTTTAGAGCCAATATAGTTGATGTTAGCTCGGATTCAGTAACAGTAGAAGTCACTGGAGACGAGGATAAAGTAAAGTCACTACTCGAACTTCTCCGCAGCTTTGGCATTAAAGAGGTTACCAAAACAGGAAGGGTTGCTCTAACTCGTGGAGGCACCCAGTGAAAATCCGAAGCACCGAATCCTAAAGGAAAATCAAAAGGCAAAAGTAAAAATGCAAAATGACAGGGCAAAATTTAAAAATCAGTTTAGTAAAGCCTTTTTGCATTTTGAATTGTAATTTTAATTTTTTATCTTTGATTTTTGATATTTGTTAGGATTTGTTTAGGATTTAGATATTAGAAATTAGGATTTCTCTGAAGGAGGGAGTGTTATGGCTAAAATTTACTATGACAAGGATTCTAACTTAGACTTAATCAAAGGGAAAACGATTGGCATTGTCGGCTATGGTAGCCAAGGGCATGCCCATGCCCAGAATCTGAGGGACAGTGGCTGCCATGTTATTGTCGCTGAAGCACCAGGCAGCGAAGGCTGGAAAGCAGCAGAAAGCGCTGGTTTTAAGGTGACTAGCGCCGCTGAAGTAACAAGGCATGCCGATATCATTGTTATGCTTGCTCCAGATAATTTACATCCACTAATCTACCATGAGTCAATCGAGAAGGAACTATCTAAAGGCAAAACCTTGATGTTCGCTCACGGCTTTAACATCCACTATTCACAAATTGTATCGCCTCCTGATGTCGATGTTAGCATGATAGCCCCTAAAGGCCCGGGGCATATACTACGCCGACTTTACATTGAGGGCTCAGGTATCCCGGCTTTAGTTGCTATTCATCAAGATGCCTCGGGTAAAGCAAAAGATATTGCTCTAGCTTATGCCAAAGGTATCGGCTGTGCTAGGGCTGGGGTTCTGGAAACAACTTTTGCTGAGGAAACCGAGACTGACCTTTTTGGTGAGCAAACAGTGCTCTGTGGAGGGGTATCTTCCTTGGTCAAAGCTGGTTTCGAGACTTTGGTGGAAGCTGGCTACCAACCAGAGATCGCTTATTTTGAGTGTTTCCATGAGCTGAAGCTCATTGTTGACCTTATGTATCAAGGTGGCTTGAATTACATGAGGTACTCTGTAAGCGATACTGCCGAGTATGGCGATTATACCCGAGGGCCACGGGTTATTAACGATTTAGTCAAAGAGGAAATGGAGCAAATCCTGGCAGAGATTCAGGATGGCAGCTTTGCCAGAGAATGGATTTTGGAAAACCAGGCTGGTCGTCCTAGTTTTAATGCTCTGAAAAGAAGGGAAGCTGAACACCCAGTCGAAGTTGTAGGCAAAAAGCTTAGGGAAATGATGCCTTGGCTGAAAGGAGTTAGTAGCTAGAAAACTCCTTGAGTCGGCTACCAAGGAGGATTAAATGGACAGAGTAATCATTTTTGACACTACCTTAAGGGATGGGGAACAAGCGGCAGGAGCAAGTTTAAATGCTCAGGAAAAGTTAGAAATAGCTAAGCAATTAGATAAGCTTGGCGTTGATGTTATTGAAGCTGGTTTTCCCATTAGCTCGCCTAGCGATTTTGAAGCTGTTCAACTTATCAGCAGAGAAGTTCGGCGTCCCATAATTTGCGCTTTATCCCATGCCAATGCTGTGGCTGTGGATAGAGCTTGGCAGGCAATTAAAGAGGCAGCTCACCCCCGAATCCATGTTTTCCTCTCTGCCTCGGATATCCACCTTCTCTACCAGCTTAATAAAAGCCGCGAGGAAATTCTGGAGATGGCTCAGAAAATGGTGGCTCGAGCTAAAAGTTATGTTGACGACGTTGAGTTCTCACCTATGGATGCTAGTCGCACTGAGCCGGCTTACCTCTATCATATCTTAGAAGCTGCGATTGATGCTGGGGCAACCACAGTAAACATACCTGATACTGTAGGCTATGCTACACCACAGGAATTTGGCAGCTTGATCCAAAGCATTCTAGTTAATGTGCCCAATATCCATAAAGCCGTAATAAGCATTCATTGCCATAATGATTTAGGATTAGCGGTAGCCAACAGCCTTGAGGCAATACGCAATGGCGCGCGGCAGGTTGAGTGCACTATCAATGGCATTGGAGAGCGTGCTGGTAACGCCTCTCTGGAAGAGATCGTAATGGCGCTAAAGACTCGCCAGGATTCCTTTAATCTCACCACCAATGTTGACACTACCCAGATATACAAGACGAGTCGTCTTGTGAGTGAACTTACTGGCTTCTCTATTCAAGCCAATAAAGCCGTTGTTGGGGCGAATGCCTTTCGTCATCAATCAGGTATTCATCAGGATGGTTTAATAAAGAAAGCCATAACTTATGAAATTATGAATCCAAGGTCGGTTGGTATACCGGCAAGCAGCCTGGTATTAAGTAAATTAAGTGGCAAGCATGCTTTCAAGGAGAGGTTAATAGAGCTTGGCTACACTCTAAGTGAAGAGGCTCTGAGCCGCGCATTTCAGAGCTTCAAAGGGCTAGCTGATAAGAAAAAAGAGATTACTGATCGTGATATCGAATCTCTGATAGCTGAAGAACTTCGCGCTACCACCGAAGTATACCATCTCGACCATGTCGAGGTTTCTTGTGGTGACCATAGCCTTCCTACGGCTACAGTGAGGCTCATTGGACCTGGCGGACAAAGCCTAGCTGATGCTGCCTTAGGCACTGGACCAGTGGATGCTGTCTACAAGGCTATTAATCGTATAGTTGGCATCCCAAATAAACTTACTGAGTTCACTATTAAATCGATTACCGAAGGCATTGATGCAATTGGAGAGGTATTAATAAGAATTGAGAGCGAGGGCATCACCTATACCGGCCGGGGTGCCTCTACCGATATCATCGTGGCTAGTGCCAAGGCATATATGAATGCTCTGAACCGACTTTTAGCCAAGAAAGAGACTGAGAAAGGAAAACCTTAGTTGAGCCTATTCCGTATCACCGTAAGAATTTTAATGATTCCTAAGATTCGTGGCTAGGAATTTGAGGATAGCGAGTAATGACTTTAGCTGAAAAAATCTTGGCAGCTCATAGTGGCAAGGAGAAAGTCAGCCTTGGCGAGTTTATAAATGTTAGGGTTGATTTAGTCTTAGCCAATGATATAACTGCACCCTTAGCCATAAAGGAGTTCCAACGGCTTGAAGTGCCGAAGGTATTTGACCCCACAAAGATAGTCATGGTTCCCGATCATTTTTGCCCTAATAAAGATATACAATCTGCTGAACAAGCAAAGCTGATGCGTGAGTTCGCTAAAGAACAAGGACTGATTTACTTCGAAGTAGGGCGAATGGGGATTGAGCATGTGCTCTTGCCTGAGCAAGGCTTGGTCTTGCCTGGGCAAGTCATTGTTGGCGCTGATTCCCATACTTGTACTTATGGTGCCCTGGGAGCTTTTGCCACAGGCATGGGTTCAACTGACATTGCTGTAGCTATGGCTACCGGTGAAATATGGATGAAGGTGCCACAAACGATTAAGTTTATTTACCATGGGAAGGTGTCCAGATGGGTTAGTGGTAAAGATCTTATCCTCTATACCATCGGCGATATCGGTGTGGATGGAGCGCTTTACTCGGTTATGGAGTTTAGCGGTGAAGCAGTTGATGAGTTGCCAATGGATGGGCGCTTTACTATGGCAAATATGGCCATTGAAGCTGGAGCTAAAGCTGGCATTTTTAATGTGGATGATAAGACTAAGGAATATGTAAAAGAACACCCTCACCAATATCATCACTCTGAGCCCCCGCTTCGTCATTCTGAACCCTTCGCTTTCTGTCATTCTGAGGGAGCAGAGCGACCGAAGAATCTCGCTCAGGATAAACTCCGCGAAGAATCTCAGTCAAGTGAGGCTGCTGAATACGCCAAAATAATAGAATACGATGTATCAAGGATTGAGCCTCAAGTGGCTTTCCCTCATCTTCCCTCTAATACTAAACCCATAAGTCAAGTGGGTGACATAAAACTAGACCAGGTAGTAATTGGCAGTTGTACCAATGGTCGCCTTGATGATTTGAGAGTAGCGGCTAAATTGCTTCAAGGAAGACAGATATACCCCGAATTGAGGTGCATCATCATTCCTGGCTCGCAGAAGGTTTATCTTGATGCTTTGAGAGAGGGGCTAATAGAAACTTTTATAGAAGCCGGGGCTGTAGTAAGCACTCCTACTTGTGGGCCTTGTCTTGGTGGACACATGGGAGTTTTAGCTGCCGGTGAACGCTGCTTAGCTACCACCAATCGCAATTTTGTGGGCAGAATGGGAAGCCCTCAGTCCGAGGTCTATTTGGCAAGTCCTGCAATAGCTGCTGCTAGCGCTATTCTAGGCAGAATTACTAGTCCAGAGGAAATCCTTCAAAGGAGGCAATAATACTTAGATCAATATGAATTTTAACGAGTTAGTAGCAAAGATGCCGGGATTGCTTCAAAGTCTGGAGTCTCAACTTTTTCGAACGCGGGAGAATCTTATTGGCATTCCCGAGTGGGGTGTCTACATATTTTACGAGAATGATAAAGTTCTCTATGTGGGGCGATCTAATCGACTCAAGGCAAGGCTTCAAGAGCATGGCAGGTTGAGTTCGACACACAATAGCGCCTCATTTGCCTTCAATCTAGCCAAGGAGAAGATGCGTGCTAAAGAGATCCCTGCCTATGTTACGCGCAAAGAATTGGAGCAAGCCCCAGGTTTCGATGAAGCCTTTTTTGAAGCGAAGAACCGCGTTGCCCAAATGAAAATACGCGTTATACAAATTGATGACCAAATTACGCAGGCACTTTTTGAGATCTACGCAGCTTTGGCACTGAATGCCCCCTATAATGATTTTATTACCCATTAGCCTAGAGGAGAGTATTTAGGTGGTGAGATTAAGAGGTAAAGTTCACAAATTCGGCGCTAACGTTGATACCGATGTTATCATTCCAGCGCGCTACCTCAATATTTCTGAGCCTGAGAAGCTAGCAAAGCAATGTATGGAGGATATTGCCCCCGAATTTATCACCAAAGTAAGGCCCGGAGATATTATAGTGGCCACCGCTAATTTTGGCTATGGTTCATCTCGGGAGCATGCTCCTTTGGCTATTAAAGCATGCGGCATTTCTTGTGTTATCGCCCAAAGCTTCGCTCGCATTTTCTTCCGTAATGCCATCAATATTGGCTTGCCTCTTCTGGAATGTGCTGAAGCAGCAAATGAAATAGAAGATGGCGATATACTAGAAGTAGATTTGTCGAGTTGGGAAATTAAGAACATTTCCAAGCATAAGACATTTATGGCTAATCCTTACCCCGAATTTATGATGGGGATCATTAATGCTGGTGGATTGATTGAATATACTAAAAGTCGATTATAAAGTGTTTACCTGCACCTTGGGTGATAGCGAAGGGTTTCCGAGATTCTTCGGTCGCTTTGCTCCCTCAGAATGACAAAGGGCGAAGGGCTCAGAATGACAAGTGACGGTTTAAAATGATACACAACGAAAGGTGAGAGGTAAATAGAATGGATTTTGATGTCGCAGTTTTACCTGGCGACGGCATCGGTCCCGAGGTTGTAGCTGAGGCAACGAAAATTTTACAGGCTGTAGCTGAAAGATTCAGGCACAAATTTCTTTTACACCAAGGCTTGGTAGGTGGCTGTGCCATAGATGTCTCAGGTACAGCTCTTAGCCAGGAAACGTTAGATATGTGCAAACAATGTGATGCTGTACTATTGGGGGCAGTTGGTGGTCCCAAATGGGATGATCCTCGAGCTAAAGTCCGTCCGGAAGATGGACTTTTAGCCTTGAGAAAAGAGCTAGGTTTATTTGCCAATTTGCGTCCGGTAAAAGTTTTACCTATGCTGGTTAACTCCACCAACCTTAAGCCCAATGTGGTTCAAGGTGTTGATTTAATTTTTGTTAGAGAGCTTACCGGTGGGCTTTATTTTGGCCAACCTAAGAAGCAGTGGCAAACTCCAGAGGGAAGGCAAGCTGTTGATACCATGGCTTATTCCGAAGCAGAGATTAAGCGCATATTGAGAGTTGGCTTTGAATTAGCCCGCACCCGGTCTAAAAAGCTAATCTCAGTTGATAAAGCCAATGTCCTTCAGTCATCCAGGTTATGGCGACAAATTGCCATAGAAATTTCTGCTGACTATCCTGATGTCGAGCTTCAACATATGTTAGTAGATGCCTGTGCCATGCGACTTATCCAACGTCCTGCTGATTTAGATGTTTTAGTTACCGAAAACACATTCGGAGACATTCTCTCTGACGAGGCTTCAATGCTGGCTGGCTCCATGGGCATGTTGCCTTCGGCTAGCTTGGCTGGAATTCCTAAAGGGAAGACCTTTGGTATGTATGAGCCAATCCATGGCAGCGCTCCAAGTCGGGCAGGACAAAATCTAGCTAACCCTATTGCTACCATTTCAAGTGTAGCTATGATGCTTCGCTATTCCTTTGAGTTGGAAACCGTAGCTCAAACTATAGAAAATGCTGTTTTGGCTACCTTAGAGCAGGGCTACCGAACTTACGATATAATGTCGGAGGGTAAGACCAAGGTAGGGACAAAGGAAATGGGAGATTTAATTGCCCAGAGGATAAAGTGACGCAAATCCAGCTTTATGACACAACTTTAAGAGACGGTGCCCAACAGGGAGGGATTTCCTTCTCTGTTGAGGATAAGCTGAAGATTGCCCAGAAATTAGACGAGCTTGGCATCGATTTCATCGAAGGTGGTTGGCCTGGCTCTAACCCCAAAGATACTGAATTCTTTGCCAAGGCACAAGATTTTAGCTTGAGGCATTCAGCACTGGTTGCCTTTGGCAGCACCAGGCGTTCCCATTGTAAGGCAGCTGAAGATGTCAACCTCCAGGCTCTATTAGAGGCTAAAACCAAGGCGGTCACCATTGTAGGAAAAGCCTGGGATAAGCAAGTAATCCAAGTTCTAGAAACCACATTGGAAGAAAACCTAAACATGATCACAGACTCCATAAGTTATCTTAATTCAAAAGGGCTAAGGGTTTTCTTTGACGCTGAGCACTTTTTCGATGGCTATAGAACAAACCCTGAATATAGCCTTACAGTAATAACTGCTGCCGCTAAAGCTGGTACTGAAAGTGTAGTTCTTTGCGACACCAATGGAGGCACTTTGCCTCAGCAAATAGCAGAGACTATTAAAGCGGTGCGAAAGGTGACTCCTGTTCCCCTAGGCATTCATGCCCACAATGATGCTGAACTTGCTGTAGCTAACTCCTTAGCTGCTATTGAAGCGGGAGTCATTCAGATTCAGGGAACTATTAATGGCTATGGCGAACGCTGTGGCAACGCCAACCTTTGTTCTATCATTCCCACTCTGAAGCTTAAGATGGGCATTGATTGCGTCACCCAGGAGCAGCTAAGCAAATTACGCAATCTCTCCCGTTATGTCTCTGAGCTAGCTAACTTGCCTCATCATACTCGACTTCCTTACGTAGGTGCCAATGCTTTTACTCATAAAGGTGGAGTCCACGTTTCCGCTTTAACAAAATGGGCAGATAGTTACCAGCATATAAATCCTGAATTAGTAGGTAATCGTCCTCATGTTGTCATTTCTGAGCTAGCGGGGAAAGGGAATATTATCTACAAAGCTAAGGAACGTAAACTACCCATTCCCAAAGGTGGAGAGATCGAAAAGGTGCTAAAGCAAATTAAGTCGTTAGAAAAGCAAGGCTTTCAATATGATAGCGCTGAAGCATCGTTTGACCTTTTACTCTACCGTGCCCAACCAAATTATCGCCCGCCTTTCGAGCTAGTTGATTTCATGGTAGTGGTGGAGAAACGCCGCCGCCCTCCTAGTAGTGGAAAGCAGGAAGAGCCATTATCAGAAGCTACCATCAAGGTGAAAGTAGATGACAGGATAGTACATACTGCTGCCGAAGGTAATGGACCGGTTAATGCACTTGACCAGGCTTTACGCAAAGCTTTGGTTCAATTCTATCCTGACTTGACTGCTGTAGAGCTCACCGATTACAAAGTGCGCATACTTGAGGAAACCGCTGGCACTGCCTCACAGGTACGAGTGCTGCTTGAATCTAGTGATGGCCAGGAGCACTGGAGAACTGTAGGCAGTTCAACTAATATCATTGAGGCCAGTTGGCTCGCTTTAGCGGATAGCATAGAATACTGGCTAGTAAAACGAGCTGGCAAGGCAAAAAGCTGATTAAGGCTAATCGCAGTCATAGCTGAAGATTTAAGCAAAATAAAAAGTCCGCTAGATTTAATAACTAAAAAATTCATACGTTGAAAAGGAGATTGAGGGGAATGAAGATTAGCAGTCTGCTAAAACGGGGTATATGCGAAGTAAACTTCGGATGGCACATCTCAATGGTAGGATATCTAACATTGATGTCGAATATATCCAAGTTAAGTGAAATGCCCAAGCCGGTCCACATAAAAATTAGACGCCGTTTGAAAATGTAGTTGCCCAATTTATTGGGCGACTGTACCTGATAAATCAGGCAACTACAAAGATGGCTGAAATTGAACGGGGAATCAAAATTAAACAGCCTGAAATTACAATAGGAGGTGATAAATATGGCATTTAAAGCAGTCTTCTTGGCTCATACCCCGGATGCAGAGCCAGAGAAGCACAGGTGCGTGATTGAAACGTCCAAATACAAACTCTTTGTAGTGCTGGTCAAGGATCAAGATGGAGCAGTCGAAGTGTGCCAAAAGCTTGTCAAGGATGAAGGCATTCACTCAATCCTCCTCTGCCCAGGATTTACACATAGAAACGTTGCGCAGATAGCGGAGGCAGTCGGGGAGAACGTCGCTGTTGCCGTAGCTAGGGGAGACGGTCCAAGCAGCAGGGTTTCGACAGAAGTAATGAAAAGGGAAGGCTGGTTTTCAGAAAAAGGAAAAGAATAAAATTCCCTATTTCTCTTATGGTTTCTTCTAAGAGAAAGAATGGAAGACTTGACTTGAAAATCTAAAAAAATCAAGCTTGGGTACTCTGTGGCGCTTCGCTACTTGTCCCTAAGGGGGTTGCTTAACAGCGGGCACGGAGCTTCGCTTACGCTTACTCAAATTGCCCACTTTATGGGCAACCTCGGATATGTGGGATGTTGGATGAAATCTGTTATTGGAGATCTAAGGAGTATGAGAAAGCTCCCACCTTAGGACCTAAGCCTATTTAGCTGCTAGCTTTCTAAAGGCATTGCTGAATATGACGCACAAGCCACCGGCAAAACACCAAATAGCAGCAGTTGCAAAGCCAGCCACGCTATGAGGCAAAACTGAATGGAGAACGAGCGATTTTACTCCCTACAGCGGGTTGCCAATGGGCATGATGTACAAAGGCTTAATCTGTTCTTCCACTCCTAGAACTTCTCTTACCCCCTCATCATCAAATGCACCGACTTCCACTGTGGCCAAGCCCAGAGCTACAGCTTGAAGGTGGATGTTTTCCCCGACATGCCCTACTTCCATGTGAACATATCTTTCCCCGCGCCGGCCATATCTATAGGAGGTCCTGGGATAAAGGGCACAGATAACGATATCCAGTGGGGCATTGGCAATGAATCCCTCATCCAGAGCTGCCCTAGCTAGCTCTTTCCTTAAGTCCCCTGGCTGATGCAAAACCAGTGAATGACTATCCACATCGTAGTGGTAAATGCCAGCTTGTAGCTCCTCTTTAGGTTGCTTCGCTTCGCTCGCAATGACACCTTGTTTGCCAATAAAGGCAAAAATTTCCAGAGGATATGTAGCTCCAGCGCTGGGTGCTGCTCTAAGTCTCCCGGCCCCGGTAATACCCTGAGCTGACCAGAGAAGCTGAGATAACTGAGAAGATGTTAATGGTTCTGAGCGATATCTTCGAACTGACCTACGGCTAGCTATAGCTTCTTCCAGCGACATCTTACCTTTTAGCTGAGGAGGTGGAAGCTTTATTACAAGCTGGGGATTGCTTCGCTTCGCTCGCAATGACATGTTGCTCTAGCCTTTAATAACACCTAGGGGGACAGTCATGGCTACTTTCTTAGAAATGCCGGCTTGGTGGCAGACCTCTATCACTTCGGTGACATCTTTATAAGCCTGAGATGCTTCCTCAGCTAGAGAGGGTATGTCCCCTGTCTTAATAGTGATACCCCTCCTCTTCAAATCTTGAGCTATATCCTTACCTCTCAAGCTTCGCCTAGCGGCATGGCGACTTAGCATTCTGCCAGCACCATGACAGGTAGAGCCAAAGCTTTCCTCCATAGCCTTCTGGGTGCCCACAGCAATGAAAGAGCAACGCCCCATATCTCCTGGGATAAGCACCGGCTGCCCTATCTCCTTATATCTCTGAGGAATGTCTTTATGGTTAGGTGGGAAAGCTCTGGTGGCGCCTTTGCGATGTACACAAACCTTGAGTTTCTGCCCATTTACCATATGTTCCTCTATCTTAGCGATGTTGTGCGCCACATCGTAAATCTGTTTCATGCCGAGTTTCTCAGGACTTTTTTCAAAGACTTTAGAAAAACATTCTCTAACCCAGTGAACAATGCATTGCCGATTAACCCAGGCATAATTGGCAGCACATGCCATGGCAGCTAAATAGTCTCTACCTTCCTTTGATTCTATAGGGGCACAAGCAAGCTGGCGATCAGGAAGTTTTATGCCATACTTTGATACCGCCCCTTCCATCACCCTCAGATGGTCAGTGCATACCTGATGACCAAAGCCTCGGGAGCCGGTGTGAATTAGAACCAATACCTGGCCTATTTGGTTAATACCCATGACGCTAGCTATCTTTGGGTCAAAGATCTCCCTCACTACCTGAACCTCGAGGAAATGATTTCCTGAGCCTAATGTGCCCGCTTGAGGCATACCCCGCTTTATGGCTTTATCGCTTATCTTACTCGGATCGGCTCCCTTCAGGCATCCGCCCTCTTCAGTGGCATCTAAGTCTTCCTCGGAACCGAAGCCACGCTTTACTGCCCAGCGGGCCCCTCCAGCCATCAATTCATTCATTTCTTTTCGGCTTACCTTTATTTTTCCCTCAGAGCCCAAACCAGAGGGCACATTAGCGAATAGTCGGTTAACGAGCTGGTCGATCTTAGGTCTTACTTCAGCTTCATTAAGATTGGTACGTAACAACCTTACCCCGCAGTTTATGTCATAACCCACACCGCCCGGGGAAATTACGCCGTCCTTAACACTCATGGCAGCAACTCCACCTATAGGGAAGCCGTAACCCCAGTGGATGTCTGGCATAGCAAAGGAGAATTTAACTATGCCGGGAAGAAAGGCAACATTGGCGACTTGTTCTGGTGTTTGTTCCTCACGCATGGACGCTAGCATCTCTTCGCTAGCATAGATTAACCCGGGAACTCTCATGCCATCTTTGTAGCTCTGAGGAATTTCCCAATGATAATCGTCTATCTTAACAAGTTGTCCTTGCCATTGTGGCATGCCTTAACTCCTTAAACATCAAAAATTATTTGAACTTCATAACCGCTGTTATTCCTGTTTATCTTTAACATATGGTATGTAGCTGCTTTCACTCCCGTCTTTATCTTGTGCTTTAGAGGGTCAAAATCTTCCCCATAGCAGGTGGCTCTAAGCTGGTTATTAGCCAAACTCTCGATATGGAATCTCCTAAACAAAACGTGCTCAGCATCAAAGAGGTAAATAAGCTCATTAAGCCATTCTACTAGTAAGCTATCTTTGTCTTCACTAACTATTTCTATGTGGCGCCGCAATTTCTCATTAATGCTTCCGACCTCCGTGATCAAGCTAAACAAGGCTAAAGCAGCATTGGAAAAGAGCTGCTTAATATTAGCTCCATAAGCAATAATGCCTACGTCAGCAGTATGATCAGTGATTTCAAAAGCCTTCTCAATCATCTTAGCCCATATTATGTGGCAAGGGTAACTCTATTATATCACGTACTATAATTCTCGCCATCTTGAAGACCGTTTATTTTATTATCCTGAGGTGAAGCTCTGGCCCTTCGCTTTCCTGTCATTCTGAGGGAGAGAAGCGACCGAAGAATCGCACTCAGGGTAAACTCCGCAAGGAGGCAGCGAAAAACGCGGAATGACAGGTAGGTGTTGTGGAATGACCGTCTATTGTGAAGATTTGAACTTCCTATATATGTCTGCTACAATCGGTCAAAAGGGGCGGTTAGCTCAGCGGTTAGAGCGCTGCGTTGACATCGCAGAGGTCACTGGTTCAAATCCAGTATCGCCCATATTTAGCAAACATGATAATATAAATATATGAGAGTGAATTAGGGGGTTAGTTATTTTGTAGTGGGGAGCATTTCCTCTCAATTGATTAGTGGATGCTGATAAAAAGGGCTAAAACATCGGAAGGTAAAAGCTAACAGCTTGTCACGTCTTAAATTTCCAATGGGATTTAATTTTATAAAACCTCGCGTTTTAGGCATGAGCCTTTTTATTTAGTTACAGGGTAAGAGCTTAATAATAATGAATAGAGAAGAGAGATTGGAAAGGATGCGTCACTCTGCTGCTCACATCATGGCCGAGGCCGTGCAATCCCTTTTCCCCGGGGCCAAATTTGGCATTGGACCAGCTATTGAAAATGGCTTTTATTATGATTTTGAGCTACCACGTCCGTTAACACAAGAAGACATGCCCATAATTGAAAGCAAAATGAAGGAGATTATTGATGCTGATTTGCCTTTCATCAGAGAGGAGGTAAGCAAGGAGAAAGCACGTCTCCTTTTTGCCACCCAACCTTATAAACTGGAGCTTATTAATGAACTCCCTGATGCTATAGTAGCTATCTATAAGCAAGGTTCTTTTACCGATTTATGCCGTGGCCCCCATATAGCTTCTACAGGGGAAGTGAAAACGTTTAAGCTTACTCATATCGCCGGAGCATATTGGCGTGGCGATGAGAGACAACCCATGTTGCAGAGAATTTATAGTGTAGCTTTTGATAGCCAAGCAGAGCTTGAGGATTATTTATTGTGCCAGGCTGAAGCTGCCAAACGAGACCATAGGAAGCTAGGCAAAGAGCTCGATCTTTTCAGTATTCACGAGGAAATTGGCCCTGGTTTAATTTGTTGGCACCCTAAAGGTGCTTTAATTCGGCGGATTATTGAGGATTTTTGGAAGGCGGAACATATTAAGCAAGGCTACGATATTGTCTATACTCCTCATATTGCCAAGTTAGATTTGTGGAAAACCAGCGGGCACTGGGAATTTTATCGGGATTACTTATATTCACCAATGGAAGTAGAAGGACAACAATACATAATAAAGCCGATGAATTGCTTGGGACATATCATGATTTATAAAAGTCAACTGCGTAGCTATCGCGATTTACCTCTGAGGTATGCCGAATTAGGCACGGTATATAGGTATGAGCGCACCGGGGTGCTACATGGCTTAGCTAGAGTAAGGGGATTCACTCAAGACGATGCTCATATTTTCTGCCGCCTTGACCAAACTGAAGCAGAAGTAATGGGAGTGGTAGAACTAGCAAAGTTTATGATGTCCACTTTCGGCTTTGGTGATTATGAATTGCTATTATCCACACGTCCGGAGAAATATGCTGGGACTATTGAAATGTGGGAGGGAGCTACAGAATCTTTAAGAAGGGTCTTAGAAAAACTTAAATTGCCCTACAAACTGGATCCTGGCGAAGGAGTTTTTTACGGACCTAAGATTGATATTAAACTTAGAGATGCTTTAGGACATGCTTGGCAAGGCCCTACCATTCAGGTCGATTTCAATTTGCCACAACGATTTAATGTTTGTTACATTGGTGCTGATGGCTTAGAACACAATGTAACAATGATACATCGCACTGTTTTAGGAAGCATGGAACGCTTCTTAGCTTGTCTTATTGAGCATTATGGTGGTGCTTTTCCTGTGTGGCTATCACCAGTTCAGGCTGTAATAATTCCTATAGCGGATCGTCATATTGATTATGCTCACCAAGTGGGAAATGAGCTTAAAGAAGAGGGCATTCGCACTCAGGTTGACGACCGCTCAGAGAGAATGAACTTGAAAATAAGGGAAGCCCAACTAAATAAGATACCATGCATGATTATAGTTGGTGATAATGAGGTAGCTTCGTCCAATGTGTCGCTTCGCTTAAGGAGTGGCGAGGATATAGGCTCGCAAACTATTTCACAGGTCAAGGCAAAGATAAGAAGAGATATAGAGGCCAAGCGCTAAATTACTTTATGAGGTGGAAAAGATATAGTTAAACACTTACGGATTAATAGGCAAATTAGAGTTAAAGAAGTTCGGCTTATAGGAGAGGAAGGAGAACAGCTGGGTATAGTACCTCTGCAGCAAGCTGCAATGCTTGCTCTAGAACATGGCCTTGATTTAGTTGAAGTATCACCAACGGTCATTCCACCGGTATGTCGGCTTCTTGATTATGGAAAGTATAAATATGAACAATCGAAAAAAGAACGGAAAGTAAAAAGGAGTCAAAAAATTGGCTTGCTTAGAGAAGTTCGTTTTAGACCAAAAATTGAGGAACATGATTTACAAGCGAAGATTAGAACAATAAGAAAATTGCTGGAGGAAGGTAGTAAAGTAAGGGTATCGGTGAGGTTTAGAGGACGTGAGGTTATTTATCCCGAATTAGGTTGGAAGGTGCTACAGAAGGTGGCCGAAGCCTTAAAAGAAGAAGCAGTAGCAAGCGACCATCTTGTTAAGGATGCAAGGCATATAGCTTTAATCCTTTTGCCTTCTCCGGCGAAAAAATCTACGGTGGTGAAATCAGATGCCAAAACTTAAGACTCATAAAGGAGTGAAGGGGCGCTTTCACATAACAGGTAGTGGCAAGCTCATGCGGACTAAGTGTGGCAAAAGCCACTTAAGACGGAAAAAAGCTCCTCGAACCAAGCGTCTTTATGACGAGCTTATGTCAGTCTCTTCGGCAGATAAAAAGCGAGTAGGAAGACTTTTGCCTTATAAATAGTATAAAGGAGATTAAAAAATGAATTGGGCCCTTCTAATTCCTATCTTGGCAATAGTCCTTGGTATATCTTGTGGTGGCTGGGCAATTTATTGGGAGCATAAAAAAGATATGGCTTTAATAGAGAAGGGGCTATACCAGCCAAAGCAAGCAAAACCACTAGGCCCTCCTGGTTGGGGATTCTTGCTTGCAGGCTCCATAGTAACCGGGATAGGTATAGCTCTTATCATCAGCGCTTTTGCTTTCCGGATAGGCAAGGCAACCGGTATCCCCGGACTTGTCTTCCTATTTATTGGTGTTGCGTTAATAGTAGTTTATTCTATTACCAAAGAGAAAAAGCGACTTCCGGAAATAAAGCTAAGGGAGGATGATTTTGCCACGAGCTAAAAGCGGGAAAGTCACTCATAGGCGCCATAAAAAGGCACTTGAGTTAACCAAGGGCCATTCTGGGGCACGACATGCCTTATATCGCACAGCTCATGAATCTATGCTTCATGCTTTGGATTACGCTTACTGCCACCGTCGAGAGCGAAAAGGCAATTTCAGGAGATTATGGATTGCTCGCATCAATGCCGCAGCACGAGCTCAAGGGCTTTCCTACAGTCAGTTTATGGCTAGCTTAAAGAAATCAAACAGGGAAATAAACCGCAAGATGCTAGCTGAGATGGCAGTTAAGGATCCTGAAGGCCTGGCTAAATTAATGGCTTCTGTTTCATCTGAAAACACAAATGCTCAAGCAACTTAAGGAACTTCGCCGAGAGGCTCTGAGTGAATTAAACCAAGTTAGCGAACTTAGGGAACTCAGCTCATGGCGAGTTCACCAGTTGGGCAAGAAAAGCAAGTTAACTCAAATTTTGCGCTCTTTAGCTACCTTACCTCTAGAGGAGCGAAAAAAAGTAGGCGCCCAAGCTAATGAAATCAAGAGAGCTTTAGAATCTGGCCTAGTTGAAAAGAGAAAGTTTCTAGAAGAAATCCATCTGGCTACTTCCTTAGAGCGTGAAGGGTTAGATGTTACTTTGCCTGGTCGGCCTGTCCCCATAGGACGACTTCACCCCATCCCCCAAGTACTGGAGGAAATTTGTGATGTTTTCAAGAACATGGGTTTTCAAGTTTTTGAGGGGCCTGATGTTGAGTGGGATTATTATAACTTTGAGGCTCTAAATATCCCTCAATGGCACCCGGCACGGGATATGTTCGCCACTTTGTGGGTAGATCCCGAGATGGATAAAGAATCTAGGCTTTTGCGCACCCATACTTCGCCGATGCAGATAAGGCTGATGGAAAAGAAGCGCCCACCGATAAGAGCTATAATGCCAGGGCGGGTTTATAGATATGAAGCAACCGATGTTACCCATGAATCTATGTTATATCAGGTTGAAGGATTAGCTATAGACAAGGATATTACTTTGGCTGATTTGAAAGGCACTTTGTTTGAATTTAGTCGTTGCCTTTTTGGTGAGGAAAGGAAAGTACGCTTCCGATGTGATTACTTCCCCTTTGTCGAACCTGGGGTGGAGGTGGCTATTGAGTGCTCAGCCTGTCATGGAACTGGCTGCCGACTGTGTGGCTACAGCGGCTGGATTGAAATATTGGGCGCAGGGATGACCCACCCTGATGTCCTCAAGCGTGGTGATATTGATCCTGAAATCTATAGTGGCTTTGCCTTTGGTATGGGTGTAGAGCGCATCGCCATGCTTCGCTACGGCATAGACGATATTCGCCTCTTTTACCGTAATGACCTTAGGTTTTTAAAACAATTCTAGATTTTAGTAGCTAACATGAAAGCTTCGCTTAAATGGCTTAAAGATTATAGTGACATCAAGCTTGCTCCTAAAGAGCTAGCTAGAAAGCTAACTATGGCCGGCGTGGAAGTCAAAGACCTACAGATTACAGGCAGCACCTGGAACAACATAGTAGTAGGAGAAGTGATAGCTTTAAATCCACATCCTAATGCAGATCGCCTAAGGCTAGCTACTGTTAATCTCGGCCCCCAGCAGATTACTGTAGTTTGCGGTGCCCCAAACATTAGCCTCGGGCAGAAGGTGCCTTTCGCTTCTGTAGGAGCACAACTTATAGATGGTCATACTGGGAAACTTATTTTGCTAAAGCCAGCTGAAATTCGTGGCATTCTTTCTGAGGGCATGGTTTGCTCTGAAAAGGAATTGGGGATCTCTGATAGTCATGAGGGCATCATGGTATTACCACCAGAAGCTCCCATAGGCATGCCTCTTAGAGACTATTTAGGCGATGTTATTTTTGATTTAGATATAACACCCAATCGCCCAGATTGCTTATCCATAATTGGCATTGCGAGAGAAATTGCTGCTCTTACTGAGCAACCACTTCATTTGCCCGAGTTAGGCTATGAAGAAACAGAGGCTCTGATAGATTCCTTTGTCAAGGTTGACATAATTGACCCAAGTTTATGTCCTAGGTACTGCGCTAGCTTAATCATGGAGGTTAGGGTAACGTCTTCTCCTGGCTGGCTACAACAGCGCCTGAGTAGCTATGGTATGCGTCCTATTAACAACGTGGTTGATGTTACCAATTACGTGATGCTGGAATATGGGCAGCCTCTCCATGCTTTTGACTATCATAAGCTTGAAGGTAAACAGATTATTGTCCGTCGGGCTAAAAATGGCGAAACTATAACCACCCTTGATGGAATAGAGCGTGTCCTTAGCCCTGACGCTTTAGTCATTGCTGACAAAGAAAAGGCTGTTGCTATTGCTGGAATTATGGGGGGGTCAGATACCGAGGTTACAGATAAAACCACTTCTATTCTCTTGGAGTCGGCAAATTTCAACCAAGCTATCATTCGTCAAGGATGCCGCTGCCTTAATTTACAGAGTGAAGCTTCAATTCGCTTTGATAAAGGGCTAAATCCTGACTTACCACTGCTGCCGCTGAAGCGGGCTACTCAATTGCTGCTAGAGCTGGCCGGTGGTAAAGCAGCCAGGGGTATAGTTGATGTTTATCCAGGAAAGCTAGAGCCAAAAGACATACTACTTTCTGCTGAGGAGGTGGAGCGACTTTCAGGCTTGAAGGTACCATTAGCTAAGATTCTTAAGGTATTAAAATCCTTGGGCTTTGAATGTCAGCATGCCGACTCAGCGTCACAAATCTTGGTAGTCACTTCTTATTGGCGTAGTGACATTAGGTGCTCTGCTGACCTGGTAGAAGAGGTGGTTCGCATTATCGGTTATGACAAGGTTCCTGTTACTAGGCTTAGCTCTCCCTTACCTAAGCAAGAACCAACATCAGAGCGCAAGTTTAAACAAAGATTACGAAGTATTCTCACCGGCTGCGGTTTTCAAGAAATACTGACTTACTCTTTAACTAGCTTAGAGAGGTTGCAAAAAATTTCTCCAAAGTTCGAGCTAGAGATTCCACCCCTAAGGATAGCTAACCCTATGACTAAGGAGCAAGAATACTTGCGTACTACTTTGTGTCCTGGCTTGCTAACTACCTTGGCACACAATCAAAGGATTGAGGAAAAGGGCATAAGATTATTTGAAATCGGCAAGATATTCTTGCCACAAGGGAATGAGCTGCCACAAGAAAAGGAGATGCTTTGTGCTACACTTAGCGGCCCAGAGGCAGAATTGTCCTGGCATGCTAATAAGGCGCAACTCATTTTTTTTGATGCTAAGGGGGTAGTAGAGAACCTTTTGAACCAATTGGGACTAGAAGCAACCTTTGAAGCCAGCGATGATGAAAGCCTATTACCTGGAAGGGCAGCTAATATAATCATCGGCGGTGACAAAGTTGGTATTGTAGGTAACTTGCATCCCAAGGTAGCACAAGCCTTCGAGCTTTCTGATGCTGTTTATCTTATTGAAATGGATATAGAGAAGTTGTTGAGCAAAACAATTAAAGTAAAGCAGTATCAGCCTATCCCACGGTTTCCCAGCATAACTAGAGACATCGCCTTAGTAATAGATAAGCAAGTAAGCTATCAGCAGGTGGAGGATGTAATCCGGAGCTTCCCGCTAGTAAAGAAAGTCACGCTCTTTGACTTTTATCGAGGTGAGCAAATACCTGAAGGCAAGAAATCCTTCGCTATAAGGATTGTTTATCAATCACCTGAGCATACTTTAACTGATGAGGAAGTTGACATAATCCAAAAGCAGATGCTTGATAGACTACATCAGGGACTGGGCGCAACCTTGCGAAGCTAATTTCTTTTTAGCAGCTTTCTCACTTCAGCAGCGACACTACCCAAAGGCAAAAGCTGGGTTTCTTTCCCTGTGCGCCATTTCACCTCTATGCTTTGGCTTTTTAGAGTGCGCGGGCTTAGGGTTAGACGTAGAGGTATCCCCAGAAGGTCAGCATCGTTGAATTTAATTCCGGGGGATTCATCACGGTCATCGAAAAGAACTTCGACTCCCTTTTTGCCCAATTCTTGGTATACCTTTTCAGCTAGGGGGGCAACTTCGGTGTTATCTAAATAAAGGGGGCAAAGATAAACCTGGTAGGGAGCAATAGAGAGGGACCAAATAATACCTTTATCATCATGGCTCTGCTCTACTATAGCTGCTAATAGGCGTCCTAATCCAATGCCATAGCTACCCATAACAGTAGGCCGAGATGCTCCGTTGGGATCTAGGAAGAATGCCTCCATTTTTTCGCTGATAAAGGTGCCCAGCTTAAATATATGTCCTACTTCGATGCCACGAGCAGAAGACAGTCTACTACCACACTTAGGACAGTTATCTCCGGAGTGAGCCAGGGCAATATCACCCATTAAGTCAACCTGAAAATCTCTGGGGTAATTGGCATTCTTAAAGTGATATCCAGGTTTATTAGCTCCAGCGATGAAATTAGCGCCCCAGGTTATGGAATCATCAGCAACAATTTTGACATCTTTTATACCAATAGGCGAAGCAAAGTCGGCCACTATGCCTGCCTCACTTACCTCGCCTTCAGTAGCTAATCTAAGCTCGGAACACTTCAGCGTATTTCTTAGCTTTGTTTCATTCACTTCTAAGTCGCCTCGGATAACGACAAAGACAAATTCGCCATCTGCGGAATAAAATACGGCTTTGAAAGTTTGATTCGTTGACACGCCAAGAAAGCTAGCTACCTCTTCTATGGTTTTGCAACGCGGCGTGGCTATTTCTTCTAGAGGAAGAAATTGCTTTGCTGCTCCTTCACTTTGTTCAGGACTTCGGCTCGCAATGACATCCTCTATTGTGGCTTTGGCACTTTGAGCCTTCTCCGCATTAGCGGCATAGCCACAATTGGAGCAATAGATAACCTCATCCCCGCCAGTCTCAGTGATGACCATAAATTCATGAGATTCTTTGCCACCTATGGCACCACTGTCAGCCTCTACCATCAAGGCTGGTAAACCAAGGCGAGCATAGATATTCTTGTAAGCTTGGCTCATTTTCTCATAGCTTTCATCCAGACCAGCCGCATCAACATCAAAGCTGTAAAGGTCTTTCATAATGAATTCTCGGACTCTCAGTAATCCACCACGAGGGCGAGGCTCATCGCGGAATTTAGTTTGTATTTGGTAAAGGAGTAAAGGGAGATCGCGGTAGCTCTGCACATAGCGATGAGCAAGCTCAGCAACAACTTCTTCATGTGTGGGTCCCAAGACCAGTTTGTGCTCCTTGCGGTCAGTCAGGGTGAACAGAGATTGGCCAAAGGAAACATCTCTTCCTGATTGCTGCCATAGTTCGAAGGGCTGCAATACTGGCAGCATCAATTCTTGCCCGCCAGCTTTATCTATCTCCTCTCTAATTATGCTCTCTATTTTCTTAAGCACTCGCCAGCCTAAGGGCAAATAGGAATAGATGCCAGCAGCTATCTGGGCAATCATGCCACTTCTGAGCAGTAACCTGTGGCTTATGCTCTCTGCTTCTGATGGCGCCTGTCGTAAAGTCTTGCCAAAAAGTTTAGAGAAACGCATTTTTGTTTCACCCTCGCCCTAGCCCTCTCCCCTAAGGGAGAAGGAATTTACTTCTGCCATTAAGGCTTCTAGGAAATTTTCCTCCTTTACTGTGCTTACTACCTTTCCCTTCCTAAATATAGCACCTTTCCCCTTGCCGCAAGCAATGCCTATATCAGCATCTCTAGCCTCGCCAGGACCGTTAACTACACAGCCCATAACCGCCACTTTAAGCGGTTTACTTATCTGCGCAAGGTGCTTATTTACAGCTTCAGCCAGGGTAACGACATCAACTTCAGCTCGACCGCAGGAAGGACAGCTTACCAAGGTCGGACCTCGCTGACGAAGTTCAAGGCTTTTTAGAATTTCATAAGCGACAAATACTTCCTCACATGGGTGAGCAGTAAGGGAAACACGGATAGTATCACCAATCCCCTGATAAAGAAGTATGCCAATGCCTACAGCGCTGCGTATAGCTCCAAATCGAGGAAGCCCCGCTTCAGTGATACCTAAGTGTAAAGGATAAGGTATTTTGTCAGCAATTAGCTGGTAAGCCTGAATGGTAGTGGACACATCAAAAGCTTTAAGAGAAACCTTAATTAAATTAAAGTCCAGGCTCTCCAAAAGCTTTATTTGTTGCAATGCCATGTTAACCATCCGCTCAGATAGCGGAGCATCAAGCTCAAAGTTCGCTGGTAAACTACCGGCATTTACTCCGACTCGGATGGGTATTTCCCTTTTTTTAGCTTCAGCCACTACCTTGGCGATTTGCTCTTTATGGCGAATATTGCCTGGATTAAGGCGAAGCCCATCAATCCCAGCCTGTAAAGCAGCTAAAGCCAAACGGTAGTCAAAGTGAATATCAGCAATAAGAGGCAAGGAAATATTCTTCTTTATCGCTGAAATGCTTTCAGCCGCTTCCTTATCTGGAACTGCTAGTCGCACTAGTTCGCAGCCACAATCTTCTAGCTGCTTAATTTGATTTATGGTGGCTGGAACATCACAAGTGTCAGTTTTGGTCATCGATTGCACCACAACTGGGGCATCACCACCGACTGTTACTCTGCCAATTCTTATAGGTCTGGAAACTCGACGTGTCATAATCCGAAGCTCCCACCTTTGATTAATCGCAGGATATCATAAAAGGTTATCAGAACCATCAGCGTGATTAAAAAAGCAGTGCCTATAGTATAGGCCAAGCGCATAGCACGAGACGAGAGACGTTTTCCACGCCTAACTCCCTCAATAAGTGCCACTAGCATTCCCCCCCCGTCTAAAGGAGGGATAGGGAAGAAATTAAATAAACCAATCCCCAAACTAATGATGCCCGCCATAAATAACATATTGCTGAAACCAAAGGCTCTCACTGCTTCTACAGTTAACTGACCAGCACCTATTGGCCCTACTAATGCCTTGCTAGGATCTTCTTTGATTAAGGGAATGGAAGCTACTATCAGCTCAGGCATATGGGTAATATACCAGCCTCCTAAGTAGGCTGCCTTCCATACAGGAAGTCGCTCCTGCCCAATACAAACTCCATCCACCCAGCTTAACTTTATACCCGTCACCTGTTGGGCGGAATCAAACTCTTTAATGATTTCTTCCTGTCCTCTAAGTAAAGCTATGTGTATTTTCCCTCCCTCTTCAGCAGAAGCTAGGGCGCGTGACATGCTTTCACCGTTGTATATAGCTTGTCCATTAATGCCTAAAATGGTATCTCCAGGTCTAATGTCAGCTTTAGCCGCTGGTGAACCTTCCCCCACTTGATTCACTATATTCCAGCAAAGCAGGACACCTATTGCTCGCCGTCCTAATGCCGGGTCAAACTCCGGTTTCAAACTGGTTTCACTCTGGCTCCCATTCCTTTGCAGAAGCAAGGTTATTTCCTCACCTTCTTTGCTTGAATTAACCATATTTTGTATATCTCCCCATTTATGAACAGGCTGCCTATTCACCTCCAGAATTATATCCCCAGGCTCGATACCTACTTCTTCCGCTGGCGAGCCCTCTACTATGGAGTGCACCATGACTCCATTGCCAACTAGCACATTTGTAGGTAGCGTAAAGAAGGCACTAAGCAAGATAAAAGCGAGAAAAATGTTGGCTACCGGGCCGGCAGCATAGACTGCCAGTCTGCTCCATGAACCTTTACTCGCTAAGCTTCCTGGTACTGTGGGGTCATTTTCTCCAGTACTCTTGACGAAAGCTCCCAGTGGTATAGCATTAACCGAATACACTGTCTCCCCTCGCTTGATGCCAAAAAGTCGCGGAGGAAAACCTAAGCCAAACTCCTCTACCTTCACTCCGGCACGCCTGGCAGCGATGAAATGCCCCAATTCATGAAGGGAGATTACAACGAACAGAGTCAAAATAAAAAGAATAATAACTATGGCAATGTTCATCTTTTATCTCACTGGCCTGAAATTGCCTCGTCGAATTTCTTCCCCTTCGCGGAGTTTACCCTGAGCGAGATTTTTCGGTCGCTTCGCTCCCTCAGAATGATAGGAAGCGAAGGGCTCGGGGGCAGGATAAGCCTTGCCATAACAAATGAAAAGACGCTCAACATATTCCCTTGCCCAGGCATCAGCAATTAGAATTTCTTCCAAGGATGGCTGAGCAATGCCACGATGCTGTTCCAAAGTTTCTTGCACTATTCTAGCTATATCAGTAAAGCTTATACGCTTGTTAAGAAAAAGCCCTACGGCCACTTCATCGGCAGCACAAAGTACTACAGGATAAGTTCCTCCTTGCTTACCTGCATCCAGCGCCAATTTAAGACAAGGAAATCTGTTTTGCTCTACTGGCTCGAAGTTTAGAGATTGGATTTTGTTCCAGTTGAGGCGTGGTAGCTCTGAATTGGGCAACCTCTCAGGATAACAAAGGGCATATTGGATGGGCAACCTCATATCGGGAAAGCTGAGCTGCGCTTTTATTGAACCGTCCATAAACTCTACCATGGAGTGAATGATACTTTGTGGATGAATTAATATCTCAATGCTCTCAAAAGGAATAGCGAAAAGCCAATGAGCTTCAATAGCCTCTAATCCTTTATTCAGAAGTGTGGCCGAGTCAATAGTGATCTTCCTCCCCATTTTCCAGGTAGGGTGATGAAGGGCTTGCTCTACCGTTACTTTTCTTAATTCCGGCTGGGAATAGTGGTAGAAAGGCCCACCAGAAGCAGTTAAAAAAATTCTTTGTGGTTTATTTTCCTCCCCTTGCAAGCATTGCCAGATAGCACTAAGCTCACTATCAATAGGCAGAATTTGAGCTTGATAGCTTTTAGCCTCACGAACGATAATTTCCCCCGCCATCACCAATACTTCCTTGTTGGCTAAAGCTACTGTTTTGCCTGCCTTTAGAGCTGCTAAAGTAGGATACAACCCTGCTTTGCCTGAAGTGGCTATGATGACCAGGTCAACATCTGGATGGCTGGCTATTTGTTCCATGGATAAGAATTCGCCTCTATAGGTAAAGTCAGGCTCGACTGAGGAATAAAACATCTCAGGTTGAAATTTGGCTATTTGCTTTTCCAGAAGCTTGAGATTTTTACCCCCGGCTAAACCTACCACCTGAAATCTAGCAGAAAGGGCACGTATCACATCCAGAACTTGCCGCCCTATGGAACCCGTTGAACCTAAGATAGCTATTTTCTTTATACGGTCCATATTACATAATAGTATACCATTGCCCCGACAAAAATAAGGCTGTCAAAGCGGTCAAGAATACCACCATGCCCTGGCAACAGCTTGCCTGACTCTTTCACCCCCATGTTGCGCTTGAGCAAAGATTCAACCAGGTCACCAAGTTGAGCAAAGAGGCTAATAAGGCAGCCTAGGAGCATGGCTTGACAGTATCCAAGGAGTGAATGAGAAAAGAAGACAGGAATCTTGGATATTGCTACAGCAACTATAATAGCGCTTACGAAGCCACCCAAGGCTCCTTCCCAAGTTTTACCTGGGCTTATAGCAGAGGCTAGCTTGTGCTTGCCCCATGCTCTTCCAACAAAAAAGGCGCCTGTGTCATTGGCAAACGTAGTGAGTAGTGCCAAGTAAACCCAACCTTTCCCATCTTCTAAAATGCGCAAGTTGACCCAGTAACTGAGCATCCACCCTACATAAAGAACGCCAGCTACTAGCCAAGCCCAATCATAGAATGCTTTCTTCTGAGGTGAGAGTCGTAACAGCCAGACTAGGGAAATCACCACAGCGGCTGTCATAACTATAGGTAATAGATTTGCATAGTGAGGGCTCAGGGCGAGTACCAGTGCCCATGACGAGCCAAAATAAGTTAGGGGGTACCTCTTATTGAGGTTGGTAGACATGTGATAGAACTCAAAGGTGCCGAGCAATACTACGGCAGCGATAAGAAGGCTAAACCAAGGATCGCCAAACCAAACAGCGAGAATGATGAGAGGTACACCTACAGCAGCAGTGAAAATCCTTTGCTTAAGCATAAGTCAATTTTATCAGCTTTCATGCCGCTGTAGATTATTCTTCCCTTATCTCCTTTTCCTTTTTCTGACCTATTTCGTTTGCTTTGTTTATAAAGCTCTCGCTAATCTTATCGACTTGTTTAATAGAATCCTCAAGCTTGTCTTGTGATATTTCCTTACTTTTCTCCATTTGTCTTAATTTTGCGATGCTGTCTCGCCTTATATTGCGTAATACTACTCGCCGCTCCTCTATTCTTTTAGACACCAATTTGGCTAGCTTTATACGCCGTTCCTCACTTAGGGGAGGAATAACCACCCGAATTACATTGCTGTCATTTAGAGGATTAAGGCCAATATCAGCTTTAAGAATAGCTTTCTCGATATTACGTAATGAGGTACGATCCCAAGGTTGGATAACAATTAAATTAGCCTCAGGCACCGATATAGTGGCGATCTGGTGGATGGGAATAAGCGCGCCGTGATAATCAACCATAATATTCTCAACTATCGCTGGGTTAGCTCGTCCAGTGCGGATAATAGTTAACTCGCGGGCTAAGCCATCAACAGCCTTTTGCATTTTTGAGTTCAGTTCGATAAGTATTTCTTCTACCATGATCGGTTATCAGTAAAGACAAGAACGCCAATAGCTAACAGCCGAGTTCAAATCTAGCAAACTGGCGCACCTTTATATTCTCGCCCACTTTAGCTATTGTTTCGGCGATAATTTCCTCTACAGTCTTATCGAACTCTTTGATAAAGGGCTGGAGAAGGAGACAAGCTTCTTGAGGCTCTAACCCCGCCCCTGCTGGGATTTCTGCCGCGGTGATAAACTGTGGAGATGTAGCAGCTACTTGCATGGCTAAGTCGTGAGCAAGCTGTCTAAATTCATCCGTGCGAGCCACAAAATCAGTTTCACAGTTTAGCTCTACTAATGCTCCTACCCGCCCAGTGTGATGGACGTAAGCTTCAATTACTCCTTCATTGGCAATACGCTCCGCCTTTTTTCCCGCAATTACTAGCCCACGGCATTTCAAAACTTTGACTGCCTTTTCTATATCTCCACCTGCTTCTAGCAAAGCATCCTTACACTCAAGTATACCAGCTTCAGTTCTGCCTCTTACCTCTTTAATAGCCTTGGTTGATACCCTCATTCAAATAACCTAGGGTTGATCCTCCTCCGGATTAAAGGTATAAGAACCTAAAATTTCGACGGGCTCTTCTGTCTCGGCGGAGGGTAACCCAGCAGCCTCTACTTCTTCAGAAGTTTGTATTCCTTTGCCTTCAATTATGGCATCAGCTATTCTGGCACAAATCAGTTTGATTGCTTTGATAGCATCATCGTTAGCGGGGATGGGGTAATCAATATTATCGGGATTACAATTAGTATCTGCGATGGCTATTACAGGAATATCCAGTTTTTTGGCCTCAGCAAAGGCAATTTTGTCCTTAATAGGGTCGGCGATGAAAAGAGCTCCAGGGAGAGCAGTCATTTCCTTAAAACCACCCATTTGTTCATTTAACCTCAAGATTTTCTTTTCTAATTTCACCCTTTCTTTCTTAGATAACTGATCGAACTCGCCTTTCTCTCTCTTATCTTCCAAACGAACCAGATAATCAATCCGAGCTTGTATAGTGGCAAAATTAGTTAGCATTCCTCCAAGCCACCTTTGATTGACATAATGCATGGCACATCTTTTAGCTTCTTCCTCTATCACTTGTTGGGCTTGTTTCTTAGTGCCGACAAAGAGGATAATTTGCCCGCTGGCTGCTAGGTCTCGGGCAAAGGCACATGCCTCGTCTAACATCGTAACTGTCTTTTCTAAATCAATGATATGTATTCCGTTGCGCTGGGTAAAGATATATTTTCTCATCTTAGGGTGCCAATAGCTAGCCGGATGACCAAAGTGAGCCCCCGCTTCCAGAAGTTCTTTTACTGACGGATTTTCCATTATCCTTCTAACCCCTTTCAAACTTGCCGCGTCCCTGGAGGGATTCGAACCCACGACCCGCTGCTTAGAAGGCAGCCGCTCTATCCATCTGAGCTACAGGGACATCTAGATTAAGTGTAACATAATAGAGATTGATTGATAAAGATGGAGGTTAGCAAAACTGGGAATTTTACTGACTGCAAAAGCTATAAGTGTAACTCCTTCATCGCATGGTTGATATAATTCAGTGCATTTACAATATTTTCTTCCCCGGTTGCTAGGGAAAATCTAATATGGCTATCCATCCCAAATGGAGCACCTTCAACTCCAGCTACTTGTGCTTTTCTTAACAAAAAATCGCGAAAATCTGCAGACGTCTTTATTATGTATTCCTTACCAGCAAATTCATATTTAGAGCCAAAGAAATTATCGATGCTAGGAAAGGCGTAAAATGCCCCTTCTGGCTTAAGGCAACTAATGCCATCAATCTCATTCAAGCCCTTGACAAAAATATTTCTATTCCTTTCATATCTTTGTCTCATGTTATCAGTAGCTTCCTTAGCCTTTTGGCTGGTGTAAGCAACACGCATAGCATATTGATTTGGCCTCGAAGCTCCAGAATTGATATGCCCTTGTAATTTTGTTAGTGCTTTGATAACTTCACTTGGGCCAGCAACGAATCCCAATCTCCAGCCAGGAACACCAAATCTCTTAGACGGGCCATCAACCAATATTGCATTATCTCTTAGACCTTCGATTGACAATATGCTCTCATGCTTTTTACCGTCAAAGAGAAACTTATTGTAAATTTCATCAGCTATAACCCATATATCTTTTTCTTTCACAATCTTGGCTATTTCCTCTAGCTCATCCCTGGTATAAACAACGCCCGAAGGATTGCACGGTGAGCTATAGAGCAACACCTTTATGTTCTTAGCTTCTATTTCTCTCCCTAATTTTTCTGGATTTGGTCTCAGACCTCCATCTGGCTCCAGAAAACAAGGGATACCATAGGCTATTTTCACAGATTCGGGGTAGGTAACCCAGAATGGAGTCATAATCCCCATACTCTCTCCTGGCTCAAGTAAAACCCTCATCAATATGTCTAGGCCACCTTTCGCCCCAACGGTAATTGCTATATCTTGGGGGTCATACCTCACGCCAATTTCTTTATTTATTACTCCCGACAATATTTCCCTTAACTCGGGGTCACCTTGCACCGGTCCATATCTGCTGAGCTTGCCTCCCTCGAAAAGAGCTGCTAAAACATCTTCAGTGGGACCTCTATCTGGCTGTCCAGAAGTGAGATCTATAATTTTAAAGCCATACTCTTTTTCTAGAGAGCTTACCTCCTCCATTAAGCGAAGAGTCGCCGAGGGCTTTATCTCCCCTCCTAACTTACTTATAAGTGGCGCCATCTCAACTCACCCCCTAACTTATTTTAAGGCTGTTTAATTTTGATTCCCCGTTCAATTTCAGCCATCTCAGAGGTGTTTCACCCCCAAATTTTTGTAGTTGCCTGATTTATCAGGCACAGTCGCCCAATAAATTGGGCAACTACATTTTTAAACATTCTTTTATTTCTATAAGTTCATCCACCAATTTCAGCCCAGAGCCTGTTAAGGGCAACAGAACTTTGCTTCCAGGTTTGATGAAACCCTCTTTTATGGATTGCTTTAAGGCTACATAAGGCACTGCGCTGGTAGGTTCAACAATAAAGCCAAGTCGCCTCAATTCTACCAAGGACTCTTTTATTTCCTCATCTTCAACTATGATGGCATGCCCATTCGTCCTTTTCACTGCCTCCACTATTTGTCGTCTCCTCGGTGGATCAGCTATAGCTATACCATCAGCAAGCTTCGATTTAGTTAGACACCTTTCTTTAGCACCGAGGTCTCTGCATATCTTCGAGTAGCCACAAGCTTGGACGGCGATAATTTCGGGTACCTTATTTAAAACTTGGAGTTCTACTAATTCTTGATACCCTTTATACAAACCAAGTAAAATGGTACCGCTCCCAACGGGAACTACTACATAGTCACTACTACCTATCTGCTCATAAGCTTCGTAAGCCATAGTTTTCTCGCCTTCTATAAAATAGGGATTCCACCAATGTCCGACATAAACAAAGCCCTCTCTTTCAGCTTTTATCGCTTCCCGATTAACATCCATCCTATCTCCATCAATTTCATGGACATTGGCCTGTAAAAGTCTGAGCAATTTTTTTTTCCCTTCCGGGGCATGCTTGGGGACAAACACGTCAACATTTATTCCGGAAAGGAGACCCATGAGAGTGAAACTTATCCCTGCATTACCCGAGGAATCTACAATTATCCCTTTTACACCCAGTTCCTTAGCTTTTGCTGTGCTAACATAAGCCCCTCTGTCCTTGAAAGAACCTCCCAGGCTTAAGTACTCAAGTTTGAAGTTAACCTCAACTCCAGCTATAGTTTTCTTGACTATTGGAGTCCACCCTTGGTGCACGGAAGGGAGGCCTTCTACAGGGAGAAATTGAGCATATCTCCTGATATTTTCCTCTTTTACATCTACTAATTCTGGAAATTCCCTTCCTTGGAAATCGAGGACAATATCAAATACACCCCCACAATCATCCCGCCACCGCCATTCACCCCTGCGGGCCTCCTTTCCACAATTACAGCAGACTACCTTGAAAGGTATCAATTATTATGCCTTAGCTTTTGCTCCTCCACGCCAAAAGTCTAAATTAATCATGTTCTCAGTTTTCGCTATTATTGAAGTCACTGCCAGATCGCCAGTAACATTCAGGCTTGTTCTGCCCATATCCAGTATGGCGTCAATGCCCAGAATCATACCATAAGCTAGCGCCACGGATGTTCCTGCTTCAACAGGTAGCCCCACTGACTCAAGAACCAGGAGCAGCATTATTGCACCAGCCCCGGGGACTCCGGCTGTTCCTATAGAGGCTAAAACCGCTGTAATCATAACTAGCATCTGTGCCCCTATTGCCAAGGGCATTCCTACCGCATTGGCGATGAACATGGCACAAACAGCCTGATACAGACAGGTCCCATCCATGTTTATAGTGGCACCAAGTGGTAGCGTGAAAGAGTATATACCTCTATCAATCCCCAGCTTTTCTCTGGCAACGGTCATTGTAACTGGTAAAGTTCCGCTGCTGCTTCTAGTGACAAAAGCTGTAAGCGAGGCGTCTCTAGCTCTGGGCCAAAATCTGGCCGGATTAAAGCCCCATATTCTTAACGCTCCTCCGTAGACTACTAAATAATGAATAATGAGGCCTAAATATACTGCCCCAGTGACAACGCCCAAGGGACCCAAAACCTTTGCCCCTTGCGTACCAACAACTACCGCTATCAAGGCAAATACACCATAAGGTGCAATCTCCAATATCCAGCGAACCAACTTATACATCACTTCAGCTAATCCGTCACAAACTCTTAATACAGTGTCGGCAGCTTCGCTGATTCTGGGAACTTTCATCTCTTTGAGGTAAGACAACGCTGTTCCCACTAGTATAGCGAATACTATTGTGGGCAATACCTTTCCTTCCGCTAAAGCCGCGAAGGGATTCTTTGGTATTAGCCCGAGCAAAACATCTTTTATTGCCGGTGCTGCTACCTCCTTTACTACCTCTTCTCCAACAAGTGCCAATCCCAATCCTGGCTTGAATAGGTTTGCTATAGCTAAACCTATCAGGACGGCAATAAATGTAGTTACTAAGTAAAAAACTATCGTCTTGACGCCGATTCTCACTCCGCGTGCCGGCGATATACTTGCTGCACCCACCACAAGGGAAAAGAGGACTATTGGCATGATACACATTTTAAGCAATGTCACAAAGAAATCTCCCAGTGGTTTTACTGGCGCTATGGCAGGTCCAGCAATAATCCCCACAACAATCCCCACACCCAGTCCTATCGCTATCTTATATATCAGGGGAAAACCAAAATAACCACCTCTACGTCTTTCCGCCACTTTTAATTACCTCCTTTCTTAAAAGTTAATGCGCTCCTCACCCTTCCCCAGCATACATTCTTTCTACATAGCACCACCTCCTTCCGACATTGCTACCAGTCTCCAGTATCGCCTTCGGCTATGCTCAATTCGTCCACTATAAGTAGCGGACTCTCTATACTCTATTATAAAATGGTACCTTTTAACTAGTCAATAAGTCAAATTGCCTCAAAATTATTGTTACCGAGGCTGTTTGGAAATGTAGTGCGAGGCTTTAGCCTCGTGCACAACCCTAAAGGGTCGCACTACAAAATCTTTGAGGTGAAGACCATGAAAACCGAATGAGGCAAATCTAGTTTGAGCCTGATTTTGAGTCTGAGGCAAAATCAAACAGCCATGTTACCTGACGGAGGCGTTACACCTTTTGAGGTCAAAGAGCGGTCTCAAACCAGGCTCGCCTTGAAAGGGAGACAAGGGAGGAAATCTCCTTTGTGTGGAAGGAGCTGAATCCGAATTATGATGCCACAACCTAAACTTGGGTTACCGTCTCAAATGATTTGACAGGCATGGAGCAAAAACACAAGCTATTTTTTGTGAGCTTAGGCAATATGTTTTCGCCAGCACTTTTCATGCACATAAACACCACATTTAGCACAGTGGAAGATGTGGGTTCTGGCTTCCCTGCCACAAACAGGGCATTTCATGACTTTCTACCCCCATCCATCTCCCTTTTCTTCGGCCCCTTGGTATCAAGCCTTTCTTTGCTCTCTTCCCTGGAATCCGTAACATAAAACCCTGGCCCCTTAAACAAGATAGGCACGGGAGAAAAAAGGCGATGGGCAACTCCACGGCATACAGGGCAAACAACTATTGGTTTATCATTAAATCCTTGCCTGAGCTCAAATCGCCGGTTGCAGTTCTCACACTGGTATCGATAAGTAGGCATTTTTATTCCTCTTTCATTCTATAGACGGTGTTACCTGTTTATCTGAGGCTTCCTCCTCTACCTTGCTCTCTTTTACTTTAAACTCACTGTTCAAATCAACGGTGCCTACCTCGAAAGCCGGCCTATGAGCTTGCAACACATGCTTATCCCAGCAATAGGCATGCACAAAAACTCCACAGGAACAGTGGAAAACGACCCTGTCGAAAAGCAGTGGACTCCCGCAAACAGCACAATTCATCTAATTACCTCCAATAATTAGCACTCTAACATTCAGAGTGCTAATTATATTACAATAAGGAGACTTTTTCAAGGCTTTAACTAGTAGAGTGTCTAGCAACTCCAAATTGTCATTCTACGCCCTTCGCTTCCTGTCATTCTGAGGGAGAGAAGCGACCGAAGAATCTCGCTCAGGATAAACTCCGCGAAGAATCTAGACCCTTCACCGCCTCCTCACTTCGCTCGGAGCTTCGGCTCAGGGTGACAAAACAGACAGGCTCTAAATTAGCTTTATTGACAATTTGCCCCTTTGGCCATTAATATAAAGGTGGTTTTGATAAGCACAGATGAAATCTTGCCTGAAAGTTACACCTCCTACCGAAGAGAAGTAGAGGCTGAGTTAAAGAGAATTATTGGTAGTAAACCTTCAGCCCTTTATGATATGTTGCGATACCATCTGGGTTGGCAGGATACACATGGTCATCCCTGTGGTAAGAAGTCTGGTAAATTTACTCGCCCTGTTCTTTGTCTTCTTAGCTGTCAAGCGGTAGGTGGAAATACGTCACAGATATTGCCTGCCGCGGCATCCTTAGAGTTCATTCATAACTTCTCTTTAATCCACGATGATATTGAAGACGCTAGCTGTGAGCGCCACCATCGCCCAACTGTATGGAAATTATGGGGACAGCCGCAAGCTATAAATGCTGGCGATTCCATGTTTGCCTTAGCTTATTTAGCTTTGCTTAAACTGCGGGGGAATGGGATAGCCGGGACAAAAGTTATGCGAGCAATCCGAGTGCTGGGCGAAGCTTGCCTGGAGCTTTGTGAAGGCCAATATCTAGATATTGCCTATGAGGGTCGTGGCGATGTTACCACTGAAGATTACCTTAGAATGATAACGAAGAAAACAGCGGCATTAATGGCTGCATCAACCTCTATCGGAGCATGCCTTGTTACAGAGGATGAGGGGATAGTGAGCTACTTCCACGAGTTTGGCAAAAACTTGGGCGTGGCTTATCAAATTCATGATGACATACTGGGCATTTGGGGAACAGAGGAAAAAATTGGCAAGTCTGTAAAGGGTGATATTTTACACAGGAAGAAAACTTTGCCGGTAGTTTACAGATTGGAAAACAGCAGGGGCAAAGATAAGCAGAGGCTTGTGAAACTTTACTCTCAGGAATCCGTCGAAGAGGAGGATGTAACTGAAGTGGTAGAAATACTCAATCGTTCAGGTGCCAGGGGTTATGCCCAGGATTTGGAGCAACAATATTATCACCAAGCTTTGACAAAGCTTGAAGCTACTGGTCTTGATCCATCCAGGCGAGCTCCATTAAGCGCGGCAGCACGTTTTTTAATGGAGTGCGACTACTAGGAGGGAAAAATGCAGAGAAAGACTGTCAAGGATATAGATGTTGAAGGGAAAAGGGTGCTGGTTAGAGTTGATTTCAACGTTCCGTTGGATGTAAATACCGGCGCCATTAGTGATGATAGCCGCATCCGAGCCTCATTGCCTACCATTAATTATCTTGTTGCGCATAAAGCCAAGGTAATTCTTTGCTCTCATCTGGGACGTCCCAAAGGCAGAGTAGTTGAGGAATTACGAATGACACCAGTAGCACAGCGCTTGTCACAGCTTATAGGTTTACCTGTCGGCATAGTACCTGATTGCGTGGGCCGAGAGGTAGAAAATAAGGTAAAAGTACTTAAAGAAGGCGATATTCTGTTTCTGGAAAATGTGCGCTTTCACCCCGAGGAAGAGGCAAACGACCCTCATTTTGCCCAAGAATTAGCCCGTTTAGCTGACATTTACGTTAACGATGCTTTTGGCACGGCACACAGAGCTCATGCCTCTACTGTGGGTGTAGCCAAATACTTGCCAGCGGTGGCCGGCTTCCTTATGGAAACAGAATTAGAAGCTATGGGTAACCTTCTGAGTGCTCCAGTGCATCCTTTCGCCTGCGTGATAGGTGGTGCTAAGGTAAGCGACAAAATAGGCCTGATGCAAAATATGCTAAAGAAGCTCGATATCTTGCTTATTGGCGGTGGTATGGTGGCTACTTTCTTGAAGGCGCAGGGATACGAAGTGGGACACTCTTTAGTGGAAAGGGATAAATTGAGCCTGGCTAAAGAGTTGCTTAAGGAAGCCGAAGAATGGAAGGTGCCATTCTTGCTGCCAGTTGATGTGGTTGTAGCCAAGGAGATTAAAGCTGAGGCAAAAACTAAAGTGGTGTCCATAAGCGATATATCGCCTGATAGCTACATTGTGGATATCGGACCTCAGACCATCGAGCTTTTCTCCAACGAGCTAAGGAAGTGCCACACCATTATGTGGAATGGACCCATGGGAATTTACGAGATACCTCAGTTTGCTCAAGGGACCAGGTCATTAGCCAAGCTTCTTTCTACTGTCAACGCTACTGCCATTATCGGTGGCGGCTCTAGTGCTGAGATAGTCCAGGAAATGGGACTGGCTAATAAAATGACCCATGTCTCCACTGGAGGCGGTGCCAGCTTAAGATTCTTAGAAGGCGCTACTTTGCCTGGAGTGGAAATCTTGCCAGATAAGATTAAAAAGAAGCACTAAATACTAATATCTAAATCCTAAAAAATTAGGAATTTGGATTTTGAATTTGTTTAGAGCTTAGAAATTAGAGTTTAGGATTTGAGTTAGCTAATGCGCATTCCCCTTATCGCTGGCAACTGGAAAATGAATACCACACTGGATGAAGCTGAAAAGCTCACCCATGACATGCTAGATAGCCTGGACAGAATAGAGGGGGTAGAGAAGGTAATCTGCCCACCATTTACTTCTCTGACTATGATAAGGGGACTAATAAAAGGTTCTTCTGTTAAACTCGGTGCGCAGAACATGCATTTTGAAGCCAAAGGAGCTTATACCGGTGAGATTTCACCGGCAATGCTCACAGAGTTATGTGAATTTGTTATTCTGGGACATTCTGAGCGACGGTGGTATTTCAGTGAAACTGACGAGATAGTTAATAAGAAGATAAGAATAGCTCTGGCAAACAAGCTTAAGCCCATTTTATGTGTTGGAGAAAGATTTGAGGAAAACGAAGCCGGCAGGACAGAGGAAGTGATTAGTAAGCAGGTTAGTCAAGGTTTAAACAATATAAAACCAGCCCGCGATTTGGTGATTGCTTACGAGCCAGTATGGGCCATTGGCACCGACAAGGCAGCTAGCAGCGAACAAGCAGCAGCTACCATCAAGTTCATCCGCAATATTATAGCTAAGCTGTGGGGCAAGGATGTGGCTCAAGATTTACGTATCCTCTATGGCGGCAGCGTTACTAGTGACAACATCGCTGAGTTTATATCCCAATTGGAGATTGATGGCGCTTTAGTTGGTGGAAGTAGCCTCAAGGCCGAGGAATTCTTGAGCATTATTGAGCAAACGGCAGCAATCAAGGGAGCATTCAGCAGTCAGCGGTCAGCATTAAGCTGATAGCTGATAGCTGGTAGCTGGAAATGGAATGCCTTGTTGCCATCGTTGGTCCCACAGCAGTAGGCAAAAGTGAGCTTGCTCTACACTTAGCTCGAGATTTCCCGGTAGAGATAGTAAGCGCTGATAGCCGACAGGTTTACCGCTATATGGATATCGGCACCAATAAACCCACTTTAGCTGAAAGAGCATCAGTCCCTCATCACCTTATTGATATAGTTAACCCTGATGAAGATTTTAACCTAGCTATGTATCATCAACTGGCTACCGAGGCAATCAAGGCTATCCAGCAAAAAGGCAAACTGCCGTTATTGGTAGGTGGCAGTGGCCTTTATCTGTGGTCAATATTAGAAGGATGGAAAATACCCCAGGTGCCACCTAACCCTAAACTAAGATGTGATTTGGAAGCCAGAGCGAAGCGAGAAGGTGGCTATGTGCTTTATAAAGAACTTCAGCAGATCGACCCTCTCGCCGCAACCAAAATCCATCCTGGCAATATCCGCCGTATCATCAGGGCTTTAGAGATTTACCACATGACAGGGCAGCTTCCCTCTCAGTTATGGCGCAAGGAGGCGCCAGGTTTTCCTATCCGCATCATCGGTTTAACCGTAGAAAGAAGCAAGTTGTATAATAGGATTGATCAGCGTGTTGATAAAATGATACAAGAGGGATTAGTTGCGGAGATAGAGGAGCTAGTAAAAATGGGTTATAGCTTTTCCTTGTCTGCTATGTCGGGTGTAGGTTATAAGCAAGTGGGCCAGTTTCTTCAAGGCCAGTTGACTTTGCCGGCAGCTATTGAACAGATAAAGTATGAAACCCATCGCTTTGCTCGTCATCAATATGCTTGGTTTCATCTGGACGACGAAAGAATTTGCTGGTTTGATGTCAGCCCGTCGTCTATCATTCTGAGCCCTTCGCTCCCTGTCATTCTGAGCGAAGCGAAGAATCTAATAAGAGGCTTTATGGCATGAAATTCTCCAAATTCCAGGCTACAGGAAACGATTTTATTCTGGTAGATGCCAGAGCCCCATTTTGTCATCCTGACCTTGAACTTTTCGCCCCCTGTCAGTTAGCTCAAATTATGTGTGACCGTCACTTTGGCGTAGGGGCTGATGGCTTGATATTAGTGCAGAATTCTAGCTATTGCGAATTAAAGATGCGCATCTTTAATTCAGATGGTTCCGAGGCTGAGACCTGTGGCAACGGATTAAGGTGTCTTGCCAAGTATGCTATTGAAAAGGGCATAGTTAGTACAACAAATTTAAGGATAGAAACTTTATCGGGCATGAGACAGGCTAAAGCGTACATGTTGAGAAATAAAGTGAGCCGCGTCGAGGTAAGCATGGGCACGCCCCAGTTCCAACCAGAACAAATTCCCGTCACCCTCACCACAGATGCCGTTGCGAGCGAAGCGAAGCAGTCTCCAGTAATCACCTATCAGCTGATAGCTAACAGCTATCAGCTATCAGTATCCCTCTTATCTATGGGCAATCCCCATGCGGTGAGCTTTGTATCTGAGCCAGTAGCTAGTTTTCCCTTAGCCGAGGTGGGGTCCAGGGTGGAAAGACATCCCCTGTTTCCACAAAGGACAAACTTTGAGATAGCTAGGGTTTTGAGTAGGGGGGAGATAGAAGCTAGAGTATGGGAGCGAGGTGTGGGAGAGACTCTTGCTTGTGGTAGTGGTGCCTGTGCCATAGCTGTAGCTGCCCAGCTACATAATTACGTGGACGATATAGTTGACATAATACTTCCAGGTGGGACCTTGACTATATCGTGGGATAGGGTAGGGGAGGTATTGCTCACCGGCCCGGTGGAAGAAGTTTTCACCGGGGAGTATCTAACTAAAGGAGAATAGCCAATGGAATTAGCCAAACGACTTAATAAGTTACCCCCTTATCTTTTTGTCGACATAAATCAGAAAATCGCTGAACTTCGAGCTAGGGGAGAGGACATCATCAGCTTCGCCCTCGGTGACCCTGATTTGCCCACGCCGGCTCACATTATTGAATGCATGTGCCAGGCAGCACACAACCAGGCTAATCATCGGTATCCCGAGACTAGCGGCTTGCCTGCACTCCGACAGGCTATTGCCGAATGGTACGGGAGGCGATTCGGGGTTATTCTAAATCCAGATAAAGAAGTGCTGCCGCTCATTGGCTCCAAGGAAGGAATTGGGCATATGGCGTTGTGCTTTATTGAGGTTGGTGATATAGCTTTAGTACCCGACCCAGGGTATCCACCGTTTTCTATGGGCACTATACTGGCTGGTGGCGAGCCTTATTTTATGCCCTTGAAAGAGGTGAATGACTTCTTGCCTGACTTCGAAGCCATCCCTGAGCCGATAGCCGGCAAAGCAAAGCTCATGTGGTTAAACTATCCCAACAATCCCACTGGGGCTACAGCAGACATTGATTTCTTCGAAAAGGCAGTTCATTTTGCTCGCCAGCACAATAATCTAGCTGTCTGCCACGATGCTCCTTACACCGAAGTTTTCTTTGATGGCTACAAGCCACCAAGCTTTATGCAAGCATCAGGAGCTAAGGAAGTTGGCGTAGAATTTCACTCCTTGTCCAAAACTTATCACATGACAGGGTGGCGAATAGGCATGGTGGTAGGCAATGCTGAGATGATAGATGCCTTATTGCGAGTTAAATCCAATCTGGATTCGGGCATCCCTCAAGCAATTCAGCAGGCTGCTATCGAAGCCCTGCGTGGCTCTCAGAACCATATCGCTGAGCATAATGCCATTTTGCAGCGGCGCCGAGATAAACTGATAAAAGTCCTGGCTAAAATAGGCTTAAAAGCCAGGATACCCAAAGCCACTTTCTATATTTGGGCTAAGGTTCCTCAGGGCTATACTTCGATAGATTTCACTAAAAAGTTGCTTGATGAAGCTGGCATAGCTGTCACTCCTGGCATTGGCTATGGAAAGGAGGGAGAGGGTTACATTAGATTCTCTCTAACTCTGGCTGATGACCGTTTAGAGGAAGGAGTAAACCGCCTATTAAATTGGAAGGCTGTTTAGAAATGTAGTTGCCCAATTTATTGGGCGCTTCTGCCTGATAAATCAGGCAACTACAAAAATTTGAACGAGAAATCAAAATTAAACAGCCTCAGGGTAAACAGGAGGGAACAAATAAAGCAGGAGCTTTTCGCTACCCAAACTGAGGAGCAAGCATTCCTGGTAGGAGTAGAGAGCAAGGCCTCTAACCATGGTTGGTCAGCTGTTGATTCTCTACAGGAATTATCTTATCTAGCCAGGACAGCCGGCGCCAATGTGGTAGGTATGTTTACCCAGAAACTAAAAGCGCCTTCACCTACTTATTATATCGGCAAGGGAAAGATTGCCGAGCTAATTAGCCTCAAAGAGCAAACTCAATACAACACAGTGATTTTTGATGATGAGCTATCACCGCGGCAGCAAAGAAACCTGGAAGAATTATTACAGGTCAAGGTTATTGACCGCACAGCCCTCATTTTGGACATATTTGCCAAACAAGCTCGAACCCATGAAGGACAGCTTCAAGTTGAGTTAGCTCAGCACCAATACCTTCTGCCAAGGCTTGTGGGTCAGTGGAGCCATTTAGAGCGACTTGGTGGCGGTATCGGCACCAGAGGTCCTGGCGAATCGCAATTAGAAACTGACCGCCGCCTTATTCATAAGCGCATCAATCGTCTGCAACATGAAATAGAAGAGGTAAGACAGCACAGAGCTCTTTATAGAAAGCAACGCAAGAAAATAGGAATGCCAATTGTAGCCCTTGTTGGCTATACTAATGCTGGCAAAAGCACCTTATTTAACGCCTTAAGCCAGGCTGGTGTAGTTGTAGAAGACAAGCTTTTTTCTACCCTCGACCCAGTAACTCGCCGTTTGAACTTACCCAACAGTCAGCAATTCTTGATGACTGACACTGTAGGCTTTATTCAAAAACTGCCGTCATCAATCATTGCCGCCTTTCGAGCCACGCTGGAGGAGCTTGGTGAAGCCAACTTACTCCTGCATATGGTTGACATAACGCATAAAAACGCCGCTAATCAGTGCTGCACAGTAGAGGAAATCCTTGACGAGCTAAACCTTAAAGACAAGCCTAGAATCACAGTGTTCAACAAATTAGACTTAGCCCTGAGCAGTGAAGGGGAGCTAGAAATCCTGACTGCTGTTCCTTGTCTTAAGGAACAAATCGTGCTGCCTGATAAAAACATAGCCCTTATCTCCGCCACCAAAGGCTGGGGAGTGGATAAGCTTTTGAGTAAGATAACTTCCCATCTGGGAAACAGCCCAATCAAGATACTCTCATGAGTTCCTTTAACTGAGCCACTGCTGGAGGTAAGACTTCTCCTATCCCTTCCCAGAATCTCAGATGAGCAACCCGGTCGAATGGCGTTTCACCTTGATTGATAATCACCAGCCTGGCTCCTGATTTCAGAGCCACTCTAGGCATGTCAGCGGCCGGAGTGACCACGAGGCTTGAGCCAGCGACTATGAAAAGGGCACAGTTTTCCGAATGCCAATAGGAATCTGCCAGTGCCTTTCGAGGCAAGGGCTGACCAAAGTTAACCACACTGGAAACCAGTCTGCCTCCACAAGAGCATCTCCTCAGCCCGGCAGATTTATCCACTTCAGCTTCACAGCGAGTGCACCGCAACTTGGTGATATTGCCATGTAACTCTGCCAGTAAATCAGGGCGTATTCCGGACCTCAAGTGAAGATTGTCCACATTTTGCGAGATAAGAAAACTCAGCTTGCCCAGTTTCTGTAGCTCCACAATAGCCATGTGCCCCGCATTAGGCTCTACAGAGCCAAATGGTCTTGCCTTTGGAGGGAGTCCTTTTGCCTGGCGTGTCCAGATGCCATCGGGCCCGCGGAAATCAGGCAAACCTGATTCCGTGCTTATGCCGGCACCGGTGAAGACAACCAGATGCCTTGCTTCAAACATCCATTGAGCTAGGGCTTCAATCCGCTTGGCTAAATCTGATGACATACACTTACAACATATTATAGAGCATTACACAATTGGTTTGTGCTTCAAAAATAGGTAATCAGGCTGGTATGATAAGCTTAAAAGCCAAACCAGGGAGGAAAGTATGCGTATTGATTTTTATTCCTTTGGAGAGGTAGTGATAAACGGTAAGAAATATACGAGCGATGTTATTGTCTTTCCCAACAAGGTTAATAGTGGTTGGTGGCGTAAAGAAGGACACGAGCTGAATATGGAAGATATGAAGGGAATCATTGAAGCTGCGCCGAAGGTTTTAATAGTTGGAACCGGAGCTTTTGGTTATGTTGAAGTTAAACAGGAGGTAAAGGAATTCTTGAAGTCCAATAATATAGAACTAATAGCGGAGCCAACTGATAAAGCATCTAAAATCTACAACGAAAAATCTCAAGCGGAAGAGCAGGTTATAGCGGCTTTGCACCTGACTTGCTAAAAGAGCCATCTTACTTCTTAAGATCGACTTCAATGAACTTTTGCTATATCCCCCCTTATTCAAAAAGTGGCCATCCTAAGGACTACCTTCTATAATCTTTTAGCTGAGACAAAATCCCCCCTTGCCTGAAAAACTTAACCAAAGCATCAAACGGGAAATAGAGGGGCTATTAAATTAAAATCTGGGTGCCACACTGGTTATCCTAAAAGAGCCTTCGCAGAAATCCTGGGAAAACATAAAATTCCTGTTTTCAACTATCCTGCCGAGGAACTGAAAAAAGAGTTAGAGAATGCCGCAGGTTATTATACGCAATGAATTTGACATACCAATAAAAGCTGCTCATCCAAGATAAAAATATAGCTTTACCCTCCACCACAAAATTTGCACTAGTAGTGCTATAATTGGCAATGCAAGAGCATGATTGAGCTTGCTTCCTTAAAAATGCCAAGGACGTAAATCCAGGAGGTAAATTATGGTACATCAGTTTAAAATTGTAGTGGAAAAAACCCCCGATGGGTATGTCGCATATCCCCTGGGCTTGAAAGGCATCGTGGTAGGGCAAGGGGATACTTATGAAGAAGCTGTGTCAGATGTGAAATCAGCTATCCGGTTTCATATCGAGACCTTTGGTAAAGAAGTAATTGAATCAGAGCCCCCCGTTCTTGAGGCTTTCATTACTGAAACGGGGGTAAATGTTTGAGAGAAAGTTCCCGGTTGATGTTCCTAAGAGGCGAGTAATAAAGGCTTTTGGACTTCTTGGTTTCGAGTTTGTTAGAGAAAAGGAGCACATTGCCATGGTACGTGAAAATCCCGATGGAAGTAGAACGCCTTTGACGATGCCTAACCATCCGAGGATCAAAAGTTCAACACTAAGAACAATATGTGCACAAGCTGGAATATCCAGAGACGAATTTTTGAAAGCTTATGACAGGACATAATGAGCCTAAATATCAAGCTCATATCTCGACCATATCCCAGCGGAATCTACACCGACGATACTGGCCCACTTGAGAGGCTATATGATGCGTGGGTCATCGATACCTCACCAGAAATGGTTGCCGAAGAATTGGAACCCTTTTAGATGAAATAACTTTTGCATAGCAGTTACTCATTTTTATGTCTTTATGCTATAATGCAAGCGAAGGAGGTGAGTATGGCTAAAGGAACGCGAATAACTGTAGATTTAGGAAGTGAGGAACTCCTTAAAGCGATAAAGATTGCTGCTATCGAGCGAGGTAAATCGATTCGAGAAATCACTATCGAGGCATTCCGAGAGTGGCTTGAAAAAAGGGAGGCTTTGGAGGATAAAGAGGATCTAAAAGCCATGATGGAGGCTGAGAATGAGTTTCGAATAACTGGAGGGCGATTATTTGAGGAGGTTGTGAAGGAGGTGGAGAAGGAAGCTTAAATGTATGAGATACGGGTGGCAAGCTTCCACTCCTGCTGGTTATTCCAAAAGAGCCTTCGTAGAAATCCTGGGGAAACATAAAATTCCTGTTTTCGATTATCCTACTGAGGAACTGAAGAAAGACTTAGGGAATGTCTGAGGTTGTTATATAATAAAGTTGACATAACATACAAACTGTACTAAGCTAGATAAAACATAGCATTTGGTTCTGCCACTAAAGGCTAGAGAGCAAGTTCCTAGATAAGACCGTTTTCCATCGGAGAATAGTTTGATATACGGGCAAGTTTGAATCCTGGATGGGGAAGCCGGCACTACACTCGAACTCTAATTATCTTGAATAGACAGAAGTTATTGGCTGAAGAAATATTAGTCAGAATTTATTTACTAAGTTCTCATAAGTCTACAAAAAGATTGAATTTAACGTCGTGATTTGACATCTTAGTTAGCATTGTATATAATAATATTGTAAGTATTAGTAAAATTGCTTATGGATAGTCAAGAACAAACTTTATCAGAAATAAGGGATCTTCTCCAACGTCTGTTAGACGAATTTGAGCTTGTATATCAAGATCAGCTTCGGCTAGCACGCGAAAGAGCCGAGCAATCATTAGGTAATAAGGATTCGACTAAAAGACAAATCTACGAACTGTTGGACGGAAGAAGAAGTGTTGGGGAAATCACAAAGTTGCTAAAAACCAGCCAACCGAATGTCTCTCTTCACCTGAAGGCACTAGTGGGCGCAGGACTCGTATCAGTGCAAGATAAAGAAGGGAAAAGGGTTTACCGAAAAAGATGGGAAGTATAAAAACTTCAAAAAGGCATCTGCTATGGGTAAAGGAGGCATTACTATGAATGAAAGCAAGCGGGAAAGACTCGCCGCTAGCCAAGAGCAATCCGGACAGAAACTGGAGGGTGATGATTTCATACCCTTGTTACATAAGTTCATTATCTACACCAAGCTAGCTAATTATGAGAATATAAGAAATCGGCTAATAACGATTCTGGATTCTGAGGACAAAAAGCGCGTCTTTGAAGCCACAGAGGGTAACAATGGTACAAGACAGATTGAATCCATTACTGGAGTGAGTAAAGATACCGTATCTAACTGGTGGGACAAGTGGCAAAGGGAAGGGATAGTGGAAGAATCTAAAGAGGTGCGAGGCCGCCGGTGCAAAATTGTGTCGCTTGGTGAGTTTGGGATTGAAGTTGCTGCTGGCAAGAAGGAACGCTCCAAAAGACGAAAGACCGATCAAGTTAGTCAAAAATAAGGTAATCTGAAGGAAAAAGATGATGACTTTGCCGATGAGATGATGATTTTGCCGATGATAAAAGGAGTGGACCAATGACGGAAGAAATTCTTGAAAGAATCGACACAAAACTTGATATTATAATTCGGCTGCTTGGAAATAAGGCTATTGAGGGAAAGGGAAAAACCGAGGCTATTTTAACCCTTGGTGCTTTAGGCCTAGATACAAACCTAATTGCTGAAATAGTTGGGACAACTCCAGGCACAGTTAGTGTTCGGCTGTCGGAAGCTAGAAAGAAAAGCAAATCGCAGGGTGAAAAAGCTACAGAGGAGGCGGGAGCGGAATGAATGATTCCAAAGAAGAGGAAATCCTGCAAGAACTCCAGCGCATTACTAAGCTCCTAGCATTAACTGCTACGAGGGATCAAATCCAGAGGGATAGAATTGCAGTCCTTTCCAGCGTTGGTTTTCAACCAAAAGAAATCGCCAAGCTACTAGGAACCACTGCAAACACAGTCAGCGTCACCTTGTCTGACATTAGAAAGAAAGCTAGGGGTGGAAAAGGCAAGGCAGAAGGACTTTTTGAAGAAGGCAAATCCAATGACGAACAGGCAACTTCGTAAGGCGCTGCTCGAAAAATTGGGGGTCACTCCCCAAGCTGTTTCTCAGCGAGTCAAAAAATTAAAAAGACGATATGCAATGACTACGGAAGATGCTACTTATGTAATTGCTCAGCAAGAAGGCATCATCATCGACAAATATCTTGATAAAGAGATCATCAATCATGTCAGAGTCCTTCTGCAACAGATTTCTCCTCCAGTTCAAACTTTGCCTTCTGTAAGCAAAGCAACCCGACAAAGAAAAGAGGAATTAAGAAGAAAGCAAGGGGTTATTATAATAGGTGGTCAGGAATTCAAGGTTGCCGACCCTATCCTTCCGCAAAAAAAGATTTCAGAAGCAAAGGAGATGGCAGAGATATATCCTCTCCTATATATTCTAGAAAATTCAATTCGGCAGGTTATTGACCGTGTTATGACTTCCCGATATGGTAACAACTGGTGGGATTCTGAAGCGCCTAAACCGCTCAGGGATGCTGTAAGTAAGCGAATGGCTGATGAAAAAAGAAACTCCTGGCATCAAAGAAGAGGTGCTCGTCCTATTGATTATCTCGATTTAAATCAATTATCGGCTCTTATGAGAAAGATAGAAAGAGAAGTTGTGCCAGATATCATTTCGTCCTTGGAGTGGTTCACGCAGTTCGTCGACGAAGTTTATAAATCCCGATGTGTTGTTTGTCATATGAATCCGCTTGATAAAGATAATATCCAAGCAGTAAAACTTCGGTTTGCACAATGGGAAAAGCAAATAAATGCAAAGAAGAATCTAATCCCTGATGAATCTTCATAGTCTTAGGCCTAATTTTGTGTTAGAGCATACTTGCAGCTTGCTACCCTTCACCTTAATTACCTCGGCAACTTCCTTTGATCGTGGAATGTTAGGCAAGATGATCGCTTCCTTAAGCAAAAGGAACAAATGAAAAAGGCAGAAAAAGGCAAACTGGAGAGAACTCTCACTAGCTACTTTAAGGAAATCCATAAGATTTATGTGGCGGGTAATTTTAGAGAGGAGAGCTTTTATCCCTCCTTAAAGGAGCTTGCTAAAGAGTGTTCTGAGCTTTTCCCGCTCCAGGGTAAAGCAGGCGTTCTTATTTCACTTGAAAAGCCAGAGGCATTATAGGGCATTTTGAAGGATGGAAAGGGACGGAAGTTATCTCTGGATGAGATTAATCATTATATGAGGGCAGCCGAGGCAATCCGCCTCACGATCGAGTTGCAAGGTAAGATTGATAGTGAATATGCGAAGCTTGATTAGCTAGTTTTTGCTCTCTTTCATACCCACTATAAAGCCTACTCATAAAGAACTCGAGGGAGCATTAAAGCTCAAGCTCCTTATAGGCAACACCGCAAACCGCGAAGCGCTGGAGCAAATTAGTGAGGGATACAAACGCCTGGAGCCAAAGGCAAAGAGAGTGAGGCAGCCAAAAGAGAGCCTTGAATACCGTAACTAAAAAGGGTACAATTGTCCCCATAATGGGTACAATGACTGAAAGCTATAATCTGTCTGCAGCCCTGTTTGGCAAGACCCGTCGGGCGATTCTGTCCCTGCTTTACAGTCATGCCGATGAGTCTTTTTACCTGCGTCAGATCGCCCGCTTCTCCGGCACAGGCCTGGGTGCTATACAAAGGGAATTGAAACAGCTTTCCGCTGCAGGAATTATCCGGCGGACTGTGAGAGGCAAGCAAGTTTATTATCAGGCTAATCCCAAATGTCCTATCTTTGCTGAGCTGAGAAGCTTCGTGGTCAAGACGGCCGGGGTTGGAGATATATTACGGTCTGCTCTGGCTCCACTGGTAGACAACATCTCGATTGCCCTAATCTACGGTTCCGTAGCCCGTGGCTCAGAATACCAATCCAGTGACGTGGACATCTTAGTAGTGGGCGAAGTGACATTCGCTGAAGTCGTTGAGAGACTTAGCCTTGCCCAGGAGACGCTGGGGCGGGAAATCAATCCCACAGTGTATCCCCCGGACGAGTTTAAAAGTAAAATCACCGAGGGACATCATTTCCTCAAGTCAGTCTTGAGCGGGAGTAAAATATATCTAATTGGAGATGAACATGAGCTTGCACGACTGGTTGAAAAACGGCTGGCTGATCGAACACCAGACTAGCCCTCAGGAGATTGCAGACCTACTGAGCGTAGCGGATCGCGACCTACATAACTGCCAGACAGCCGGGTTGAGCCCGGACTGGAAGTTAAATATCGCCTATAACGCTGCTCTCCAGATGGCGACTGCAGCCCTGGCCGCAGCTGGCTACCGTGCTGCACGGGATGCCCACCACTATCGGGTGATCCAGTCGCTTGCCTATACCATCAGGGCTGATGCCAGGCTGATTACCCAATTTGATGGTTTCCGAAAGAAACGGAACATCAGCGACTATGAGCGGGCAGGGGTGGTATCTGACCAGGAGGTTAAAGAGATGGTAATTCTGGCAGGGAATCTCCGGGCTTCTGTGGTAAAATGGCTCCGCACTAGCTACCCAAACCTGCTACAGGAGTGACCAATGCCCACACATGATATTATAGATAACCGATTAAAGAGGCATTCTGATCTTAATATTCCAAACGCTAAGGCAATTCGCCTGACAATCGAACTGCAAGACAAGGTCGATAGCATACATGCCAAATTTGACTGAGCGTCCCGGCCCCCCCTTTGGGACTCAAAATTCCATACTTGGTTTCATTGTGCAATCCTGGAAATATTATTAACCGGCGCTCAAAGCAACTAGCCTCTTTAAGCTAAAAACCAGGACAAAATATGGAATTGCTACAAGGCTAAGCTTTGCCAGGATAGAGAGGATGCTGCATTTTAATTTAGGTTGAGGAGCCCTAGCTTCGAGTGTTACAATACCTGAAAAAAGGAGTGATATGAGTGTCTATGAGGTGATTATCAAGCGGCGCTCAATCAGGCGCTTTAAGGAGATACCCATCCCCCGCAAAATCTTGGAGAGCTGCGTTGACGCAGCCAGATTAGTACCTTCAGCAGCTAACCTCCAACCCTTAGAATATGTGATTGTGGATGATGATCAAATGCTAGCTCAAGTATTCTCCACATTAAAGTGGGCAGCATACATCAGCCCAGAAGGTACCCCACCTGAGGGCAAAAGACCAAAGGCGTATATCACCATACTTAAAAACCGGGATATCGGAGTGACATCATCGGTATATGACGTTGGAGGAGCAATGGAGAATATCATACTGGTAGCTCTGGAAAAGGGCATAGGTTCCTGTCCTATTGCCAGTGCCGATAGGGATAAATTGAGGGGAATACTGAATATTCCTGATAATTATGAAATTTTACTGGTTTTAGCCCTGGGCTATCCCGATGAAAACCCGGTTACAGAGCCATTTGATGGTTCTGTGAAGTATTGGAAAGACAAAAGTGGTGTGCTTCATGTTCCAAAAAGGAAACTAGAATCAGTTTTGCATTGGAATACTTTCTAATAGCTTAATTACCATAGCAAGCTGCTTGTTGATGTCTGTGATAAAGCATTCTTTAAAGATGAGCAGAATGTTTCCTGATCTTCCTCGGAGTCGAATAGCTTGCCCAGCAACATCAACTGCCCTTCGGACTTGAGTTTAATCAACCCCTCAAGGCATTCTGGCTTGGATAGACTGGGGATCCATTCTCGGCAAGCTTTGGGACGGAAGGAGTGTATAGTGCAGCAAGCTTTGCCTTCCTCATCCCAGGCAAGGAAAATGCAACCTTTTTCCATCCTCTTAAGCAAGTAACCTTCCTTTGTTGGAACATGCTCAGCATACCTGCAGATACACTCTGATTTCGATATTCCCAATCCTAAGGCAATGTTTTCTATGTCTTCGGGATAAAGTGGAGGCTGGTAGAGGGTGCAGCAGATACCACAGCGAAAGCAGGGAACAGGAATTTCCTCTTTGATTACCATCTCTTCCCCCTCTATCATCTTTACGACTGCTTTATTTGTTGACATAATAGACCAAAATGACTTAGGAGTGAATCTTTGCTACTATTTTAAAATTAATTGAACAAAAAAGAAAAAGGAAGACCCATAAAAAAATCCAGCAAGTTTGTAACTATAGGAATAGCTATTCTTCTTATTCTGATAGCACTGGCAGTGGGGCTATCCAGAACCTTAAGGTGGTTTCATTAATCCAATCTCCCTAGAGATTTTCCAGATAGGAGGAAAAGATTGGCAGTGGCAGAGATAAGCATTATACCCATAGGGACAGAAACACCTTCACTCAGCAAATATGTAGCCAAGGCAGTTAAAGTCTTGCAGCAAGAGAAGGATATAAAATACGAAATAACCGCTATGGGGACGATTATAGAGGGTGATCTGGATAAGATTTTGGCGATAGCAAAGAAGATGCATGAAGAGGTTTTTGCTGAGGGAGTGGTCAGGGTGATAACCGTAATTAAAATTGATGACCGGCGAGATAAAACTTTGAGTATGAAAGGTAAGCTGGACTCGCTAAGAAGAGAATTGGAGCGTTAAGTTAGTAGGTGGGAGACACCCTCACCTTAATCCTCTCCCATCAAGGGAGAGGAAATTTGCTAGAGACCCTTCGCTGGCGCTCAGGGTGACAGAAATAAAATCAGGGGACAGTTTAAAACAAGTTCAAGAGTGATAGTTAAACAATCTGGTTTAAGCTTACACCTTAATCGAGGCGCCTACCTTGGGTATAACAACTTGCCTCTGAGCACCAACCTTATCGGCAAAAAGCTCGGGGGCCTCAGTATGTATTGGAATGACTATCCTGGGGTTGATTGTCTCGATAATTTCCAGCAACTCGGGAGCCGAAGCATGTCCGGAGCTATGAAGGCCTCTCTCAGCTTCAGCTACTTTGCCTGTTTGGGCATCAGGGACTCCGGCAGGCAAAAGTCCGAAATGGTCAATCCATTGTCTTAACCTTCTCATGTCAATACGCTGTTCTTCGTTGAAAGCCTCGCTGGAGGAGTAAATATATAATCCGCCTTTACTTAGCCTGATATCAATCAGCTCATTGATATCCCAGAAGCTGAGACAGAGAATATAAGCTCCTTCGTCACACCTGATATCCTCGGGTTGAACTGTTTTACCTTTATCTCCGTAGCGCTTGAGCAACTCCCTCTCCCAATTAAGAACATTTTTAACCTCCTCATATACGACCAAGGTGTTATCCGCAATAGGATCAGGCATTTCAGGCATTACAAGATGTAAGGACTGTAAGAGATAGGCGTCTTTGGGCAGAATGGCGAGTTTTCGTCCATGGCTGGCGGCAATCTCCCTGAATGTCAACAGCCTCTCCAGATTTCTGGGGCCAAAGTCGGCAATCACTAACTTACCCTCAGCTTCCTCAATCTTTTGAAAGGCATTTTGAAGGACCTCCTCCTCAGTCACTGCATTGCCTTCTTCGCCAATGTTAGTTCCTTCGCACAGGAGCACAATAGGCTGAAGCTTTGCCACCTCATTAGCGAATTCCTTGGTCTTGTAACCCATCTTGCCATGCAAACGTAAGTCTCCCGTATAAATCACCCATCCCTGGCTTGTCTCAAGGGCAAAAGCTGTTGCCCCATAAATGGAGTGGTCAACGGGGAAGCACCTCACTTCGAGATTACCAACCTGGGTAACAACTTTTGGCTGTTTACAATTCAATTTTCTGGCTCCAATTGGCTTGCGCCAAAAAGTCTGTGCTTGTGAGGATAACAACGCGGCATCGGGGAAACAGAATTGCCTTTGAAGTGAGGCATATCTTCGCCAATCACAAGGAACAAGTAGGCGCTCTTGATCCTCACGAGGCATGGCATAGCACACTTCCTTCTCAAAATCTCCTCGGCTTGAGTCCTGGATTGCTTTGGCAAGAAAAGCTGTGGTAGCGCTGCACACAATAGGGATGTCAGGGTTTAGAAAAGATATATGACCACTATGGTCTAGATGGGCATGGGAGAGGAGGACAGCGTCCAGGTGAACATCCCTTATCTCAGAGTGCAGCCTTGACCAGATATCGTCACAGGATGGTTCGAGCTCGCTTCGATAGATACCCCTCAAAGGGGGAAGAAGTCCGATTTCAAATAGGTCTGCTAGACCTCTACTAGCACGAGGTTTGAGATATTCCTCAAAGTATTGAGACCAAAGAGCATAATTAATACCGAAATCAAAAGATATTGTGGTATTGTCCGCCTCGACGAAAATTTTGTTTCCGCCTATTACCCCTGCACCACCATAAACAGTAATGCTAATGGTCATGGCATGGTTGATTTTACCAGTTTCACTTATTCTTGGCATTATGATAAACAGTACCGCGGGCAGGAAGAGGTCAAGAGAATCTTCGCCTGGGTTCTCCACTCCGTTCAGAATGACATTGCTCAGAATGATAGGGAGCGAGGGACTTTCAATGACATAGTAGGCTCAGAATGGCAAGAACGAGGGCGCTAGATAATCCACAAAGCCCGTTTTTGCACTTTGTCGAGGCTAAATGCTACAATGCCAAAGACATGGTGCTTAGCGATCGTACAATCAAAGAAGAGATTGCTAAGGGCAGGATAGTTATTGAGCCTCTCGACCTTACCTGTATTCAACCAGCGAGCGTTGACATTCATTTAGATAATAAGCTTCTTGTGTTTAAGACCTGGCGCCATCCCTTTTATATTGATGTCAAGCAGAATATAGATGACTTATCTGAGCCAGTGGAGATCGATGAAACTAAGCCATTTCTGCTAAATGCTGGGGAATTCGTTTTAGCTAGCACACTGGAATCGATTACCTTACCTGACGATATTGTGGCTCGGCTTGAGGGCAAGAGTTCCCTGGGCAGGATAGGGCTTTTAATCCATTCTACTGCTGGCTATGTTGATCCCGGCTGGCAGGGACATCTTACACTGGAGTTATCCAATGTAGCCAAGTTGCCAGTAACCCTTTATTATAAGATGCCGATTGGACAAATTTCTTTCCTTCGCTTGACTTCCTCGGTAGAAAGGGTTTATGGTTCACCTAGTTTAGGAAGTAAATATCAGGGGCAAAGTGGCCCCACCGCCACTAGATATTATAAGGATTTTACCAAGGAGCGCTAGATAGCTAATGTTATCTGCAGAATACATAGAGCGCGCTCTATCTTTAGCTAGATTAGCTCTGGGACATACCAGCCCCAATCCGGCAGTGGGAGCTGTGGTTGTCAAAGAAGGGGTCGTTGTGGGGCGGGGATATACACAGCCCGCTGGCTTAGACCATGCCGAAGTGATAGCACTTCGGCAAGCCGGTGATAAGGCAAAAGGGGCCACTATGTATGTTACTTTGGAGCCTTGCTGTCATTATGGACGCACTCCACCCTGCACGCAAGCCATAATTAATGCTGGCATCTCTGAAGTCCAAATAGCATTGCTTGACCCTAACCCATTAGTTTCAGGGTGTGGCGTTAGAGAGCTAGAAGAAGCCGGCATTAAAACTTACGTCGGCATGTACCAAGAGGAAGCTTACGAAATAAATGAGGCTTACATTAAGTTTATTACTACAGGCCTGCCATTTGTTATCGCTAAGTTTGCTATGAGTCTTGATGGCAAGATCGCTACTAAAACTGGTCACTCTAAGTGGATAAGTAATGAGGCGGCAAGGAATCATATACATACTTTGCGTCATATTGCCGACGCTATAATGGTGGGGGTGAACACTGTCATCATTGATAACCCCAGGCTTACTGCTAGAGGTTGTTGTGGCAAAGGTGGTGAGACAAAAAAGCAACCGCTGCGTCTAATTGTTGATAGCAACGGAAGAACACCATTGGATGCTCAGCTTTTTAAGCAACCAGGAAAGACTTTACTTGCCACAGTTAAACCTTTTGATAGGGAAAAGAAAAGAAGACTGGCCCAAATTGGAGTTGCGGTGCTGGAATTACCAGGGGTGGGAGGACTAGTAGATTTGGAAGAATTATTCAAAGTGCTGGGAAGACGAGGCATAGTCACTGTTTTAGTAGAAGGAGGAGGCAAGCTCCTGGGCTCTCTCTTTGACCATAGGCTAGTGGATAAAGTACTAGCTTTCATTTCGCCGATTATCATTGGTGGTAATGAGGCTAAGACTGCAGTAGGTGGGGATGGAGTTGGTAGTGTGGTTGAAGCTTTATGCCTTGAGCGGGTTAATATTAAGAACTTCGGCGATAACATACTAGTCAGCGGGTGTGTGAAAAGGGAACCACGGAAAAAATCGTAAATTTTTATAGAGCAGCAGTATGTTTACCGGGATAGTTGAGGAAATTGGCATAGTCAAGGAAGCGAATCCACACTGTTTAGTCATTGGAGCCAAAAGGGTGCTTGAAGGGATGAGAATAAGCGACAGCATAGCTGTTAATGGAGTCTGCCTGACAGTCACCTCTTTAAGCAGTAATGCCTTCAACGTTGATGTCATGCCAGAGACATTGCGTCACACCAATCTTGGCGAACTTCATTACGGCGACCAGGTAAATTTGGAAAGAGCACTTGTAGTAGGTGGACGGCTTGGTGGTCATTTAGTATTGGGTCACGTTGATGACACAGGGGAAGTAATTTCGATAACTCCCGAGGAAGCGGCACGCATTATGAGGATTTCACCCCCGGCCAAACTAATGCCTTATATCGCTAATAAAGGCTTTATCGCTGTCGATGGCGTTAGCCTTACCATTGCTGGCCTTGATGACCTTTCCTTTACTATATCTCTAGTAGCTTATACTATGGAACATACCACTTTAGGTAATAAGAGACCTGGCGATAAAGTTAATTTAGAGGCGGATATCATAGCTAAATATGTAGAACGGCTGAAGGAACAAAGCAGTCGAGGTTTAACTACCGACTTTTTAGAGGAATATGGGTTTGTGATAAAAGGCTTGTCCTGAGCGAAGTGAAGGAACTCAAATAATGTTAGCTACTATACCAAAGGCGCTTGAAGATATAAGAGCAGGCAAGTTTATCATCATCATTGATGATGAGAACCGCGAAAATGAAGGTGACCTGGCGATAGCAGCAGAGAACGTTACTCCCGAGGCTATAAATTTTATGGCCAAGGAGGCTCGAGGCTTAATTTGCTTTCCTATCACCAAGCAGAGACTTGATGAATTGGGAATACCGTTAATGGTTCAGGATAATACCTCGATGCATTCTACCGCCTTTACAGTATCTATTGAGGCGAAGAACAAAGTAACTACTGGGATTTCTGCCTTTGATCGAGCCCACACCATAAAAACAGTGCTCGATCCTAATAGTAAGCCAGATGATTTAGTCCGCCCGGGACATGTATTTCCCATTCGAGCCAGGGATGGAGGAGTGCTAGTGCGAGCAGGTCATACTGAAGCTATTGTTGATTTAGCTAGGTTGGCCGGACTTTACCCCGCTGGCGTCATATGTGAGATTATGAATGAAGATGGTACTATGGCACATTTACCTGAGCTTGAGATTATGGCCTCTAAGCATGATTTGAAGATTATAACTATTGCAGGTTTAATTGCCTACCGCCTTCGTCATGAAAAGTTAGTGCAAAAAGTAGCTGAGGCTAAGCTGCCTACCAGGTTCGGCGAATTTATAGCCCTGGCTTACAGAAGCAATGTTGATGCCGCTGAACATGTTGTCTTGGTTAAAGGCGACATATCAGGAGATGAGCCAGTATTGGTGCGTGTCCATAGTGAATGCCTCACCGGAGACGTCTTTGGCAGTTTGAGATGTGATTGCAGTGATCAAGTCAGGCTGGCGATGCGAAGCATAACTGAAGAAGGCAGAGGAGTTTTTCTTTATATGCGACAAGAAGGAAGGGGAATCGGACTCCATAATAAGCTCCGCGCCTATGCTCTTCAAGACCAAGGAATGGATACTGTGGAAGCTAATGTAGCTTTAGGCTTTCCACCTGATTTGAGAGATTATGGAGTTGGGGCTCAGATTTTGGCTGATTTAGGTTTACATAATATTCGATTACTTACCAACAACCCTAAAAAGGTAGTTGGACTGGAGAGCTATGGACTTAAGATAGTGGAGACTGTGCCATTAATAGCTTCACCCAACCCTTATAATATTCACTATCTAGAAACCAAACAAAAAAAGCTAGGACACCTTTTAGGTGTAGAGGAGGTTAACTAATGGCTAAGCACTACGAAGGAATATTAGTAGGGAAAGGTTTTAAATTTGCTGTAGTTGTTTCCCGATTTAACGAGTTGATAACCAATAGGTTGCTCGAAGGAGCAAGAGATGCTTTGTTACGCCATGGCGTTGATGAGAAGGATATTGACGTTACCTGGACACCAGGCTGTTTTGAAATTCCGCTGATAGCTAAGAGGCTAGCGCAAAGTGGTAAATATAACGCTGTTATATGCCTCGGTGCCGTGATTCGCGGTGGCACACCGCATTTCCAATATATAGCTTCCGAGGTACACAGAGGAATCGGTAGAATAAGCCTAGACACCGGATTGCCAATAATACAAGGCATTATTACTGCTGATACTCTGGAACAAGCTGTTCAGAGAGCTGGAGCTAAAGAAGGCAACAAAGGCTTTCTTGCCGCGGTGAGCGCTATTGAAATGGCAAATTTGCTCCGTGTCATTGCGAGTGAAACGAAGCAATCTATTCCGTGACCTTATAAACTATGTCTCCCCGCCTTACCCTTTCAGGAACCTTTATGCCGACAAGGTCGCCAAGCTTGCCCTCGGTGATGTCAACGCGATCGATTTGCATGGATTCTACAGCAAGTTCCATATCTGTAGTGGCGCCCTTGATGTGGATTTTGTCACCCATCTTTAATGTACCGCTTAGCTCCACACCAGCTACCCCCGGCCTGGCAAAAAAATCGGTCACCTTGCCAATTACTACTTCTGGCATGTTAAAATACCTCCTTCCTCTAAATAATGTATACTACTTATGATTATAAATCAATACATATTAGCCAAGTATATCTTGACAGGTCATGTGGTTAAACCTATGATAGTAATATCAAACAAAGCTGATTGGAGGTAATAAGTCATGGTGGAGAGAAAAGCAGAACAGCCATATAGTTGGGAGGAGGTATTTTCTTTTGATCGCTTGAAGAGAGCTATAACAACCAAAGCCTTGAATAGAATTGAGAGCATATGGCAGGAGAAAGAGCCTATAAGTCCTGAGCAAATTAGCGAGGTGATCAGTGATGAATGGCAGAAAGCTAAGGAGGCAGTGCGGTCATCACCGGCAGCAAGGGAAGCCTTTCGGAAGTATTTGGAGCACACCGTCTCTAGTGAAATAGATAAGCTAATACAAAAAGATAAGGCTGAGCTGGAGTCTCTGGGCGTAGTTGAGAGGAGTTTATAAATTGGCTTTAAGGGACAAAAGTGACCCGCTTGCTGAAGTTACCCCCGAGCTGGCCATAGAGCAAGTAAGCAGACGCCTCGATATGCTGGATGGAAGACTGGATAACATGGACTCAGTAATTACATCTCTTGTGGAAAGGGTGATGGAAAGGCCTCTGACTATGGAAGTTACCTGCCCCAAATGTGGTCAAACCATACAAATCAACATAACAAGCAATACCAGGCTAAAAGGCTAGACTAAAACTGCTAGCAGTAACTCTCAGGTTACTTTTACCGCTGTCCCATAAGCTACCATTTCAGCAGCCCCGGACATTACCATTGAAGTTACGAACCTGGTGCCTACAATGGCGTTGGCTCCCATCTTCTCGGCTTGCTCAATCATTCTCTCTAGTGCTTCCTCTCGAGCTTGCGCCAGCATTACAGTATAATCTTTGACTTCGCCACCGACGATGTTTCGTAAGCTGGCCATGATATCACGCCCTACATGTCTGGCTCTGATAGTGCTGCCTCTAACCAGACCCAGAGTTTCTGTTATTCTTTTACCCTCTATCTGTTCTATAGTAACCACAATCATTTTTCTACCTCCTTGAATTTCCCTCTTTCCTCCTTTGATGCCCGGTATCTTTCCCGACCTAGCGATACCAGGAGAATAATAAGTCCTATAGCTATAGCAGCGACGGCAATCTTGACCGGTAAAGGCCAAGACGGGAAAGCCCGGCCGAATAACTGGTAGAGTCCCCAGCCCGCTAAAATTCCCGAGCCAACTCCCAGCAAGATACCACCTATCTTTCGCATTTCACCTCCCTTAACTTATCAGGCTGTTTAATTTTGATTCCCCGTTCAATTTCAGCCATCTCAGAGGTGTTTCACCCCCAAATTTTGTAGTTGCCTGATTTATCAGGCCTTAATGAATGGAGGGCCAAAGTTGCCTGATTTATCAGGCACAGTCGCCCAATAAATTGGGCAACTACATTTTTAAACAGCCTCCTTATAAACTGTTTAATCGCTGAACCGATTGGTAATAGGCAATCTTCTATCCTTACCAAAGTCCCTGGGGGTTATCTTTATGCCAGGGGCAGCCTGGCGGCGCTTGTATTCGTTCTTGTCCACTAACCGCACTGTTCTCACAACTATTTCAGGGTCAAAACCCATGGCAATGATTTGGTCAATTGGTAAGTCTTCTTCTACATATGCTTTTAAAATAGGATCTAATAACTCATATGGTGGTAGAGTATCTGTATCTTTTTGGTCCGGTCCTAGCTCAGCCGATGGCGCTTTGCTTAAAACACTGGATGGTATCACCTTTTTTCTTGCCTGGCGATTCTTATAATTAGCCAATTCAAAAACCATCGTTTTAAGCACATCCTTGAGTGGACTAAATCCTCCCGCCATATCACCATAAAGTGTAGTATAGCCTGTAGCTGCCTCACTTTTATTGCTGCAAGCAAGCACCAGCCAGCCAAACTTATTGGATAAAGCAAAGAGAATGTTGCCCCTGATCCTCGCTTGGATGTTCTCCTCAGTCACATCGGGTTGGGTATTTTTGAAGGGCGCGGCTAACATTTCCAGATATGAACTAAAGGCTTTCTCAATAGTGATTATTTTAAGCTCTATTCCCAGGTTCTTTGCCAGTAATTCAGCGTCTGATTTGCTACCTGGCGATGAGTAGCGCGAGGGCATGGAAACACCGACAACATTATCAGCTCCCAGGGCATCTACTGCTATGGCAGCTACTAGACTTGAATCAACTCCCCCAGACAGGCCAATAACTACCTTCTTGAAACCATTCTTGCGCACATAATCTCCGGTGCCAAGAACAAGTGCTTGATATATCTCGGCAAGTTTGTCTAGTGGTTCAATTTGCCTTGATGGCAACCATGGTTTGGCAATCATCGGATATTTACTTGACACCTCTATCTTAGTAGCTTGTCCCAGCGCTGTTTTAACTAAGGGGGGTTCCTTCCTCCGCCGGGACTCGTGCAGCTGCGAGCGAAATACTGATTCCAAATTCAAATCTGTGACTATTAGCTCTTCTCCAAACTGTTTCCCCCGAGCGATGACTTCTCCTTTCTCGTTGATAATAAGGCTATTGCCATCAAATACCAACTCATCTTGTCCACCAACTAAATTGTTATAAGCAACAATGGCTGCATTATCAGTTGCTCTAGTAGCCAGCATCCTTTCTCTAGCGTCTCTTTTCCCAGCATGATATGGCGAGGCGCTTATATTGACTAATAATCTAGCCCCGGCATAAGCCTGCACTATTGCCGGTCCAGCTTCATACCACATATCTTCACTAATGGTTATACCGACGCCGGTATTATAAATGATGAAAATAGGGCACTCAGTTCCAGCCTGGAAATAGCTATTTTCATTGAATACGCCATAATTAGGCAGATAATTTTTATGGTAAACCCCCACCAATTTTTGGTCATAAATCATAGCCGCAGCGTTGTATATATCGTTATTGCTATCAACAAAACCTACTACCACTGTTATGTCTGAAGAGTGTTTTATTATTTCCTCCAGGCAGTTTTGGTTTCGCTGGATAAACTGTGGCTTGAGTAGCAGACCCTCGGGAGGATAACCTGTTATGGCTAATTCAGGAAAAGTCAGCAAGTCAACGCTGAGTGCCTTTGCCTTACCAATGAAATGTATTATTTTCTTTGTATTGCCGCTCAAATCACCAACAGTAGGGTTGATCTGAGCTATCCCCAATCTCAGCGCGTGCACCTTATTTCCTTGTTACTATTACCATAGCACACTATATTATTAGAATCATCAGATGTTGAGATTATATCACTTTATCGAGGGAGTGAAGTTTATCTTGACAGAAGAATATTTTGTGTGTATACTTGATTGAGTATAATATTCCTTACACTCAATTGATAGTTACAAAGAGGTGAAATAGATGTTACCACACGCTGATGACCTCCTGCTAAACTTGCAGGCTAACTATTATTCTCCAGAGACAGTTTACAACTACGAGCGAGATCTGGAAGTTTTTGACCACTTTCTAAATGAAAGCAATATCGAGTTTGATAAAGTAAACAAGCGTGCTATCACTTATTACAAAGCATATCTAACTTCACGGGATCGAAAGACAGCGGGTCTAAGCAATGGGGGTAATAAGCAGCTTGGCCCACGCTCCATAAATCGCATGTTGTCAACCCTCCGAGCTTACCTCCGCTACTTAATTGACATGGATTACCCCTGTCCTCTACCACCTGAGGCAGTTAAACTGACAAAAGCTGGCAAAAAACATCCTCAGGTAGCTGAGTTTAACGATTTAGTTAGGCTAATTGAAGCGCCAACCTCCTTTGAACCAAATCCCAAGATAGCTTTGAGAAACCGAGCTATACTAGAGGTATTATTTGCCACCGGAATGCGTATCTCTGAGCTGTGCAACCTGAATCGCAGCCAGATTGATGGTAGCGGGCGTATTTTCATCACCGGCAAAGGCAGGAAGCAGAGGTTTGTTTACCTAACCCCACGGGCTAGGCAGCATCTTGATATATACCTGAGCACACGCCATGATAATTGCCCTGCCCTGTTTATTCCCTATGCTGGCAGGAACGTAACTAGTCCCAGAAAGAGAATCTCCACCAATTACCTCCAGGAAAGGATTAAAAGATATCGAGAGAAATTAAAGATTAACGTCCCTACCTCAGCACACTCCCTGAGGCATGGTTTTGCTACTTATTTAGCTGAGCAAGGTGCTAATCCAGCGGCCCTTCAGATTCTCCTGGGTCACGAATCTTTGGATACCACTACCCGGTATGTCCATGCCTCAGATAAATATGCTGAAGAAACCCACCACAAATATCATCCCTTGGCCGAGCCTGATTAGTGAGGTCACCCCGCCGAAGTATTATGTCAAGTAATCTAAACCCTCCCCGAGGAGAAACAGGAGATTCTTGAAAAAAATCCTCGGGACAAAAAAACTGGTCGTGAGAGGCGAAATTTGGGGGGTAAAATAACCTCATGGGTGTAAATGGACTAGTCGAGTGATTTTTGAGGGAATTTTGCGCAAAACAAGCCGAGCTTTAGCCCGACTCCTTTGCCCTACCGGAGAAGTAGGCTAAAAACTCAGGCGGACAGGCTGGTACATTAAACTAGATACTGTCAAGCACTGTGCCATTGAATCTGACTTAGAAGGTGATATAATCATAAGGGCAGGTCAGTTTGAATACACATTAGGAGAGTGACGTGGACTCTAGTATTATAGCTGTAGCAGGAACACTGGGAGGCGCAATTGTTAGTTATATAGGTGCATACTTTGTTCAGAAAAGACAAAGGAAATGGTCATTAGAAGATGAGACAAGAAATAGGCAAAATGAGCTCGAAAGAGAGCAGCGGAGAATAAAGCGAGAACTATTATCTGAGAGACTTGAAGTAGTGGAAGAGACAACCAAGTTAATGATGAGGATTATTGGAATAGCAGTTGGAGAGGAAATAGGACTACCGATATATGATGATAAGGATGCGATGGTGGAAATAGAGAAGCGGATACAGCATTTAACCGGTGAAGCATCGGCATCAATCCGTACAACTGGCTCAGAGGATTTACGAGGATATTGGAGACAAATCGCTAGCGTGTATTGGGCTGTAATGAAGGAGGGTAGAGTAGAACATGAGCAGTGGAGACAGGCTCAGGATGCATGTGTTAAGATGTTCAGACTCATGGATGAAATGAAGTCAAAAGTTTAGTGACTTATCCGCTATCTTTATGACCTGCACCTAATCATTAGATCACTTCCAAATCAATGTTTTTTGGGTCAGTGAAGTTTGAGGATAGCTTTAGGCTTTATCGGAGGATTGAGCAACTTTTGAGAAGGGATTTGGCTTTCGTCACAAGCATAACAAAACATAGACTTGTTGTTTCTTCTGATAATGGGCCATGATGTAACTTGACAGTAGTCGTGAACTGTAGGAAAATGCAGGATAGGGCATACAAGTGGTTACACTTTAAATATTATATTGGTGCGTTGGTGGTATAATTTCAAAATGACTTTAATTGCGTCTACTAGGGTGCCTGATGGAATTGTAATAGCAGCTGATAGCATGTCAACAATTCATATGCAGCCACCTAAGCTATCAGCTAAAGGCAAAACAACATGCCCAAATTGTGGGAAAGAGCATGAATTTAGTGCTGCAATTGAAGTGCCAGTGGGTCAGGGAGTATCAACAACGTTACCTTATTCGCAGAAAATCCAGCCGCTGTGGCATAAGCTTGGGGTAGGAACTCATGGAATAGGTGCTATAGGAAATAAATCGGTATTCGCTTGTATCAGGTGTTTTGAAAATACCAGAGAAGAGGATGGTTTAAGAAAAACAGCTGATGAATTGGCTAGATATTTGCAGAATGAATTAAAGAAAGCTATGGGAGAGAAGGAGTTTAATAAGATACCTAAAGACAAATATGTTATGGGATTCCAAATTGTTGGATATGAAGAAGGAAATCCAATATCAATCAGCGTTGATATCGGCAAGAGAAATTTGCTGAAAGAATGGACTGGTTTTGGCACGACAGTAAGTGGTACAACCTATGTAGCAATAAAACTTTGGGAACTCAAAGGATTAGGACCTCAGTTACAGCAGCCATATCCTGCGTGGTCAGTACAGGATGCAATAGATTATTGTAATTTTCTAATTGAAACTACAGCAAACTATCAGAGATTTGCGAACGTGATTCCATCCGTTGGTGGAGAAATAGATGTTGGATTAGTGTTGCCAAGTAATACCTTCAAATGGATTAAGAGAAAAAGACTAACGTCTATTTTACTTGAGGAGGAATAAAAAATGACAAAGCAGGGAAAGGCTACAAGAATAGAAGAGATTACATGGATTTACAGTCCGGGCATTCTTACTAGCAATGAACCGAGTTCTGTTTCTGGCACTATTGAAATTGAGGAGTTTGAACTGCCAGAAACAGGAGACTATGCGATTTTGACCATTATTGATAGGGAAAGGGCTGATAAGGCATATCCTAAGCCTAAACGTGCTGTTTGATTTGTAGCAAAGAGACATCTTGTAAAATGAGATATCCATGTTTGTTGAGAACAAGTCTGATATACTAAAACAGGGTGACATTGTTCAAAAAACGTATTATGTGCAAGCGAATTTTCTAAGACTAAAAGAAAATCAAATAACGGTCCCACAAAGCCCCAAGATATCCTACTCATACCTAGTTATCCTATCGCATTGTTGCGAACTACAATGGTATCCAGATGACAAAGGAAAATTGAGACCTAGGAGGCCACAAGTATTAGTTGCTCCGCTATCTCTGAAAATGCCGTTCAAACAGGGAACAGAAGAGTATCAAAAACTAATTGAAAATGGAGAAAACACGCCAGATAATGACCCTGTACAGTATTTCTACTTTGAAGACAATCCAGTTATTGGTAGTGAGTCAGTGGTTGATTTCTCAACGATGATGCCTATAAAGAGTTCCTTGCTACGAGAAATAGGAACAGAGAAGCTACTAGAGTTAGACGTTAAGCGCAGACATTTGCTTAGGATGAGATTAAGAGATTACTTCTCAAGGATACCAGAGGAGGAATGGGATGAAATCCAGAGACTATTTCCAGATGAAAAACTTAGCAATCAATTTGAAATCCATCAAGAGCAAGAATAAGAAGGGCATTTTTGTGCCCTTCTTCTGTCACCATCACTCCCTTATCGGGTGTTATTGTTCTCAAGTTTCCTCCATATTTAGGAACTCAGGTTTGGTCTCCCATTGATACAATTGTCAATGCCCAAATATGAGGCCAATAGCGAGCTTGCGGAGGTAACAAAAAGCCAAAATGTTAGCTCTTTAGGTCAACTTGCTGGCCTACTCATTTACCCCGCCATGACTAGTCAACAATCTGAAGACCTTATCGTCTAGCTCAGCTATTTTCTTGTCTAGCTCGGCCCTAGATTGTTTCAAGTCTTCACGAGCCATGTTGTAGGCAGCAGCAGCGACAGCCCCCAATGCGAGCCAACCAGCAAGTGACGTTCTGATCTTTCCATCTGCCCCGACGGATATGACTATCTCTTGGGCTTGACCAATATCTACGGCAACGTCTTTCCAGACAATATTGAATAACCGATCAAACAGCACAACTGCTGCATGCGTTTTGGGAGCTCTCTTGTCAAGCCTGTCCCAGAATACTTGGCGTCCAAATTCCTCTTGGTCCATTTCCTGTTCTGCCATTCTTCACCTCCAAGGGTAAAACCCCAGCGGCATTATAGCTAAGAAGCGTGAGCAAGTAAAGAAACGCACGAAGCCATAAATATCTCCGGTATGTATCTAGTAATATAGTAAGCAACCGCCCGACTAGGTTTATTGAATTTGGATTCTTAGTCGTCTTCGTCGAAGCTCGAATTTAGCTCCAAATTTGGTAGGAAATTTCTCACTTGATGTTGCGGCTCAACTGCGCCCACGCCCCTTTATAATTCTAGGATTCTGCCGTTCAATGTCCCATTTCTCAAGTGATTCACTGTGGATCTGCCATCATCCGGTGCCAAAACCCTGGTTATTTGATAGAGTTAATTATACGTTCTTTCGACTCTAAACTAAGGTAAAATAACTGGTGGGCTCGGTAGGATTCGAACCTACGACCAACCGGTTATGAGCCGGCCGCTCTGCCACTGAGCTACGAGCCCAATTTTGGAGCGGGAGACGGGACTCGAACCCGCGACACCCTGCTTGGAAGGCAGGAACTCTACCACTGAGTTACTCCCGCATTGGGGTGAGAGGATTCGAACCTCCGACCTCATGGTCCCAAACCGAGCTACAAAAGGGGCGAAATCCGCCTGCCTCCTCTTGTGGAAAAGCATAGCAGTTGTGAAGTAAGAAAATCAAATCAGGCGGAAATTAGCTGATTAAGAGTCGGAGAGTTGCTGAACCCCTGGAACCCTTGTTTTCCCCCTTGGTTGAGGGTTCGAACCCCCACCCTCTTGTGTTAATAAAAGCGGAACAGCACCAAAAGACTCAAGCTTGGCCTACACAGGCAGGAAGGTCCACTCTGGTCGAGAGTGGACCTTCCTGAAGATCTGATGTTTGGCTAAAGTTATTCCATTTCTTCTGGCATACGCTTCAGAAGGTCTTCTAACTTAACACCTTCTTTTGCTAATTGACTCTTGCGTACGAAATAAACACTTACTCCGATTGCTAACCAGACTGCAGTCCACACCATAGCCATTGGTTCTTGTAATGCCATAAAAATAATGGAAACCACTATGGCAATTATAGGAAGCACATAGTTCATGGCACCCTTGAGTTTAAATGGTGCTTTTTCATAAAGTTCTGGCTTATTCCGAGGTAAAAAGATGGTAGCAATCATTACTGTTATATAGCTAAAGAGAAAGTTGAGGTTACAAGTATAACAGGCAAATATCAAACCTTTCCCGGAAGCTATAAATATTAGAGCAATAAGCACACTTGCACTTAAGGCCCAGATTGGCGTCCCGAAACGCGGATTCACTGAGCTAAGCTTCTTGGGAATTACTTTATCCCGCCCCAAGGTCAAAAGCATACGTGAACACCCCAGTTGAAAAGCATTTTGCGAAGTACTAACAGCCATGATAACTACCAGCAGGAAAATAGTTGCGGCAGCTGCTGGCAAAACAACTTTACCGGCATCAAAAATAGGTGTTGATGAGGCAGCCTGCTCAGACCAAATTAGGTTACCAGAAGCAGCAACAGACATAACAACATATACAAAAACACAAAGCAATATTCCTATTACCATTCCCCTGGGAACATTTTTCCCGGGATTTTTTACCTCTTCACCAATTTCGGCAGCCATTGTGAATCCTACATAGGCGAAAAAGAGAAGAGCGGCGGCCTTTACTGTCCCGCTAAAGCCAAAAGGTTGCATTGGCGTCATAAATTCTGAGTTGATGCTTGTCAACCCCTTAAAGCCAAAGACAAGCAGACCAACTACAAGTATGCTAAACATTATCATCTGAGCTATCGATGATATTTTAATGCCCACTACATTCAAGATGTAGAAAATTCCAATAAACCCAACCATAAGCACCACTGCAGGAATCACCGGGGCCACCGTGTGGATGTGGTCTGAAAAGGCTATGGCCGTAACAGCTATTGGCGTAATGTATGCCAACCATCTAGTCCAGCCTGACAAGAATCCCCAGAAAGGCGAATATATTCTAGAAGGATAATAGTATGTACCTCCTTCTACAGGCATAGCAGAGGCCACACCCGCGTAGGAAATGGCCACGATTATCAGCGGTATGCCAATAATAATATATGCCAGCCAGACAGCGGGACCACAAAGCGCTGAAGCTCCACCAGCTAGAACCATCGGGCCTGCACCTATAACTGACCCGGCCGCAAATGCTATAACTCCAAATAGCCCTACTTCTCTCTTAAGTCCACCTTTCCCCTTTTCCATCGTTTTCTTCCCTCCTTTTTATTTTTCATAACAGATTAAACTTCCCTATTTCTAGCTTCTAGCCCTTTTTACCTCCTTTATAGTTTATGAGGCTGTTTAATTTTGCCTCAGATTCAAAACTGGATTTGCCTCATCCAGTTTTAATACTCTTCATCTCCAAGATTCTCGTAGTGCGACCCTTTAGGGTCGTGCACGAGGCTAAAGCCTCGTACTACATTTTTAAACACCCTTGGTTTAGATTTTCCTATCCTTATAAAATTCATAAAAATTTCTCAAGGTAAATTAATAATATTCCCGGCATGCATTTCTCGGGACTCGCTCTCAAAAGCCAATGCTATCTTAGCTGTAGGTATCACACCGGTGCAATGCATGGGGGCAATCCATCTTGGCTTGAATTTTTTAAGTTCTTCAATGGTAAGGTCTATTCTTTCTTGACCAGCTTGTAAAAGGTGGAATCCGCCTATTATGCCTTCCAGTTTATCTACACCGGAGATTTTGATGGAATGCTTAATGATATTAACTGGCCCCGCATGGCCACAACCAGTTATAATCACAATACCTCTATCCTTTAAGTTAATCACTATGGAATAGTCATCTTTCAAGTTATCAGGAACAAGATTACCTTCGGTATCAATTGTAAAGCAGGAGACACCACCAACTTCTTCAAAATCAGTGGTCTTTTCCACTTCTCCAGTCACCATAAGGCCAGGAATCGGTTCAATAGGCGACTTTGTAAGGATAAAATAACCCCCAAGTTGCTCTATGCTCTCTCTTCTGTTTTCACCAACCATGGCATAGTTCATGAATTCAGGCTTTAAAGTAAAATTTGGTCTAAATATGTCGGGGTGTCCAAAGATCGGGACTTCATGCCCAATTTCAGGGATAACGCCGGCTAAACCCGCAGTATGATCAAAATGACAATGTGATAAAACTATCATGTCTACTTCAGAAAGCTTAAGATTGAGTTTTTTTGCGTTATAAATAACTGGTTCGGCTACAGGCCCAACATCGAAGAGAATATTTCTGTGAATATCCCCTGCTGTTACTTCAAGCCAAAAGGATATACCGTTGCAACCTTTAAGGTAGGAATCATATCTCGGGGAATTCTCTACTAAAGAAATGATCTTTAACTTATCTACAGTACCTATTCTTTGCTCCATCATATTTATGCAATGCCTCCTCTCTGTTCCGCCAGAAATTTCCACAAAGCATCCCTTCTAACAATATAGCCCGCTCTGGTCGAAAGCGGGCTATACTTTAAAGGAGAGTTAATATGGACTTGCATTCAACCGATTTCCGTATTTCTAGTTACGCTGTCAGTATAAGGTGGTACGGGAAAAACATAAATGTGGTAAAATACAAAATGGCAAGTTAGGAAGTGCACTGAAAATACAAAATAAGGCATTTTCAAAGCTTAGCAAACTGCAAAAACTGGAAAGGTGATTTTTTAAAGATGCCAGGGAGAATAACACCCTCTCAAAGGAAGAGAATGCTTCGGCTTCATAGAGATGGCGCTACATACGCTGAAATAATGAAGAGTTTTGGCATTTGGGATCAGAGGACAATGAAGCGTCATTTAGAGCTTGCTGAGGAAGAGGAAAGGACGGAGCGAGTGAGGAGAAGGAGATTAGAAGATGCAACAGCTGAACATATGGCTGAGATAAGAGAGCTAATTATAAAGTGGAAGGATAGTATTAAACTGGATGCATTCAAAATTAGTCAGGATACTTTAACAGACTGTAGGAATGTGGAGAAGGAGCCACTTTTTAAATATCTTGGGGAGCATTTGCCTTTCAAATCGTTGTGGGCGGATTATGAGGCTTGGAAAGAAAAACATGCACAATATATAGACTTGAGTGAGAATTTGCTAGAGGATCTGGTGAAGGAGGGCGAGACGAAAATGGAGCTCAGGGTTAGGGGTTGCGACTACCCTGGATCAAGGCTGACGCCAGAATTTGAGAAACCTATGGTCAAGCGTTTAGGTTTGACGCTTGCAGGAGAGAAGCCTGTGGCCTTTCACTTTAGCTGGCAAGAGGCGACAACCCAGACAGGGCGAGCAGTTATGATCCTCTGCGTTGATGGCGAGAATGTAATAGTGGTTAAAACAAATGGAGATAAGCAAAGAGAATATGAGAGGAGATATCGAGAGGTATTCGATGATTGTATGCAAGGTGATACGATGGGTCGTATGAAAAAGCTTTTTAATGCCCTCTGCACATTGAAGGACAAAATACAAAGGCAGTTGGAAGAAATTCTAGTACGCCGGGATTATATCCGCTATAGTGGCAAGCTCTGTCCAAAGTAAGCAAGGCTGCTCAGGTGATAAACTATTCTTGGAGATGCTTTACGTGAGGACGATTCGGAGCCATTTCTACTAGCCAGGGACTTAGGGAGGTCCCTGGCGACGCCTCTAATTTGATCGGCCATTATTCATTTGCCGACCCGCCCCGGAAAAGACCATGAGGTCTAAGCCTCTTATTTCCTATTTATGGTCGGGGTGAGAGGATTCGAACCTCCGACCTCATGGTCCCAAACCATGCGCGCTAGCCGCTGCGCCACACCCCGCTAACTTAAATCACAAATCCTAAATTCCAAGCTCCAAAACTTTCAGGGTTAAATATCACTTTGCTCGCTTCTGCAATTCCTCCCAATCCTGGTCTACTTTCCTCTGCAGTTCATCAGCTATGTGCTTGTTTTCAGGGAGAAGTAAATGCCCAAATCTCCCTTGCGCCTTCAAATATTCTATTACCGGCTTTTTCTCAAGAGGCCTTGAGGTTATCTTATATTTACCATTCTCAACTTCATAAAGCGGCCACATACAAGTATCAACGGCAAGTCGAGACATATAGATGGTCTGATCCATGGGGAAACGCCAGCCACGAGGGCAAGGTGCTATTACATCGATGTAGGAGGGACCCTCAATTGAAACTGCTTTCTGAACCTTAGTCATTAGGTCACGCCAGGCATGTGGTGCTGCCTGAGCAGCGTAAGGAATACCATTAGCAACAAACATACCAACGACGTCCTTACGGTGTTCTGTTTTGCCCGGCAAGACCTTTCCCACCGGGGTGGTGGTAGTCCAAGCACCGAGGGGGGTTGCCCCGCTGCGTTGAATTCCGGTATTCATATAAGCCTCGTTATTAAGACAAACATAAAGTATATGCTGGCCTCGCTCTATTACCCCACTTATAAACTGGAGCCCGATATCATAGGTAGCTCCATCTCCCCCAAAGACCACAAATTTGATGTCGCGGTCTTCCATCTTGCCTAGCTTGACAAAATGCTTATAAGTCGACCAGGCAGCAGCCAATGTGCTGGAAACGTTCTCAAAAGCATTGTGAATCCAAGGAACCCGCCAAGCAGTCTGTGGATAAGGGGAGGTACAAACCTCCAGACAGCCGGTGGGGCAAGCCGTTATTACCGGCTTACCCATGGCAGTTATTGTGTGCAATACCTGTCGAACGACAATGGTTTCTGGACATCCATGACAGGCTCTGTGCCCCGGCGCTATTTTATCTTCCTGATTACATATCTCCTTTAACTTTATTGGCATATTACCTCCTTACTCTCTAACGGCAAGATATCTAACGAGCGGCGGCTTAATCTCACCGGTCTCGGCAATTTGAGATAGTTCGCGGAAAATGTCACAAAATTCAGAGGGAACAGTGTCCCGGCCACCTAAGCCATAAAAGTAATCGATGAGCTTCATGCGTAGACCACGATTGAAGAAGGCTGCGCAGGTCTCGATGAATAAAGGACCTCCCTCAGCTCCAAAGCAAGCGCATCTATCCATCACTGCCACTGCCTTTTTATCCTTAAGGGCCTTTACCACTTCCTCAGTTGGGAAGGGACGAAAGCAACGAACTTTAAGCATCCCTGCCTTTGTGTCCTTTTCTCGCATCTCATCCACGGCTTCCCTGCAGGCACCTGCCCCTGAACCTATGATCATAATCACCACATCGGCATCATCAAGCCTGTAGGGCTCAACCAGTCCGTAATACCTCCCGCTAATTTTGCCATATTTCTGCCCGATCTCTGGGATAACTCTTAAGGCGTTATTTATTGCTTCGAATACCTGACGTCTGTGTTCGAAAAAATAATCCCAGTGATCGTAAGCTCCAAAAGTTTTGGGATGGTCTATATCTAAGAGGGAATAAAGGGGTTTATACTCTCCAACAAAATTCCTTACTACCTCGTCGGGCAAGACTTCAACTCGACCCAGAGTATGCCCTAAAACAAAGCCAGCGTGACCAGACATTATTGGCAGGAGAATATCGGGGTGCTCTGCTATGCGTACCGCCTGGATGAAGTTATCATAAACTTCTTGATGGTTTTCGGCGTAAATTTGAACCCAACCTGTATCACGGGACCCCATCATATCGGTCTGGTCAGTAAGTATGTTAAGGGGAGCGGCATGAGACCTATTAACCACTGCCATCACAATAGGACAGCGAAGCCCTGAAGCAACCCAGAGGTTTTCCCACATGAGTTCTAATCCCGGCCCACAGGTAGCTGACATGGCTCGAGCACCAGCACAAGAAGCCCCTACGCAAGAGCTCATAGCAGCAAACTCGCTTTCCACAGGGATGAACTCCGTATCTACCAAACCTTCGGCGACGAATTGGCTGAACTCCATAACAATCTCAGTTTGAGGGGTAACAGGATAAGCAGCCACGATATCAGGATTTATCTGACGCATGGCTTCAGTAACTGCCTTATCACCTTCAAGAGCTTTAACTTCAGCCTTTCTTACCATAACTTCAGTCATTATTTTGCCTCCTCCGTTCTTGCTTTAACTTCTTCTATCATGGTGATCACCTTCTTTGGGCACTCATAGGCACAAATTCCACAACCTTTGCAATGTTCATAATCAATTCCTATTACTTTACTCTCTTTAACTAAAACGCTGCCATCTGGGCAATAAAGCCAGCAAAGCATACAATGAGTACACTTCTCCATGTCAATTACTGGACGAAAAGTACGCCAAGTGCCTGTCCTGTACAGTACCGAGTTACCTGGTTCGAGAATTACCACACCTGTCTCTAATTCTTTCCAACTCTTTAGCCGCATTTGCACTCTCCTTCCAAAAGATTTTTAGCCCGCTTGAACCGTCTCGTAAGCTTTCTCAAAGGCTTTCACATTTCCCTCAACAACTGCTTCCTTAAATTTACTGCTGAGTGATTCTCTAATCATTTTAACCAAATTTTCTTTGCTTACTACTTCGACAGCCCGAGCTAGAGCGCCAAGCATGGGAATGTTAGGTATATTTCTACCCAGGTTTTCTATAGAAAGGGAAGTAGCGTCAACCGCATATATTTTCCCTTTATAGCCTAACTTAGAACGAATATTAGCTGGAGATTCAGTGGTATTGATCACAAGCACTCCGTCTTCCTTAAGCCCAGCCACCACATTGACTTCGTCAAGAAGCGTGGAATCAAGCACCACTACTGCATCAGGTTCAGCGATCTCACAAAGAGCCCTTATCGGCTTAGTGCTCACCGTAGTAAAGGAGCGCATAGCAGCTCCGGCACGCTCTGCTCCATAATCAGGCAAGCCCAAAAAATACTTATCTTCAGATTTCCCTGCCTCTGCTAAGATTTTGCTTGCGGTCACTGCTCCTTGACCGCCCCGTCCATGCCACCTTATCCCAATTGGATCTCTTTTTAGTTGCGCCATATCATAAACACCTCCTTTAGTTAAGAATATACCCCTGAAGGGACTCGAACCCTTGCACCTGGCTCCGGAGGCCAGTGCTCTATCCTCTGAGCTACAGGGGCCACGAACGCAGTTTAGCACTCCAAGGTGATTTAATCAACTCTTTTGGATGACCTAGCATTGCTAAAACTTCACACAACTGCTACATCGCCACACCATAGCTTTCAGAGTTTGGTCGGCGCTGATTCTGCAATTACAAAGAGAGCATCGCTCTGGCGAATTTTGTACTGGGACTGCGGATTAACCACCATCACCCGTTTCTCTTCTGGCAACTTATACAGGATATCAGCGCTTAGTTGCGATCGCAGTTCTTCCGAGTAATTGGTCTCCACAGCCAGGAGAATCATGCGTCGCTGTGTCAATACCTGCACCGCCTCAGCAAACTCCCTCCCCACCAGTGCATCTGATATATGACCATCGTAACGGTAGAACTCACTACCTATATTGAAGGTTAATAACTCCGCCACTACGCGCGAAACGCCGTGATTTAAGGCTGAAGCCACAACAAGGTTCCCTCCAAGCTGATCGAGACAAATAATCTCGTCAGCATGGGCGCGCTCCAAATGCATACGGTTAGCGGAGTTAAGGAGCTGTACACAGGTATGGACTTTTCGGTTTAGAGATTCCACTGCCAGCACCACCATAAGAGCTTCAGCATCAGCCTCATTAGCACTCTTGGAAAGGTCGGTGAGTACAATAACGCTGTCGGCTCTCATTACCCCAGCTCGAACCAGGTTTTCTTCCTGAGTGGGGTCACCTTTTATGAACTCAACACGCTCATCCTTTACCGGTCGTTGCTCTGTATTAGCCAGAACCACGATGTGGCGGTATTGCTTCTGGTTAGGCGGCAGTAGCTGGTTAACGATTCGCTCTCCCTGGAAATTCCAGCTACAGATTACAATGTGACCCGAAAAATTGACCTTTTTCACCATGCTTCCTCCTCTTCTAATGAATTCAACAAGCAAGCTTGTGATTTTAGCCGTAATGATGGCTAGAAAGGTAATGCTAGCTATCAGTCCAGCCACAATGCTAATCCGGACTGCTAAGAAGGGGCTTTCCACTATTCCTAATTCGCCAAAGAAGGCAGGTAAGATCAGCGCTGTGGCACTGCCAAGCCCGACCTTCTCATATGCCATAACGGCGAAGGTGGCACCAAAGTAGACAAATACTAGCAGGAGAAGGATCGATAACACCGGGCGGTAAATAATCTTTTTCCAAATAAGCCACATAAGGTAGCGGCATTTATGTATCATAGGTTCTTCCTAGGGATTCTTCTAACGCTGAGGTGGCATCTGTAATTATCACTGGTATATTATTCCCGGTGGAAAGCTGAGTCAAGAAAAGGGTAATCATTTAAATAAGGGTTTACCCTAAGCTTGTGCCTGAGGTAAATAAGGCATAGGCGCCAAAAATATAAAGCCCGATTAAGGCCAGGGCATACCAACTAATGACAACAAAAGTCTTGCGTCTCTGCCGAAACTTCAGCCCAAGAATAACAAGAAGGTTCATCACCACTACCACCACAGCAGTAATAAGGTGACTACCCGATACCGAGGAGAGAATAAATCCTTTGCTATAAAAAACGTCAACCGGGAAAATGACGGTGATATCAAGCATATTAGCGCCTAATACATCGGCGACTGCCATATCTATAGCTCCAATACGCAGGGCAGTTGTAGCAACTACCAGCTCGGGTGCCGAGGTAGCGATAGCTAGGAATAAACTGCCAACAAAACTGGCCCCCCAACCAGTAGTCTCGGCAATCTTATTACCAATGAATGACAGCCATATTCCAGCGGCAATAATTGCTGCCGCGGCCAATGCAAATCTGAGATATACTGTCTTTGCCGGGATCTCCTTATATTGGAGAGAATCAGCTTTCGCTGTGGCCGATTGGTGGCCACGTTCAGAGAGGAACATTTGTCTCATACCTACCAAATACACCACAAGAATAATAATGCTTGGTACGCCCATTCGTCCCAGAGCCATTCCAGGAAACCTCGCTTCAGCAAGGATACCCCCAGCGGCAATAGCAATAAGCAATATCCCCCAGCCAGCCGATGCTGTATGTCTCAGACTTGCTTCGGTCAAGACTGGGGTAGAGCGGTGCAGAATATCCAGCAAAGCCAGGATAGAGAGATTGAACAAGCAACTTCCAAAAAGGGTGCCCAAAGCTAAATCGGGGGAAGGGGGCCTAACTAAAGCAACTGAGCTCATACTAGTGACCAGCTCAGGCATGGTGGTAATAGCAGCAAGAAGCACCAGCCCTATCCATATTCGTCCTAAGCCTGTCTTCTCGGCAATAGCATCCCCATACCGAGCTAGCTTTGTTCCAGCAAATAGGATGATGGCCAGACATAGAACAAACTTGAACCAAATCAAAGGTTATAGCTCCTAGCGCTTAGTGGCATGAGACAATCATACTATATAAAGGGCGAGCTATAAAGCACATGGCTGATATGAACTATATGGTATAATTACCACTATAAGCAAGGAGAGGTGACCGAGTGGTTGATGGTGCCGCTCTCGAAAAGCGGTGGGCAGCAATTGCCTCGTGGGTTCGAATCCCACCCTCTCCGCCACTGAGATAAATGAAGGCGACAAGATGAATAAAAGCAAAATTGCGACAAATATAATATTTAAAAAAGTAACTTCAATCCTCGCAAGCTATGGAGTAAGGAAAGTAAGTATTTTTGGATCTTATGCAAGAGGTGAAGCAAACCCAGAAAGCGATATGGATATTATTGTTGAATTTTCGGAAGGGAAAACTCTTCTTGATATTGTAGGAATAGAACAGGAACTATCCGAAGCGTTAGGTATAAAGGTAGATTTGCTAACCGAAAAATCCATAAGCCCCTATTTAGTTGACAGGATAAAGAAGGAAATGGTGGTGATTTACGAGTGAAGAAGGACAATCAGGTATATCTAAAGCATATTTTGGATGCTATATATCGAATCGAAGAATACACCAAAGAAGTAAAATATAAGGATTTTATGGATAATAATTTAGTTCAAGCTGGTGTGATGAGAGAGATTGAAATAATGGGAGAGGCTACTAAGAGGTTAACTCAAGAATTCAAGGAAAAATATCCAGATATACCTTGGAAGAAGATGGCAGGAGCGAGAGACAAGCTTATCCATGATTATTTTGGCGTGGACATAGACGCCGTTTGGCATACAGTGAAGCAAGATATTCCTGCCTTAAGAGTAAAAGTAAGGAAAATCATAAAGGAGCTGGAGCCAAATAGCAGCTAAAGAACGTATAGCTGGAGAGGTGCTGGAGTGGCCTATCAGGCGCGCCTGGAGAGCGCGTGTCGCCTCTGGCGACCGTGGGTTCGAATCCCACCCTCTCCGCCAAGTTGAATTAGAGAAGAAAGTGATATAAAGAATTATGATCAAAGGAGGAACGCCATGGAAATAGCCCCGAGGATTAGCGTGGATGAGAAAATTCGTTTTGGTAAGCCTGTGATTAGCGGGACACGCGTCCCAGTAGACCTTATTATTGGCAAACTTGCTGGAGGAATGACCTACGCGGAGGTTATGGCTGAGTACGAAATCACTCACGAGGATATATTAGCTGCCCTTGACTATGCTGCTAAGACCCTGTCCAGCGAAGAGATCAAGGCAGCAGGATAAAATGCCAAAACTACAAAAAGACTCAACGACCTATCTGAGGATGACTTCGAGGGAAACTTGATTATCATAGAACCACGGAAGATACGAATTAAAAGGAGGTGAGACAAAAAGGGCATAGGAGTGGTGCTGGAGTGGCCTATCAGGCGCGACTGGAGAGCGCATGTTGCCTTTGGTGACCGCAGGTTCGAATCCCACCCTCTCCGCCAAAGTGGAAAAGGACTCGCCTACAGCGAGCGCCCGCCAGCCAATTTTGACTTAATCAAAATAGAGGAAATTTGGTGAAATGAAAAACCAGTATTTCGGTGATAAGAATGATTTTCTTAAGTATGACTTGGTTCTTACTTTGATTGAGAAAATAGACAACTTAAAGTGCTTTACTTTTATTCCAATGCTCACAGAACATGATCCCTCTGGTCACGGCAGTCGGACCGACTATGATGGAAGTAGACGAAGAGAGTTAGACAATTTTCTAAAGGGCTGCATAAAGGAATCAAATAGGAATATAAAGAATCTTCGCTTTTTCATGTCAAGCAAAAATATAGAATACCACCCCTATAAAGAGGATGAATATTTTTCAAATGCAGGAAGGGAACAATATTTTGATAGCATTGACTCTTCTATCCTTAATAGATCGGTAGTAGTAATCGACCCAGACAATGGATTTGAAGTTAAGAGTATGCGAAGTGGAAATGGTCATAAGTACTTGAAGTATAGTGAGTTAAGTGCTTTATACGCTCGCATGGACTCTAACTCACTAATTTTGGTCTATCAGTATATCCCAAGAGTAAAACGAGAGAGTTACTTTGCGCAGATTGGACAAAAAGTTCGCAGAGGCATGAATACAAGAGGTCCTATATGCCTGTCGGATAACATAGTTGCCTTTTTTATCATGGCGAAAACTGGTGAGTTGATAAATAAAACTTGGAAAGTCATAAATGATTATGCAAAAGAAAATAGATACAAGCCATACAAATGCGATGATCATTTTGACTGCACATAACAGCGTGTTTGCGGTTCGCTTCGCTTATCTAAATGCCTTCAGCACCTCGTAAACACGTAAAATGTTAGACACCGTTAAGAGACAAAGGAGAACAGTTATGAAAACAATCGGGCTTATTGGTGGGATGAGCTGGGAATCAACGGCAGAGTATTACCGGATTATAAATAAAGCTGTAAAAGGAAGATTAGGCGGCCTTCATTCAGCGAAAATCGTAATTTATAGCTTTGATTTTGAAGATATTGGAGAACTTCAGCGTGGAGGAAGATGGGATGAGGCGACAAATTTAATGATAGAGGCGGCGAAAAGAGTAGAAAGAGGCGGGGCAGATTTTGTTCTAATTTGCACTAATACAATGCACAAAATGGCAAATGATGTGGCCGCAAATATAAACATTCCCCTACTGCATATCGCTGACGTTACTGCCGAGAAGATTATTACGTTCGGTTTTAAGAAACTTGGCCTTTTAGGTTCTACATTCACCATGGAAGAGGATTTTTATAAAGGGCGTCTAAAAGAGAAGTATGCTCTCGATGTTTTAATTCCCAACGAAGCTGCCCGCCAGGTAATCCACAGTGTGATTTTTAAGGAATTATGCCTAGGAGAAATAAAGCACTCATCAAGAGAGCAAATTAAAACAATTATGAAAGGTCTTGTTGATGATGGCGCTCGGGGGATTATTTTAGGCTGCACAGAATTGCCTCTTTTGGTAAAACAAGAAGATTGCCCAGTTCTTCTTTTTGACACCACGACAATACATGCGAGAGCTGCCGTAGATTATGCTCTCAAAGATTAGAGGAGATTTCAGTGGGTAAACCCCAAAAAGTTGGTTTAGTTCGAAGTGGCGGTGCTGCTTGTGGCTTGGCTCGTAGGATATATTGCCAAGGCTGCGAGAAAAGATTCGCCATCCCTAGATGGTGGTTTCCGTAGGACTTGCCACTAAATGGACTTTGCTCTTCCTCTGGCAGCAGCAAGTGTTACAATATACAAGGTGTCTAAAATCAAAGACTGAAAAGAGGGGATAAAAAATGGAAACGAAATACGTTTACTTTTTTGGTGGTGGCACAGCGGATGGAAAAGCAGAGCTAAAGAGTATTTTAGGAGGTAAGGGAGCTAATCTTGCCGAGATGTCAAGAATGGGAATCCCAGTTCCTCTTGGATTTACCATTACATCTGAGGTCTGTAACCTTTACTTTCAGAATAATAAGCGCTATCCCAAAGAATTAAAACATCAAGTAGATGAGAATTTGGCCAAAATAGAAAAAATTATAGGGGCGAAATTTGGTGATAAGGGAAATCCCCTACTTCTTTCTGTGCGCTCGGGCGCCCGAGTATCCATGCCAGGTATGATGGACACCATACTCAACGTAGGCTTAAATGAAAATACCGTTTGTGGCTTAGCAAAAGGTACGAGTAACGAAAGATTTGCCTACGACAGCTACCGAAGATTTATCCAAATGTATGGCAAAATAGTGATGGGAATGCCAGGGGAGGTTTTTGAGAAACTCTTGGAGGATGAAAAGGAGAGGAAGGACCTTACACTAGATACTGAACTCTCAGCTGACGGCCTCAAGAATCTACTAGAAAGGATGAAAAGCGAAATAAAAGAAGTTAGCGGTAAAGAGTGTCCCTCCGACCCTTATGTGCAACTTTGGGGAGCCATTTCCGCTGTCTTCGAGTCCTGGAATACACCCAGAGCCATAGCATATAGAGAGGCTAACGATATTCCCTCAGAGTGGGGGACAGCAGCAAATATTCAAGCTATGGTTTTTGGGAATATGGGAAACAGAAGTGGTGCTGGAGTTGTTTTCTCTCGCGATCCGTCAACAGGGGAAAGGAAGCTTTTTGGAGAATTTATGTGCAATGCTCAAGGCGAGGATATAGTAGCAGGGATTAGAACTCCTCAACCTATAAGCGCTTTAGCAGAGATTATGCCTCAATGCTACCAAGAGCTCTCAGACATTTCTCAGAGACTGGAACGACACTTTAAAGATTTACAGGACATTGAATTTACTATCCAGGATGGAAAATTATGGGTCTTGCAAACGAGGGCGGGGAAAAGGACAGCTCAAGCAGGTGTCAAAATTGCTATTGATATGGCGAGGGAAAAATTAATTAGCAAAAAGGAGGCTCTCCGTTATATCGCTCCAGAGGATATAGAGCAACTATTATATCCTACTCTGGATCCTACAGTGGAAAAAGAAGTCATTGCTACGGGTCTTCCCGCCTCCCCAGGGGTTGCTTCAGGAAAGATAATATTTGATCCAGAGGAGCTGGCTCAGCTCGCCCGCGAAGGTGGTGATGAGTTTATTCTAGTTAGAAATAAAACCTCAGCCGATGATTTCTCGGGAATAAGGGCTGCCATAGGGGTGCTGACCGCCACGGGAGGAATAACATCACACGCCGCAGTGGTGACTCGAGGTATGGGGAAAACTTGTATAGTGGGCGCAAGTGGTATAAACATTAATGAGGGGAGAGGGGAATTTGTCGCGGGGAATAGAATATTCAGAAAAGGGGACTACATTACTTTGGACGGAACCGAAGGGGAGGTTCTCTCGGGGAAACTCCCCGTTATCGCCCCAAGGCCTGGTCGCGATCTAGAAGAACTCTTAGTTTGGACAGATTTGGCTAAGAGGTTAAAAGTTATGGCAAACGCTGATAATCCCCAAGATGCGAAGCTAGCGAGAGAACTTGGAGCCGAAGGTGTGGGACTTTGTAGAACAGAGCACATGTTTTTCCAACCCGATAGAATAGACCACTTTAGGAGAGTAATAATTGCTGAAGAGAGTAGAGCCAAAGAGAAAGCTTTGGAAGAGCTTCTGCGGATTCAAAGAGCAGATTTTGGGCAAATTTTTGCACAAATGGAAGGCTTGCCTGTCACCATTCGCCTTTTAGACCCTCCTCTTCATGAATTTCTTCCCCCACCTTACGCTGCGGATGAACTCAAAGCTTTATCCCAGCACTTAAGCACTCCCTTTGAAAAGCTTCGTGACAGGGTGGAAGAGTTGCACGAGTCCAATCCTATGCTTGGTCATCGCGGATGTCGTCTTGGCATTACCTCCCCTGAAATCTACCAAATACAGGTTAGAGCTATAATGGAGGCTGCCTGCGAGTTGAGTAAAAAGGGGGTTAGGGTCTTTCCTGAGATTATGCTACCTCTTATAGCACATGTTGAGGAGTTAAAGTTTCTCAGGGAACTCGTAGTTACTACTTGTGAGAAGGTAAAAAGAGAGAAAGAAGCTGAAGGTCTAGCCTATAAAGTAGGAATAATGATCGAACTTCCCAGGGCTGCTCTCATTGCCGACGAGCTTGCTAAATTTGCTGACTTCTTTTCCTTTGGCACTAACGATTTAACTCAAATGGCTCTAGGGATTAGTCGAGACGATGCTGGAACTTTTATGCCCTCTTATCTCAAGAGGGAAATTTTTAGGCTTGACCCTTTCATTAGCTTGGATGAGAAGGGAGTTGGTGAACTTATAAAAATAGCAGTGGAAAGGGGGAGGAAAACCAAGCCTGACCTAAAGATAGGCGTTTGTGGGGAACATGGAGGGGACCCAAAGTCCATAGAATTTTTCCATAAAGTAGGCTTAGACTATGTGAGTTGCTCGCCTTACCGTGTGCCTGTAGCCCGCCTTACTGCGGCAAGAGTAGCGGTGGAGCCAACCACTTAAGCTTTAAGAACTAATTTAGCTATCCTTTAGCCAGTGCCTATGCTAAAATCCATTCAACTTTTATGCTAACCACTGATGAGTTGAAATACTGGGTAGACTCCTCCAAGCTCTGTTGCTCAAGCATAATGAGTCTAAGGTTATGTCGCTAGCATTGTATAAAACATACATCTTAGATATAATTAATTTCAGCTAACTTGCGCCAATAAGGAAGGTAAATAAAATGAATAGATTCAAAATAAGAATCGGGGTAATTCTGGCTATACTGCTTACAATAATAATATGCAGTGCCTGTGGCCCAAGTGAAGAACCTGCGCCAGCACCACCAACTCCAACCCCGACCCCAAGCGCTAATCAACCACCACAAATCTCAAGTCTAACACCTGCTCAGACGCAAGCTTATCCCTCAGACATGATTGAGATTCAATGCAATGCGTCAGACCCAGATGGTGATACTATAAGCTATGAATGGTCAACCACAGGTGGCAAATTCACCGGGACTGGACCTACAGTTTCTTGGGTAGCTTCAGAGCAATACGGAGATTACACTATTACTGTTACTGTCAAAGATAGCAAAAGTGGTATTACACAAGCCAGTGTAACAATGAGTGTGGTGCAGAACATGGACCCAGTTATTTCTAGCTTAGTCGCCGACCCGGTTACAATTCCACCCCAGGGCAAATCGACGATTACCTGTGTTGCCACGGACCCAGATGGCGATGTTCTCAACTACGACTGGAAGGCCAGTGATGGCAGCATTACCGGGTCAGGCAGCACAGTCACCTGGATAGCACCAGATAGAGAGGGAGAGTTTACTATTACAGTTATCGTTGATGATGGTAAGGGCGGTGGCACTATAGGCAGTGTATCGATTACCGCGCAGAGGACTGAGGTGACGGAAACCTTTGATCCAGTGTCCAGCGAAACTGGCACAGTATCCAGTACTGGACGCCATTATACTTTTACTAAGGCCGGAGATGACGATGATAATGTCGGCTACCGCGCCTTCTGGAGCTTCGACCTCTACAGCTTGATAGGCACTGAGGTAAAGGCGGCCAAGCTCACTTTTACCACAAAGGAAGTGGTTGGTGATCCCAGTCCATTCGCCCCAGGCCGCGAAGGGCTTCGAGGGTTACATCTATGGCAGATTCGTGATGATACTTCGGGAGACTTACCAAGTTATTACGCAGATTGGAAAATGGAACTGGGCAACATTATATGGGACCCCCCGGAAGTTATAGATGTAACAGAGGAGGTAAGCAGGATCGGGAAGGGGCTTAGTCCCAGACGCCTGCAGTTGAGAGCCGACTTTACGAGTAAAACTAACGGTAACTGCATCAAGCAATATATTGAGTGGTATTCAGTTACCCTTACTGTCACCTATGCTGAGAAGTGAGGTAAAGTTTAATTTTTTAGTCTAGCACATGGACTAACACGCTACGGCAATCAGTGTGTGTCTATTATCCTTCAGGTGCGGGTAATACTGTCAGCCTCTTTACCGCTAGTTTTTATGTCATTGCGAGTCCTTCGCTTTCTGGCATTCTGAGGAAGAGAAGCGACCGAAGAATCTCCTCTTCGGTTCCTTCCTATCGTCAGGACTCAGAGCTTCGGCTCACCAGGATAAACTCCGCGAAGAATCTGGTGGCGCTCAGGACAGGCTCCGCGAAGCAATCCCATGGTTATCCCCTTTCGTTGAGATTGCTTCGTTCATCACCCTCACCTCAATCCTCTCCTCAAGGGAGAGGAAATGTGCCCCGCAATGACAAGGAGGGAACCCATCTGGCAGCCATCATACGAACAAGTACACATTCTTCCTTGCTTACCCCGTCTATGCTACAATCCATTCGAGTTCCATGGTAAGCGCTAACGAGCTGAAATACTGGGTAGGCTTCTCCAAAATACCTGGGGTTGGCCGAGTGAGGGTTTCCCAGCTAAAAGAGCATTTTGGCAGTTTACAGGACGCTTGGAAAGCCCCGGAAGGCGAGTTAAAGCAGGCCGGATTAGACTCACGAAGCATAGATGCTTTACTTCTGCTGCGTCCCAAGATTTCCCTGGATGCTGAGATAGAAAAGCTGGAACGCTACAAGGTAAAGGTGCTTGCCTGCGAAGACCCCTCTTATCCTCCTAGATTGAAGCAAATCTATGATTACCCGCCGGTGCTCTATGTCAGGGGCAATCTTTTATCCCAGGATGAACCCTGCCTCGCTGTGGTTGGCACCCGCCGCCCTACCATCTACGGACGGCAAGTAACGGAAGAAATCGTGGCTGACCTGGCAAGAAGCAAAATTACTATTGTTAGTGGATTAGCCAGAGGAATTGATTCCATAGCCCATCGGGCTACTTTAGATGCTGGAGGTAGAACGGTAGCTGTCTTCGCCTCGGGACTGGATATTGTTTACCCGGCTGAAAACGTTAAATTAGCCCAAGCTATTATGGAAAGCGGGGCATTGCTAAGCGAATATCCTTTAGGTATAAGACCTAAGGCTGAGAACTTTCCACTTCGCAATCGGATTATGAGCGGTCTAAGCTTAGGGGTATTAGTGGTGGAGGCTGGAGAAAGGAGTGGAGCTTTAATCACAGCACATCAGGCAGTAGAGCAAAACCGGGAGGTTTTTGCCATCCCAGGCAGTATCCTTTCCCCCTCTAGTAAGGGAACCAACCGCCTTATACAGGAAGGAGCCAAGCTGGTCCATGACTTTGCTGACATTTTAGAAGAATTAAACTTGACCATGGTAACACAGCAACTGGAGATCAAGGAGTTCCTGCCAGCGGATGAAACTGAATCTGTGATACTAAAGCAACTAACTTCTGAGCCAAACCATATAGATGAGATTTGCCGTCGTAGCGGTTTAACCATACCGGAGGTAAGCAGCACGCTAGCCATGCTGGAATTGAAGGGAATAGCCAGACAAGTAGGCAATATGAATTATGTGCTGGCTCACGAAGTTAAAACAAGGTAGGTTATGGCACAGAAATTAGTTATTGTTGAATCTCCGGCCAAGGCGAGGACGCTAAATAAGATTTTGGGGCGTAGCTATAGCATTAAGGCATCATTAGGACATGTGCGTGATTTACCTCGGAAAAGCTTAGGAGTGAATATAGATAAAGACTTCACCCCCAAATATGTCATCCCACAGAGAAAGAGAAAGGTAATCCGAGAAATCAAAGAGGCAGCGAGTAAAGCCAGCTCTATTTATCTAGCCACCGACCCCGACCGTGAGGGAGAGGCAATCTCCTGGCATCTTGTTGCCGCAGCTAAATTAGATAGAGATAAAGTGCCTATTCGTCGCGTTGTCTTTCACGAAATAACCAAGGAGGCAGTAAAAAAAGCATTCAAGACCCCCCACTCCATTGATATAAATTTAGTTAACGCCCAGCAAGCCAGGCGCATCCTCGATAGACTCGTTGGCTATAAACTAAGCCCCCTGCTATGGCGGAAGGTGCAGAGGGGCCTCTCAGCCGGCAGAGTTCAATCGGTGGCGGTAAGAATGATTGCTGACCGTGAGCAGAAAATTCAGGACTTTAATCCTAAAGAATATTGGATTATCGAGGTTGAATTAGCTCCGCTCGAAGAACAGGAAGCCAAGTTTAGAGCCAAACTCATAGCCTCAGCCGATGGCACGAAGCTAAATATCAGCGATGCGAATAAGGCAAACAAGATTACTGCCGATTTAGAAAAGGCTAATTATTTCGTTAAATCAATACGAACCAAACAAATAGCTCGCCAGCCAGCTCCGCCTTTCATCACCAGCACTTTACAGCAGGAAGCCTGGAGGAAACTGCACTTCACCGCTAAGCACACTATGGCAGTGGCTCAACAGCTTTACGAAGGCCTGCCCCTGGGCGAGGAAGGCTCGGTGGGGCTTATTACCTATATGCGCACCGACTCCACTCGTGTGGCTGTCTCCGCTATAGCTGAAGTGAGGGACTTTATCGCTAAAAAGTATGGGGAGGATTTCCTACCATCAAAGCCACGTGTTTTTGCCCGGAAAGCAAAATGGGCGCAGGAAGCTCATGAGGCAATTCGCCCTACCAAGATTTACCGTGAGCCAGAACAAGTTAAACCATTTCTTAATCCAGCCCAGTTAAAACTCTATCAGCTTATCTGGAAACGCATGGTAGCCAGCCAGATGTCACCAGCCTTATACGACACAACCAATGTGGAAATACAAACCAACCATGTCATTGCGAGCGAAGCGAAGCAATCTCAAGGCTATTTACTTAAAGCCGCTAGCTCTGTGGTTAAATTTCCTGGCTTCATAACCGTTTATAGCGAAACTAAGGATGAAGAGGAGCAAGAAGGTTTTGTTTTCTTGCCTGAGTTGAAAATTGGTGACAGATTAAGCTATTGGGGAACCTTCCCTGAACAGCACTTCACCCAACCCCCACCCCGCTACACCGAAGCGACCTTGATTAAAGCACTGGAGCAGAGGGGTATTGGTCGTCCCAGCACTTACGCCCCCATCCTGTCGATTATTCAGGAAAGGGACTACGTGTATAAAGCAGACGGAAAATTCTATCCCCACGAACTGGGCGTGATTGTAAATAGCATTTTGAAGGAGCATTTCCCAAAGATTGTTGATTTTGGTTTCACAGCACAGATGGAAGAACAACTGGATGAAATAGCTCAAGGTAAGCAGGAATGGATACCCGTTTTAAGAGACTTTTACTCTCCCTTCGAGGATATGCTGTGTAAAGCTCGATTAGCTATAGTTAAAGTTGATATGAGTAAGCCAACCGATGAAATATGTCCTAACTGCGGCCGACCTATGGTGGTAAAAATGGGACGGTTTGGCAAATTTCTCGCCTGTAGTGGTTACCCTGAGTGTAAGACAACGCGCCCCTTCATGGTCAAGATCGGAATCCCCTGCCCACAATGTGGTGTCGAATTGGTGGAGAGAGTCAATAAAAGAGGGCAAGTTTTCTATGGCTGCAGCAATTTTCCCCAATGTAAATTCGCCACAAATTATAAACCAATTCCCCAGCCTTGCCCTGAGTGTGGTAAGCTTTTGGTGCTGGATAGAGACGGCAAGGCAAAATGCACCGCCTGCCAGTATAAAGTAAAACTAGCTAAGTTGGAGTCGGAGAGGGAAGAGGCCATTTAAAAATGTAGTGCGAGGCTTTAGCCCTGTGTAGTAGCGAAGAGTACTACACGGGGTAGCCTCGTGCACGACCCTAAAGGGTCGCACTACAAGAATCTTGGGGGTGAAGATTATTAAAACCGGATGAGGAAAATCTAGTTTTAAAGCTGAGGCAAAATTAAACAGTCTAACAATCTCAAGGAGGAGGTAGCCTTATGAAAATTCTAGTCATTAACGGACCAAACTTAAATATGCTCGGTAAGCGAGACAAAGAAATCTACGGAGGCAAGACTTTAGCCGAGATCGATTCTCTGATAAAGGAGCAGGGTGAGGCATTAAATATAGAGGTGGTAACCTTCCAATCTAATAGCGAAGGTGCACTTATAGACTTCATTCAGGAGCAAACGGATTCAGCAAGTGGCATAATCATCAACCCCGGGGCTCTCACTCACTATGGCTTTTCCCTTCGTGATGCCTTGGCTGATACTAAGCTGCCACTCATTGAAGTTCATTTATCCAATATTTATGCCCGAGAGGAATGGCGAGCTCAGTCTGTAATAGCTCCCATAGCCAAAGGGCAAATCAGTGGCTTAGGCTGGAGAGGGTATATCGCTGCCTTGCGAGCTTTAGTAGCCCAACTGAGGGGAGAAAGTTGGCCGTAAGCCGATTGCAGAAGCTGCGATCTCCAATTGCCGAAAAGGGCTTGGATGGCCTTTTAGTTTCTCAGCCGGAAAATTATCGCTACCTTTCTGGATTTACCGGCTCCTCAGGGTGGCTGCTCATCTCAGGTAACCAGGCCCTTTTAGCCACCGACTTTCGTTATACGGAGCAAGCTAAGAAAGAGACCCAAGATTTCGAAATCATCCAAATTAAAGGAGAGCCACATAACTGGCTTCTCGACCTGATATCCAATTTAGGGTGGCATAAATTAGGTTTTGAGGCGGAGTACCTTTCCTTTGCTGCTCATCACCAGCTCGCTGAAACGATAAAAGCCAAACAGTTAAACTTAGAGCTTGTTCCCACCACTAACTTGGTGGAGCATCTCCGCTCCGTAAAGGAGCCAGAGGAATTAGAGCTTATCATAAAGGCCGTGGAGCTAACTGATGCTACTTTCGAACAGGTTAAATCCATAATTCGCCCAGGTGTAACAGAAAGGGAAGCAGCCTGGGAAATTGAGAAATTCCTTCGCCGGAATGGAAGTGAGGGAGTGCCTTTTGAAATTATAGTAGCCTCAGGCCCCAATTCAGCTTTACCTCACGCTAAGCCCACAGAAAGAGTAATTCACCCTGGTGAACCGGTGCTAATTGACATGGGAGCCCGCATTGGTGGCTATTGCAGCGATTTTAGCCGCACTTTATGCTGGGGCAAAAAGCTGAAAGCTGTCAGCTATCAGCTATCAGCTATTTATAACATCGTCTTGGAAGCACAGCTCGTAGCTATAGACAGGATCGAATCAGGCATGACTGCAAGTGAGGCTGATAAGTTGGCTCGGAGTGTTATTGAGCAAGCTGGCTATGGCGATAATTTCGGACATGGTCTGGGTCATGGTGTCGGGCTGACAATACATGAGCTCCCTACACTCTCTACCGCTTCATCAGACTTGCTTGGCGATAGCATGGTTTTTACCATAGAACCTGGAATTTACCTCACTGGATATGGTGGTGTTAGAATTGAGGATATGGTAACTCTAGAAAAAGGCAGAGCTAAAGTGCTCACCAGGTCAGGAAAGGATAGCTTTCAGCTATGAGCTTTCAGCAGTCAGCAACTCACTGAACACTGAGGGCTGACCGCTGAATATTTAACAATGAAAGATTTCAGAAGCTTAAAAGTGTGGCAAAAGTCCCGAGATTTGGGATACCTAGACATAAAAACTTATGAGGGATTGAATAATCAAGCAGTGGAAGTAAAACGCATGCTTACAGGATTCATACAGAAACTGATAGCTGACTACTGAACGCTGACAGCTTACAAAGGATGGAGGCCATTATATGATCAGTGCTGGGGAATTGAAGAAGGGAATCGCCATAGAGCTAGATGGAGAAATATATCAGATTACTGAATATCATCATATTAAGATAGGGCGAGGCTCAGCCCAGATTCGATTACGGCTTCGCAATATCCGCAGCAGCAATGTCATTGAACGCTCCTTTCAGGCCAGCGACAAATTTGCCCCAGCTTTTCTGGAGCACCACTCAGTCCAATATCTTTATAACGATGGTGACCTTTACTACTTTATGGATAATGAGAGCTACGAGCAAATAACATTGGCCGCAGTTCAAATAGGAGAGGGCATAAACTACCTCAAAGAAGGGCTAAATCTGGAAATTCTGACCTGTAAGGGTGAAGCGGTAAACATAGAGTTGCCTATTACTGTAGAGCTTCAAGTTACTGAGACGGAGCCCGGCTTTAAAGGAGATACGGCTACTGGGGGAAGTAAGCCAGCCAGGGTGGAAACCGGCATTACCATTCAGGTTCCTCTGTTTATTAGCATGGGGGACATCATCAAAGTTGATACCCGCAGTGGGGAATATCTAGAAAGGGCAAGTTGATAAAAGCTGATTTACACGTTCATACCTGCTACTCCATGGACTGCAATACCCCTTTAGAAGGGATGGTGAACCAGTGTCTTAAGATAGGCATAAACTGCCTTGCTGTGACTGACCATAACACCATCTCTGGAGCTTTGAAGCTAAAGGGAATAGCTCCCTTTAAGGTAATCATCGCTGAGGAAATTATGACCTCCATGGGTGAATTGATAGGTTTATTTCTCATCGAAGAAGTCCCCAAGGGATTATCTCCCGAGGAAACAATAACCCGAATAAAAAGTCAAGGTGGGTTGGTCGGCATTCCCCATCCGTATGGCCGTTCACCTTCTTTGTTAGCTACGAGCAAGCGAAGCAATCTCCTATCACCAGAAATTGTATCCCAGGTTGATATTATTGAAGTTCTTAATTCACGCGACTTTTTCCCTAACAACTCTAGCAAAGCTTGGCGATTGGCTCTAAAATATAAGCTGCCTGCTAGCGCTGGAAGTGATGCTCATACCTTAGGCGAAATTGGCCGGGCTTACGTGGAAATGCCTGAATTCAACAGCCCAAGCGATTTCCTGGGCAGTTTATCCCGAGGGAAGATATTCGGGCACAGGTCTAACCCTTTAGTTCACTTCGCTAGCATCTGGGTGAAGGTAAATAAGTGTTTTCGAGGTGTTTAAAAACGTATGCGCGACCCTAAAGGGTCGCACTGCGAAAGGAGTAAAGCTAAGTCTTGCTAAACATTGGTTGGTTCTCCACCGGCAGGGATGAAGCAGCACGGCAGCTTTTGCAAGCGGTACAAGAAAGTATCGCCACCAGCGATATAACAGGGAAAATTAGCTTCGTTTTTAGCAATCGAGAGCCTGGCGAATCAGGGGAAAGCGACTCCTTCTTCGAGTTAGTTCACAGCTATGGCATCCCCCTCATCTGTTTCTCCCACAGGAAATTCAAGTTAAGATTGCTTCGCGGAGCCTGTCCTGAGCAGCCGAAGCTCCCAGTGAAGCGAAGAGGAGATTCTTCAGTCGCTTCTCTCCCTCAGAATGACAATAAGGGTAGGAATCAGAACGACAGTAATGTTATTGCGGCCATAGCCAAGCCATCTCAGGAGAGATGGCGTCTTGAATATGATAGAGAGGTAAATAAGAGAATTGAACAATTCGCCCCCGACCTCTGTGTCCTCGCTGGCTACATGCTCATCATAGGAGAAGAGCTATGCCAGAAATACAACATGGTTAACCTTCACCCCGCACCCCCTGGTGGACCTGTGGGTAGCTGGCAAGAGGTAATATGGAAGTTGATAGAAGACAAAGCTGAGGAAGCTGGGGCAATGATGCACCTGGTGACCCCCGAATTGGATAGAGGACCTGTAGTCAGCTACTGCTTTTTTCCCATCAAAGGCAAGCCCTTCGACCAATATTGGCAAAAGGACGACCGAAATATGCTATTCCAGCTTATTCGCCAACATGAGCTTGCCCAGGAGTTTCCCCTCATTATCTCCACCCTTAAAGTCCTAAGCCAGGGGAATATCAGCATCAAAGAGGGTAAAGTCGTTGATGCTCAGGAAAGGTCAATTGATGGCTATGACCTTAGTAGTAAAATAGATAAACTGATAGCGACTTAAATAGATATAGTGCGACCCTTCAGGGTCGTGCAGTTATGTGCGGCACGAGGCTAAAGCCTCGCACTACGAAGCGCTGATAGCTGATGGCTACTCAAAATATCATTACGCGCCATACTTTCTTCTTGTCATTGCGAGGCACAGAGTGCCGAAGCAATCCCGATTACGGAACAAAAGGATGGGAGGGAATATTGAGATGAATCTAATCTGCTTTGACCTTGAAGGTCCTCTGGCTCCTCAAGATAATGCCTATGAGTTGATGAAGCTGTTGCCCCACGGTAGTAGGATTTTTGAAGTCATCAGCCGGTACGATGATTTGTTAACCCTGGAAGGCAGGCAGGATTATGAGCCCGGAGATACTCTGGCCCTCATCGCTCCTTTCCTTGCCCGCCATGGAATAAGGGAAAAACAAATCACCACTATGGGGCAAGAAGCTAAATTGACCCCCGGCGCCTCTGATTTAATCTCCAGGCTCAAATCTCAAGGATGGCAAATATTTTGCATCAGCACCAGCTATGAGCAATATGCTTTTGCCATCACACAAAGGCTGGGAATCCCAGATCAAAATGTAGCTTGCACTTCCTTCCCCCTGGATCAGATTTGCCAGCTACAAAACCAGGATGATTTCACCCTGCTGGAGCGAGCCGAATGGGAATTTATCACCCTCACCCCAGAGGTAGACGATGCCAGGATAAAACAAACACTGGACCGCTTTTACTGGCAAGAGCTGCTCAGGACAAGTTCAGGGAGAATTATAAATAAAGTTAAGCCCGTAGGTGGGAAACGCAAGATAGAGGCACTGGAGCATTTCGCCGCCAGGCTAGGAAAACCTCTCTCCCATTGGATAGCGGTGGGAGATAGCATCACCGACTTCAAAATGCTTCAAACTGTGAATAAAGTCGGCGGGTTAGCCATTGCCTTCAATGCCAATGAATATGCCCTACCCTACTCCACCATGGGCCTGGCATCCACAAACCTGGATGATTTAGGGATAGTTCTGGAAGCCTGGGAGAGAGGCAAACGGCAGGCAGTCGAGCTAATGGTTAAGGAAAAGGAAAGCGTCGGTGGAAAGGGTAACCGGGAGCATTTCTACTGGCTGGCTGAAAGGAAAGACATAGCTCAGCCTCTGGAAATCCATAAGAGAATTCGGCGCCTCGTCAGAGCAGAAGCTGCCAAACTGGGTTAATATTATGTCAACTCACCAAGCCAGCCAAACTTCCTCTCTCGTCAAGGGAGAGAATTAAGGTGAGGGTGAAAGCCAAAAGCATAGCAATCTCACTTCGTAGTGGCGTGGTTTATCCCCGCCTCTACCTCACCAGATAAAGGGATAGGGTGGACGCGGGGTACCTTTTTGGTTGGGGCTTGTGCCCAATCACTAAGGCCGGGATAAATCCCGCCGGATTGCCACGCCTTCGGCTCGCAATGGCAGGAAGCGAAGGAGTCAGTCTCGCTTCTTAGTGCCGTGGAATATCCATACGAAGGTCACAATAAGGATGACAGAAACAACAATAGTGGTGATTAAGCCTACTTTGCCCAAGCCCCAGAACCTCTGAGGGCTGGCCAAGTAAGCTATGGAAGCTGCTTTCAGCAAGCTTGGCAAGATAAGCATTTTGCCTAATTATACCCCCAATTCAACCTATAGCAAAGGCTGCGTACAGGGCTGTGATTGTTTCGCTCTCCCACCTTGAGATTCTTCCCCTTCCCTTCGTTCAGGGCTTCGGCTCACACGCTCAGAATGACATTTGAGGCGAGATTGCCACGCCTTCGCCTCGCAATGACAGGAGGCGCTTGGTTTTCGTAGTGCGCCCTTTTAAGGTCGTGCATTCCCCGCTGCCTGGCGCGAGGCTACCCCGTGTAGTAATCTTCGCTACTACATAGGGCTGAAGCCTTGCGCTACGCTTATTTGCAAACGCCGCTCCGTCCTCAACCACTGAGGCGGGGATAAACCCCGACACTACGGAGGTGATCCTCCCTCCCTTGGTGGGAGGGAGTTAGAGGGAGGGGGAGAGGAAATTCGGCCCGCAATGACAAGAACTTCACTTCTTCTCTGGCTTACTGAGTATCTCGTCTACAATGCCATATTCCACCGCTTGCTGGGAGTCAAGGTAAAAGTCTCTATCGGTATCGTGAGCAATTTTCTCCATCGTCTGACCGGTATGTTTAGCCAGAATATTGCGGATTCTTTCCTGCATGCGCATAATTTCCCGAGCAGCGATCTCAACATCGGCTGCCTGTCCTTGAGCACCACCAACCGCCTGGTGAAGATGTATGGTGGAGTTAGGCAAAGAATACCTCTTGCCTTTGGTGCCAGCACAAAGAAGCAAGGTGCCCATGCTGGCCGCTAGGCCAACGCAGATGGTGGACACCGGGCAGCGCAGAAGCTGCATGGTATCGTAGATAGCCAGGCCAGCGCTGATTATCCCGCCGGGGCAATGAATATAAAGGCTGATATCCTTTTCCGGGTCTTCCCTTTCTAAATAGAGGAGCTGGGCGATAATGAGATTGGCTATCTGGTCATTGATCGGTGTGCCCAGGAAAACAATCCTTTCCCGCAGCAAAAGGGAATATATGTCAAAAGAAGCACGCTCACCTCGAGCACCCGTCTCAGTCACTGTGGGAATTATTACCTGAGATACTGTGTCCATTGGCTCCTCCTTTACTTTACGAGGCTGTCTAATTTTGCTTCCCCGTTCAATTTCAGCCATCTCGGAGGTGGTTCACCCCCAAATTTTTGTAGTTGCCTGATTTATCAGGCACAGTCGCCCAATAAATTGGACAACTACATTCCTCATTCTAATTTTCGTAGTGCGACCCTTTAGGGTCGTGCACGAGGCTACCCCGTGTAGTAATCTTCGCTACTACACAGGGCTAAAGCCTCGCACTACATTTCTAAACAACCTCTTTATTGTTTATTAATTTCAGCCCTCAGCCATCAGTTTTCAGCTTAATGCTGAATGCTCCTTTGTCTCCTCTTGGTTTCTACTAACTATCTGCATCAGCCGATCCATCGTCTTTTGGGTGCGCAGAGACTCACCAATTGACTCTCTGACCTGAGGCAAAGCAAGAAATCTCCGCATTTTCTCCTTATCCTTAGCGTCCCCAAGAATCTCCTCCACTTTATTATCTACTTCTGGGGAAGTAATTTCAACCTTTTCCTCTTCAGCCACTTTATCCAGGACAAGAGTATTAATAACTCGCTTCTTAGCTATGGGACGCAATTCCTCTCTAATCTCCTCCTTTGTCTTGCTAACCCTTTTCAGGTAATCCTCCACCTCCCGGTAACCAAAACGTCGTGCCACATCCTCAAGAAGACTGTCAATTTCCCTGTCCTCCAGGATAGGGGGATAGTCCACTTCACTGACTTTGACGACGGCATCAATAGCTTTTTGTCTTAGCTCCAGGTGACTCCTTTGTTCCGCTTTAGCTCTCAAATCAGCCGTTACCCCTTCCCTTAGCTGAGTTAAATTAGCATAATTACAACTTTGGGCAAACTCATCATCAAGCTGGGGCAATTGTTTCTCCTTTATCTCGCTAACCGTGGTTTTGAAAAGGCATTCCTGCCCACAAAATTCCTTGATGCTATAGTCAGCCGGAACTTTAAGGCTAAAAATCTTCTCCTCGTTCTTCTTCACACCCTCCAATTTTGGAGCAAAATCAGGTAAGGGAAAGGTTGCATTGCTATCCACCTGATATAGTAGGTCTTTATGGTTTAGAAATGGCTTGCCTTCAATGGTGGCCTCGATGCTCAGGGTGACGAAATCGCCAGGCTGGACGGGGCGGTCTACAGGTAGTAATACTGCCTGTTGCTGGCGAAGCTGCTCAATAGCAGCTCCAATTTCCCCCGCGCCGATTTCTACCGGCTCAGCTTTTAGCTTTATGCTGTGGTAGTCGCCAAGCTTAACTGTAGGCTTGAGCGGCACGATGGCTTTGAAAACTAAGGGCTCGTTTTGAGTAATTTCTATTTGTGGTTGGGCAATAGGTTCAATTTTCTCTGATTCAAGCGCCTGTTTATAAAGCTGGGGTACGAGACGCTCCAGGGCTTCCTCCAGCAAAGTGCTTTTACCCAGATGCTGTTCCAAAATAGCTCGAGGAGTCTTCCCTTTACGGAAGCCAGGTATAGAAACTTTGCTAACCAAATGGCGGTAAGCTCCCTCGAGAGCTTTTTCTAGCTCACGGGCTTCAGCTTCTATATTAAGCGATACCTGACAATTCTCCAGCTTTTCACGGGTTACTTTCATATTTCACACCTTAAAGTTCCTTTAACAACCTTACCTGTCATCTATAGTGAAGCTGTTTAATTTTGCTTCCCCGTTCAATTTCAGCCATCTCGGAGGTGTTTCACCCCCAAATTTTTGTAGTTGCCTGATTTATCAGGCACGGTCGCCCAATAAATTGGGCAACTACATTCCTCATTCTAATTTTCGTAGTGCGACCCTTTAGGGTCGTGCACGAGGCTACCCCGTGTAGTAATCTTCGCTACTACACAGGGCTAAAGCCGCGCACTACATTTTTAAACACCCATATAGTTAACCGCACAAATCATCACAATCCTCCCTCCCCTGGCGGGAGGAGGTTAGAGGGAGGGGGAATTCATCTGGTTTCACCCTCACCTTTATCCTCTCATGTAATGGTGCCTCTTTTCCTTACAAGACGACGAATATATGTGGAGACTTTTGCAAGATACTATAATCCCATCCCCAGTCATTCCGAGCACTTCAGCTTTGCTCAGGGTAAACTCGGCGAAGAATCCCAGAGACCCTTCCCCCTTCACAGAGCCTGCCCTGAGTGAGATTCTTCGGTCGCTTCCCTCCCTCAGAATGACAAGAGGCGAAGGGTTCAGGGTCAGGGTGACAAAAAGGGGTTGTCCTTCTGAGTCCTCATCCCTTATCACTCCGAGCGAAGAATCTCGTGCTTCAACTTAAGGTTCAACTCATCAAGCTGCTTCTTATCAACATAGGAAGGGGTATCGAACATCAAGTCAACCGCGTTTTGATTTTTAGGAAAGGCGATGACTTCCCTGATAGTCTGCTCTTTAGCGAGCAGCATGACCAGGCGGTCCAGGCCAATAGCGATACCTCCATGGGGTGGGGCTCCATATTCCAATGCCCTGAGAAAATGCCCAAAACGTTCTTCTATTTCTTCCTTACTATAACCCAGAAGCTGGAATATTTTCTCCTGAAGCTGGCGGTTATGAATTCTGATACTGCCACTGCCAAGCTCACATCCGTTGCACACCACATCATAATGGCGGGCCTGGACTCTAGCTGATTCGGTATCAAGCAGTGGTATATCCTCCTCTCGAAGAGCAGTAAACGGATGATGCATAGGTTCCCAGCGATTGGCGGTCTCGCTCCATTCCAATAAAGGAAAGTCAACTACGAAGGTAAAAGCCAGTAAGTTAGCATCAGCTAGATTAAGACGGCGTGCCATTTCACAACGTAACTCATCAAGTGCTTTATTAACTACCCCTGCTTTATCAGCCACAATGAGCAAAAGGTCACCAGACTTGGCTTCAAACTTAGCGGCGATGTTTTCTAACTGGGCTTGAGTTAAATGTCTGGCCGCCGCTGACTTAATTTTGTCTGAGCTGATAGCTGACAGTTGATAGCTCTCAGGTGGGAAGGCCAGGGTTATTAAACCTTCCGCTCCATGACCTCGGGCCAGATTGATTAGCTCATCTAGTTGATGACGGCTATAATGGGCACAGCCCGGAAGGCAAATTCCTTTCACCTTGCCATGGTTGTCAATGGCGGAGCGGAAAATGGCGAAGTCGGTTTGAGCCGCAATGTCAGAGATGTCTTTAAGCTCCAGGCTAAACCTCACATCAGGCTTATCCGTGCCATACCTCTCCACTGCCTCCTTATAGGAGAAGCGCGGGAAGGGCTTTATTAGTTGCATTTCAGGCTTAACGGTCTCCACAAGTGAGGTAAAAAGCTCCTCCATAAGTTGCAATATATCCTCTTCCTCCACAAAGCTTACTTCTAAGTCAAGCTGGGTGAATTCGGGCTGGCGATCAGCCCGCAGGTCTTCGTCTCGAAAGCATTTGGCTATCTGAAAATACCTTTCCAAACCAGCTACCATGAGGAGCTGTTTAAGCTGCTGAGGCGATTGGGGGAGAGCATAAAACTTGCCCGGATTGAGGCGGCTGGGCACAAGGTAATCTCGCGCCCCCTCGGGAGTGCTCTTAATCAGGATGGGCGTTTCCACCTCGATAAAGCCCTTGGCATCGAGGAAATCCCGGATGAACTTTGCTATCTTGTGACGCAGGACGATGTTATCTCTCATTCTAGGCCTTCTCAAATATAAGTAGCGGTTCTTGAGACAAAGGCTTTCCTCAACCTCCACATCTTCATTGATATAGAATGGTGGTGTCTCTGAAGGATTAAGGACAGTAGCTTTTTGGGCCATAACCTCGATTTCCCCGGTAGCCAATTTAGGGTTTTCGGTTCCTTTAGGACGGGAAACGACTTCGCCTTCAACCTGAATTACATATTCATGGCGAAGCGAGCCAGCTACTTGATATGCCTCTGGTGATATTTGTGGATTGAACACTATCTGGACTATGCCACTGCTGTCTCGCAGGTCAATGAAGGCCATACCACCGTGGTCGCGCCGCCGATGCACCCAGCCAGCCAAAGTTACCTTCTGGCCGGCAATTTTTTTCCGTAATTCGCCGCAACTATGGCTCTTAAGCAAAAATAACCTCCATTTATTAATCAGGCTGTTTAATTTTGCCTCTCGGTTCAATTTCAGCCATCTCGGAGATGTTTCACCCCCAAGTTTTTGTAGTTGCCTGATTTATCAGGCACGGTCGCCCAATAAATTGGGCAACTACATTTTTAAACACCCTCTTAATCTATGTGGCGATTATAGCTTATAAGAGGCTTTCATTCAATTAAATGACACCCTTTCTCATCATTGGGAGTGAACCTCGTAGGGTCGGGGCTTGTCCCCGACCGAGGCGGAGATGAACTCCGCCATTACAGAGCTGGTTCTCCCTCCCCTAGCGGGAGGGAGTTAGAGGGAGGGGAAATTTCACCCTCACCTTAATCCTCTCCTATCAAGGGAGAGGAAATTCGGCATGCAATAACATCACATCCATAATAGCTCCTGAAGAATGGCTAGTACATCTCGCCGAGGTACATCACTACGAATTGTCGTTTGCCCTATATCTGTCAAAAGCACCCAACGAATCGCTTTGGCTCTAGTCTTCTTATCCAGCTCCATAGCTCTCACTACCTCAGCCAGGCTTAACCCGGAAAAGCTGACAGGTAAGCCAAACTTTTGTAATAAGGATTGCTGCCGCTCAACTATATCCGAGGGTAAAAGACCTACCCTCCGGCTGAGTTTAGCGGCTCCCATCATGCCAATAGCCACTGCTTCGCCATGGAGGAAACGCTTATATTGAGTGGCTGCTTCCAGTCCATGGGCAATGGTATGCCCATAGTTCAAGATGATGCGTCTTCCCCTTTCCTTCTCATCTTCACTAACAATCTGAGCCTTGATAGCAGCGCTACGGACGATAGCTTGGGTAACTGCATTCGGCTCCAGCTTTATTAGCTTATCAGCATTAGCCTCTAAGAATTCAAAAAAAACCTTGTCCAGAGTCAAGCCATATTTAATAACCTCAGCCCACCCCGAGGTTAACTCACGTTCAGGTAAAGTAGTAAGCGTCTGGACATCGGCTAAGACAAAGCTCGGCTGATAAAAAGCACCGATAAGATTTTTCCCTTGAGGGTGGTTGACACCTACTTTGCCTCCGATGCTGGCATCAACCATAGCCACTAGGCTGGTTGGCAGCGGTATCCAGGGCATTCCTCGTAAAAAAGTGGCCGCGACAAAGCCAGCTAAGTCGCCTACCATGCCACCCCCTAAGGCAATGAGCATATCATCCCTCTCCATTCGTTGCTCCACCAAGAAGTCATAAATCTTAATGGCAGAATTGATATTCTTAGTTTTTTCGCCTGGCGGCACTACCAAGGTGTTAACGGCAAAACCGGCATTTTTGAGGATACTTTCCACTTTCCGACCATAAATGGAAAAGGCGGTTTCATCGCTAATTATGGTCACAACGCCAGATAAACCAGTCTCTTTTATCTTCTCTCCAAGCTTCTGCAATAGGCCATAGCCAACAAAAACAGGATAGCTTTGAGTAGCCGTTTGCACCCAACAAGTAACGTCCTTATTAGCCTTTAGCTGCGAGCCTAATTTCCTCTCCCTTGACGGGAGAGGATTAAGGTGAGGGTGATGAGCGGAGCGAAGCAATTGCCACCCTCTTACCACCTCCTCAGCCACCTGGCTAAGGCTTAATCTATCGGTATGAATCGTCCAGTCAACACTGGCATAGTAGGGCTGCCGGGAAGCTTTAAGCTGTCTGATGCGCTCCAGGGGATTGTTGGTAGCCAGGAGAGGGCGAACTTCAGTCTCACAGCCATAGGTAGCATTTTGGAATAAGCGTTGATAAATTGTCTCCGGTTTAGCTTCAAGACAAATGATTAAACCGCTTTGGGCAAGCAATTTATAGTTTTGAGGGTCAACGATAGCACCCCCACCAATAGCTATAACTGTTTGTCTCTGCTGGCAACCTTTTCTGATTACTTCCCGCTCAAGCTCCCTGAACCGGCCCTCCCCATCTTGCTGAAAAATCTCATCAATTGATTTGCCCGCTAACTTAACTACTTCATCATCGGTATCAATGAAATTCCAATTTAGCCGCTGAGCTACCTCTTTAGCCACCAGTGATTTACCGGTGGCAGAAAAACCAGTGATAATGATGTTAGCCACTTGCCTGCTCATCTCCATAAAGAGATATGACTTATGTAGTTATGATAATTCGCCAGGGTTTCCTTTAGGTTATCCCCGCCGAATTTCTCCAGGCAGGCATCGGCAAGAACAATAGCCAGCATCGCTTCGCCAATTACCCCCGCCGCAGGAACAACACAGATGTCACTGCGCTCATAGTGGGCTTTGGCTACCTCACCGCTGCGAAGGTCTATAGATGGCAATGGCTTAGCTAAAGTGGCAATAGGCTTGACTGCCGCCTTGACTATTATGTCTTCGCCATTGCTTATGCCACCTTCGATGCCACCAGCATAGTTGGTGGCATGGTGCCAAGGGAGCGATTGCTTCGTCGCTGACGCTCCTCGCAATGACGAGGAAGGAGAGTCCCTCGCAATGACAGATGGAGGATTGGGTTCAATAACATCGTGAGCCTGTGAGCCTTTGATTTTAGCTAGAGTAAATCCAGCACCAATCTCCATTCCTTTCACGGCGTTGATGCTCATTATAGCCCGGGCAATTCTGCCATCAAGTCGGCACTCCCAGCTAACATGGCTGCCTAAGCCAATAGGCACACCAGTGGCGATTAGCTCAAAAATGCCTCCTAAGGTATCTCCCTCAGCTTTGGCTTTATCAATAGCGGCTATCATTTCCTTTTCTGCCTCGGCGTCAACACAGCGGACTGGGGAAGCCTCAACCCGCTGCCAATTTATAGAGATTGCTTCGCTTCGCTCGCAATGACGGAGGGAATTGCCACGCAATAACATTCTTACGCTGCCAATAGCTATGGTATGGCTATGAATAACAATGCCGAGCTCCTCGAGAAACCTTTTGGCGATAGCACCAGCAGCTACCCTGGCAGCAGTCTCTCGAGCGCTGGCTCTTTCCATTACAGGTCTGATGTCTTTCAGGCTATATTTAGTCACTCCGGCCAAATCAGCATGTCCCGGGCGAGGACGCGTTATGGGCTCAGTTTCTTTCTCCAGAGGAGTGATGCTTAGCTGCTCTTGCCAGTTTTGCCAATCTCGGTTAGGGATAAAAAGAGCGATGGGGCTGCCTATAGTGAGTCCATAGCGAATCCCCGAGATGACTTCTACCTTGTCTTGTTCTATTTCCATGCGGGGACCGCGTCCATAGCCTTGCTGGCGACGCTTGAGTTCTTTATTGATATATTCCGCTTCCAAGGGAAGGTCGGCTACCATCCCTTCAACTATGGCTACCAATCCCTTCCCGTGGGATTCTCCAGCAGTGATAAAGCGAAATTGTCCCATTAGCTTCCTTCACCCTCACCTAACCTCTCCCCTCAAGCGAGAGGAATGAGTGAGGCAAGATATTGTGGCTCAGGATAAATATGGCTTAAAGTCTGCAACAGGACTATGTCCTGCCCACTTAATCCCAATAATCTCATCTGGATGGCATAAACTAAGCCATCCAGATTAATTCCTAGAAGCGACTCTAATAAGGACTTACTCGGGGGTTCGTAGTACTCTATTTTTGGAGTGGTAATACCAGCTAGCTCTGCTGCCAAATCTATGGCGGTATCCAACCCACCTAGTTCGTCAACTAACCCTAACTTTTTAGCTTCAGCACCGGTATAAAGTTGCCCCGTAGCTAAACTCCTGACCTCATCTTTGCTCAACCCCCTACCTTCAGCCACTACCGCAACAAATTGCTCATAATAGTCATCCACCAGTTGTTGCATAATTTCCTTCTCTTCGGGTGTTAGCTCCCTCAATCCAGCATACATATCTTTATACTTCCCACCTTTGAAGGTTTGCATCTCGATTCCCAGTTTATCGTAAAGCCCCTTAACATTTGGTATCTGGGAGATAACCCCGATGCTTCCAGTTAGTGTGCCTGGAAGGGCTACAATCTTGTCAGCTTCAGCCGAGATATAATAGCCGCCAGACGCAGCCATATTCCCCATGCTAACCACAATTGGTTTTGATTCCTTAACCCGTTCTATCTCCTTTAGAATCTCTTGACAAGGCGCTACTACACCACCAGGGCTCTCTATGCGAAGAACAATCGCTCTCACAGCAATATCCTTCTCTGCCCTACCCAGTTGTTCCCTCACTGACCCAGGAGTGATAGTGGGACCAAAAAGGAGGGAACCGCCTTCAGATGTAATAGACCCGCTGAGAGGAATCACAGCAATTTTATCCCCTACTGGAATGCAGCTAGTAGGAATCAACATCGCCACTAGCAATAACATAGCCAAAGCAATAATTGTTACTTTTTTCATCTTTCTCCTCCTATTACTTCCCTTGCCCTTTTAAGCATTATGTCAACTGGGGCTTTCTTTCCCGTCCATAACTCAAATGAGGCGGCTCCCTGATATACTAGCATAGCTAGTCCGTCAAGTGTATTGGCTCCTGCCTTTTCTGCTACCAGCAATAAAGGCGTTGGACAAGGGTTATATACCAGATCATAGACCAAAACACCGCTTGGAATCACGGCAAGGCTCAAAGGCGATTGCCCCTCTTGAGGACTGTATTTCATTCCTATAGTGGTGCAGTTGACTATTAAATGGCAGCGGCCAAAAGTTTTACCCAAATTTAGAGCTTGCCAAGACAAAGTGGTGACCTCAGTTTTCAGTCCTTCTGAGCGTAGGGAAGAATCTCTAATATGGCTTCTTAAGCTGTCAGCCAATGCCCTAGCCCGCGCCGGAGTGCGATTAACAATAATGAGCGAACTTGCTTTCTCCTGCACCAAAGCAAAGCACACTGCCCTGGCAACTCCACCAGCACCGAGAATCACCACCCGTTTACCTTCAGCTTCAAAATGTCCTTCTTTATTTAATGCCTGGATAAAGCCATGCGCATCGGTATTGAAACCCAAAAGTCTATTATCCCTCTTAACTACGGTATTGACAGCGCCAATCAAGCTTGCCAGCTCATCAACCTCGTCCAGTAAAGGTAACACTGCTTCTTTATAGGGGACTGTTACATTAGCTCCCAGCTTTCGAGGCTCTCTTAATTTAGCTATTATAGCTTCAAGTTTCTGTGGGCCAGTTTCCCAGGCTTCATAGCGAATATCAAGGTGGTAGTAATCCAAAGCCGCCTGCTGAAAATATGGGGAGATGGAATGCTTTAAGGGATAACCGATGAGGCCGATGAACTTTGGCATTAACTAGATTCTTCGCGGAGTTTACCCTGAGTGAGATTCTTCGGTCGCTTCTCTCCCTCAGAATGACAAGAGGCGAAGGGCTCAGAATGACAACTGTCAAGAAATCCCTGAAGAATAAAGGCAGCAGCCAAAGCATCCCGGTGTTCATTCCTTTTATTCTTCTTGGTGCCAGCCTTAACCATCAATTTCTCAACAGCTACAGTGGAGAACCTCTCATCCCATAGTTGTATGTCAACTGAGGTAAGACGAGATTGCTTCGCTGCCCCTGTGCGGAGTTCACCCTGGGCAAGATTCTTCGGCCGCTTCGCTCCCTCAGAATGACAATCCCCTTTTGTCACCCTGAAGGAACTGAAGGGCTCAGGGCTTCGGCTGGCAATGCCATTTCGAAGTTTCTCGACAAAAGCGGTTACTTTATCGGCCTGTGGACCAAGGCTACCACTTAAGGAGCGAGGCAGACCAACTACGATACGTTCTATCCTATGCTGCTCCACAAGTTTGACAATATCACCTATAGTTGCCTCTTCGCTTTGGCTAACGATCACAGTTAGAGGTACAGCCAGAAGACCTTCAGGGTCACTTATGGCCACTCCTGTCCTTTTATCCCCAATATCTAATCCCAGGCTGCGCATATTAGACCTGCCGAGCTCGCTTAGCTTGGCTGGCAACGATGTTTTTAACCAGATTCAAAGCTTCATCAACCTTAGCCACATCTTTGCCGCCTGCTTGAGCCATGCTTGCTTTGCCGCCACCACCACCACCAGTTAGCTTAGCCACCTGCTTAACAATGTCACCAGCATGGAATCCTTTAGCTACTAAATCAGGAGTAACCATAGCCAGAAAATTTGGCTTGCCATTATAAATGGTAGCTAAAATTACTATGACGCTCTTTAGTTTGTCCCGCAATATATCACCCATCTCCCTGAGGACAGGCATAGTTAACGACGGCACCTTAGCAGACAGGACAGTTACACCATTAACCTGCTGTGTCTGCTCCAGCAGGCAATCTGCTAGCCTCCGTGATAATTCCCTCTCTAATGAAAGAGAATGCTTGCGTTCTTTTTCCAGTTCACTAACAAGTGCTTTTACTTTACTGTCAACCTCTTCGGGTGAGCTCCCTGTCTCCTCGGCCACACCTTGCAAAGTAGCAAGACGCTTCTCAACCAAGGATTCAGCTCCACTCCCGGTCACCGCTTCAATGCGCCGCAGACCAGTGCCAATGCTGCTTTCGCCCGTTATAAGGAAAAAACCGATCTCCCCGGTTGATTTAACATGCGTGCCACCACAAAGCTCTTTACTTATCGCTGGTTCGCCAACTTCCACCACTCGGACCTGCTCCCCATATTTCTCCTCAAACAAAGCGATAGCACCTTCAGCAATAGCTTGTTTATATGGAACCATTTTGGGCTTCACTGGCAAGTTCTGGCGTATCCTCTCATTAACCCTTCTTTCAATCTGTGTAAGTTGCTCCTCAGTTATTGCTGCTCGCCAGGAGAAGTCAAACCTGAGCCTATCTGGCTCTACTAGTGAACCCCTCTGAGAAACGCGGTGGCTCAATATTTGCCTTAGAGCGCCTTGGAGAAGGTGGGTAGCGGTATGGTTGCGAGCGATATCCAGACGACGGGCAACATCAATTTCGGCCTCTACTTCATCACCAGCGGATATACTGCCCTCAATAACTTTTCCCTGATGGATTACTACGTCCGAGAGGCTTCTAATGGTATTTGTAACAACCACTTTTCCTTTGCTACCGCTTATCTCCCCGGTGTCCCCTACTTGCCCACCCATCTCGCCATAGAAAGGGGTCTTGTCTAGAATTATGTCAACTTCATCACCTTGAGAGGCAATCACCACAGAATGCTCTCCGACCACTAGTTCACGGATTTTAGACTGAGAGGCACTCATAGCATAGTCAATAAACGGCGTCGTGGGGCTAACAATTCTCGCCCTAGCTGTCGCCGTCTTAACAAAAGTCTGGGCTGCCCTGGCCCTTTCTCGTTGCTTTTCCATCTCAGCCTGGAAACTCTCCCAATCTATGGAAAGCCCCTTTTCTTTAGCAATCTCTGCAGTTAACTCTGGTGGAAAGCCATGAGTATCATAAAGCGTGAATACTTCTAGGCCTGAAATTTGGTTCACACTTTTGTTAATCCCTTCGAAACTATCATGGATAAGCTCCTCAATTAACTCACGAACTGCACCATTAGCTATACACTCATTTAGTTTTTTAACTAACTGCTCGATAGCTTTTCTCCAAGACTTGACTGTGCCCAACATAACAAATCCGTGGCCTACCTTAGTAACATCTGTAGCTATTACTCCTTTTACACGTGTGATTACTTGTGTAACGACTGTTTGTGTTGGAACGTTAGGGCGAAAACTTTTGAGATCTGACTCAACATCTTGCTTTAACTTGCTCAAGGTTTTTTGATAATCTTGCCTTAAAGGAATTACTTCGTCTTGAAGAATTCCCAGCCCTGTGTTTAACGTCTCATAGAATTTCCCCTCCTCATCTTTAACAACCTGTCTAATCAAATCTCGATTGGTTGTCAGTTCAGGATATATATCACCCATTTGAGAAATGACTACCTCAGCAACTTCATTAAGGAAAGGCTTATCCAAACCCAGCCTTCTAGCAAAAAGAGAGGCGCGACGCAACACTCGCCGTAAAACATAGCCTCTACCTTCATTGGAGGGCAAAACACCATCAGCAATAAGAAAGGGAATACCACGGCCATGCTCAGCGATAATTCTAATAGCTTGGTCATCACTATCACTCTTACCACAACATTTGCCTGTTAATCGGCAAATTCTTTGAATGAGGGGTAAGAAAAGATCTGTCTCATAGACTGAATATTTGCCTTGCATAACCACTGCAGTCCTTTCCAAACCCATGCCAGTATCAATATTCGGTTTAGGCAGCGGAGTACGCTTACCATCAGGACTCTGGTCATATTGAGTAAATACCAGATTCCAGATTTCAGAGAAGCGACCACAGTCACAATTAGGTTTACATTCAGGCCTACCACAACCAGCCTCCACTCCTAAATCGTAATGGATTTCGCTGCATGGCCCGCAAGGCCCCGAATCACCGGCCGGACCCCAGAAATTATCCTCCTCCCCAAAGCGCAATATTTTCTCAGCTGGAATTCCTACTTCCCGCCAATAGTTAAAAGCTTCGTCATCGTCAAGGTAAACAGTTGCCCATAGCCGCTCTTTCGGTAATTTTAAGTGCTCAGTGACAAATTCCCAAGCCCAAGCAATAGCCTCTCTTTTGAAATAGTCACCAATACTGAAATTCCCCAGCATCTCGAAGAAAGTAAGATGTTTGGTATCGCCAACAGAATCTATATCAGTATTACGGAAACATTTTTGGCAAGAAACCAGCCGTGGACTAGGAGGCTTCTCCAATCCCAAAAAGTAAGGCTTAAATTGCGCCATGCCAGCGGTAGTCAATAATAGGGTAGGATCTCCACGAGGAATCAAGGATGAACCAGGGATGATCTTATGACCCCTATCTTCGAAGAACCTCAGAAAAAACTGCCTAAGTTCATCACCAGTCATTTGTCATCACCCTTTCTGATTCGGGAAAATATTAGCTTAGCTATCAATTGAGTCTCAATATCGGGTATGTTAGCATAGATGCTAACACAAAATAAAGCTAGCGAGCACAATAAATGAGAAGGCAGCCATCTTAAACTCGGGAGGTGGCAAGCTCAGCCACTAAAAGTTCCAGGGCTAATTGGTCATTGTATTTGCCAGTTTTTATGGCTAGGTCAGTTTCCAAAAGCTTATCATAAGCTCGCTTTATGTGCTCAAAATCATATAGTTTGGCTTGACTGAGTGTTTTATCCAGAGCGTAGTTTGAGGTTAAGCCTAATTTATCTTGAATTTGCTGCCGAGATAACCCCAAATCCAGCTCTCTAGCTTGTGCTATTAAACGGAATTGTCTGGTAATCATGGCTAGAATGTAGGTCGCTGCGATGCCTTCCTGATAGAGCCGGTGTAGCATCCGCTGGGCTATTTCAGTTTGACCTTCGACGATGGCATCCACCAAGGCAAAGATGTTAGTCTCCTGTGCATAGCTTACCAGTTGTCTAACATCGTCTTCACCAATAGGACGTCCTTGGGTATAGAGAAGCAACTTCAGGAGCTCATTGTTCATCGCCCATAAGTTTCCATCTATAAGTTCAGCGAGCAAACCCACAGCCTCAGAGGTGATACTACCACCCTCTTCGCTTACTCGTTGTTGTATCCAAGCGGCTAACCCCCTACCTCGCAGCAGAGGAAAAGTCTTCACTTTAGCCAATGGCGAAAGCTTCCTTAACAAAGGGTTATGACTACTTATTCTGCTATCATCAACTAGCACCAGCACGGTGGTTGGTGCCATTTGCTTAATATAAGAGACCAAACCTTCCCCCAGTGCGTTTTCGGATTTAGTGACGGCACGTTTACTAAATCGCTGTTTGCCTGGCTTCGGCTCAAACCTCTTCAGTAAGCCATCGACTATAACCAAACGATATGGAGACAAGAAAGGAGCAACATTACAATTGTCCTGAAGCTCGCTTAAGGTTAAATGCTGGCCATCCAGCTTAGTAGTATTAACTGCCAGCATTTGTGGGTCGCCTAAGTCAGCTTTAACCCTCTCTAAAGCTCGATTAAGGGAGAAATCGTCCTGACCATAAAGAATATAAAACATCCTTTGGTATTCTATCACAGGGCAAACTCCTTTGGGGGAAGCTAAGGCATAAATGTGGTAAAATATAAATATGAAAATTGCTATCATCGGGCTACCAAAGAGCGGCAAAACAACAGTTTTTAATGCTTTAACCAAAGGCAAGGCTGAAGTTGCCGCTTATTCCCCTTCTCTGACCCCGAATATAGGTGTGGCTAAAGTGCCTGACTCACGATTATCAGCACTAGAAAATATATTCCATCCTAAAAAAACAGTTCCCGCTGAAGTAAGCTACGCAGACATCGCCGGCTCACCTAAAGCTTTTAGCAGCAAGGAGGAAATAGGAGGAGGACTTTTGAGCTATCTGACTACTGCTGATGCCCTGCTCCAAGTAGTTCGAGCTTTCGAAGACGGAAAAATACCCCATCCTGAGGGAAGCGTAGACCCTAAGAGAGATATAGCTACCTTAGATTTAGAGCTTGCCTTCTCCGACCTAGCTATCATTGAAAGGAAGCTGGATAGGCTAGAGGTAACTTTAAAGGGAGCTAAAGCACCGGAACGCGAATTATTGGCAAAAGAACAACTTTTGCTGCAGAAGATTAAGACAGCATTAGAAAAAGATATGCCGATCAGAGAGCAAGGCTTAGCTAAAGATGAACTCAAAATACTGTCTACTTACCAGTTTCTCACCGCTAAACCGATGCTGGCCGTCCTTAACATTGGGGAGGAACAAATACCCCGAGCTTCGCAATTGGAAAGTGAGATAAAGTCACTTTATCCCCAATTTGCTGTAGTGGCTCTATGTGGCAAGCTAGAGATGGAGTTAGGTCAGCTCAGCGACGCCGAGGCTGAGGAATTCCGTGAAGCCATGGGGCTAACTACACCAGCGCTTGATTGGGTTATCAACCTTTCTTACCGCCTTCTAGGGCTAATTTCCTTCTTCACCACGGCCTCTGCCGAGTTAAAAGTCTGGACTATCCCCAGGGGTATCACGGCACCAAAGGCAGCAGGAAAGGTTCATTCTGACATGGAAAGAGGGTTTATCCGCGCTGAGGTAATTAGCTATAGTGATTTGGAGAGATGTGGCAATTTAGCTGAGGCACGGAAAAGGGGTTTGCTTAAAATGGAGGGTAAGAATTACGTCGTCCAGGATGGCAACGTAATTACCTTTCTATTTAATGTCTAAGCAAGCCACCGGGCGAGTTTAATATCAATTCCCACTTTGCCCTCCCGAACCCAAATCTTACCTCTAAAGTTTAAGCTTTAAGGTTACTATCTCGAAGGGCTTAACTTCTAACCGCAACTTATTACCATCTGCCTTGAGTTCGTGTAGCTCCCGCTCTAGCAAGTCGACAACCGCAGCCCGCTTAATCACCCTGAATAGCTCAAGCTCGGCCACAGTAGCTTCTCCGATCGTTTCAAAGAACCTTAAGATTACTTCATCACTATCCTCAGCCTTTTTAAGCGCTGAGAGGATAAGGTTATCGGGGGAAAGTTTCACGAAGGAGAATTCTTCCGGGAGCTCTCCCTGGGAGCTTGCTTGAATACAATAAGGCAAGTGATGGAAATCTTGAGCTTGCTTGTACATTTTAGCTTGCCTCCAATCACCCTCATGAGGCTGAAGGGCATATTCAAAGAGGTAAGGTCTAAGCTCCAGGGCATCCGGGGTAGGAACTAGGGGGCCAGCTATTCCATCAGCGGAAAGCCCATAGACACTTCTCAAAAGCCTGATGAAGACGGAGCCTTTCATTATCAGAGCTGCTGGCAACCCTTTGTTCATAAAGGTTATCCCCCTTATTCCATCGCTCAGGTCAAACCAGCTGAGGAAATTAGGTATTCCTGAAGGCTTAAACCCTTCTTCTCTGCTGGTGAAGTATTCTGTCGGCTCGGGGATAACCCCAAATTGTGTCTCCCGGAAATATACTTTCCTCTCCATTCCCGTATCAAACTTAACACTGAGCCTTATGTTAGGATATTTATTCTCAATCCTAGTGATGAACTCAATTCGGGGAAGGTCTCGGAAAACTATAACCTCTTTATGGATATCCAGCGTTTTATATTTATAAAGCATGGGGGGAAACCTTTCCTTTAACCTATAAGGCCAAGTGAGGCAATAATACTCATCCTCGAAAATTATCTTCGCCTGCAAAACTCCCTTCTCTATCCTGAAGCTCTTGGGTTTAAAACTTCCGTATTTAAGCCCCTCTCCAGATTCGCTCTTTATAAGATCAGCAAATCTAGAGCGGTGATAGTAAAGGTCACCTATCTCATCATCGATAAAGATTTCATTTCCCCTAACCAAAAGTTCGCCTTTCTTATCTGAGACCTCGATTATGCCGGTCTCCTTATTCACAGTCACTTTATAGAACGGAGTTTCTACGCTTTCCCCTTCAACCTTTATCCCACCTTCGGCTTGCCATGCCTTCGGCTCATAATGACACGGGGGCGGGGTTAGCTTATACACTTTGTAACCCAAAGGTGGGAGGTCACAGGTAAAGCCTATTTTTGCTCCTTCAATCTTATCTTCTTCACTTTTTCCTATCTCTATAACCTCGCTCTCTACCTCTTTTCTTTCCTTTATCCCCGGGACACCCTCATACCCCGGGGGCAATTTTAGCTCAGCTTCGCCCCAATTCCGCATTCTCCAGGGCAAAGGGTTGAATGCCAGGAGCGCTTCACCACCAGTGCCAACCTTTCCGGCGATATAAGACAAGGATTGATTTAAGCGATCGGTAAGTTTTGCTTTAAGGGAAGAGCAAATCTCTTTTACCTCTTCGTAAATCTCATCCACCCCACAGCCAGTAATGATGTCATGGAAGGCGATAAAAAGAATATTTTCCCAGGCCTCATGTAGTTCAGAAGCGGGATACTCAGCTCCGAGCAGCCAAGCGATGGTAGCAAATTCCTCTGCAGCCATAAGTAAGCCTTCGCATTCCCTAGAGCTTTGCACTATCCACAATCGGCTGGTGCAAACCTGTGGAAATACATCTACAAGCTCATTGTCATATAGTTCCCCTTCCACAACCTCGAACTTCTTTTTGGTTTGTTCCAACGCCTGGAAAAATTCCTCGGGGGTGGCGATCTTCATTTCAATACCAAGATGCGTGGTGTTCCAATCCCTTACCGCTTGAGGAATTTCTGCTTGTGGAGGCATTGAGCCACTGCCGCAGGGCATGAGGATATGAGAGGTAGCAGCATATTTATCAAGGTCACTAAATGATTGCTCCAATCTATCTAGGTTAAGGCCAGCTCTGTAGCCAAGGGGCATCCAGTGAGCCAAGATAGTTGACCCATCCAGGCCTTTCCAAATGAATTCGCTCTGTGTTATCTCCGCCTTTGCCCCTCTTCTAAATGCTAGCCATTTGTATCCCGCTTTGTTATAAATTTGAGGGAGCTGGGCATTCATGCCAAAGCTATCCGCTGCCCAAGCTACAGGAACTTCAATACCAAATTTCTCTTGACAATACTTCTTGCCGAAGAGTATTTCCCTTACTAGCACTTCACCCGTCGGGAGCATAGTATCAGGCATGAGATATTGCCCATCAACTATTTCAAGCTTTCCCTCCGCCACCATCCGTTTCAAGCCTTGCCAAAGCTCTGGGTTTCTCTTTTCTATCTCTTGAAGCAGAAAGGTCTGCTCCAGACAAAACTTAAATTCTGGAACCTCCATTAGCTTCATGACTCCCTTTAGGATCTCTTCATTTATTTTAAGGTAATCCTCTTTAGAGAAAGCCCAGGCCACATCATAATGGGTATGAGGCACTAAGTATATTGTCTTCATTTCACGCTCCTTTATTTTTAACCCTAAAAATTACTTCGTTAATTAGCACACTCCAGCCTTAGGGTTGACTCTCTCTTAGAATGAACTGGCATCTGGCTCGATAGATTTATCGGGCCAAATTCTGATGCCCTGAGATAGCTTATTCCCCCTCTCAATCCTTACGTTATCACCCAAAACACAGCCATCCAAAACTTCACTCTCATCCCCAATATAACAATTGGAGGCAACCACACAGTTTTTAAGCTTAGCCCCTTTGCCAACTTTACAGCTTTGCCATAATACTGCCCCTTCCACTGTGGCACCTTCTTCTATCTGGCATCCTGAGCCTATCACAGCTGGTCCTCTTATTATAGAATTCTTGCCAATAAAGCAACCTTGGTCAATTATCACTGGTCCTTCGATTTGAGCTTGGGGGTGAACTACGCTTTCGCCCTCAAATTCTACTCCTTTGTCGCCGATATAGCGAGGGAGTAAATCGTGGTTTAGCCTTAAGTATTTCTCTGGAGTTCCTATATCAATCCAGTAAGCCTCAGACGGATAGCCATAGATAGCCTGTCCCCTTTCCAAGGCGGCAGGAAAGACGTTGCGTTCAAAGGTGAAGAAGACTTTAGGAGGAATGTAGTTTAAGATTTCCGGCTCCAGAATGTAAATACCGGCATTAATCATATTAGTAGTTACTTCATCCCGACTTGGCTTTTCTGTGAAGCGCTTAACCCTATTTCCAGCATCCGTTTCTACCACTCCGTAAATAGTAGGATCTTTTACAGGCGTCAAGGCTATGCTTACACTAGCTTTCTTCTCGCAATGCAAATCCACCATGGCGGTTAGATCAATATCCGTGAAGATATCACCATTAAACACAATGACGGACTCATCCAGAAACCTTTCAGTATTCTTCACTGCCCCTGCTGTTCCCATGGGAAAATGTTCCACCGAGTAGGCTATTCTCACGCCAAACCTGCTACCATCGCCAAAATAACTCTGAATCTGTTCAACCTGCTTGCCCAAGGCAATGATAATATCAACCATGCTGTGCTTTTTAAGGTAATTGATAAGATGCTCAAGTAAAGGACGATTTAGTATGGGGACCATTATTTTAGCTGTGCTACAAGTAAGAGGACGCAGTCTAATTGCTTCCCCACCAGCTAAGATAACAGCCTTCATTAATCCTCAATTTATCTTACCCTAGTATATGTGTCAACTTTCCTGCTGGGTAACATTTGCTAAAGCAACCAGATTTATGATATCCTTCAAATTAAGTTAGTGTAACCTTAAAAAGCGGAGGTTAACGATATGGGTCAAATGGCTGGGGTTTTCAGCGAAGATGAAGACTTAGCAGATAAACTGGCCACTATATTGGAAGCGTTCCATCCCCAATCCATCACCAAGACCAATCCGGAGGGCGAGGGATATCAATGGCTAATTAACTCTGTAGTTGGAAGTCCAAATGGAAACAAAGTTTTAGCTGAAGTATCTTTGCCCATCGTCAAAAAGCCTCTTCAGCAACCTTACATAGACCCTGAGAGCAATTTAGTATTTATGTATGATGGCAAGTTTTATAACTCTCATGAAGTGGCATCCAGGCTCAAGGAAAACCATTATTTAACAAGCGAAAATGATACTGAGATTATAGTTTGTCTGCTTAAAGAACTACCCGGTAGTCTGGAAGATAAAGTGCGAAGGGCATTAAAGTACTTGGATGGCGATTATGCTTTAGCGGTTAGCAGCCCTGAGCAAACGGTGATAGCCCGAAATTCTCTAGGCACAAAGCCCCTTTATCTTGCTGAAGGCGATGGGCTTTTGTCCTTTGCTTCCAATAAGAAGGCATTATGGCAGATAGGCCTTGACGATGTTATACCTCTTCGAGCTGGCACACTTGCTATATTTGATCAAGAAGGAATAAAGATCAAGAAAGCCTGGCCCATAGAAAAAGGGGAAATCGAAATAGAAAATATGACTCAGGCTGTGGATCGCTATCAGGAGGCAATTTACTCAGCGGTGAAAAAGAGATTACGTGGCATAGATAAAGTAGGGATACTACTATCAGGAGGTGTAGATAGTTGCTTGTTAGCTAAATTAGTACATGATATCGGTTCTCCAGCCGGAATAAAAATAATTGCTTATACTGCCGGTTTTGCTGACTCTATAGATGTAGACTTTGCCCGAAGGTTTGCAAAAGAGACAGGACTTAATCATAAAGTGAAAGTATTGAGTGTTGGCGAAGTAGAGGAATATACCTCCAAAGTTATTGAGGCAGTTGAGGAGAGAGATTTTGTCCAGGTTGAAGCTGGCATTGGTGTCTATGCTGCGCTGGACATAGCCATCCAGGATGGGGTTGAGGTTACTTTTTCTGGTCAGGGAGCAGATGAATTATGGGGAGGCTATGTCTGGTATCCTGAAGTTCTAAACCAAGAAGGCTCTCAAGGGCTCTCCCAGAGGATGCGGGAAGACCTTTCCAGAGGTGATATAGAAACTTTAGACCGTGAGAATAAAATAGCTAGGGCACATGGCGCTGAGATGATGTTCCCTTATCTCGATGCGAAAGTAGTGATGTTAGCTATGAGTGTAGCCCCGCAATTGAAAGTAATCTGTGAAGATGACCACCTAGGGAAACATCCACATCGCCAGCTTGCTCAAAGAATAGGCATTTCCGCTGAATATGCTGAGAGGAGCAAAGATGCCGCCCAGCATGGTACTGGTGTTCACAGCGTACTGGATGAAATAGCCAAGAAGAATGGTTTCAATGCAAATAAAGTAAAGAGTATTGGTTACTCGAGCGATAAAATTACCACTGAGAAATTGGGTAGTTCTGAACGATATGGTTATCGATATGCACAAAAATCCCTTTGGCAAGTCCCCCAGAACGTGCAGTTCTTCTTTGACGTGCTAGCATACGAAAAAGGTTTGCTTAACAAGCCTGAAAGGGAAAAGATAAGGTATTTCTTGGATAGGATGAGGTTTCCTTCTTAGAATTTAGCCTAACACACTATATTTATTAAAATCCTCTCGCATGTGGCTTATAAATCTACCTGTATCCACTCTCTTTAGCGGGCTAATAAGCTGAACAGGAGGAGGTTCTTCAGCCTCTTTAAGAATTTGTTGCTTAATTAACTCTGCTAAAATCGCCTGCTTTGTTTTCGCTCCACAAAGAGGTGAATGATAAATGGTGCTCATGGCAGCTAATAGCATCTCCTGAATGTGCTCATCGCCTTTTTCCTCATGCAGATGAGGGTTTCTGGTCTCAATTTGAAATATATCTATCCCCTGTTCCATCGCCTTAAGATTCTTTGTGGGCAAGATACCACCAAAATCTTCGAAGATAGATACTAATTCTTGGGGTTCCACAGCATATCCTGAAGCATAAGGCAAAATCTCTGCCAGCTTCATACTCATGGCATGCTCCCCAGCATTACCTGTTTTCACAACCTCGGTTTCAAATCCTGTCTTGGTGGATATCAGATCATTCAAGTGCTTATTGGTAACCTCCGATACCCTTCCCCATTTCTTGAAGAATAACCCTCCTGAAATCTTGGGCTTATACTGCCATAATATTCTCACCATACTATAAGGAGATTGAGCTAAGCTAAAACCAGCGGTGTAATTTCTCACATACTCCAATACTGCCCCCGGAAAATAATTATCGGCATCAATGAAGCCGACATACTCTTTCCCTGCCGCCTTGGCCATGAGCAAGCCTATTAGCATAGCCTCACTTTTGCCATCACGCACCAATCCATCTGTACCCAAAAGGTCATCATAGCCAGCTTCCCCCATAGCCTCGCCGATAGCAGGGTCTTTTTGGTGAGCAATCAAAGCCTCACGGACGGTAAAACGACAAAGCTGATTCAAGGCATCTCCTTCCATTCTGAATCGGTCAACTTTTTCCCTCTGGCTATTGGAAACTACTATTACCAGACAATCATGTGGCACTCCGCTAACCACTCCCTCAATAAGCTTGAGTTTTTCATCTTTAACTGGAATGACAATCGCCATCCTGTCCTCAAAGTGCTTAATTGTTTCCTCATTTATTTTTATTACCCCCATAGCACCATGAGGAGGTAATTCGCTTTTCAACCCTGAGTCTAAAGCTATTACCTTTTGCACATGATTTAATCTGATTGAGCCAAAACGCTCCGTATACCTCGGACTCTCTATAAACACCTTTCGCCTCCTTCGGAACGAAAACATGGTAGCAGAAATATCTCACCAGTGGCAAATCACTGTCCCGCGATTCACCACGGGTTCCTTTGACCCCAAGGTAATTTATATGTTAATTTATTTGAAATGAAACGGGTGATTTTCACCGATCTCGATGGAACTCTACTTGATCCTATTACTTATTCCTATCACCAAGCCATGGATGCCGTGAAATTGCTCCGCAGGAAGGAAATACCACTTATCTTCTGCTCTGCTAAGACAAGAGCGGAGCAAGAGGTATATCGAAGAGAACTAGGCATAAACGATCCTTTCATAGTGGAGAACGGAGGAGCTATCTTTATCCCCGAAAATTATTTCTCCCTTCCTTTTGAACACCATAAAATTACCCCAGGTTATATAGTAATTGAGTTGGGCACTCCCTACGAGCAAATAAGGGAGGCGTTAAAAAGAATTGAAATGGAAACAGGCACAACTATTAAAGGTTTTGGAGATATGAGTGTCGAGGAAGTGGCTGAGGATAGTGGCTTAAGTTTGGAATTTGCCACTTTGGCAAAACAAAGGGAGTATGATGAAACCTTTAAGCTAAAAGGTGATAAAATAAGGCAAAATTTAACCTTAAACAAGATTAAGGAGGCGGGACTTAGCTATACTCATGGAGGTAGATATTATGCTGCTATGAGAGGAAATGATAAGGGCAAGGCTACTCGGATTTTAACTCGCTTATTTAGGCAAGAATTTGGTGGTGTGGAAACTATCGGCATAGGTGACAGTGAAAACGATTTGCCTATGCTAGCTGCAGTGGATATCCCGGTGCTGGTTCAGAAGCCGAATAAGCTATGGGAGGAAATAGATTTAGCTAATGTTCATAAAGTACCAGGGATCGGCCCTGAAGGGTGGAAGAAAACAATTGAAGATTTAATCGTTAGCAATCTTTAAACTAAAGGAGGAGGCTATTATGAGCACTGCAAAAAACAATCTTTTCGAAACGGTGGTGAGTCAAATTAATGCCGCCTGTGAACGGCTAAATGTCAAGGATGCGTATCGTTTGCGGCTAGGAAAATGTGAGCGCGAATTAATAGTTAATTTTCCCGTAAAAATGGACGCTGGGACAGTAAAAATTTTCACTGGTTTCAGAGTTCAGCATAATGATACCCGTGGGCCGGCCAAGGGTGGAATTCGCTATCACCCCGATGTTACTCTGGATGAGACTAGAGCTTTAGCAGCCCGAATGACACTGAAGGCCGCGGTCGCCAATATACCCTACGGTGGTGCCAAGGGAGCTGTTATCTGTAATCCAGAGCTCATGTCTCGAACTGAGCTGGAGAGATTAACTCGGCGTTATACCACGGAGATCTCGATCTTAATAGGTCCTGAAAGCGATATCCCAGCTCCTGATGTAGGCACAAGTCCTCAAATTATGGCATGGATTATGGATACCTATAGCATGGCGAAAGGTTATTCTGTTCCAGCAGTGGTCACAGGTAAGCCTATCAGCATAGGTGGTAGCAAGGGAAGGTTTGAGGCCACCGGCCGTGGTTGCACGGTGATTGCCAAACTCGCAGCCAAGCAAAAACACATGAGCCTCGAGGGGGCTACAGTAGCGGTCCAAGGTTTTGGTAATGTAGGCTCCGCAGCAGCCAGGTGGCTAGCCAGAGAAGGCTGCCGAGTCATAGCAGTAACCGATGTCAAAGGCGGCGTTTATAACTCGAAAGGCCTAGACATAGAGGCCTTGCTCAATTACAGAAACGGAGCAGGTGGGGGATTTGTAATCGGTTTCAAGGGTGGTGAAGCTATGGGTAATGGCAACGCCAAGCTTGCCAATGCTGAGCTATTGGCGCTACCGTGTGACATCCTAGTACCAGCAGCTCTAGGAAATCAAATAACTACAGCCAACGCAGCACAGGTAAAAGCGAAAATCGTTGTGGAAGGCGCCAATGGGCCAACTACCCCTGAAGCAGCTAAGATTCTTCACGATAACGGGGTATTTGTTATTCCCGATATATTGGCCAATATAGGAGGGGTGATAGTATCCTACTTTGAGTGGGTACAGAACATAGAATCTTTCTTCTGGGAGGAGGAGGAAATAAACGATAGGCTAACGAGAATAATGACTAACGCCTTTACAAAAGTATTGGAAACTAGCCAGGCTGAAAAAACAGATATGCGAACTGCCGCCTATATGTTAGCAGTAAGGCAAGTGGTATCTGCTATGTCCACTAGGGGAATATACCCGTAATTACATAAAAATGCATTGTTTAAGAAGAGGATTTAGTTGGAAGGGATAAGAATTATACCCTGCCTTGATGTCAAAGATGGGCGAGTGGTTAAAGGGGTGAAGTTTGAAAGCCTCAGGGATGCCCGAGACCCAGTGGAGGCAGCAGAGGCTTATTGTCGAGAAGGCGCCGACGAGCTAGTCTTCCTCGATATCACCGCTACCGTAGAGAATAGAGGGACAAGGCTGGAATGGGTCAAGAAGGTAGCGGAAAAGGTTACTATCCCTTTTGCCGTAGGAGGTGGGATTAGAAATATCGAGGATATTAAAGTCTTGTTCAATCTGGGCGTAGACAGAGTCTCGATAAATACCGCTGCTGTGAGGAATCCTAAGCTTATAAGCAAAGCAACAAAGGAGTTTAGCAAGGATAGATTAGTGGTTGCTATTGATGGGAGGAAAAATCCACTGGGGAGTGATCTCCCTCGACTGGAGGTAGTAGTCAAAAGTGGTAGCGAGGCCACAGGAATGAACATTGTTGAGTGGGCAAAGAAGGTGGAGGAGCTAGGAGCAGGTGAAATCCTGCTTACCAGCAAGGACGCTGACGGCACTAAGGAAGGCTACGATTTAGAGATGACTAAAGCTGTGGCTGAAGCTGTTACCATACCGGTAATAGCTTCAGGTGGTGCTGGTAAGCTAGAGCACCTTTATGAAGCTGTAGCAATAGGGAAGGCATCGGCAGTTTTAGCTGCTTCCATCTTTCACTTCGGGGAGATTTCAATATCCCAAGCGAAGCAATATCTGAAGGAAAGAGGTATATCAGTAAAGACGTAAGGAAAAACTCATTACGTGTCAAATCATTTAACTAGCTAACCCAACTGCAGGTTGTTGAATCACATAAGATCGTACCGAATGAGGCGATAACTTTTTGTATGGGTTAACCTGTCGGGTTTTTCCTTTCATGGCGTAAGCTTTATACAGCCTGGCTAATTTAGCATCGATATTTCTCTTGAGCGCGGCGGGATTTAAGCTGAGGTAGATATCCTTGAGTTCATCTCTTACCTCATCTCGAATTTGGCCCGATTCCATCAGTCTCTGATATGGTGTCTTCGAATCTTCGTACTTCCTTTTTACCTTGCCACCCACCTTTTCCTTGCTTTTCAGCTTCATCACCGGCTGGAAGAAGTTTTTGTATAGCCTTAGTTCATTATGATAAAGGTCATTCATGATAGCTAACTCTTCATAAGTATCGTATCTCAGGTAGCCAAATATCTTCCTCACATAAGTCCAGTTCTTCTGTTCAATGTAGGCATTATCATTCTTCCTGTTTGGCCTTGACCTGGTAAATCCCAGCTTTTCTTTCTGACAATACTTGTACAAAATCTGATTGATGAATTCGGATCCATTGTCAGAATCTATGCCTTTCCAGTCAAAGGGGATCCTCTTCCTTATCTGTTTCAATGCCCCGAAACTATACTCTTGAGATTTGCCCATGATTGCCTCTCCCTCCCACCATCCAGAGGATATCTCCGTCGTGCTCAATGTATTCACATATTCCCCAAGGGTAGAAGAGCCACAATGCACGACCAGGTCTATTTCCGAGTAACCCACTATGGAGGTATCCCACTCGGTAAGCTTTATAGGAATCTTCTGCCTTAAAATATAGCCTGGTTTAGGGCCACCTTTTGCCCTTGAAAGGTGTAAAAATTCCCTTTGATGCTTAAGCTTCCTGTCAATTGTGGCAGAGCTTATCATACTCAGCTTCAAAGCTATATTGTCTGGCACTTCAATCTCACCGAGATATCTTAATCTATCCAATTCCGTCTCAAGAAGAGGCTTGAGCCTCTGACCACAAGGATAGTCAAAGATTTCCCATATCCTGGCCAGGGCTGCTCTGACCTGGCCACCGTATGTCTCTTTCCTCTTCTTCCTCTGCTTGGGCCTTAATTCTGCCTTATGTATCTTCGTGATGACATATTTCCTCGTCTGACCCGTATTACGACAATATTCATCCAGGATTTGTGTCTTCCCCTTTCTGCTCCCTGCCTTGATGTAACTCTTCCTTATTACTTTCAGATATTCATTCCTTGAGTGCATATCCATTCTCTCCATAGCCTGGCTTAACCTCCTTTAGAGCATTAACCAGACCACATTTTAAGTACCTTCGGTTAGATTTTATATGATTTAATAACTCCTCCTTCGGTTCTATTTTAGGTGATTTAATTCGCATTTTTCCTTTTTTGAGTTGGTGCTATATAATGGGGGTTTATTTAAAAATTTCATAAAACGGAGTTGGAGAATGACAGAAGAATTAAATCCATTCAAAATAGCCCAAGCGCAATTGGATAAAGCAGCGAAGAAATTAAATTTAGATCCACAGATACATTTATTTCTTAGAGAGCCGATGCGGGAATTGTGGGTATCCATACCTGTGAAGATGGACAATGGCAGCACAAAAATATTCAAGGGGTTCAGGGTTCAATACAACAATGCCAGAGGACCGATGAAAGGGGGAATAAGATTTCATCCGGAAGAGACCATAGACACTGTTCGTGCCTTGGCAGCATGGATGACCTGGAAGTGTGCCGTAGTTGACATCCCATACGGAGGTGCAAAGGGAGGGGTTATTTGCGACACAAAGGAAATGTCTCAAAGAGAAATCGAAAGGTTATCAAGGGGATATATAGATCAAATATGTAGTTTCATTGGTCCCGAGAAGGATATACCAGCACCAGACGTTTACACAAATCCACAGATTATGGCCTGGATGATGGACGAATACAGTAAAATAACAGGCTATAACGTACCAGGCGTGATTACGGGAAAACCTATTCCCTTGGGAGGCTCTCTTGGTAGAGGAGACGCTACTGCCATGGGCGTGGTCTACACCATAAGGGAAGCGGCAAAGATTGTAGGCATTGATCTCAAAGGTGCTACCGTAGTTATTCAGGGGTATGGGAATGCTGGATACAATCTTCCCAGTCTACTCACAAAGAAAGGATGTAGTGTTATCGCGGTCTCCGATTCTAAGGGCGGTATCTTGAATGAGGAGGGCTTAGATTACAAGGCTGTAAAGGAGCACAAGGATAAAACAGGCTCAGTTATTGATTTTCCGGGGACAAAGCAGATAATAAATGAGGAGCTTTTAAGCCTTGAGTGTGATTTCTTGATACCGGCGGCTTTGGAAAATCAGATAACTAGAGGAAATGCTAGCAATGTAAATGCCAAGGTAGTTGCTGAAGCTGCTAATGGCCCGGTAACGCTGGAAGCAGATGAAATCCTGTCTAAGAAAGGCGTTTTCCAGATTCCAGATTTTCTTTGCAATGCTGGCGGAGTAACAGTTTCTTATTTCGAGTGGGTTCAGAATAACTATGGATACTACTGGCCAGAGGAAGAGGTATATGAGAAATTGGACAAAAAGATGACCAAGGCACTCTATGATGTATATGGGCTGGCGAAAAAGGAAGGCGTTGATAATAGGACAGCCGCCTATATGGGGCAGTAAGCAAAGTAGCTGAAGCTATTAAGCTTCGGGGATGGGTATAGCAAATACTAATGAAAGGCTTAATTACTCTCATTTCCTTAAACGCCTAAGTAAACATTCTTAGACGGAGGGCTTACCCATCCTTTAATCCAGTAGTAGTCCATTAGTCTCTTGCCAAAATCGATTTTGGCAACAGTTTACTGTTACCTTGAACTTCTCTTCAAAGAACCTCTATGGTAATGCCTCTCACGATTTTACGCACAGGTGTAATACTATGAACGTAGAGGCTTGCTTAGCTTTAACATTTGAACAACGTGGATGGCGATGGTCTTGTTGATTTTAGCTCTAATTTGTGGTTTGATAGCAGCAGGTTATTCCGAAGAATAGGAGGATTGATGACTATCAAGGAGCGAATCGAGACTAAGGAACATATCCTTAAAATAACTAAGGAACAAGATATCAAATTTATCAACCTTTGGTTCACTGACATTCTGGGTTTCTTGAAAAGCGTTGCCATCACTGTGGAGGAATTGGAAGGCGCTCTAGAAAGAGGGCTGGGCTTCGATGGTTCATCTATTCAAGGCTTTGCTCGTATTGATGAGAGCGACATGATTGCCCTACCTGATCCAATCACTTTCCAAATCCTTCCTTTGCGTCCAAGGGAACATCAAGGCGTAGCCAAGATGTTTTGCGATATTTACTGGCCTGGCGGGCAATCTTTTGAAGGCGACCCAAGGTACGTGCTGAAAAGAAACTTAAAGAGAGCTGCTGATATGGGCTATACCTTCCACGTGGGACCAGAGCTAGAGTATTTTTACTTCAAGGACTCTAGGGAAACTCAGCCTTTAGATGAAGGGGGATATTTTGATATGACCCCCCCAGACATAGCCAGCGACCTCAGGAGAGAAACGATTCTAACCTTGGAGGAAATGGGTATCGGTGTGGAATATAGCCACCACGAAGTTGCTCCCAGCCAACATGAAATAGACTTACGTTACACCGATGCCTTGACTATGGCTGACAGTGTGATGACCTATAAGTTGGTAGTCAAACAAGTAGCTCAAAATCATGGTGTTTTTGCCACCTTTATGCCCAAGCCAGTGTTTGGTGTAAATGGTAGTGGGATGCATGTGCACATGTCGCTATTCAAAGGTGATAGAAATGCCTTCTTTGATAATAATGATCCTCATCATCTATCCCAGATAGCCAAACATTTTGTCGCTGGTTTATTAAAACATGCACCTGCGATCACCTCTGTTACTAACCAGTGGGTGAATTCTTATAAACGCCTCCTTCCAGGCTATGAAGCACCGGTATACATTACATGGGCACGGAGAAACCGAGCTGATTTAATCCGAATACCCGAATATCAACCAGGGAAAGAGAGCGCTACCAGAATTGAATTCAGGTCTCCCGACCCCGCTTGCAACCCCTACTTAGCTTTTAGTGTCATGCTGGCTGCTGGGTTGGAAGGAATTGAGAAGGAATATGAACCGCCACCACCTGTGGAAAAGAATGTTTTTGAAATGACTGAGCAAGAGCGGCAAGAGGGGGGGATAGGTACACTTCCCGGCAGCTTATATGAAGCTATAAAACTTACTGAGGGTAGCGAATTAGTGAAAAAGGCTTTAGGGGAACATGTTTTTAATACCTTTATCCACAACAAAAAGGTAGATTGGGACGACTACCGCACCCAAGTAACTGACTACGAGCTTAAGAGATATTTGCCTATTCTGTAAGCCAATTGCTGCTTCTTTATCAATAGCTAGATTTTGAGGTTAAAGTAAGCTATAATACCACGCTGTTTGACAATCGTATGAAATGCATGAGCTGGGGATAACGGAAAGTATTGTCAATATTGCCTTAGATAAAGCTAAAGAGGCGCAAGCTAGCAAGGTTACTAAAATCAACTTAGTTATTGGCGAGTTGTCAGGTTTCGTGCCTGATTGTATTGAATTTTATTTTGATTTCCTCAGCAAGGATAGCATTGCTGAAGGAGCAGTTCTTCACTTTGAATCGGCACCAGCTCAATTTCGCTGCCGAAGTTGCTCCACTGTTTTTTGCCCTCAAGACACCATATGGACCTGCCCTAAATGCCAAAGCCAGAGTGTGGAAATAGCTGGAGGGCGTGAGCTATATATAGAAAGCATAGAGGTGGAATGAGGAAAATAGAAGTTATACAAAACATTCTGGAGGCCAACGAGTCTATAGCCTCTCAAAACCAGCGTCTTCTGGACAAGCACAAAGTTTTTGCTATTAATATTATGTCAGCTCCAGGTGCCGGCAAAACAAGCCTTATTCTGCAAACCCTGGCTAAGCTGAAGAATAAACTAAGAATTGCAGTTGTCGAAGGCGATGTGGCCTCAACTCTGGATGCGGAAAGGGTTAAAAACGAGGCAGTAGCAGTTGTCCAGATAACCACAAGAAATATGTCAGAGAATTGCACCCTAATTGCTAATATGATTAGCCGCGCTCTCAAGAGTTTGCCGCTAGAGGACATAGATTTGCTTCTCATTGAAAATGTGGGCAATCTTATCTGCCCCTCTGAATTCATCCTCGGGGAACATAGAAGAGTAGTGATCTCCAGTTTGCCTGAAGGTGATGACAAACCCACTAAATATCCCATGATTTTTGCTGATGCCGATGCCGTGATAATAAATAAACTAGATCTTCTCCCCTATCTTGATTTCGATATTCTTGCCTTTCGGCACGCTGCTGAAGGGCTAAATGCAAAGGTCAAATTCTTCGAGCTTTCTTGTAAGACTGGCATGGGAATAGAAAATTGGTGCTCATGGTTATTGAACGAGGTGGAAACCAATGCCCGCAAAATCATAAACAAAGGAGGGTAAATGGAAAATAAAATCATAGAAAAACAAAACATGGCGCCGTTTGTTGACAATCTCATCAATGCGGAGGCTGAAGTAATAGGGCCAAAAAGGAAAGATGGCAAGTATGCTTTTGACAAGCTCATTGAAACTGGTGAGTTGTGTCTTGATTATGATACCACGCTATTGCCACCAAAAATGTATCTCTTCCCCCCAAAAGAGACGCTTATTAAGTTTGAATTAGGTAAAGAACCTGAAGTTAAGCCAGTTGTTGAGGCTAAGCCGCTAATTCTTTTCGGTGTCCACCCTTACGATATTAAAGCTATTGAACTTCTGGATGTAGCATTTTCAACTACTAACCCAGATATCAACTATCTTTCCAAGAGAGAAAAGGCTGTGATAATCGGTGTTGATTGCTTAAACCCCAATCCCAATGCTTTCTGCCCTAGCCTGGGCACAGCTACCACCGAGACTGGCTTTGATCTAATGCTAACCGACATCGGCGATAGCTATGTGGTAGCTATTGGCAGCAGCAAGGGAGAACAGCTACTTACGAAATATGCTGAAACAAGAGAGGCAACTCAAGCAGAATTAGCACAGCGCAACAGCGAGCGGCAAAAAGCGCTCGCCCGATACAAAGTAACCCTTAATATTTCGCCTGAAGAGTTGCCACAACTGCTAGACAAATCCTGGGATAGCCCCTGGTGGAAAGAGAAAAGTGAGAGGTGTCTCAGTTGTGGCTCCTGCATCGTGGTATGCCCAACCTGTTTTTGTTTTGATGTTCAGGATGATGTCGCCCTTAATCTCAAAGAAGGTGAGAGGTATCGCCAGTGGGATGGTTGCATGCTAGCTGACTTTGCCGCGGTAGCCGGAGGAGGAAATTTCAGAGGAGACAAAGAAAGTCGATTCCGACACCGTATGTACCGCAAAGGAAAATATATCTGGGAAAGGTATGGAAAGCTAGGCTGTGTTGGCTGTGGAAGGTGTGCTTCCGCCTGTCTTGCCGAGATCGCCAGCCCGGCTGAGACTTTTAATAGATTAAAGGAGGAGAGTAAGTAATATGATTAGTCAAGCAGTTCCACAGGCATCTATCTATCTGCCACACCTTGCTGAACTAATAAGAGTCGAGCCTATAGCTGAGAGGGAGAAAGTGTTTGAATTCAGGCTGAAGGATGGCAAGGAATTGGGTCATAAGCCCGGTCAGTTCGTCGAGCTTTCCATTTTTGGTATTGGCGAAGCCCCTATATCAATTTCATCCTCGCCAACAAAGAAAGGCAGTTTTGAGCTAGCAGTACGAAACGTCGGCAATGTAACCAATGCCCTACATAACCTGGATATAGGAGCAACGGTGGGTATTAGAGGACCTTTCGGCAATGGCTTCCCTGTAGATAATCTTAAGGGTAAAGACATCGTGATAGTAGCTGGAGGCATTGGTCTATTTCCTCTACGCTCTCTAATCAATTACATTCTAGACAAAAGAAGTGAATTTGGCCGGCTTATCATCCTGTCGGGCTGCAGGAATCCGAGGGAGCGCATGTTCGTCAACGAGCTGGATAAATGGCATAGAAGAGAAGACATGGAGCTTTTGGAAACAGTGGATGAAGGCGATGAAGAATGGACTGGACATGTGGGAGTAGTAACTACCCTCTCTTCCGAAGTTCATATAGACCCCGAAAAGATATTCGCCGTCGTAGTAGGGCCGCCAGTGATGTACAAGTTTGTGGTGGCTGAATGCCACAAAAAAGGCATCCCTGATGAAAGAATAATAATGTCTCTGGAGAGAAGGATGAAGTGTGGCATAGGTAAATGTGGGCATTGCCAGATCAATGGCGTATATGTCTGTCAAGAGGGACCGGTCTTCACCTATGCTGAGGTCAAGAAATTAAGGGAGGCGATCTAGATGAAACCAAAGTTAGGTTTTTTCGATTTTACTGGTTGTGAAGGCTGCCAGCTTGAGGTTCTCAACTTTGACACTGAATTAGTGGAGCTACTGAACCACGTAGATATCGTCAATTTTAGGGAGGCTAAAACAGAAAGGGAGGATAACTATGAAATAGCTTTTGTGGAGGGGTCCA